>JBDRJV010000034.1:0-2588 GCA_043814605.1 Candidatus Omnitrophota bacterium | reverse complement strand
ATTGATAACTTCTTCTTTTTTATAATAACCGCAAGACTCACAAACAAAATGCGGTTTTTTAAGAACTCCACACTTAGGGCAAGAAATCAAAAATGGCTCCTTGATAAAATGGTGCATTCTTATGCCACCCCTCTTTCCTTTCGTATGTTTTCCTCTAGGAACTGCCATAATATTACAAATAATTAATGTTTAAAATTTAAACAAGAATTTTTAATTTTTTGAGACGCGTAGGGTTCCCTTGAGATAAAGCGCGAAAGAAAATTAAAAACCTTGTTATTAAATATAATAACAAACAATTTTTAACTTGGCAAGACTCTTAAATGTCCGATCTGAATGTCAGCCGGTGTATTTTACAGCTACCGTATTTTTTAATAGACAAACGATGTTGTTTTGTCGGATATCCTTTATGTTTATTAAAACCGTATTGAGGATATTTTTTATGATATTTAACCATTACTCTGTCTCTTTTAACCTTGGCGATGATTGAAGCAGCAGCACAGGAAAAAATTTTAGAGTCGCCTTTGATAACCGATTTTTGAGGTAAATTCAAATTGATGCCCGCCTTCGCCAAAGCTTCGGCGGGTAAAATAAAATTACCGTCAATAATCAAATAATCAACTTTAATTTTTTTGTTACGCTTTTCTAAATTTTTAATTGCTCTAATCATCGCTTTTTTGGTTGCTTCCAGAATATTAATTTTATCAATAATCTTTTCCGAAACTCTGCCTATCCCCCATTTTATATTCTTATCTTCAGTTAATAGCTTATAAAGTTCTTCTCGTTTATTTGGGGAAAGTTTTTTAGAATCATTAACTTCTTTTAAATTTTTAATTCCCGATTTACAATTTTCAACTATAACGACAGCGGCAAAAACCGGACCGGCTAATGGTCCCCTTCCGGCTTCGTCCAAACCAACAACGCATTTATATCCCTTTTTCCAAAATTTTTTTTCTAAATTTAAATTCACTTTGTTTTATGATAATTCATAACAGAATTCCATTCAATCACTTTTTGCATAAATACATAAAAACATATAGAATAATCTATTAATTGTTATGAAATTTACTCATCTTCATTGCCACTCTCATTATTCTCTTTTAGACGGATTGCCGAAAATCGAGGATTTTTTAGACCATATAAAAAAACTGGGTATGGATTCAGTTGCCTTAACCGATCACGGTAATGTTTATGGAGCAATTGAATTCTATAAAGAAGCAAAAAAAAGAGGAATTAAACCGATAATTGGCTGCGAGGTTTATGTGGCTTACGAAAAAATGTCGCAAAAAAGACCAAATATTGATGATAAGAGATATCACTTAATTCTATTGGTTAAAAACGAACAAGGTTATAAAAATCTAGTAAAACTGATAACTGAAGCCAATTTAAACGGATTTTATTACAAACCGAGGATTGATGATGAGTTATTAGCTCAATACTCAGAAGGTTTAATTGCCACTTCGGCTTGTTTACAAGGTAAAATTTCCAAATTAATTTTGGCTAAAAAAATCAAAGAAGCTGAAGATTTAGCTATAAAATATCAAAATATTTTCGGTAAAGGTAACTTTTATCTGGAAATCCAGCATCATCCCAATATTCCAGATCAATCAATCGTCAATCAAGCAATAATAAAAATTGCTAAGAAGTTAGATATTCCGTTAGTGGCTGCCAATGACAGCCATTATTTAGTGTTAGAAGATGCTGACGCCCAAGATATTTTAATGACGATTAATACTGGCGGTGATTTAAATGACCCGGAAAGAATTACTTTGAAAGGAGATGATTTTTCAGTAAAGTCTTCCGAACAAATGATTAATGATTTTAAAGATACGCCGGAAGCAATTGAAAACACTCAAAAAATAGCGGAACAATGTAATTTTGATTTTAAATTAGGAGAAATTCGTCTTCCTCTTTTTAAGGTTCCCAATAATAAAACTCCCGATGACCAGTTAAGAGATTTATGTTTAGAGGGCTTTAAAAAAAGATACCAAGGACCTCGAGAAAAAGAAGCCTTAGAAAGATTGAACTATGAACTTTCTGTTATTAAAAATATGGGTTTTGCTTCTTATTTCTTAATAGTTCAGGATTATGTTAATTGGGCCAAAGAAAATAGAATTGTTGTCGGACCCGGGAGAGGCAGTGTAGGTGGTTCTGTTGTTTCTTATTGTTTAAGAATTACTAATATCGACCCAATAGAACACGAATTAATTTTTGAAAGATTTCTTAATCCTTCCAGAATCTCAATGCCTGATATTGATATGGATTTTGCCGATAGAAGAAGGGATGAATTAATTACTTATATCACCCAAAAATATGGACAAGATAAAGTCGCCCAGATTATAACTTTCGGAACAATGGCGGCCAGAGCAGCTGTCCGAGATGTCGGTCGGGCTTTGGGTTATGATTATGCATTTTGCGATAAAATCGCTAAAATGATTCCAACCGGATTTAACCTTAAAGAAACTTTGGAAAAAATTGATGAATTTAAAAAAATTTACAATAGCGATGAAAAAGCTAAAACTTTAATTGATTTTGCTAAAAAATTAGAAGGGACAGTAAGACATGCCTCAACTCATGCCTGCGGTTTAGTC
>JBDRJV010000033.1:0-14508 GCA_043814605.1 Candidatus Omnitrophota bacterium | reverse complement strand
CTGGGCTAAACCTTTCTTGGATAATATGTGCGTTATTGCTGCGGTTAATGTTGTCTTTCCATGGTCTACGTGGCCAATTGTTCCAATGTTTACATGCGGCTTATTGCGTTCAAATTTTTCTTTTGCCATTATGCACCTCCTGAATTAATAGCGCTTTCCAATTATTGTTTCTTGTACTTGTTTGGGAACCTCAAAGTAATAAGAAGGTTCTATTGTATACATTCCTCGACCTTGTGTCAAGCTTCTTATTACAGTTGCATAACCAAACATTTCTGCCAAAGGAACAAATCCTCTGACTACCTTTACATTAGCGCGATCAGTCATGGATTCAATTTTACACCTTCTGGAACCTAAATCACCAATTACATCTCCTAAGTACTCAATCGGGGTCACCACTTCTAATGACATAATCGGTTCCAGTAAAACTGAATGGGCTTTTCTTAAACCATCGGTAAAAGCCATGGATCCTGCCATTCTAAAGGCAAGGTCTGATGAATCAACTTCATGCTGTGACCCATCCACAAGCTTTACAGCTACATCAATTACCGGATAGCCAGCAAGCACCCCTGATTGCGCTGAGCCAATCACTCCCTCTTTTACACTATTAATATACTCCTTGGGGATTGAGCCCTTGGTAATTTTATTTAAAAAAACAATACCTTGACCACGTTTACTGGGAGACATTTCTAAAACTACATGTCCATATTGTCCCCGACCTCCGGTTTGTTGAATAAATTTACTTTCAACCTCTACAGTTTTACTAATTGTTTCCTTATATGCTACTTGTGGTTTGCCTACATTAGCTTCCACTTTAAATTCTCTTAAAAGCCGATCCACAATAATTTCTAAATGTAATTCTCCCATGCCCGATATTATTGTCTGGCCAGTTTCTTTATTATAATTAACATGAAAACTTGGATCTTCTTCTTGAATCTTATGTAATGAAAATGCTAATTTTTCCTGTGCTGCTTGTGTTGCAGGTTCAATAGCTAAAGAAACAACAGGTTCTGGGAAATTAATACTTTCTAGGATTATCGGATTATTAATATCACAAATTGTTTCTCCGGTTTTAGTTTCCCTTAATCCTACTGCGGCAGCAATGTCCCCGGCATAAACTTCATTAACTATTTCTTGCTTGTTAGCATGCATTTTTACGAGTTTACCAATTCTTTCTTTTTTTTGCAGATTTGCATTATAAATATAAGTCCCGGATTTCAAAATACCCGAATAAACTCGGAAAAATGTCAGTTTTCCCACATAAGCATCTGTCATAATTTTAAAAGCTAAAGCGCTGAATTTTTCTCCATCACTAGTAATCCGGGTTTGTTTTTTATCGGAATTTGGAACTATACCTTCGATTGGCGGAACATCAACCGGACTCGGTAAATAATCACAAATTGCATCAATTAATGGTTGTACTCCAATTTTTCGAAAACTAGAACCGCAAAACACCGGCACATAACCGTATTTTATTGTTGCTTGTCTGATTGCATTTTTTAATTGGTCAGGTTCAGGCGTTTGATTATGGATATATTTTCCCATAAGATCCATATCATGCTCAGAAGCTTTTTCAATCATTTGCATTCTGTACTCATGTGCTAAATCCAGCAAATCATGAGGAATATCTGTTTCAAAAAAATCAACACCTTCATTTTTTTTATCAAAGATCAAGGCTTTCATTTTAATTAAATCTACTACGCCCCGGAAATTTTCCTCACTTCCGAGGGGAATTTGCATCGGGATAATTTTTGCCCCTAAACGTTTTTGCATTTGTTTTAAAGCGCCGTAAAAATCACAACCAACTCTGTCCATTTTATTAACATAAGCCATACACGGTATATTATAACGTTGAGCCTGGCGCCATACAGTTTCACTTTGGGGTTCAACCCCACCCACTGCACAAAGAACAATTATTGCTCCATCAAGCACGCGTAAAGATCTTTCTACTTCTACTGTAAAATCTACATGCCCGGGGGTATCAATTATATTAATACGATGTTCATGCCAAAAACAGGTTGTACTGGCACTGGTAATGGTAATCCCGCGTTCCTGTTCTTGAACCATCCAGTCCATAGTTGCCGTTCCTTGGTCAACTTCTCCCATTTTATAAACACGGCCGGTATAAAATAAAATTCTTTCTGTTGTCGTTGTCTTTCCCGCATCAATGTGTGCCATAATACCAATATTTCTAGTTTTTTCTAAAGGAAATTCTCTCGACATAAAGTTCACTTTTCTGTCTGGGTTGTTTAATTTAAAATTTACACCTATTATATCTATATAATCCGGACAAATTATTCTCAAAAATTACCATCTATAATGAGCAAAGGCCTTATTTGATTCAGCCATTTTATGCGTATCTTCTCTTTTTTTGATTGCCGCACCTTCACCTTTATATGCGTCCAAAAATTCTTGTGCTAATTTTACTTCCATCGGTTTGCCTTTTCTTGCCCGGGCAAAATTCCGAATCCAACGCAAAGCAATGATCGTGCCGCGATCCTGTCTAATCTCTATCGGGACCTGATATGTAGCGCCTCCGACTCGGCGGGGTTTTACCTCAACTAAAGGCCGGGCATTTTCTAATGCTTTTTTAAAAATTTCTAAGGCACTTTTACTTGTCTTTTTTTCCAATGTTTCAAAAGCGGAATAGACAATTTTCTCCGCTACAGACTTTTTCCCCTTGTTCATAATTATGTTTATCAGCTTTGTCACTAGAGTACTATTATATTTTGGGTCTGGATTAATTTCTCGTTTTACCGCGCGCCTTCGACGCATGATTCCTCCTTATAATTTCCATTAACTCTTTAATTCTTTATTTTTTCGGCTTTTTTGTCCCATAACAAGACCGGCTTCTTTTTCTGTCTGAAACACCAGCTGTATCTAATGTTCCCCGCACAATATGATAACGTACTCCTGGCAAATCTTTAACCCGCCCTCCCCGCACAAGGACAATAGAGTGTTCCTGTAAATTATGCCCTTCTCCCGGGATATACGCAGTTACTTCAATCCCGTTTGTCAGTCTTACTCTGGCTATTTTACGTAATGCAGAGTTAGGTTTTTTCGGAGTCATTGTTCTGACCTGTAAACAAACACCTCTTCTTTGCGGACATTTTCCTAATGCACGCGATTTGGAACGGTTCATTGATTTTTTTCTACCTTTTCTCACTAATTGACTAATTGTTGGCATTTTGATTTTTTCTCCTTAAACTTCCTTACCGATTACACGGTTTGAGGGATTTCTTCTTCAACTTTTTTATTTTTCTGATTATCCTGATCAGATTCATCATGAATAATCTTAATATTACTATGAGAAGAAAAACCTGTTCCTGCGGGTATTAAATGACCCATGATCACGTTTTCTTTTAACCCTAGAAGTCCATCACGTTTACCGCTCGCTGCAGCCTCGGTTAAAACACGCGTTGTCTCTTGGAAACTTGCTGCGGAAATAAAACTTTCTGTGGTTAAAGATGCTTTCGTAATCCCTAGTAATAACGGAGTCGCACTGGCGGCTTTCCCCTTTTTATCTTTAATTTTTTTATTTTCTTTATCTAAAACGAATTTATCTACTTGTTGTCCCTGCAGGAAATCAGTATCACCGGAATCTTCAATTTTAACCTTTTTAAGCATCTGCCTTACAATTACTTCAATATGTTTATCGTTAATGCGGACGCCCTGTAACCGGTAAACTTCCTGAATTTCATTGACCAAATGTTCCTGCAGTTTCTGAACGCCGCTAACCCGTAAAATATCCTGCGGAACCATAGGCCCATCTGTGAGCACTTGTCCGCTAATTACAGGATCTCCTTTATAAACATTTAAATGTTTTCCTGGAGGAATTAAATATTCTTTAGACATCCCGGATACACTTTTAATAATTATACGACGCTGTCCTTTTTTTGGCGTGCCAAATTCAATCATTCCATCAATTTCACTGATTATCGCTGGATCTTTGGGGCGGCGCGCTTCAAAAATTTCTGCAACTCGCGGCAAACCACCTGTAATATCTTTTGTCTTAGTAATTTTACGCGGTGTTTTTGCTAAGATACTGCCTCCTTCAACATCCTGTCCATCCTGCACAACAATGTGCGCACCAGAGGGAATGGTATAAAAAGCAACTACTTCGTCATTTTTATTGTAAACAATTATTTGCGGATGATAATCAGCTTTGTGATCAATAATAACACGATCCGTTAAACCAGTTGATGGATCAATCTCCTCCCGTATCGTCAAGCCTTCTTTAATATCTTCAAAGCGCACATACCCATCAACTTCCGTTAAAATTGGAGAAGTATAGGGATCCCATTTAACCACAATTTGATCCTTTTCGATTTTTTCTCCCTCGCCCACAGTCAGTACTGATCCTATCGGGATATTATAAGATTCAAGCTCTCTTTCGTTTTCATCACAAATACTTAATTGTCCGTTTCGGTTAAGGACAACGATTTCATTATTTTTTGTCTTTACAATCCGGAAATTAGTATATTTAACTAACCCTGTATTTTTTACTTTAATTTGTGATTGTTCCACAATTCGAGAAGCAGTACCTCCGATATGAAAAGTTCTCATTGTTAACTGTGTTCCTGGTTCACCAATAGACTGTGCAGCAACAATCCCTACTGCCTCGCCTAATTCTACTAATCTTTGTGTAGCCAGATTTCTGCCATAACATTTAGCACATACTCCATGAATAACTTCGCAAGTTAAAACACTTCTAATTCTAATCCTTTCAATTCCTAACTCTTCAATCTTATTTGCTTTTTCCTCTGTGATTTCCTCGCCCATAGCCACAACTGTTTTGTCCGTTACAATATCAACAATATTATCCAAGGCGATTCTATCCACAATACGTTCTTTCAAGCTGACAACAACCTCGTCTCCTTCGGTAATTGCCGCGATTTGTATCCCGTTTAAGGTATTGCAATCATCTTGAGTAATAATTACATCCTGGGCAACATCAATAAGCCTTCTGGTTAAATAACCGGCATCAGCTGTTTTTAATGCTGTATCCGCTAAGCCTTTTCTCGCTCCATGCGTTGAAATAAAAAATTCAAGAACTGTTAATCCCTCACGGAAATTTGCCGTAATCGGGCTTTCAATAATTTCACCAGATGGCTTAGCCATTAAGCCACGCATTCCGGCTAACTGTCTGATTTGTAATTTTGAACCGCGCGCACCAGAATCAGCCATCATATAAATAGAATTAAATCTATCCAAACCTTTAAAAACTTGGTCTGCAATCGCATCAGTTGTATGCGTCCAAATATCAATGATTTTATTGTAACGTTCGCCTTCGGTGATAATTCCCCGACGGTGTTGCTTTTCCACGCTGGCAACTTCCTGGTGCGATGTTTCGATAATCTTTTGCTTGGCTTCGGGTATCTTCAGATCTTCCATAGAAATCGAAATCCCCGCAATCGTAGCATATTCAAATCCGATTTTCTTTAAATCATCAAGCAATAAAACTGTACGATGATGGCCAAAATTTTTATAGCAATCAGTAATAATTTTACTTAGTTTTGTCTTTTCCATTTGTTCATTAACAAAACCAAATCCTGCCGGAATAATTTGATTAAAGATTATTCTGCCCAAAGTTGTCTCAATAATTTCGTTGCCTATCTTTAAGCGGCATCTTTGATGGATTTGTCCTTGTTCGCATTGATAAACAGTAATTGCTTCATCAACATCACAATAAAGCGGTAGATTTTTCACCTCTACAGACTGATCTTTTAATCCCGCGGCAGTTATATAATAACATCCCAGAACAATATCCTGGCTGGGGGAAATAATCGGCCGTCCATCTGAAGGAGAAAAAATATTATTAGTTGATAACATGATTAAACGTGCTTCCATTTGTGCTTCTGTTGATAAAGGCACATGAACTGCCATCTGATCTCCGTCAAAATCAGCATTAAATGCCGTACAGACCAAAGGATGAATACGAATTGCTTTTCCCTCAACTAAAACCGGCTCAAAAGCCTGGATCCCTAAGCGGTGTAATGTGGGTGCACGGTTAAGTAATACTGGGTGTTCGCAAATCACTTCCTCTAAAATATCCCAGACTTCGAGCCGGGCGCGTTCAACCATTCTTTTCGCACTTTTAACCGTGTGCACTAAACCGCGTTCTCTGAGTTTTTTAATAATAAACGGCTCAAATAATTCTAAAGCCATTCTTTTTGGTAATCCACATTGATGTAATTTTAATTCCGGACCAATCACAATAACCGAGCGGCCGGAATAATCTACACGTTTTCCTAATAAGTTCTGCCGAAAACGGCCTTGTTTGCCTTTAAGCATATCACTGAGTGATTTTAAAGGACGGTTACCAGGGCCCAATACTGGGCGTCCATGACGGCCATTATCAAATAAAGCATCTACGGCTTCCTGCAGCATACGTTTTTCATTACGAATAATTACATCGGGAGCTTTTAATTCTAATAATTTTTTTAAACGGTTATTACGATTAATTACGCGACGGTATAAATCGTTTAAGTCACTGGTTGCAAAGCGGCCACCATCAAGCGGGACTAGCGGTCTTAAATCAGGGGGAATAACCGGTAAAACTCTTAAAATCATCCATTCCGGATTATTCCCGGATTTTTTCATTGCTTCGACAATTTTAAGGATTTTAACTAATTTTTTCTGTGTTGCTTCGGCTTTTGTTGCGTCTAACTGTTTGCGTCTTTTTTTGGCTAATTTATCCAGGTCCACTTCGGCTAATAATTTACTGATTGCCTCTGCTCCCATCATTGCTGTAAATTTACTGCCATAGCGATTAAGATATTCCTGATATCTGTCTTCCGTTAACAATTCTTTTTTATGCAAAGGTGTCTCACCCGGATCAAGCACAATATATTCCTCATAATAGATTACTTTCTCCAGTTCGCGCTGGGTTAAATCCAGGATTGCCCCCATGCGTGAGGGCAAAGCCTTAAAAAACCAAACATGTGAAACGGGTGTGGCAAGTTCTATATGACCCATTCGTTCCCGTCTAACCTTAGAAAGCGTAACTTCAACTCCGCAACGGTCGCAAACTATTCCTTTATGTTTAATTCTTTTATATTTTCCGCAATTACATTCCCAGTCTTTTGTCGGGCCAAAAATCCGTTCACAAAATAAACCATCTTTTTCCGGTTTTAAAGTTCGGTAATTTATCGTTTCTGGTTTTTTTATCTCACCTTTTGACCATAACCGCACTACTTCCGGAGAAGCAATTTTTATGGATATAGCATCAAATGCATTTGCATCTTGTGCCATAATTATTCCTTTCTATTTATTTTTAACTTTTTTAGTTTTTTCAATTTCATCATCTTTTGATTCCGTGCGTACATCCAGAGTTAAACTTTGCAATTCTTTTACCAAAACATTAAATGATTCTGGAGTGCTCGGCTTCAATGCGTTTTCGCCTTTAACAATTGATTCATAAATTCTTGTTCTTCCGGTTACATCATCACTTTTAACTGTTAAAAGTTCCTGTAATGTAAATGCGGCACCGTATGCTTCCAGTGCCCATACTTCCATTTCGCCAAAACGCTGACCACCAAATTGCGCCTTACCGCCTAATGGCTGTTGCGTCACCAATGAATATGGCCCGATAGAACGGGCGTGAATTTTATCATCCACAAGATGCGCAAGTTTTACAATATATATATACCCGACAGCGATTTTCTTATCAAAATCATTACCAGTAAGACCATCCCGGACAATAACTTTCCCGTCTTCTGGTAATCCTGCCTTTTTAAGTTCCAGCCGCATTTCTTCTTCTTTTGCTCCATCAAAAACAGGACTCGCCACTTTAAAACCTAAAACTTTAGCCGCCCAACCCAAATGCGTTTCTAAAATCTGCCCGACATTCATACGCGACGGGACGCCTAAAGGATTTAATACTATTTCTACAGGAGTTCCATCTGGTAAAAACGGCATATCTTCTTCCGGTAAAATTCGGGCAATAACCCCCTTATTACCATGACGACCAGCCATTTTATCCCCAACAGAAAGCCTCTTTCTACTGGCCACTAAAACAACAACCTTTTTTAGAACTCCGGGAGGAAGCTCATCACCTCTTTTTACTTTCTCAATTTCACGTGCCTCTTCCTCAGTTATTTCTTTTATTTGATCATCCAAGAGCCGGATGATTCTTTTAATATTTTCTTCGGTTTGCGGATCTTCGGAAATTTTAATACTATCAATATCCACACGTTCTATTTTTTTAATATCTTTGCTTTTCACAACTTTATTAGCTCCAATCAGCACAGATCCTGTTTCTTCATCCAGCAAGCTTGCCGCTAATTTTTTGCCTAAAAGCAGATTATAAAGCTTTTGATTGCGATCCTGATTTAATTTTTTAATTTGTTCGTTATAATATTTACGCATTTTTTCAATAATTCGCAATTCATCACTAATTTGCTCTTTAGTTTTACCCTTTAATCCTTTACGCGAAAAAACCCGTACATCAATAATTACTCCTTCAATTCCCGGAGGTACAGTCAAAGAAGTGTCTTTTACATCTTGTGCTTTCTCCCCGAAAATTGCTCTGAGCAATTTTTCTTCGGGGGATAATTCTGTTTCGCTTTTCGGGGTAACTTTTCCTACTAAAATATCTCCAGAAGCAACTTCCGCTCCAATACGAATTATCCCGTCATCCCCTAAATCCTTGAGTGATTCTTCTCCGATGTTGGGTATATCCCGCGTAATTTCTTCGTTTCCTAAACGTGTATCACGCGCTTCACATTCAAATTCTTCTACGTGAACCGAAGTATACATATCTTCTTTGACCACTCTTTCACTAATTAAAATCGCATCTTCAAAGTTATAACCGCGCCAAGGCATAAACGCAACTAAAACATTTCGGCCCAAAGCTAACTCTCCGTTTTCCGTTGCCGCTCCGTCAGCAATAATATCCCCCTTTTTAACCTTCTGCCCAATTTTCACAATCGGCCTTTGGTTAATGCAGGTAGATGCATTCGAACGGGAAAATTTCTTTAAATTATAGGTTAAACTGTCAATAATAATAGTTTTTGCATCAACATATTTAACTGTCCCTGATGCTTGGGCTGTAATTACAGATCCCGCATCAATTGCAACTTTCTTTTCCATCCCTGTACCGACCAGTGGTGATTCAGTATATAATAAAGGAACAGCTTGACGCTGCATATTACTTCCCATCAGTGCCCGATTGGCATCGTCATGTTCTAAAAAAGGCACTAAACTTGCCGCAACACTAACAATTTGCCGCGGAGAAACATCCATATAATCCACTTCATCGCGAGTAGCTTTAGGAAAATCTCCTTTATATCGGCAAGAAATAGATTCGTTGATAAAACAACCATTTTTATCTAAAGGCGCATTCGCCTGAGCAATAACATATTGGTCTTCCATATCTGCACTTAAATAATCTATTTTTTCCGTAACTCTTCCAGTTACTACTTTACGATAAGGTGTTTCAATAAATCCGAATTCATTAATTCGGGAAAAAGTTGTTAACGATGCAATTAGCCCGATATTCGGCCCTTCCGGGGTTTCAATTGGACAAATACGACCGTAATGAGAATAATGCACGTCACGCACTTCAAATCCGGCTCTTTCCCGGCTTAACCCTCCTGGGCCTAATGCGCTCAAGCGTCTTTTGTGTGTCAATTCTGATAACGGATTAGTCTGATCCATAAATTGAGAAAGCTGACTACGGCCAAAGAAATCTTTAATTACAGAAGAAATTAACTTGGAATTAATTAAATTGTGCGGCATAACCGTATCCATTTCATAGATTCCCATGCGTTCACGGACAGAACGCTCCATCCGAGCCAGGCCAATGCGAAACTGATTTTGCACAAGTTCGCCTACTGTTCTAACTCGTCTGTTACCTAAATGATCAATATCATCAGTATTGCCTTCACCATTTTTTAATTTTATTAAATATTTTATCGCATTAATTAAAGTATCTGCATCTAAAACCCTTGTTTCTAAATCCACCTTCATGTTTAATTTTCTGTTTAAAACAAACCGGCCGACACGCCCTAAATCATAACGCTTGTTATCAAAAATTAATCTTTCAATTAAACTTTGTGCTGATTCAATCGTTACCGGATCTCCCGGACGCAGGCGGCGATAAATTTCGAATAGGGCTTCTTCTCTGTTTGTGGTGCGGTCTTTTTCTAAAGTATTAATTACTTCTGAAGTATTCGCGATAAAACAATTCACACTTTTTATATTTAAATCCATTAACTGATCAATTACATGTTTACTCAGTCTTGTCCCTGCGGATAATAAAATTGTAATGTTGTCTTTCGGGTTAATAATGTCCTGGGCTAAAATTAATTTATTCATGTCTTGTGAAGATTTAAACGGCAGGTGGATTTCTTCAACCGGATAAAATATTTTTAAAATATCAACATTTGTCGAAAACCCGATTGCTCTTAAAAATGTGGTAGCAAAAAATTTTCTTCTTCTGTCAATATACACAAATAACACGTCATTTATATCAAACTCAAATTCTACCCATGCCCCGCGATAAGGGATCACGCGCGAAGAATACAATCTCTTTCCTGATGCATGGATTGTTTCTTCAAAACAAATTCCCGGGGATCTGTGCAATTGGCTCACCACAACTCTTTCATCACCATTAATAACAAAAGTACCCACATCGGTCATCAAGGGCAAGTCTCCCATATAAACTTCCTGCTCTTTAGCTTCCTTGCCTGTACGCAAACGTAATTTGACTTTTAAAGGAGCCGCATAACTCATCCCGCGCCTTTGACATTCATCAACTTCATATTTAGGTTTTTCCAGGTTATAACTTAAAAACTCCAAACGGCAAGTTTTATCAAAGTTTTCCACAGGGAAAACTTCTTTAAAAACAGCTTGTAACCCTATGGGTTGGCGTTTTGTTTTTGCCACTCCTATTTGCAAAAAATTGTAATAAGATTCCTGCTGTACGCATAATAAATGAGGCGATTCAAAAACTTCTTTTAATTTCGCGTAATTTTTTCTTTCTTTCATATTCGGTTCCTTAAAATGGGATTCCGTTTATAACCATTTTTTTTAGCTACGGGATAAAATTCATTATTTAATTTAACTTTTTCCAATTAAATACGATTACTTTAATTCGATTTTTGCACCTTGTTCTTCAAGTTTTTTCTTAATTTCTTCTGCTTCTTCTTTACTCACATTTTCTTTAACTGGCTTTGGCGCAGAATCAACTAGGTCCTTTGCTTCTTTTAAGCCTAAGCTTGTAATCGCACGAATTTCTTTAATTACCTGGATTTTTTTATCCCCAACAGAAGCTAAAATTACGTTAAAGCTGGTTTTTTCCTCGGCCACAGCCGCAGCCGCTGCCCCTGGTGCTGCGGCAATTGCCATAGGCATTGCTGCAGAAACACCGAATTTTTCTTCCAAGACTTTTACTAAATTTGCTAATTCTAATACGCTCATTTCTTCAATACTCTTAATGATCTCCTCAGATTTGGGAGAAAGCTTTACTGCTTCCTGTTTCTCTTCTTTTACCTGCTCAGACATTTTGCCCTCCTTTTATCAGCCCTTTTGTGATTTTTGTTTATTTATTTGATTTAACGCTATAACTAAACCTCGTACTGGCCCGGCCAAAACATTAACCAATCCGTTAATCGGTGATTTCATCCGCATAACTACAGTAGCAATAAGAACATCTTTACTTGGCAATTCGGACAGTTCTCTTGTTTTCACCTCATCAATCAGAGTTCCTTCAACAATCCCGCCACGGATTTTGAATTCTTCATGATCTTTTGAAAAATCAAAAAGTGTTTTGGTTACAGTAACCGGATCTTCCTGATAAACAGCAACTCCGGTTGCGCGATCAACAAACTGTGCCGCATCATCTAATTTCGCTTTATTTAAAGCCCGCTTAATCAGCGTATTTTTAGTAACTATTAATTTTGCCGAATTCTTTTCAAGTTTTCTGCGCAGTGAATCCATTGCCACAACGCTAATTTTATTAAAATTTGCCACAATTAATCCCGAGGATTTTTTGAAATAGTCACTAACCTCCTTAACTATATATTTTTTTTCAAGATGCGCCATAATTACTCCTTGCCCTAAATTTATTTTTTAACCAATAAAAAAAAATAAAGCCATACAAATTGAAAAAAATTATTTATACGACTTTATATTCAGAAGAATCTACCTTTAAGCCAGGGCCCATGGTACTAGAAACATATATGCTTTTAATATATTGCCCCTTTGCTGTTTGTGGTTTTGCCTTATTTACGGCATCAATTACCGCTTTTGCATTTTCTACTAAGGCATTGTCCACAAAAGAAAGTTTTCCCACAGATACATGAATCCCCGCTAATTTATCCATTTTAAATTCTACTTTACCCGCTTTTGCTTCTTTAACAGCTTTACCCACATCCTGAGTAACCGTGCCGGCTCTGGGGCTTGGCATTAAACCGCGCGGGCCTAAAACTTTACCTAATTTTGCCAAATCTCTCATCATTTCCGGGGTAGAAATAGCCACATCAAATTCAAGCCAACCAGCCTTAACTTTATCAATTAAATCCTGTGCTCCTATGTAATCCGCTGCAGCTTCTTTGGCTTTTACTGTTTCTTCGCCTTTACAAAAAACCGCCACGCGTACTTTTTTCCCTAACCCGTGTGGTAATATCACGCTGCCTCTGACCATCTGTTCCGATTGCTTAGGATCAATACCCAAAAATATTGCTAAATCAACAGATTCATCAAATTTTACTTTGTGGGCCTTTTTCAGTATAAATATGATTTCTTCCAGCGTATAATTTTTATTTTTGTCAAATAATTTATTAAATTCCTGGGTTCTTTTACTTTCTTTTTTCATTGGAATTTATCCCTTTATTTCGATTCCCATACTTCTAGCTGTACCCTCAACAATGCGCATTGCTTGTTGAACATTAGATGTATTTAAATCTTCTAATTTTATTTTTGCGATTTCCTCAACTTGAGTTTTAGTGACAGATCCTACTTTTTCTTTATTTGGCACACCAGACCCCTTGGCCAGATTTGCGGCTCTTTTTAAGAGAACAGAACAAGGCGGGCTTTTTAAAATAAACGTGAATGATTTGTCTTCATAAACAGTTAAAACAACTGGGATAACTAACCCCTGTTTATCTTTTGTTGCCTCGTTAAATTTTTTACAAAAATCCATGATATTAACACCGTGCTGTCCTAATGCCGGGCCAACCGGCGGTGCTGGGTTTGCCTGTCCAGCCGGTATCTGTAACTTAATTTTTGTTTTTTCTTGTTTTGCCATCGCTAAATTTTCTCCACTTGCCAGTATTCTAATTCCACAGGGGTTGAACGGCCAAAAATTGCAACCATTACCTTAATTTTACCCTTGCTTGGATATACTTCTTCAATTTCTCCGTTAAAATTTGTAAATGGACCTTCAATAATTTTAACTGCCTCGCCCTTCTTGAAAATAACTTTAGGCATTGGCTTTTCTTTGCTTTCTTCTGCTTGTTTTAATATACCTTCTACTTCTGCCTCGCTTAAAGGCTGCGGTTTAGCTCCCGGGCCGATAAACCCGGTAATCCCCGGAGTATTGCGAATTAAATACCAGACTTCATCGCTTAATTCCATTTCAATCAAAACATATCCCGGGAAAAATTTTCTCTCTAAAATTGTCTTTTTTTCCGTTTCGTACTTCGGCGACTTTTTCAGTAGGGATTAATACCTGGGAAATTGTCTCTTGAGCATTTGCTGTTTTAATTCTTTTTTCTAAATGAGCTTTTACTCTATCCTCATGCCCAGTCTGGGTGTGAACTACATACCAATGTTTTGCCATAATCTCTTCTTTACTTAATAACTAATCCAATGATCAATGTGTACAATAAATCAACCAGATAAATGTACACAGCTAAAATTGCTACGGAAATCAGGACAACCCAGGTAGAATTGAGCAATTCATCGCGTGTCGGCCAAGACACTTTTATCATTTCTGATTTTACATTTACAAAAAAATTTTTTATTTTATTCATTTTTGTCTCACTTCGCCACAAATTATTAACCAGCGTTGTAAAAGCTGGCAGGAGCGGCAGGAGTCGAACCCGCAGTCACGGTTTTGGAGACCGTTGGTTTGCCATTAACCGACGCTCCTGTGTGACCACTACAGTTTTACTGTAATCTTGGTATTTTTCAAAAATCAACATAAAAAAAGACAAAAAATCCCATTGAGCTTTAATTTCAAGCCAATTATCGGATTATATTTTATTTTGTTTCTCGATGAAGCGTATGTTTTCGGCAACTACGACAAAACTTTTTTAATTCTAATTTATCTGAATTTTTTTTCTTATTTTTAGTTGAATGGTAATTTCGGTTTTTACACTCTTTACACGCTATTGTAATCAATTCTCTCATGGTTTATGCCTATTTTGCTTTTTTTCTTTCCTACTCAATTATTTCGGAAATTACCCCTGCTCCAACTGTACGTCCGCCTTCACGAATGGCAAACCTGAGCTCTTTTTCCATTGCAATCGGAACAATTAATTCTATTTCCATGGCAACATTATC
>JBDRJV010000032.1:0-8059 GCA_043814605.1 Candidatus Omnitrophota bacterium | reverse complement strand
GTGCTTATTGTGATTGAAGATAAGTTGGGGAAAAGACAGGAAATGATTTTTAGCCAAATGTATGCTTGTACGCATTGCCAAATTAATTATGAGGAATTTCAACCGCGAATGTTTTCATTCAACAGTCCTTATGGGGCGTGTTCGGCTTGCGGGGGGTTAGGGACAAAGATGGAAATAGATGAAGAATTAGTTATCCCGGATAAAAACAAAAGTTTAAGACAAGGCGCATTAGAGCCTTGGCGCCGTGGCGGTAAAGGATATTTAATGTATTACCGCAGCTTACTTGTTGAATTAGCGAATGTTGCTGATTTTAGTATGGACGAGCCATTTAAAAAATTATCTAAACCTACGCAAAATTTAATTCTTTATGGTGGGGAAATCGATGTTTGGGGAAAGCCATATGAGGGGATAATCCCGCATTTAGAAAGATTATTCAAGAAAACTGATAGTGATTTTCTAAAAGAAGAAATTAATAAATATATGAGTAATCTGCCTTGCCCGGCTTGTCACGGAGCGAGATTAAGACCGGAAAGTTTAGCCGTGCGCGTGGGGAATTGTTCAATTTGTGAAGTAACAAAATTTTCGATTACATCGGCTAGAGATTTTTTTAAAAATTTAAAATTAGATAATAAAAAGAAACTGATTGCGCAGCAAATACTAAAAGAAATTAAACAACGTTTAGAATTTATGGAAAATGTCGGATTAGGGTATTTAACCCTGGACCGGCAAAGCAGTACGCTTTCCGGTGGCGAAGCACAAAGAATCCGCTTAGCCACGCAAATTGGTTCCCGGCTGACCGGGGTAATATATATATTAGATGAACCGAGTATTGGATTGCACCAACGGGATAATGATAAATTGCTTGGGACCTTGAAAGTTTTACGTGATTTAGGAAATACTTTGATTGTTGTCGAGCATGATGAGGCGACAATTAAAGCCGCGGATTACATTGTTGATTTAGGCCCCGGTGCGGGCAGGCACGGTGGGGAGATTGTCAGTCAAGGTAATCTGATGCAAGTTTTAAAATCAAAAACTTCTTTAACTGCTAAATATTTAAATGGTGAGTTTAAAATAACACCCTATTTTAAACAAAAAAACTACAAAAATGTTCCTTATCTTAAAATTACTGGTGCGCGGGAACATAATCTGAAAAATATAAATGTAAAAATTCCTCTGGGAGTATTTGTTTGTGTTACCGGAGTTTCAGGTTCCGGGAAATCTACATTAATTGATGAAATTTTGTATCGGTCTTTAGCCAAGAAACTTTATCATGCCAAAAATAAACCCGGTTTGCATAAAGAAATAAAAGGCATAGAAAATATTGATAAAGTTATTGTGATTGATCAATCCCCGATTGGCCGTACCCCGCGGTCTAATCCGGCAACCTACACCGGGATTTTTTCTCCAATCCGAGAATTTTTTGCCCAATTGCCGGAAGCCCGACTCAGAGGCTACAAGCCAGGCAGGTTTAGTTTTAATGTAAAAGGGGGAAGGTGTGAATCCTGCCAGGGGGACGGGATAAAAAAAATTGAAATGCACTTTCTGCCGGATGTTTATGTTGAATGCGAAGTTTGTAAAGGGAAAAGATACAATCAGCAAACATTAGAAGTGAAATATAAAGGCAAGTCAATTTCAGAAGTTTTGGAAATGACAGTTGAAGGCGCTTCAGAATTGTTTAAAAATATTGCTAAAATTTCTCATAAATTAAAAATGCTTAATGATGTTGGGCTTGGTTATATTCAATTAGGCCAGCCGGCAACCACGCTCTCCGGAGGAGAAGCGCAAAGAGTTAAGTTGTCTGCCGAATTATCCAAGCGGGCAACGGGTAAAACATTATATATTTTAGATGAACCGACAACCGGGCTCCATTTTGCGGATGTGGATAAACTTTTAAAAGTCTTGCATACTTTGGTTGATTACGGTAATACTGTAGTTATTATTGAACATAACTTAGATGTGATAAAAACAGCGGATTATATTATTGATCTTGGCCCGGAAGGAGGCCAGGAGGGAGGAGAAATAATCGGATGCGGAACTCCTCAAGAATTAATGAAAAATAAGAAATCTTATACTGGTAAATATTTAAAAAAGCATTTACAGCAACATTAAACAAAAAATAAAAAAAGCGAGGTTTTATATCAGATGAAAATTCTAGGGGTTGGCCCCTCAATGTTTCATGATCCTGCGGCAGCATTGATTATTAATGGAGAAGTAGTTGCTGCGGCAGAAGAAGAACGGTTTACCCGGGAAAAGCATTCGTGTAATAAATTACCGATACAGGCAATTAAATACTGTTTGAGTTTTGCTAAAATTAACGCGGGTGATATTGATATTATTGCTTTCCCCTGGTCAGCGCAAATTTATAATCAGCTTAAATTCGAGTACTTGAGGCGAAAATTTTTTCATAGTCCGGATCGGGCAATAAAAGCAGTTATAAAAGCGGATAAAATTTGCCGGGAAAAAGCACAAATTGTGCAAAATATAGCAGAGCAGCTGGGAGTAGGCACACTCAAAACAAAAATGGTTTTTGTTGAGCATCATTTGGCTCATGCGGCCAGTGCTTTTTACTGTTCTGGCTTTGATCAAGCTTCCCTTCTTTCTGTTGACGGCAGCGGAGAATTTACCGCTACCTTATTAGCTTGTGCAGATAAAAAAGGGATCACAAAAATATCTCAAATTAGTGTGCCGGATTCATTAGGATTATTTTATTCGACATTTACTGAATACCTAGGATTTAGGAGCAATGACGGCGAGTACAAACTTATGGGTATGGCTCCGTATGGTAATGCCGAGAAAGTAAATTTGGACCATATTCTTACGTGGAATGAAAAGAAAGGTACGTATAAATGTAATGATAATTATATCTGGGTAAAACGTAATCTTAGATATGTAAAGGACAAAATGTATTCCAAGCGATTAGTAAAGGAATTTGGTATCCCTCGAGAAGGAGATGGTTTGGCCGAGCCTTATACTGATATTGCGGCCAGTGTGCAAAAAAAACTGGAAGAGATAGTAATTAAACTGGTAGACAGGCATCTAAAAACAGATTTATTAAGTCACGGAAATTTATGTTTTGCTGGAGGTTGTGCCCTTAATGTTGCGCTAAACAGAAGGCTGTTAGAAGTTCCCTATATTAAAAATTTATGGGTTCAGCCGGCATCACATGATGCCGGAGCTAGTTTAGGGGCAGCGGTATATGCGGCGGTTGAATGCCAAGAGCGGATTAATCCTATGCAGCATGCTTATTTAGGCCCTGAATTTGATAATCAAACAATTGAACAAGAATTAGCAAAGTTTGATTTTCCCTTCACAAAAGAAAAAGATATTTGTAAAATAGTAGCAGGTTTACTTGATTCCGGTAACATCGTGGGCTGGTTCCAAGGCAGAATGGAGTGGGGGCCGCGCGCTTTAGGAAATAGAAGTATTTTAGGTAATCCGAAAATAAAAGGCACGGCAGATAAAATAAATGCAATTGTTAAATTTAGGGAAAATTGGCGTCCCTTTTGCCCGTCAATTTTAAAAGAATATGCTCCTGATATTTTAAATTCAGAGCATTCGGCTCCGTTTATGACAATAGCTTTTAAAGTAAGTGATAAATGGAAAAAAATAATTCCAGAAGTGGTGCATGTAGATAATACTTGCCGGCCGCAGATTGTTGATAAAAAAACAAACCCTAAGTTTTATAAAGTTATTGAGAGTTTTTATGAAAAGAGCAATGTGCCGGTTTTAATAAATACATCTTTAAATCGCAGAGGAGAACCGATGATATGTTCGCCCTTTGATGCTTTAAAAATGTTTAAGGAGAGCGGCTTAGATTATTTAGCAATAGGAGATTATTTAGTAAAAAAATAACTCATGAAAAAAATAACAATCATATTTATTTTAATGTTCAGTTTTTGTTTAAATGTTTTTGCTCAGGATGATGAGTATAAAGATTTATTCTTGGTTAAAAAAGTATTTGACGATGGTTTTTATGACAGCGCTTTACGCCAGTTGAAGAATTTTTTGCAAGACTATCCTTACAGTAAACGTAAATTTGAAATAGAATTTTTAATTGCACAGTGTTATTTTAAAAAAGGAGAGTTGTATAAAGCTTCCAATGCGTTTGAATCATTATTAGTCGGTTCAGATATAGATCGGGTAAATAATATTGATGAAATTACTTTCTGGCTGGCAGAAACATATTTTAAAGCTAAAGATTATAACCGGGCTCTGAATTTTTATCAAAAAATTATAACGAATTTTCCCCGATCTAAATTTTTAGGTTATGCTTATTATAATAAAGCATGGTGTCTCTATGAATCAAAAAAATTTCCAGCATCAATTGATGCTTTTAAAGACTTTGTGGAAAAATTTCCTAAACATGAATATGTAAAAGAAGCGGAATATAAAATTTCTGAAGCTTTATTTGAATTGCAGCAATATGAAAAGGCAAAAAATAACTTAATTGATTATGAAAAAAAATATCCAAAATCAATACATTTAAGCAAGGTGCATTGTTTGTTAGGTGAAATTTATTACCGTATCAATAATTATTCTCAGGCGATAAACCATTATCAGTTATGTTTAAATTCTGGTTTAGGGTCTGAATATGCGCCTTACGCTTATTATGGGTTAGGCTGGGCTTATTTTGATCTGGGAAACTATCCGATGAGCCTTGAATCTTTTAATCAATTCATGGAATTCTTTTCAAAACATAAATTAGCAGAATTAGTTTTGCTGCAAATGGGGCAAGTAAACAAAAAGTTAAAAAATTATGATAAAGCATTAGAACATTACGATGATGTAATGGCTAAGTTTCCTAAAAGCACTTGGCTGCCCCAAGTATATTTTTCAAAAGGGAAAGTGTTTTTTGAATTAAATAAATTAGAATCAGCTATTTTTGTTTATAATAGTTTGTTATCTCAATTTTCTCAATCATCTTTAATCCCGGAAACTTATTATCAATTGGGCCTTTGTTACCTCGGCCAAAACGATCAAGAACGTGCTTTAGAACACTTTAAGAAGGTTGCCGAATTAACAACGGGTAAGCGAGAAACTTTAGAAAGTTCAGAAAATTCAATATTAAGAGTTAATGCCTTAAGCCAGATTGCGGATATATATCTCAGCACCGGTAATGTTGATTTAGCCCAAAAGGTTTACGATCAAATCCTAACTGATTTTTCTGAAACTGAATATAGTGACCATGCCCAATACCAGATGGGCATGAGTTTTTTAAAACAAAACAGGTTTGATGCCGCGATACTGGCTTTTAGCAATATTGTTAAAAACTCTCCCCTTAGTAAAATTAAAGAAGAAGCCCAATATCAATTAGGTTTTTCTTATTTTAAAAAAGGGAATTTTCCCGTGGCTCTTAATCAGCTTAATCTTTTTATTGATAATTTTCCGAACAGTGTATTTATCGACAAAGCAATATTTTATACCGCTGCTTCTCTATATAATATGAAACAATTTGATCCGGCAATAGCCTTATATAATCGCTTAGCCAAAGAAGCGGAAGAAGAGGAAATATTATGGCGTTCTGTTTACCAAAGAGCGTGGTGTTACTATCATAGTGGGCGGGAAAAAGAAGCGATAAATGGATTTGTTGAAATTTTAAGTAAATTCCCAAAAAATCCCATAACTGCGGATATTCAATTTTGGCTGGGACAATATTATTTGCAAAAAGGGATATTAGATAAAGCTAAAAATTATTTTATCTTGGTGTATAACAATCCCAAACAGAGCGGATTAGCAGATGATGCTTTATTCCAATTGGGGATTACTTACGCCAAGGAACCAAATTTAAACTTGGCAATAGAGAAATTTGAATTACTTGAACAGGAATTTCCTGAAAGTGAATTGACGCCAGAGGCGATGTTAAAAACTGCGGATTTCTTAACTGAGCAAGGGGTTGAAAAAAAGGCTCAGGAGCAATTAAAAAAAATAATCAGCAGATTTCCGGGTTCGATGTTTGAATCAATTGCTTATGAACGATTAGCGTATAAAGCAAAATTAAAAAATGATTTTCCCCAGGCTTTGGCTTATTTAAAAAAAGCTCAAAAACAAGAACAAATTGTTCCGGAATTTAAAGTGAGGTTTCAATATGAAATTGCGGGTTTATATAAACTTATGGGTAAGGAAGAAGAAGCAGTTGATGAATATTTAAAAATCACTTACCTTTATCCGGATATGAAGGAGTGGACAGGCAAAGCCTATTTTGAAGCAGCAAAAATATTTGAAGAACAACAAGATTATCATAAAGCAAAAAATTTATATGAAAAAATTGTTACGAATAAATTAGCAGAAAAAGAATCAGCAGAGGTGAGAATAAAATGGATAGAGCAAAGGTAATTTTAGCCGGGTTAATCGTATTGTTCATCGGGGGTTTATGCTTGATTAATATGAATGAACCAAGTGTTTTTGCAGAAGAATTTAAGAAACCATTATTAAAATTACCAGAAGTTAGTATTATTGCCAGTGATGATCGGGCGCAAGCTTTTCTGGATGCTGATGTAAAAGCTGAAGAATTTGATATTAAAGAAGAAGCCCCGGTGCAGAAGGAAGAAAGTTCCGGGTTCATAAGCAGTGCTTTTGGCCGGTTTAATACTCAATATTATGATTTAAAACAATCTGTAAAGCTTAAGAATTTTTATTATACAGCTAAATTAAATATAAAAAATACATCCGGGGACAGGGCGAATACAGAGGTATCATTATATACACCAAGCTTGATTTTGGGGTTTCCTTTTGATGTTGAAAATGAATTTATTTTTTCTTTAGATTATTTTGATAAAACAATGGGCTTACCCGGGAAAACAGATAACGTTACGCTTGATGCAAAAAGAAGAAACAGTGATTTGAAATTGTCCGGGGCTTTAGAATATAATTTGAATGATTTAAAATTAAACTTAAAACCCTATTATAATTATTCAATTCTTAATAATGATGTGGGCCTTGAGGATTTTAGACACAAAATAGTCGGAACCTATTTGCGTGTAGATTTTGATAATGTTTTTTTTGATATCGACATTTCTGAGAATAGATTATTAACTTATTATAATCAGGTTGTCGCTCATGGCAGATTGAGGTTAGAATCATTGGATATTATTGATAATGGGAAAATTTTAGCAGGATTAAATTTGTTTGCACAAGAAAAGTTTGGACAACGACCCTCTCCTTTTGTGGAATTTATTTATCAAGAAGATGAAGATTTTTTACATAAATTTACCATAACGCGTGAATTTAAACCAATCATTTTTAACCAAACATATCTCGAAGATAATTATGTGCAAGTCGATGTAAATAAATTAAGACCTACGCGAGAATCGAGTTTAGCTTATCAAATAGATAAGAATATTAGTAAAGAATGGAGGACCAATGCATTATTTTATTTAAAGCAAACCAAAGATTTTTGGTTTTGGTCCGATACAGACGGTGACGGTCTTTATACCCCTGAGTTTATGGAAAAAGTAAATTTTGCCGGAATCAAATTATCTACAGAATATACATGGAATCAAGCTTTTAGCCATTTTTTTAGTATAAATATTCAAAATAATCGCAGTAAGGATTCAGCTTATGAATTTGTGCCGCTTATTCCTAAACAAAAAATTTCCGTGGGTTTAACTTATAAAAATGAAAATAATTTTAAGATTGACTTTTTCGGTGATTATTTTAGCCGGCGTTATTATCAGGGTAATTCTCGGGAAAGTTCCAGCGGTTATTTTCTCCTATCTTCAAAGGCAACTTATGAGCCGAAAGATTACTTGACAATATTTGTATTAATTGATAATTTATTGAATGATCACTACGAAATAGTGGAAGGTTATCCTAATCAGAGTAGAAGTGTGATGAGCGGAGTTATGATTAAATTTTAACTTATTTCTTTTACTATGAATAGGTTAGAAATTAGTAACTCCAAAGCTTATCCTGTCTTTTTTCGTCACTTATGTTTTAAGTTTCAATCAGATTTTTAAATTTTATACATCCGCGGCCTAAAACCGCGCCCATTTATGGCGCGGATAAAAGGATGCCGCTTGAGTATTCCACCCCAGGAACCACGGGCTTTAGCCCGTGGGGG
>JBDRJV010000031.1:0-30805 GCA_043814605.1 Candidatus Omnitrophota bacterium | reverse complement strand
GATGTGAGATTCCGCTCGCCGCCTCCAAAAAGTATGCGGCAAGGATTCGAAAAAAATAGTTTTAATAAATTTTTTTAGGGGCGAGTGGTGGAATGGCATACACGATGGACTTAAAATCCATTGGCTTAACGGCCGTAAGGGGTCGAATCCCTTCTCGCCCATTTCTAACGGGTAATAGCTTTTAACGAATAGCAATGGGAGAATAGCGGGTTGGTTTTACGAATCGCTAACCGCTAATCAACTATACGCGAAAATGGGCGGTTAGCTCAGTTGGTTAGAGCGTTGCGTTGACATCGCAAAGGTCACAGATTCGAGTTCTGTACCGCCCACCAATAGAAAATTTCTTGAGAAGAAATTTTCCCAATGGGGAAAACGTAGTTTTCCCCTCTTGGGATCACCCCTTTCCAAAGGGAGTTTCTTCTTAGTCAAGAAGAAGGAGGAATATTATCCTCCCTCTTCTTAAGAACAATACCCTCCTAAAAAGGAAGGGTAAAATGTAATGATAAATGTCAAATTACAAATGATAAATTGTTATTTTGCTTATTGAAAACGAGAATCTGAAAAAGAGGTTTTAGGAGAAAGAGTGTTCTCTTAAAAAATTGCTTTTAGGACTAAAATTAGATGAATTTAGATACGTTACGCCATAGTTGTGCGCATATAATGGCTCAGGCAGTTAAAAAACTTTATCCCGGAGTTAAAGTAGCCATTGGACCGTCTATTACCGATGGATTTTACTATGATTTTGATAAGCCAGAACCATTTACTCCGGAGGATTTAGGCAAAATTGAAAAACAAATGCGTAAGATCATTGCGCAGAATTTGTTTTTTGAAAAAGAAGAATGGTCAAGGGTAAATGCAATTGAATTTTTCAAACAGCATAATGAAGTTTATAAGTTAGAATTAATTGAATCAATCCCGGATGAAAAATTAACAATTTATAAAACCGGAGAAGCAGATTTTGTTGACCTTTGCCGGGGGCCGCATATTCAATCTACAGGAGAAATTAAAGCATTTAAATTATTATCTATTGCGGGAGCTTACTGGCGCGGGGATGAGAATAAACCAATGCTGCAACGAATATACGGGACTTGTTTTAATACACAAGCAGAGCTGGATGATTATTTAAAAAAACTGGAAGAAGCGCAAAAACGGGATCATCGGAAATTAGGTACAGAATTAGGGTTATTTGAGATGTCTCCGATTATGGGGGCAGGGCTTGTTCTTTACCATCCTAAGGGTGCAGTACTGAGAACCTTGATTGAGGACTATGAAAAAACTGAGCACAGAAAACGCGGTTATGAAATGATCATTGGTCCGCATATTTTAAAATCTGATATTTGGATAAAATCCGGGCATTATGATTTTTATAAAGAAAATATGTATATTTTCAAAATTGAAAATCAAGAATATGCTGTAAAACCCATGAATTGCCCCGGGCACATATTAGTTTATAGTTCAAAAATCCGCAGTTACCGGGAATTGCCTTTGCGCTACTTTGAATTAGGCACAGTATACCGCCAGGAAAAATCCGGAGTTTTACACGGACTTTTAAGAGTCCGTGGCTTTACTCAGGATGATGCGCATATTTTTTGCACGGAGGAACAACTTAAGGATGAAATCAAAGCAATCATTGATTTTGTTATGGATACAATGCGTGTATTTGGTTTCAATGATTGGGAAATTGAATTAAGTACTAGACCCTCAGAGTCGATCGGCACAGATGAAGCTTGGGCAAAAGCAACGAAAGCTTTGACAGAGTCATTAAATGAGAAAAATTTAAAATTTGAAATCAATGCAGGGGAGGGTGCTTTTTACGGGCCAAAAATTGATATAAAATTGAAAGATGCTTTAGCGCGTTCTTGGCAATGTGCGACAATACAATGCGATTTTGCTCTGCCGGAACGTTTTAATTTAACTTATATTAGTTCTGACGGAACATCTTTAAGGCCAATAATGCTGCACCGAGTTTTATTAGGCAGTTTAGAACGTTTTATAGGAGCTTTAATTGAGCATTATGCCGGGGCTTTTCCTGTTTGGCTGAGTCCGGTTCAGGCTAAGGTTATTCCGGTATCTGAGAAACAGCACGATTATGCAGTAAACGTTAATCAAACATTAACCAATGAAGCAGTCCGTACGGAAATTGATTTAAGAAGCGAAAAAGTTGGCTATAAAATCCGCGAAGCCCTAAAACAAAAAATTCCCTATATTTTAGTATTGGGAGACAAAGAAGTAGAAGCAAAAAATATTTCACTCAGAATAGAAAGGGGAGAAAAAAAAGGAACAGTACAAAATGCAATACCTCTTTTTGATTTTATAAATTTAGTAAAAAAAGAAGTTTTCTCAAAAAAATAAGGAGGTGGGAGTATTTCTAAGTTTATCAGAGTTAATGGACAAATCCGTGCCAAAGAAGTACGTTTAATCGGAGCTCAAGGGGAACAAATGGGTATTGTCTTGAATCAGCAGGCGATTAAAATTGCCCAAGATGAACAGCTGGATTTAGTGGAAGTTGCGCCTAATTCTACACCACCGGTGTGTAGAATTATGGATTATACAAAATTTAAGTATGACCAGGCCAAGAAAGAAAGAGAAGCTAAGAAAAAACAAAAAGTTGTGCATATTAAGGAATTAAGATTAAAGCCAAAAATTGGCGAGCATGATTACCAAACAAAATTAAAACATTTGCAGAAATTTTTAAAGCATCATGATAAAGTAAAAGTAAGAATGATGTTTAGAGGCAGGGAATTAGCGCATATGGAGTTTGGCCAGGAAATTTTAGATAGAATGGTTAAGGATGCAGCGGATGTGGGAGAATTAGAAAAACCTTCAACCCGAGAAGGTAGAAGTATTTTTCTGGTTTTTAAGCCCAAGGGTTAAAAAAGAAAAGAGGAAGATTTAAATGCCAAAATTAAAAACTAAAAAAGGGGTAAAAAAGCGTTTTTCTTTTTCCGGGAAGAATAAGATTAAAAGAGACCAGGCAAATAAAGGTCACTTAAAAAAATCAAAAAATGCTAAAAGAAGAAGAAAATTAAGGGCAGCCGCAATAGTACATAGTTCTGAAGAAAAAATGATTAGAACGTGTTTGCCCTATAATTAATTTAAATAGTTGATGGTTCTTGAAAGTTAATTTACAAATTCATCCGCTAAGTGCATTCAAGGAAGTGCACAATGGCGAGATTTAATTCTCCCGCCCAAGCGCGGGATCATTTAAAGGGAGGGAAAAGAAGATGCCACGTGTAAAAAGATCACCCGCAACCCGGGCGAGAAAAAAGAAGATTTTAAAAACAGCTAAAGGTGCTTTTGGACTACGCAAAAATGTTTACCGAAGAGCTAAAGAAACAGTGCAGCGAGCACTGGTTTATGCGTTTGAAGACCGCAGAGCAAAAAAGAAAGATTTTCGCAAGCTTTGGACAGTACGCATTAATGCCGCAGTCAGAGAGTATGATTTATCTTACAGCCGGTTCATTTCCGGATTAAAAAAAGCTAATATTAAGTTAGATCGAAAAATTCTGGCGGATTTAGCGGTGAGAGATAAACCGACTTTTGCCGCAGTTGTAAAGCAAGTACAAAGTATGAATTAAATTCAAGTTCATTAAAAATGGAAGAAAAATTACAAACGATTGAAAGAGAACTCGAGCAAGATATTTCTCAGGTTCATTCCTGGGAAAATCTGGAATGGGTGAGAGTTAAATATCTGGGCAGAAAAGATGGTCTGCTTACCCAGTTATTTAAGCGGCTGGGGGATGTTTCTTTAGAAGAAAAACCTTTATACGGAAAAAAAATAAATGATTTAAAAGTTTTGATCAATAATTCTATTGCGAAAAAAATGCGTGAATTAGAATTAAAAATCCAAAACTTAAGTCCGGAAAAAGCAAACACAGGTCTGGATATTAGCTTACCGGCTCTTAAACGGACAATTGGCTCCAAACACCCATTAACTTTAGTTACCGATGAAATTTGTAACCTTTTTATTGAATTGGGGTTTTTAATCGTCGAAGGGCCGGAAATAGAAACAGAATATTATAATTTTGAAGCATTAAACATTCCCTTAGAACACCCCTCGCGTGAAGCTTTTGACACCTTTTATTTAAACAGTAAAAATCTTTTAAGAAGCCATACCTCTCCGGTACAGGTCAGGTACATGGAGAAAAATAAACCGCCGATTCAAATTATTGTTCCCGGCCGGGTTTATCGCCCTGATGCTGTAGATGCAACCCATTCGTTTTGTTTTCATCAAATAGAAGGGCTTCTGGTTGATTGGGGGATTTCTTTGGCGCATTTAAAAGGAATTTTGAGTGTTTTTGCAAAAAAATTATTTGGGCCTAAAACAAAAACTCGTTTTCGTCCACATTTTTTCCCGTTTACAGAACCCTCAGCAGAGATGGATGTCTCTTGTATAATTTGTAAAGGGAAAGGGTGCCGAATTTGTAAAAAAAGCGGCTGGATTGAAATCCTTGGTTCAGGCATGGTGCACCCTAAAGTTTTAACAACTGGTAATATTGACAGTAAAAAATATTCCGGATTTGCTTTTGGTATGGGAGTTGAACGAATTGCGATGCTTAAATATGGGATTGATGATATACGTCTTTTTTTTGAAAATGATTTAAGGTTTATTAAACAATTTAAATAAATAAACAGCGAATAGTACCTTTACAGGCAGAGATGGTTAGCAAATAGAAAAAACAAAAAATAAATAGTAAAAACATTTAGTCCCGGGGTATTATAAAAGCAATTAACTAGAATCTGGAATTGAGTATCAAGCAGCTGATTTTTAAATAATACTATAATTAAAAGGTAATTATGAAAATCTCATTAAATTGGTTAAAACAATATGTGGATATTAATCTTACCGCTAACCAACTGGCAGAAAAACTTACTAATGCTGGGCTGGAAGTTAGTTCTCTAAAAAAAATAGATAAAGATACTGTTTTAGAAATCGAAATTACTTCTAATCGTCCGGATTGGTTAAGTTATATGGGTATTGCGCGAGAAGTAGCTGCTTTAACCGGTATAAAACAAATTAATCTGCCTCGTGCTTTACCGCTTAAAGCAAAAGCATCAATCAATAAACCGTTTTTGATTCAGATCCAGGATAAAAGAGGTTGTATGCGTTATGTAGGGCGGTTGATTAGAAATGTTAAAATTATTGATTCACCGCTTTGGATAAAAACAGCATTAACGGCAATTGGTTCCCGGATTATAAATAATGCCGCAGATATTACAAATTATTGTCTTTATGAAACTGGCCAGCCATTACATGCGTTTGATTTTGATAAGCTTGAAGGTAGTAAAATTATTGTCCGGTGGGCTAAGAAAAGCGAGTCTATAATTACAATTGACGGAGTAGAAAGGAAGTTAGATGAGACAATTTTAGTAATTGCCGATGAAAAAAAACCGGTCGCAATTGCCGGTATTATGGGAGGCCTGGATACGGAAGTATCTAATCAGACAAAAAATATTTTGCTGGAATCAGCTTTCTTTGATCCTGTGACAATCCGGCGGGCTGCGCGAAAACTGGGTTTAGCGACAGAATCTAATTACCGTTTTGAAAGAAAAGTTGACCCTTATAACGTGTTATATGCATCTTGCCGCGCAGCTTATTTGATGAAAGATATAGCGCAAGCAGATATAAAAGAGCCTTTTATTGATATAAATTATATTAAATCAGATACAAAAAAAGTTCAGCTTAATTTATCTAATATTGAAAAGCTTATCGGGCTTAAAGTAAGTGTAACAAAAATAAAAGCTATTTTAGAATCACTGGGATTTAGCGTAAGTTCAACAATGAATATTATGCGGGTTACAGTGCCTAGTTTTCGCAGTGATGTTAACTGTGAGGAAGATTTAATCGAGGAAATTGCGCGGATTATTGGTTTTAATAATATTGAAGCAGTAATGCCGCCGATTAAAGCACACATTGATCCTGCTTGCTCTGACCAATATATGGCAAAGTCAAAATTGAGAACAATATTAACCGGCCAGGGATTGGATGAAATAGTTACGTTTTCTCTGATTAGTACTCGTTGTTTGAACCAGGCGATGATTAGCGATGATCACTGCGCGAAAGTGATAAATCCGTTGAGCATTGAACAAGAGGTTTTACGTAACTCGCTTGTACCGGGAATATTAAAAGTAATAAATACAAATCAAAACCGAAAGATTAAAAATTTGAGATTATTTGAAATCGGTAATACTTATAAAAATAATAAAAATAAATTCTCAGAAGCGGAAATGCTTTCGATTGCAATTAGCGGCCAGGCTTATCAGAATTGGCAGGATAATTCTAGAAAAATAAATTTTTATGATTTAAAAGGAATAGTAGAAGTTTTACTAGAGAGTTTTGAGATAAATGAGTTTAACCTTATTAGGCAGAAAAGAGAATATTTTGATCAAGATCAGTCAGTAATTATAAAGGTTGCCGGGATTGAAGTAGCAGAAATGGGGAAGCTTAAAAAGCAAGTTCTGAAGAATTTTGATATTAGTGAAGATGTCTATATGGCGAATATTAATATTGCGTTATTAACCACGCAAAAAAAAATAAGTTTCCGTTATGTTCCTGTACCTAAGTATCCTTCGGTTGTACGTGATATTGCTATTGTTCTGAAACAGGAAATTCCCGCGCAAGCAGCCTTAGATATTATTCAGCAAACAGGCGCTGCTTTAGCTGTGAAAACAGAACTTTTTGATTTTTATCAAGGGGACCAAATACCTGCGGATTGTAAGAGCCTGGCTTTTTCGATAGAATATCAAAGTAAAGATACTACTCTTACCGAAGAACAGGTTAATTCGATTCACGGTAAAATCCAAAGAGAACTTTTGGACCGTTTAAACGCAACCTTAAGATAATAATTAATCGGCATTTTTTTAGGAGAATTACTGATGAAAGAAATTCGGCGAATTAATAGCATATTCATGTCCTTGGGGGCATTTTTGTTTGTTTCAATTTTTTTTGTGGATTGGTTTTTCTATCCCCAATTTGTCTGGCAACTCTTAAGCGTAAGAATAATTATTTGTTTGTATCTTTTGGCAGCCAGCTTCGCGGTTTTGAAAATAAAAGAAGAACATATAACCCTTTTGGCCATGAGTTGTTTAGCTTTTTCCTCTTTAGCCATGTCCATGCTTTGTTTTGTTCCCGGGGATGGGTTTGGCTCACCGTATTTTTCCGGTATTTTATTTGTGGTAATTATCAGTGGTGCAACTGTAACTGGGAAAAAAAGGTATTATATTCTACTGCTGGTGATTATGTCATTGGAGCATATTATCCTTCTGTCTTTTCTTCCGTTTGAAATTAAAGACTTAGTATTAAACATAATAATATTAGTTCTGGCGGCAGTAACAAGTTTTATGATTTTTACACTGAGGCAAGAATTGAAAATTTTGCAGGGTTTTTTACCAATTTGTGCAAAATGCAAGCAAATTCGTGATGATAAAGGATATTGGCATCAGGTTGAGGCTTATGTGCATGATCATTCAGAGGCTGATTTTACCCATAGTATTTGTCCAAAGTGCGCGAAAGAATTATACGGCGATAATTTCGTTGAAAGTTTTGAAGAAAAGAAGAATTAGATCAAATTCCGCTGATCATCACAAACAGGATATTTATTTTTACTTATTTTAATGGGATATTGTTAGGGAGACAGACGAAATCATGGAAAATAAAAAATGTACAGGAGAGCACAAAGGCCATATATGTTTATTGGCTAGCGCAGAAATGTTTGAGCAGATTAAAGAATTAACACGTAATCCTGAATTCATCTGTTTTAATTGCGGCAGAGTCGCAGATTGTAAAGAAAATTTATGTAATCCGATGCGTTATAAGCTGAAAAACACTAAATTCCCTAGCAAGTAGTTTAGACGGGGGAAAATAAATAATGATAGAAATTATTATTGGATTAGCCACTGTAAGCATCACAATATTTATGGTATTTACTTTTTTAGACGCTAAATTAAATAGAAAAGCTAAGCATAACCCTGGATCCCCTCAAAATATTGCCGACAATAATAGAAAAGCTTTATCTAGTGGAAAAATAGATTCAGAAAATGATTAATAATCCTGATTCTGTTTTACAAATTCTAAAATCGACAATTAGATAGTACCAGAGTTATTAATTATTTTTTGGATTTTAAGGAGATGATTATTCATATGCCCATGGAGTATTCAATTAATAAAGAGAAAAAAACAATTTTTATAAAACACTCAGAAAATACAAATATGGATGATTTAATTAAAGCGGATATTATTGTAACCTCAGACCCTGCATATAGCCAAGGGTATAATGTGTTCTTAGATTTATCCAAAGCCAGGCCGGCGATTAATTTTAGTTTTGATGAACTGAAAAGAGGTATTGAACATATGAAGTCTGTGAAAAAGGAAAGGGGCGGATTTAAATGGGCAGTATTTGCTCCTTATGAATATGCACATACTTTTGCGGTTATATATGCAAGGTTGTTCAACGATGATTTAATAGAAATTAAAGTATTTAAAGACGAAGCTAAGGCCAGGGAATGGCTAGGGATTTAATTTTAAGTAACTTAAAATTAAGCTAAGGTTAATAAAATAAAATCATATGATCATTATCGCGCATCGCGGAGCATCTGGTTATAAACCAGAGAATACAATTGATGCCTTTGAAACCGCAATTGAAATGGGTGCGGATTTTATTGAAATTGATGTGCAGCAAACAAGTGATGGAAAAATAGTTATTTGGCACGATACCCGTTTGGAAAACGGGCAGGCTTTAGAAGATTTGACTTATGCGCAGCTGCAAAGCAGGGCAGCAAGGCGTAATCTTGAGGTGCTGCTATTAGCGAGTGTGTTGGAAAGAATAAGCAGCCGGATAGGTATTAATATTGAAATTAAAACAGTGAGGATTATTGATCAATTGTTAGATGAAATAACTGTTTTTGATAAAAATAAATTGATAATTTCATCCTTTAACCACAAATATATTAAAACTATTCAAAGCAAGGCTCCGGAGTTAGAGATGGGTACTTTGATTGTTTCGCGCCTGCTTGATCCTCTGGCAATTCTCAATTCTTTAAATTCAGAAATTTTAATTCAACATTTTGAACATGTAGATCAAGAATATGTGGATTTTTTACATAAAAACAAGAAAAAAATTTTCGTATGGAATATTAACAATCAGCCGGATATGTTAAAATTTAAAAAAATTGGGGTTGATGGGATATTTACCGATTATCCTGACTTAGCGGTTAGAATTGAAAAAAATACAAATTTTGAATTTTGACTTAGTATCTATTTCTGATCACGAGTAACTCATAAATTATGATTGTTAAAAATGGACTTATTTACAAAAAATGGATTGCTGATCAAACTGATGCCTTAGTCCTGTTGGTGCACGGTATGGGTGCGCATTTTGACCGCTGGCAGGATTTAGCTTTATTTTTAAAATCAAATAATCTGTCAAGCTTTGGCCTGGATCTGCGCGGTTTTGGCCAGACCCCAGGATTGCGGGGGCATGTAGATTCTTTTAAAATTTATTATGAAGATATAAAAAAATTGCGTAAAATTATGCAAAATGAGCACCCCGGGAAAAAAATATTTATTCTGGGTGAGAGTATGGGTGCAGTAATTTCTTTTAGTTTATGTTTACAATGTAAAGAATTATTCGATGGGATTATTTGCGTTTCGCCTGCCTTTAAAAGTGTGCTAAAATTTAATCCTTTAGTGCTTGCTTTTATTTATCTTTGCCTGCTGATTTATCCAAGAAAACAGTTCTTAATTCCTTTTAGCTCGAGTATGTGTACACAAGATGTGGAGTATTTAGAAAAAATGGATCAGGATCAGCGTGAGCATCGACTAGCAACATCAAGATTATTGTTTAATTTAGTGCTGGCCCAAACTAAGTCCATATTATTTAAAAATAAGTTAAAAATCTCAACATTATTTTTAGTTGCGGCTAATGATAGTATTGTCTCAACTCCGATGAGTGAAAAGATATTTCAGGGGTTATCGATTAAAGATAAAGAGATTAAAAAATATCCGGATATGTATCATGCCTTGACTATTGATATTAACCGAAAATGCGTTTTTGAAGACATAAAAAATTGGATGAAGAAACATTTATAAGATAAAAAAGGATCAATTATGAAATATATTATTGCGATTGATCAAGGGACAACTGGTTCGCGTGCTGTCGTATATGATAAACAAGGTAAAGTGATTACCAGTGCCTATGAGGAGTTCACACAATATTTTCCTAGAGCAGGTTGGGTTGAGCATAACCCTGAGCAGATTTGGCAAAGCGTAAATAACTCTTTACAAAAAGTGTTAGAAAAAATTCCAAAAAATTCTGTTTGTGCTCTGGGCATAACTAACCAGCGGGAAACAACGGTTGTCTGGGATAAGTTAACAGGCAAGCCTGTTTATAATGCCATAGTTTGGCAATGCCGCAGAACAGCCGGCAGGTGTGAGAAGTTAGCCGGGGAAAAAGCACAAGCCGCAAATATCCGGGAAAAAACCGGATTGCCTATAGATGCTTATTTTTCTGCCTCTAAAATTGAATGGATTTTAAAAAATGTTCCGCAGGCTTTAAATCAAGCTAAAAGAGGAAAACTTTGTTTCGGCACAACGGATAGCTGGATTCTCTGGAAACTATCCGGAGGAAAAGTTCATGCCACAGATTATACGAATGCATCCCGAACCATGCTCTTTAATATAGAAAAAAAAAATTGGGATAAACAATTACTTAAAGAATTCAATATCCCTGAATCCATGCTAGGTCAAGTAAATAAATCATCGGGTGTTTTCGGTAAAACCGTAAAAAGCGGTAAGCTGGTTTCGGGCATTCCTATTTGCGGAATTGCTGGTGACCAACAGGCAGCTTTATTTGGCCAGGCTTGTTTTAATCCGGGGACAATTAAAAATACTTATGGCACAGGAAGTTTTGTCTTACTTAACACAGGTAAAAAACGCATCAATTCAAAATATGGATTGATTACAACTTTAGGATGTGGAACAAAAGGCGAGCCGGTTTATGTTCTGGAAGGAGCAATTTTTGTTGCGGGTGCGGCAATCCAGTGGCTCAGAGACGGGTTAAAACTAATCAAAAATGCGAGAGAAACAGAGGATATTGCAAATTCGATAAAAGATAATGATGGCGTGTATTTTGTTCCGGCTTTAGTGGGTTTAGGAGCTCCTTATTGGCAGCAACAGGCGCGAGGTTGTATATCCGGAATAACCCGGGGTACAACAATTGCCCATTTTATCCGTGCTGCATTGGAATCAATGGCTTATCAAACAAAAGATGTTCTGGAGGCCATGCGTAAAGATTCTGGCTTAAAAATTAAAAATATTAAAATAGATGGTGGTGCGGTTACAAATAATTTTCTCTGCCAATTTCAAGCAGATATTTTAGGGATTCCGGTAATTCGCCCTAAGATAAGTGAGAGCACATCATTGGGGGCAGCCTATTTAGCCGGGTTGGCATTAGGGTATTGGGAAAATACCCAATCTATTTCTAAATATTGGCAGAAAGATAAAGTGTTTGAGCCAAAAATGAGTCGGCATAAAGCTAGTATATTGCATAATGCCTGGAAAATTGCAGTGAAAAGGACAATTCTAGAAAAATAATTTAATGAGCCTGAAAAAATATGATGTGATTATTATTGGCGGTGGAGTAGTGGGTAGTGCTATTGCGCGGGAATTAGCACATTATCGGCTTAAAATTGCGATTTTAGAAAAAGAAGCAGAGTTGGCTTTTGGGATTTCTAAATCTAATAGCGGGATTATCCATCCGGGCACACAAAATCCTCCAGACTCATTAAAAGGAAAACTTTGCGTACGCGGCAACCAATTAGTTCGAAACATTGCCAGAGAATTAGGGGTTGATTTTAAGGAAGTTGGGGAACTGATTGTGGCGTTTTCACAAGAAGATTTAACCCGGCTTAAGCAAATTAAAGAATCTGCCGAGTGTCTGGGAGTCAAAGGGCTGAAATTTGTTGATCGGTTATGGCTTAAGGAAAATGAACCTAATTTAAGTAAAGAAATTATTGGTGCATTATATGCACCGACAGCAGGCATAATTAGTCCGTACCGTTTTGTTTATGACTTAAGTGAAAATGCAAAAGATAATGGCGTAAATATTTTTACAAACACTGAAGTTCAAAACATTAATGTTTTAGCGAAAAAAAGCTTTCAAATAAACACACAAAATATTCTTTTCCAAACAAATTATATTATAAATGCGGCGGGTTTATATGCTGATAAAATTGCCGGTTTAGTGGGCATAAATGATTTTAAAATTACACCGCGTAAGGGAGAAGAATATCTGCTGGATAAAAAACAAGCCTATATTAGCAACCATTTAATCTTCCCCTTACCGCATAAAAAATCAAAGGGAATTTTAATCATAAAAACAGCTGACGGCAACCCTATGGTCGGGCCAACAGCGTGTGATATTGAAGATAAAGATGATACCTCAACAACCGCCGAAGGCATTGAAGAAGTATTTAATGCTGCAGAAAAGATGATCCCGCAGATACAAAGAAGACATGTTATTGCTTATTTTGCCGGTTTGCGTCCTGTGTCCGGAGATGACTTTATTATTCGCTATGAGGATACTGTGCCGGGGTTTATTACTGTAGCCGGGATTCAATCTCCGGGATTGACAGCTGCGCCGGCGATTGCGGAAATGGTGAGAGATTTATTAAAAACCCATGGTTTAACTCTAAATAAAAAATTAATATTCCAGAAATTTCGTCAAAAAACTGCACATCTTTTTGCCGTTAGCTTGAAAAAAGCAGAAAAACTAATCCGCAAAAAAGCAGAGTACGGAGATATTGTCTGCCGCTGTGAGATGGTTTCTGCTCAGGAAATTCAGGATGCAATAAAACGGGGAGCTTGTACTTTAGACGGTGTTAAATTTAGAACTCGCGCGGGAGCCGGACGCTGCCACGGAGGGTTTTGTACCTGTCGAATTTTAAAAATTCTAACTAAACAACTAAAGGTTGATGTTACAAAAATCAGTAAAAAAGGTAAAGGATCAGAATTAATAATATCCAAAACCCGTTAGGTTTTTCAGCAAACTAGTTTTTATACATCCGCGGCCTAAAACCGCGCCCATTTATGGCGCGGATAAAAGGAGGCCGCTTGAGTATTCCACCCCAGGAACCACGGGCTTTAGCCCGTGGGGGTTCCATTTAAACTTGAAAAAATGCAAAAAATTATTAATCGAGATTTAGTAATTGTCGGCGCTGGGCCCGCAGGTATGGCCGCGGTTATTGCGGCTTATGAAGCCGGAGTTCGGGATATTTTACTTATTGAAAGAGATAGCCGGTTGGGAGGGATTTTAAATCAATGTATTCATACAGGATTTGGCGCGGAATATTTTAATCAGGTTTTAACCGGGCCTGAATATGCAGGGCGTTTTGCCGAAAAGGTAAAGTCAAAACCCGAGGTTGAAATAAGTTTAAATTCTCTGGTGGTTGATTTGACTCCGGAGAAAATTTTAACTTATTTAAGCCCAGGTAAATTAGTCAAAGTTAAAGCCCAGGCTTTAATTATGGCTACCGGATGCAGGGAAAGGACCCGGGAGATGATTAATATTGCCGGGTTTCGTCCCGCGGGAATATTCCCGGCAGGATTAGCCCAAAAACTTATAAATGTTGAAGGCCTGATGCCAGGGCGTGAAGTAGTTGTGATTGGTTCTGGAGATATTGGTATGATTATGGCACGCCGGTTTATGCTTGAGGGGGCTAAAGTAAAGGCAGTGGTTGAAATAAGGGACAAAACTAAAGGGCTTGTGCGTAATGTTGTACAGTGTCTTGATGATTTTGATATTCCTCTTTATCTTCGGCATAAAGTAAAGTTTATCCACGGTAAAGATAGGGTAAAAAGTGTTGATATCATAAAAATTGATCAGAATTTTCAAGAGATTGAAGGTACGCAATTTTCTCTGGACTGTGATACGATACTTATTTCTGTGGGTTTAATTCCTGAGAATGAATTAATTGAACTGGCTGGGGTTGATATAGATGCGGTAACTAATGGGCCAAAATCAGATAAAGTTAATTTAACTTCAGTGCCGGGAATTTTTGTCTGCGGTAATGCCTATCGTGTTTATGATTTAGTGGATAGAGTATCTGGGGAAAGTGAGCTAGCCGGAAGGATGGCAGCCGAATATTTAAGGCAGAATAATGTTAATTAAAAAACAAATTATCTGTATCGAATGTCCTAAGGCATGCTTGATTGCGGTTGATATCAAAGAGAGTCAAATCATCCGGATAACCGGTAATAACTGTGATCAAGGGAAAATTTATGCTAAGTCGGAGGTAGAAAACCCGTTGCGTATTTTAACATCCAGTGTTCTAGGAGTAGAGCTGGAGAGAAAGATGATTCCCGTAAAAACAGATAAATCTATTCCCAAATCGCTTATTTTTGATATAATGGAGTTGATTAAAAAGATTAAAATCCGGGAGACGGTTAAACAGGGGCAGATTATATCACCGAATATTTTAGGATTAGGTGTTAATATTATCGCAACCGCGACTGTTTTTAAGCTAAAAAATAAAGGAGTTTCAGAATGAAATCAGAATGGATAGAACATGATGGTAAAAAAATTTTATTTGCCAAATACTGTGATTTTGGTACAGATCTGGATAGCTTAAAAATAGAGGTAGAACAATGTGATCAGATTGCTTTAGCCCAGGCCCCGCATTCTTTATTATTACTAGTTGATGTCCGGAAAACAACGGAAACTCCAGAGATAAAAGCATTTATTAAAAAATCCGCAGCGAAAACTAAAAATAATATGAAAAAGATTGCTGCATTGGGGGTCAGTGGAGTTCGTTTAGTGATTATGAAAGCAATTGCCTTATTTATTGATATTCCGATTCAGGCTTTTGAAGATATCGAATCTGCAAAAGAATGGCTGGTAAAAGACTAACATATTAGAATTCAGGAGATTGGTTTAATGAAATCGGGATGGATAGAGTATAAAGAGAAAAGAATATGGTTTGCCCAATATAATGATTTAGGTAGGGATGTACAGGCTTTTGAACGGGAAGTTTTATTGGTAACGCAAATAATGATCAAAGAACCCGAACAATCAATATTATTATTAATTGATTATCGAGGGACAGGTGGTTCTATGAAATTTTTCGAAGTTTTAAAAGATTCGGCCTTAAAGGTTAAAAAATTTACAAAAAAATCAGCGGTCGTTGGTGTTGAGGGGATTAAAAGAGTTCTTTTAAAATCAATTATTCGGTTTTCAGCCCTGGATGTTAAAATTTTTGATGATTTAGAGGCAGCTAAAGAGTGGCTTGTCCAAGATTAAAAAAGAGAAAGGATTATATTGATGAAGTCAGGCTGGATAGAGCATAAGAATAAAAAAATATTTTTTGCCAAATACTGTGATTTTGGTACAGATTTAGAAAGCTTAAAGGCAGAGGTAGAAGAATGTGATAGAATTATTTTAGCCCAACCGCGTAAATCTGTATTATTACTATGTGATTTCCATAACACAACAGAAACTTCAGAGATAAAGGCATATATAAAAAAGTCAGCGGCAAAAACTAACATAAATATTAAAAAGATTGCTGCTCTTAGAGTTTATGGGTTACGTTTGGTGATTATGAAAGCAATTGCTTTATTTATCGATATGCCGATTCAGGCATTTGAAGATATTGAAAAAGCTAAAGATTGGCTCGTTCAAGATTAAAAAAGAAAAGGGTTTGTGTTGATGAAATCAGGCTGGATTGAGCATAAGAATAAAAAAATATTTTTTGCACAATTTTGTGAATTTGACCGGGATGAAGATGCTGTGATTGCCGAGATAAATTTTTCCAAAAAATCCGTATATAATTTTCCGGAAAAATCAGCATTATTACTGGTAGATGTGCATGGTACAGCTGGAACAATTAGGGTTGTGGAATGCTTAAAAGATACTGCTTTAAGCGTGAAAAAGATTTTTAAAAAAACCGCAGTTATCGGGGTAGACGGGTTTAAAAAAGTTCTTTTACGAGGAATTGTACGTTTTTCCGGTATGGAAATTAATTCTTTCGAAGATATTGAAGCTGCTAAAGAATGGCTGATTCAAGATTAAATCAGCAAGATAAAGAAGGAATGAATTATGAAATCAGGCTGGATTGAACATAAAGGGAAAAAGATATTTATGGCTCGCTATAATGATTTTAATAAAATAGAACAATTAGAGGACGGTGAAATTTTATTTGTAACACAAACATTGATTAAAGAGCCGGAAAAATCAGTTTTATTATTAGTGGATGTCCGTAATTCACCGGGAACACCTCGCAGAGTTGATTCTCTAAAGGATTCGGCTTTAAAGCTTAAAAATATTATCAGAAAAACAGCAATTGTTGGGGTTTTAGGGATTAAAAAAATACTTTTGAATGCGGTTATTACTTTTTCCGGAATGGAGTTACATTCTTTCGAAGATATTGAAGCTGCTAAAGAATGGTTAGTCTCAGAGCAAAAAGGGAATTAATGCAAGTAAGTAATCCTCGTGATTTAGTTGAGTACCAATCCGGTTCGGTTGTGAGTAAAACTTTAGTTAAAAAAAATACCGGTACCGTAACTCTTTTTGCTTTTGATCAAGGCCAGGGATTAAGTGAGCATACTGCGCCTTTTGATGCTATAGTCTATATTTTAGACGGCAAAGCAGAAATTACAATTGATGGGCAAGTGTTTATACTGGGTCAAAATAAATTGATTACCATGCCGGCTAATAAGCCGCATTCTTTAAAAGCAATCGAAAAATTTAAAATGATGCTGATTATGATTAAATCTGAGGCTTGATTTAACAGGTGTTGCATGCAATATCTAATAAAATTAGTAGTTTCCTTAAGTATTATTCTATTGTGCACTACTGTTGGTAAAAAATTTCCTACGCTTGCCGGACTTTTAGCAACAGTGCCTTTAACAAGTTTGCTAGTTTTAATTTGGCTTTATCTGGATAATAAACAAGATTATGTAATTCTATTGAAATACACAAAAGGTGTACTTTGGGGGATTATTCCCAGTGTTTTTTTCTTTATCTGTGTATCATTCTGCTTAAAAAAGCAGGTTCCTTTTTTTTATGTGATTATTTTATCTTTTAGCGTTTGGGCAATTGGGGCTTTTGTGCATCAGGCAATATTACGCTGAGATGTTTCTTTTTTAGCCGACTAAGACTGCATTTTTTGCTTGATTTTATGGGGTGCTTATGCTATAGTGCATTTAATAAAAATTTCCCTGCTGTGCTTGTAGATTTTTTATGATTTTTTAACCATTACATATTAAAAGGGAGCTTAACTTCATATAGCTTGAGGGCTAATTGAGAGGGCACCCACCTGGGAAACCTGGGTTTTCAAAATCATTAAAATTTACGGCAATATGCGGGGATTTTTTTTAGAGAAACTGTATGAAAACGATTAATTCAAAAAACGAACTTTTCCCAACGCCAAAAATGAATGCACAGCAGAATAAAAGTACGCAGGATATTCAGGATATGCCTCTAGCCTTACGCATGCGGCCCCGGTCTTTAGAAGAATTTATCGGTCAAAAACATATTTTAGGCCCGGACAAACTCTTAAGGCGGCTGATTGATTCCGACAGAATAACCTCTATTATTTTGTACGGCCCTTCGGGTACAGGAAAAAGTGCTTTAGCTTCAATCATTAGTGCAATCACTAAAGCAGAATTTATGTCTATTCATGCGGCCAGTGCCAGTGTCAAGGAAGTAAAGACTATTCTGGATTTAGCTCGGAAAAAAAAGAAATTTTCTCAGGTAAAAACGATTCTTTTTGTTGATGAAATTCATAGATTTAACAAGTCTCAGCAGGATGTATTTATCAATGATGTTGAATCCGGCAATATTATCCTGATTGGCGCAACTACCTATAATCCGTTTTTCTATGTTATCCCGGCGTTGATTTCCCGTTCCCATATATTTGAATTTAAACCGCATAACCGAGATGATTTATATTCTTTACTTATGCGGGCGATAGAAGATAAAGAGCAAGGTTTTGGGAATATACCGATTATTTGTGATCGGCAAGCATTAGAACATTTATGCCTGATGAGTGATGGCGATGCCCGGCGTGCTTTAAATTCTTTGGAAGTGGGGATACTCACAACTGCGCCGAAAGTTGACGGGAAAATTTATTTTACTCTGGATGTGGCCCAAGAATCTATTCAGAAAAAAATTGTACGTTATGACCGTGACGGAGACGATCATTATGATACAATTTCTGCTTTTATCAAAAGCATGCGCGGCTCTGATCCGGATGCAGCTTTGCATTGGCTGGCGCAGATGATTTACGCCGGAGAAGACCCGAGATTTATTGCCCGCCGGATTTTAATTTGCGCATCTGAAGATGTAGGAAATGCTGATCCCCAGGCAATTGTTATTGCTAATGCTGCTTATCAGGCGGCCGAAGTTTTAGGCATGCCGGAAGCCAGAATCCCTTTAGCACAGGCAACAGTTTATATCGCCTGTGCACCGAAAAGTAATGCCGCTTATATCGGGCTTGAACGGGCAACAGAAGATGTGAAAAATGATACTCAAACAGAAGTTCCGCAGCATTTAAAAGATGCTTCTTACAAAAGTGCCAAACTATTAAACCGCGGGCAAGGTTATCAATATGCGCATCAGGGTAAAAACCATTATGTAAAGCAGGAATATTTTAAGCAAAATAAAAAATATTATTTTCCAACGGATTTAGGATATGAGAAAAAAATAAAAGAATGGTTAAAAACACTAAAGCAGGAATAAAAAAGTATTTACTCGCAGTTTGTCTGGGAAAAGACAAAAACCCGATTAATGTTTTTGTCAGATTTTTTCTGCAAATATTATCATGTCTTTACGGAGCTATCCTTGCTTTACGTTTTTATTTATACGAGTCAGGCGTTTTAAAATCAGAAAAATTTAATTTAAAAATAATTAGCGTGGGTAATATTACAACCGGCGGCACAGGAAAAACGCCTTTAGTTGAGCTAATCATTGAATATTTTAATAGACACGCAGAAAAAACTACTGTAATCAGCCGGGGATATAAAGGAACGGCATCAGATAGCGGGACTATTGCCGATGAAGCGCAAATGCTGAAGCAGGAATTTCCTCAGACTCAAGTGATTATTAATAAAAACCGGCGGTTAGCTTTAAAAGGGATTCCAGACCATTTTAAACAGGGATGTGTAATTTTAGATGATGCTTTGGGGCATCTGAAAATTAGGAAAAATCTGAATATTATTTGTATCGATGCTCGAGACCCTTTTAGTAATGGGTTTCTTCTGCCACGGGGGTTAATGCGGCTTCCCTTTAAATATTTAAAAAAAGCCGATTGTTTTATGCTGAATAATGCGGTTGTTGCCGAAAGAGAAATTAATCGCATTAAAAATAAACTGAGTAAATATAATAAAAGTGCATTTGTTTGCTTATCTGAACACCGGGCGGATTATTTTTATGATTTAATTACACAAAAAAAGTTTAATCTTAATGAAATCAGCCAAAATCAAAAGAGTAAAAAAATTGCATTGCTTTGTGCGATCGCTGTTCCGGATGGTTTTAAAAATATTATTGAAACTTTAGGCATTAATATCGGGAAAAGTTTTTTTTATGAAGACCATCATATTTTTACTGAACCAGAGATAAAAGTAATCATGGATATTTGTAATCAGCAAAATATAAAAACAATTATTACAACAGCGAAAGATGAGCCCAGATTAAAAGGCATAAGTTTAGAATTTTTAAATAACAAAAGTATAGAATTTTTAGTTTTAAAAGTCAAGTTGGGAATAAAAGAAAATGAAGAAAGATTTTTGGCTCAATTGTCTGCTTTATCTGCCGATTAGAGCAATTACCTTGATTGTCCGCGTAATGCCGCGAAAACTGGTTTTAAAATCAGGTATTTTTTTCGGGAGAATTGTTTATGTTTTTTTAATAAAAAGAAAAAGAATAGCCCGGGCCAATTTAAAAGCGGCATTTGGTAAAAATTTAGAGATAAAGAGAAGGGAAAAGATCGTCAAGGCTATTTTTAAAAATTTCGGGTTTAACGTAATGGAGCTTTTTTTTATTCCGCGGATGAATAATAATTATTTTAAAAATTATACAAAAATCAAAAATTTTAATTATCTAAAAAATTCGGTCAAGCAAAATAAAGGCACGATTTTTTTAAGCGCCCATTATGGTAACTGGGAATTTGCCGCCAGTATCACAGCTTTTAATGGGTACCCTATGTATGCTTTAGCCCGTGAACAAAAACCTCTTTTTTTGAATGATTTGCTTAACTATTACCGGCAAATGCGGGGCACGATAATAATTCAAAAAGGCATGCAATTAAGATCAATCGTTAAGCATCTTAAGCAAAACGGAATTATTGGTATGATCGGAGATCAAAGTGGTAAGCAGGGTAAAATCAGAGATTTTTTTGGCAGGCCTGTCTTTATTGCCGACGGAGCGTTTCGCATCGCGGCAAATACAGGTGCGGTAATATTACCAGCATTTAATACCCGGCACAGATTTAGTCATGAGCTTGTCTATGAAAAGCCGATTGTTATCGATAAGGGTGAGGATACAGAAGCGTTTATTGACCGGGCGGTAACTGAGTACCGTGATTGCTTAGAAAAATATATTACTAAACATCCTCATTTATGGTTATGGGGAAATCGCAGATGGAAACATACAAGTGCCCGGAGTGTGCTGATCCTTAATGATGGGAAAACCGGCCACTTGCACCAGGCAAAGGCAGTTGCGGATTCAATTAAGCAGCAATGCCAGCCATTTACAGAAGAAATTATTGATATTAAATTTAAAAATGGTTTTTGGGAAAAATTTTTATTAATTGTAGTTTTTCTTTTAGGAAAATTTATTCCTAATCCCATGTTTTTTTTGAAACGAGCATTGAAAAAGGATTGTTATAAAAAACTGGATAAGGTATATTTTGATATTGTGCTTTGCAGCGGTGCGTTAACCCGTGCGGCGGCCTTATTGTTGGCAAAAGAAAATATGGCAAAGACAATTAGCATTATGCAGCCAACCCCATTTAGTGTAAAAAATTTTGATTTATGTATAATCCCTAAACATGATAATCCTAAACTTAGAAATAATATTTTAATTACAAAAGGAGCTTTAAACATTATTACGCCTGAATCTTTAAGGAAAAGCGCAGATTTACTTAAAGCCAGTCTTGCTTTAAAAAAAGAATTGAGAATCGGACTTTTAATCGGCGGGGATTCCCGGGAATATACACTAAAAAAAGAGTCGGTCCAGCTGGTTATGGAACAAGTAAAAAATTTTTCTTTAAAATATAATGCGCAGATTCTGATTTCAACTTCTCGCCGTACTCCAAAAGAAGTTGACCGGTATTTAGAGGAGGTTTTGGCTGATTATCCCCAATGTATTTTTAAAGTATTTCCTCAGCAAGAAAATGTTACGGATGCAGTTGAGGGGATACTGGGGGTGAGTAATGTAATGATTGTTACGGGTGAAAGCATTTCTATGGTTTCTGAGGCTGCAACCAGCGGAGTGTATACAATTGTTTTTCCTTTAGAAAAGAATGCAGCTAAAAAGGCAGTTAAACACGAACGATTTTTAGAAAATTTAGTTAAAGAGAAAATGATTGTTATCTGCCCAGTTGATCAAATTTTTAGGGAGTTAGAAAATTACAAAAATCAAACAAAAATATTGACAAAACTTAACGACCGGGAAAAATTAGATAAAATTATTAAAGATAAAATTTTAGCCGGAATGCTGCTGAAGTAAAAGATTTTAAGCAGCGGCTGCAGGCAGCAAGTTGCAGGTTAACAGCAGATAACCACTAACCTGCAGCTTGGGGCTTGTGACTTGAGACTTGAATATGAATATTTTACAAATATTACCAGAGCTAAAAAGCGGTGGTGTAGAAAGGGGAACGATTGATTTGGCCGATGCATTAGTTAGTCAAGGCCATCAATCCGTGGTTGTTTCAGCCGGAGGCAGGTTGGTGGAGCAATTACAAACTATCGGGAGCAAACACTATCGGCTAAATGTTCATAAAAAATCTTTATTTTCTGTAATTAACTGCACGATTAAATTAATCAGGATCATTAAAAAAGAAAAAATTGATATTGTGCATGCGCGCAGCCGGGTTCCGGCTTGGATTGGTTTTTTAGCTTGTTTTTTTACGCAGACAAAATTTATCACTACTTGTCATGGCTACTATAGTAAGCATTTTTTTAGCCGGGTTATGGGCTGGGGGAAAATTGTAATTGTAATCAGCCAGATTATCGGCCGGCATATGATTGAAGATTTTAATGTATCCCGAGAGAAAATACGTCTTATTTATCGCGGTGTAGACTTAAAAGATTTTATTTTTCGTGGTTTAAATAGTGTTAAGGAAAAGAGCAAAAATAATAAAAAGGAAAAAGTTATTGGGATAATTGGGAGAATTAGTCCGATAAAAGGCCATGTGCATTTTTTAAAAGCTATACCCATTATTACCAGTCAAATAAGTAATTTAAAGGCAGTTATTATCGGAGAAGCGCCTTTAAACCGGCAAGAATATGTCGATGAATTAAAAGCCCTTACCCAGCAGCTAAACATAGAGAAAATTGTGGAATTCATGGGAAATGTTTCAGATATCCCAACAGTTTTAAAAAAAATGGATTTATTGATTATGGCTACGACAACACAGGAAGCTTTTGGCCGGGTAGTGATTGAAGCTGGAGCTGTGGGTGTTCCGGTAGTAGCAACCAGAGTGGGGGGGGTCGTAGAAATTATTGATCATGAAAAGGATGGATTATTGGTAGAATCAGCTAATCCGCATGAACTGGCACAAGCGGCGATTAGAATATTAAAGGATGAAAATTTATCCCAGCAGTTTATAAAAAATCTTAGAGAAAAAGTCGTAAGTAAGTTTTCTTTAAATTCTTTAGTTACAAAAACTATTTCTCTATACAATGAATTGATAGAAAAAGAAAAAATCTTGGTGATTAAATTAGGGGCATTAGGCGATGTTATCCTGATATCGGCAGCACTTAAAGCAATTAGAAAAAGGTTTCCGCAAGCATATATTGAGGTTTTAGTATTTAATGAATTTAAGGAAGTTCTCCAGACTTGTCCCGATATTGATAATTTAGTTATTTTAAACCGCCGGGGATTCTCAGAGATTATTCGCAAAGCTTATTTAATATTGAAAAAAGAATATGATATTAGTATTGATTTTCAAAATAATAATTTATCACATTTGCTTGCTTTCATCGGGCGAATTAAAAAGCGTTTTGGGTTTAAAAATAGGAAAATGGGGTTTTTACTGAATAAAGGTATTTTAGATATTAACCAGAATTGTAGTCCGATTGAACATCAATTCCAAGTGCTTAAACAATTAGGGATTGATTCCGGTGAAAAAACACTTACCATGTGGTTAAGGGATCAAGATCGGATAAATGCGGGAGAATATTTAGCCCGGAATTGGTATAATTCTGAACAACTGCTGATCGGGATTAATGCTTTGGCCAGCCAGCGTTGGCAGACTAAAGTTTGGCAAGCACAGAACTATGCAAAGATTGCGGATATGATTTCTGAAAAATTTAACGCCAGGATTATTTTTACAGGAATGCAAAAAGATAGATCGTTGATTCATGAGATAATCGCGTTGACTAGCTGTAAACCGATCAATGCTGCTGGCGACACTTCTTTGATGCAACTTGCCGCAATTATCGAAAGAATGCATGTATTATTAACGGTGGACAGTGCCCCGATGCATATGGCAGCAGCTTTAAAAACACCTTTTGTGGCTTTATTCGGTCCTACTGATCCAACAAGACACTTGCCTTATTTGAAAAAATCTGTTTTAATAAGAAAAGATATTTCTTGCTCACCCTGCTATAAGGCTCGCTGTTTTAGAAAAAATTGCATGTATGAAATTACAGTTAATGAAGTTTATCAAGCAATTGTATATTTAATTGACTTAAAAACAAAGCATGAGAAATGAAAATATTATTATTGACTACACATTTAAATTACGGGGGGATTAGTTCCTATACTGTTGCTTTAGGAAGAGCTTTAGCCGAGGCAGGGCACGAAGTTTTTTGTGCATCTTCTTCTGGCGATATGCTTGCGCAAGTTAAAGCTAATAATGTTAAACATATTCATATCCCGATTAGAACTAAAGCGGAATTAAATCCGTTGGTAATTTTTAGTTTAATTAAATTACTGCTATTTATACGTAAAAATCCCGTAGATGTTATCCATGCCCAAACCCGAGTTACACAGGTTCTGAGTTTTTATTTAAACCGTATTACAAAAATTCCTTATGTTACAACATGCCACGGGTTTTTTAAAAGAAATATCGGCCGGCAATTTTTTCCCTGCTGGGGAAATAAAGTTATTGCAATTAGTGAAGCAGTGGCAAGACATCTGCAAATTGATTTTTATGTAGATGCTCGTAAAATAGCTTTGATTCCGAATGCGATAGATGTTACAAAATTCAAAATTTCTGATAAAAGAAATGATCCAAACCATAAAGACAGAGTTGTCGGAGTTATTGCACGCTTATCTAAAATAAAAGGGCATAAATATCTAATTGAAGCAATGGCTCAAGTTATTGAAGAATATCCGGATGCCCGGCTCTATATCTTTGGGCAGGGAAAGATAAAATATCAATTAGTAGAACTTACGAAAAAGCTGAATATCCATGAACAGGTTTTCTTTTTACCCCCAGTGTCTGATCCAGGAACTGTATTGAAAGATATTGATATTTTTGTTATGCCGTCATTGCAAGAAGGCTTAGGTTTATCTATTCTGGAAGCGCAAGCTTCTGGACTGGCGGTAATTGCTTCTAATGTCGGAGGAATTCCGACGATTGTTAAACATGATATAACTGGTTTATTAGTGCCGCCGTGCGATTCAATTGCTTTAGCCGGAGCAATTATGCGGATAATGGATAATAAAGATTTAGCAATTCGGCTGGGGATAGTGGCGGCACGTAATGTTGCCGCCGAATTCGATTTAAAAATAATGGTAAAAAAAGTGGAAAGCGTTTATACAGAGGTCACAAAAAAATGAAAAAACGTATAATTATTATTTTTTTAATAATTATATTGTTATTTGCTTTAAAAGTTTATTTAAATAATTTTTACCAAATTCCTGTACTTATGTATCATAGTATTAATCAAGGCTCAGAAGAATCTCGCTTGGTTGTCAGCCCGGAGAGTTTTCAGCGTCAAATGTATTTCTTAAAAAAAAATAATTACAATATTTTATCCCTGGATGAATATGTTGACTTTTTGAAAGAGAAGAAACCGCTTAAACATAAGTCTGCAGTGATAACTTTTGATGATGGATTCGCGGATAATTATACCCAGGCGTTTCCCATCTTAAAAAAATATTCGATTCCGGCGACAATTTTTGTGGTTACGGAATGGGTGGGGAATAAGAAAGATATGCTTAATTGGGAACAAGTTGAAATTTTAAGTGATTCGAAACTGATTGATATTGGCTCACATACTATTACCCATTGCTTATTACCAGATGCAAAAAACTCACAAGTTATTCGGGAAATCAGAGAATCTAAGAATATTTTAGATTCCCGTTTAAAAAAGGAAACGAAATTTTTTTGCTATCCTTGCGGTTTTTTAAATTCATACATTAAAGAAACAGCGAGGCTTGCCGGGTTTAAGGGTGCTTGTGCAACTCATCCGGGTTTTGAATTTGATTTAAATGATGAATTTGCCATACGCAGAATCCGTATTTCCCGAACTGCGGATAACTTGATTGTATTCTGGGCACAGGTTTCTGGGTTTTATACGTTATTTAAGGATAGAAGAATAAATAACAAATGAAAAAAATTTTGATCATAAATGTAAATTGGCTGGGTGATGTAATTTTTTCAACCCCAGCCATTAAAGCTTTAAGAAATAAAGAAACTGATGCCCACATTGCCTGTCTGGTGATCTCGCACACCGAAGAGGTGTTAAAAAATAACCCTCGAATTAATGAAATTATAGTTTACGACGAATACGGAAAACACCGGACTTTTTTAGCAAAAATTAAATTTATCCGTTATCTAAGAAAGAAGCGATTTAATCAGGTTTATATACTGCATCCTTCTCTGCGCCGGGCAATGATTGGTTTTTTAGCAGGAATTCCTGAGCGTATTGGTTATGGAACAAAAAAAAGAAGTTTTTTATTAACAAAATCGATTGAAATTCCGGATAAATTAATGCATAAGATTGATTATTTTTTAAACCTCTTTGAAGCTTGTGGAGTTAGCCGTGTAGATCGGGAATGTGAATTTTTTATCAACGATGCAGGTAAAAAAAATGCCCGGGATATTTTAAATGCATCAGGGATTAATAGCTCAGAGAAGTTTGTGGTAATGAATGCCGGTGGCAATTGGATGCTTAAACGCTGGGATCCGGAAAATTTTGCGCGCCTTGCGGATATGTTAATAGAAGAAAAAAAAGTAAAAATTGTTTTTGCCGGAGCCAAAAGAGATCAGGATTTAACAAAGCAAATTGTAAATTTAATGAAAAATAAATGTTCAATAATAACCGGCCAGACAGATCTGCATGAATTAGCAGCGATTATGCAGTATGCCTGCTGTGTTGTTTCGGCAGATTCAGGCCCCCTGCATATTGCGGCAGCCAGTGGTGTTAATGCTGTAGCTATTTTTGGCCCAACATCGGCAGAATTAACCGGGCCGGTGGGATCAGGCAAAGTAATTATTTTAAAAAAAGAGGTTAATTGTTCAATTCCTTGTTATGAAACAGTTTGTGAGAACCGGCGATGCATGAATAGCATTAAACCTAGAGATGTTTTTAACTCCGTAATTAATTTTATTAATTAATTTAATTTTTAGAAGGAAAAGTATGTTTAAAAAAAAAGGATTTTATTTGCTTGTTTGGTATTTGATATTAACTGTTTTATGCGGTTGTTCCAATTTACATAAGCGAAATAAACACCAAATAAATGTGTGTGAAATTGAAGTTGCCAAACAAAAAATATTACCACCTTCAGGTAAATTAATTGTGGGCGAAAAGCTTTACTATAAAGTACGCTGGCTGGCAATGGATGTTGGCCACGCAACTTTATCCATAAAAGAACAAACACAGATTAAAGGCCAGCCCGCAACGCTTGTAGAATTAAAGGCTTGGACTAACAGTTTTTTTTCTTTTTTTTATCGGGTTGACGGAACAGTTAAATCATATGTCAATACGGAAACTTTTCAGCCGATAAAGTATGATTCTCAGACTATATTAAAGCACAAAAATGTTTTTAAGAAGATGGAGTATGATTTTGAAAATTTAAAATGTTTTGCTGAGGATAAAAAAGGTAAATATGAAGTTGCCATAACAAAAGATGTTTTGGATCCGCTGGGTATATTTTATTATTTCAGAAAAAATGAAATTTCACCAGATGATCCAATTGAAATTTTAATCAGCAGCGGGAAGAAGAATTTTCCTGTTTCGATTTTAATCCGGAAGCAGTGTTTCATCAGAACTCCGGCCGGCCATTTCTGGGCGTTTATGATTTTGCCAACAGAAGAAAGCGAAAGACAGTTTGATGATGCTTTAAATACGCAAGGCAGTATGCGGATTTGGTTTAGTGCGGATGAGAATAGGATCCCTTTAATTGTGGATTTAAAAGTTCCTTTTGGACTGGCGCGGGCAATATTAACTGACATTGAATCTAAAAGCACGGAATTGACGCAGAAAAATTAGTATGATAGAATACAATCCATTATAAATGTTTTGGTGAAACCTTATTTATTTAAAATGAAACAAAAAATCGATTTATCTAAAATTAAGAAAATATCTTTAAAAAAGCGTAAAAGTAGAATAGGGATCAATAATTTTGCGAAATTAAACAGTTCAAAATCAAGTTTTGCAAAATTTTTAGATTCAATGCCGGACATATTAGCTGCCAGTGATTTAAAGGCAGTTATTCGAGCTGTGAAAAAGGCGCGATTAAACAAAAAACCGATAATTTTTATGATGGGTGCGCATGTGATTAAATGCGGTTTAAACCCCCTATTAATAGACTTGATGAAAAGAGGGTTTATCAATGTGATTGCTTTTAACGGTGCTTGTGCGATTCATGATTTTGAATTAGCTTTTTGCGGGCAAACTTCGGAAAACGTTGAGGCGTCAATCCAGGACGGTAGTTTTGGCATGAGTAAAGAAACTTCAGATTTTTTTAATCAGGCAATTAATTTAGCGGATAAAGAAAATGCCGGGTTCGGTTTTACCCTGGGGAAACTAATCAAGAAAAGTAAGCTTAAATTTAAAAATTACAGCCTCTTAGCAAATGCTTATAAATATAAAATTCCTTTAACTGTACATGTTGCGATTGGTACTGATATAATTCATCCTCATCCAGGATGTGACGGGGCGAAGTTAGGGAAAGCTTCAATGGATGATTTTTATTCCTTTATTGAATCTGTGTCTGGATTAGAAGGGGGCGTGGTTTTTAATATTGGGTCTGCGGTAATAATGCCGGAGGTTTTTTTAAAGGCAATATCCGCGGCACGGAATTTAAAATTTAAAGTGCATAATTTTACAACAGTTTGTATGGATATGATTAAACATTACAGGCCGGTGCAGAATGTTATGAAACGTCCTACGGCTGCCGGGGGTCAGGGTTATTATTTAATAGGACACCATGAGATTATGATTCCTTTGTTGTACCGTGCGTTAATTGAAGGATGAGAACAATGACAATTGATAAAAATAGGTTAAGATTTCTCTTAGAAAAATTTAAGCAATCAAAGGTTCTGGTGATCGGGGATATTATGCTCGATCAATTTATTTGGGGTGAGGTTAGCCGTATTTCCCCGGAGGCGCCGGTGCCGGTGGTGCATTTGCAAAGAGAATCCTTAATGCCTGGCGGGGCGGCTAATGTTGCTTGTAATATTGGGGCATTAAATGGTAAAGCAGGAATAATTGGGGTTATTGGAAATGACCATTGGGGAAAAATTCTTAAAGCATTGATTAAGCGCAGTGCAGATACTAAAGGTATTGTTACAGATAGAGAAAGGCAGACCTCTTTAAAAACGAGAATTGTTGCCCGCCATCAGCAAGTGGTCAGAGTTGACCGGGAAGAAATTAAAGAAATTAATAAAAAAATTTCACAAAAAATAATTAATTTTATAAAAAATAATCTTAATAATATCAATGCCATAATTATTGAAGATTATGGAAAAGGGGTAATTAATCCTTTTTTATTGGAACAGATTTTAAAGGCTGTTAAAAGAAAAAATTTTATTATTACGGTTGATCCTAAAGAAGAGCATTTTTCTTATTACCACGGAGTTACTTGTATTACGCCGAATCAACATGAAGCAGAAAAAGCAACAGGGATCAATATTATTGATGAAAAATCTTTAGAAATGGCTGGCCGAAAGCTGCTGAAAAAAATTAAAGCATGTGCGGTATTAATAACTCGGGGAGAGCAGGGAATGAGTTTATTTATTCGCGGCAAGAAAACTATTTACATTCCTACGCAGGCACAAGAAGTTTTTGATGTATCGGGTGCTGGTGATACAGTAATTGGTGCATTTACTTTAGCTTTAGCTAGTGGTGCGACATTTGAAGAAGCCGCGCACATTTCAAATTATGCTGCTGGTGTTGTTGTGGGAAAAGTGGGGGTAGGGACATGCACGCCGGCGGAGTTATTAACAAGAATAGAACAAGATATTAATTAGTTTAATAAAAAAATAAGATGGGAGAAAAATAATGTTAACAATCACTGAACTGCAGGAAATATTGCCGCAGGAATATCCATTTTTACTTATTGACCGCGTATTAGAACTAGAAGCAGGCAAAAAAATTGTGGCGATAAAAAATGTAACGGCGAATGAGCATTTTTTTATTGGGCATTTTCCCAAACAACCAGTTATGCCAGGGGTATTAATTCTAGAAGCAATGGCGCAGACGGCAATAGTTTTGTATGCAAAGACTAAACATGTTGAAAAAAGTAAAGTACGCTATTATTTTGGTAAAGCGGAAGTTAAGTTTAAGGCTCCGGTTGTACCAGGGGATCAATTAAAGATAGAAGTTATTCCCCAAAAGGTTCTTTCTACAGGCGGGATAGTTACAGCACAGGCTAAAGTAAACAGTAAAATTGTAGCTGAGGCAACTATTGGTTTTAGCGTGCAAAAAGTGGACTAGGTATCCTAATAATATATATATTTTTTTTAAAAAAAGTACTTGACAGTATTATATAGACATGGTATATTTTCACTTACCTTCATAAAAACAAGGAAGCACATTGACAAGAAAAACACAAGTAAAAATATTTAAAATAATACATAGATGTTTTGTGAAATACAGGAAGGGGGTAGATTTTAGGATTGAATAAAATCTAAAACTCCTGAATTGAAATATTAATAAAAAACAAAACAGGGCATCTTTGGGTGTCCTCTTTTTTTGTGCTTGTTCTTTGTAAAATTGAAAAAATAGCCAAGCTCAAGTCAATGCCAGATTACTCTTTTATTTTTTTTGGAGAGTTTGATCCTGGCTCAGAACGAACGCTGGCGGCGTGGATTAGGCATGCAAGTCGAGCGATCCTTCGGGATAGCGGCAAAAGGGTGAGTAACGCGTTGGTAATCTACCCTTAAGTAGAGAATAACCTTGTGAAAACAAGGCTAATACTTTATATGACCACGAACACATAAGTGTATGAGGTAAAAGGTGGGGACCTTCGGGCCTACCGCTTAAGGAGGAACCTGCGTCCTATTAGCTAGTTGGTGAGGTAATGGCTTACCAAGGCGAAGATGGGTAGCTGGTCTGAGAGGATGGTCAGCCACACTGGGACTGAGACACTGCCCAGACTCCTACGGGAGGCTGCAGTCGAGAATCTTTTGCAAT
>JBDRJV010000030.1:0-14012 GCA_043814605.1 Candidatus Omnitrophota bacterium | reverse complement strand
TATCAATCTCATCCCACTCTAGATAATGCAAACGCTCAAACAGGTTTCCCACATGCCCTTCCACTGAACTAACCTCTTCCTCCTTGATCCCCTGCACAAAATAATAATCACCCGCGGACATGTCTTCAAATATGCGCTTTAGTTCTATATTAATATTATTTTGATTATTATCACCCAGGTATGAGGAAGATACTCCGGCTGTCTTTTGCACTTGATTATCAATAAATGCAGTTATTTTCTGGTTAATTTGATTAATAAAAAATTGCAGGACGATTGATAAAGAAAAAAAGTTAATTAATTGTTCTAGTTTAATTCTCAGGTTATTAGTTGCAGTATTTGTTTTTATTACCTGAGGATTTTTTAATGCAGCGGATAAATCACTAATATTCTGTTTGCTGATTAATCGGTTAAGCTGAAGGTTAAAAGCAGTTTGGAATTGGGAAAAATTTATATAGCTTTTGGGCGCAAGATTACTTAGTTGATTTCGCTTGTTTAAATCAACTAAAGAGTTTCCTCCGGCCCAGGCAATATCCATGAGCAGAAAACACTGAATAAGTATAATTGCAATAGTTTTATTTATGATTTTATTATTTTTATGCACAAAAAACCCCAAATATTATTTAAAAACTCTGCCTAAAAAAACACAACCATTTACAAATTAGACAGTTATGAGTATAACTCTTAATGTAAAAAAGGTATAAAAGTATACCATATGTTTATCCGGATTGCAAATCTCGCTGATAATTTTATCTTATTTAATTCCAATAAGTTACGATAAAATATCTACAAGTTTTTAAAGGATTTTCCTCAAATACAGGATAAAGCAGGAAGAGCAGGGGTAGCTAATAGAAATAAATTAGTTTTTAAGTTTGTAAGTTTATAAGTGTAAAATAACCTTAGGGTAAGCATGCAACATATACTTTCTTAAGGAATTTTTTTGGTAAAAATTTAGTAGAGGAAAAATTATTTGGCTTATAGTCCTTAATCTATGGTCTATGGTCCCGAATGCAAAAGCTTTCTTAGAATATCATCGGGATCCCGTAACTGCAGGATCTGTTGTCTATATTGCTTGTGTTACTAATAACTCTGCTTCTATTTTTTCAGGCAGTTCTGCTGATTTTAAGTTATCCAGCTTTAAACTGTTTTGTTCAGTCAATGCTTTTATCTGTAAATCCATCGATTTAATTTTCTTTCTAATTTGATCAATGTTATTTTGTTTCTGTCCTGTTTTTGATCCGGCTAATTTATTTTTTAACATGATTTTGCAATCATCATTAAACCAATCCCAATCACTATCTGCTTTTTTAAGTATTGCCTTAATTAAATCTTCAAACAAACAATCTTCTGGTAATTGCATATACCACATGTCATCTACATATCTAAAAGTGATTTTTTTAACTGCACAATCAGGCGCAGGCTGATAAATTTGCACTTTTCCTCTATGGCCGGGAAACGATTCAATTTGATTAATAATTTTTATTAATGATTTTTTATTTGATTTTTTAAGCATTTCTTGGATTTCCTGTATACATTTGTCATTAAACCATCCCCAAGCAACTGCAATTTTCATATCTAAGTGTTTTAAAAGTTCTAATTCTGAAACACCTTTAGACACGCGAAGTTCATGCTGAACTACTCCATTATTCATATCCTCATAATCTTGGATTCTCTTGCCATTATCAGGCGCTTTATTCAATGAAATTGTAATCTTCCCCTTATCATGCGCTGATTCGACTAATTTTTTAATTTCTACTAATTTTTTGTCTTTTTGCTTTTCTTTGTCTTCTAAATTTACATGCATAAGTGATAATGCCTGCATACATTCCTGAGAAAACCATGCTAGCTTACCTGATGCTATTAGTTTTTCTATAAATTCTATCAATTCAATTGCTGTTACACCTTCGGATACTTCCAAAATACATTGATAATTAGATCCAGTAGTAATTTCTAACCGATTAATTTTTGGAACGTTAGGAGCAATCGGAGGGTCTTGGTTTAATTGTACATAAATTTTGCCCTGTTCATAGATGCCTTCAACTAATTTCTTAATTTTAATTAAATCCTTATCTCGCGCTTTGATTAAATTTTCTAATACTGTTGCAAGCTCTTGTTTCTCTTTTTTAATTTTTTCTATAGTTTCTATTAAAACTAAATTTTGCGGCGGATTTTTATTTAAACATGCTCTTAATTCTGCAAGTCTTTGGTCAATTTCATCCATTCTTTGGTCTATTTCCCTAATCCGCTGCTTGATGGGATTCAAATCCACGCGTTTTTCACCTGTTTTTAAACTCTCCAGCTTATCTTGTAACTTCTTCTGATTTTCTGGTGAAAATTTATCTAAAAGATTATGCTCCTGATCATTAAATATAGCTTCTATTATATCTTCTGGATTAGCATTAGCTGAAACACTGATTATTAATTTTTTCTCTCCACCCGGATTTTTAATAATAATTATTTTCACTTTTCTATTTCTATGAACATTATTATATACAGATACTTTGATTTCATCGCTTAAAGATTCAATAAATTCCTTGATATCTTCATTAGTTACAACTGAGGCTGATTTTTGTCCTCTTAATTGCTCTAATTTATCTTTTATTCTCCTAATATCATCCTCACTGCAATATCCTTTGGTAGCAACATGGATTAAAAAATAATTTAAAATATCAATCGGATGTTTATCTTCTATCACATCCAAAGTAATTTCATCTCCCACATGAAAAATATGAAAACTATCCCGAGCCTGAACCTTAATTTGAGCACTTTCTAATGATTCAATAAATTGTTTAATATCTGCAAAGCCAGTATTTTTTTGAACACTTTCTTTAATTAAATCCCTTATCAGTTTCCTGAGTTTTTGCTTATCTCTAGTCGTAAAATAATTCCAATGTATATTTTTAGCAATATATTTTAAAGCCTCAATTCCTGTGCTGCCTTTTTTAATAGTAATGAGTGCACTATATGTGCCTGGTCCACTTATTGAAAATGAATAGTCATCTTCATCACCAAAAACTACATTCAACCCATGACCCCCTGGAGTGCCAATTGATTCGATAACTTCTTTTACTTTCTCTAATTCTGCCTGATGTTCTGCATATTGCGCTGATAACATTTTTTCCAGCTTTTGTTTATGCTCAGGTTTAAAATAATCCCAGGCAACTTCGTTTAGTATATACTCTAGCGCATCGATTTCTGTAGCTCCTTTTTTAATACTTATATTGTTCTCATATGGGTCAAAGCTATAACTACAGCCAAAACCATCTGCGCCCAAATACACCATTATCTGATTTCCTTTAAATTTAATTGATTCAACAACTTTTTTTATTTTCTCTAATCCTTTCTGATTTTCTTCGTCCTTCTCTAATTTTGTCTTATTCCCAAATTTTTCTTTTTTTTGCTTTAATTCCGCCAGTTTATCTTGCAAAATCTGCTCATCTTTTTCTATGTATCTACCGTAAGAAATATTTTTTTCAACATATTCCATTAATTTTTCTAATAGGCCAATTGCATCTGCATCCTTCCGAACGCGTATTTTTTCATAACGTGCAGCCGCATGTAATCTGCGGATATAAACAATTGATGACTCTAAATCAGCATTTTTACGACAATCCAGTTCAATTAAAGGTGGGTATTTTTTTGTTCCAATGCTTTCAAAAATTTCTGCAACCTCAATTAACTCTAAAACTTTATTTAAATCTCTTTTCCCTTCCAGTGCTTCAATAATCATCTTTATCCGCTTTTCATATTCTGAGCGATTGTCGAATAAATGGATTTTTTCAGAATTAATAGGCTCAGACATTATTTTACAAATTGCCTGTTTAAGCCAAGCACTCTTTTTATTGTCAAAATCAGGGTTAAAAGATATTGTATCTGCAAATTCTTGCATTTTTTCTTTTAATTTTTGGTCTCTTGGGTTATCGTAAAAAATTATTTGTTTTACAAGCAGCCAACCAATTGTCTTTGTAAACCCAAAATTACTCATTTCTATTTGATTAAAAATCTGCATTTTTTCCGGAAACAGTAAATACAGCCAGCTTTGCTTAAGCAGTTCATAAGTAAACTCTGTTTGTATTTTTGCTTGTTCTCCGCTTTGATGCCAAATCTTGGCGGGTTTTTCTAAGCCGTATTCAGCAATAAAAGCCTCAACAAACTGATCATTAGAAATAAAGTTATTCACCACATAGTTAACAATACCATCGCTTAAGTTTTTACAATAATACCTGAAGAAACCATCAATTAATCGACTCCAGGCTTTTATTTCGAGTGCTTCTAAATCAACTTCTCCTGCTTTCGAATGTGCTAGTTGCAAAGATTTCTGCAGTTTTTCCCGCTCAGCAGAAAGTTGTTCTCTTTCAACTAACAAATTATCAATTTCTTTAATTATGGGATTTTCAGTATCTGAGAACACCGGCATTCCGCTAATCTGCTCACGTTCAGTATCAATGCCGGCAATAAAACCTATTAATCCCTTTTGGCCAAAATCAATATGTTTTTGGAATTGCTCAATAAATTCTATGGCGTTTTTAACTCCTGCATTTTGATTAATAAATAAGTTAAGCAGATATTCATATTTTGCTAATATTTTAAATATTGGGTCATGAGCATCTTTAGCCTTAATCATTGCCAGTGATAATAATGCCTTAATCAGAGCTTCCGGCATTTTTCGTTCAACATAATCCTCGTTTATTTCTATCTGGCTTTGTAAACTTTGCATTAACTGCGTTAATAATATTTTCAGCTCCTGGCGTAAGCCGTCAATATTATTATCCCTAATATATTGGGTTAGTTTTTCATAATAAGGCACAAACATCATGGGAATTTCCAAATCCTTAAGCTTAGCGCTTTGAGCTTCAATATCCGGCTTTTCATTCTCCATTTTTCCATTATAGAAAATATTATAAAGCACAGATATTGCCTGGTTGATTTTTTCATCGCCTTGTTCTTTAGCATTTACAAACATAAACGCAATAATGTTTCGATTATTTTTATCCTCTTTTAAGTTTAACAGAAGTTTTAATAACCCGTTTTCAAAAGCAGTATTGATAATCAGCATTGCCATATCTGCCTTCTTATCTTCGGGACAGTTATTAACTACCCACTCCCAGGCTTTTTTCAAATTGAATTCCTTGTATACTTGATATTCTGTTCCTAAATAAGACAAGCTTTTAATAACTTTACAAAAAAGCTCTACATTATATACGTTATCTTCATCATGCTCAGCTTCACTAAATAATCCCAGTAAATCCTGCAAATAATAAAAATTATATGTTTTCTTTGTTTTTGTTTTTTCGTGCTTTATAGTTGCATCAACTAAACCGGCTAGTTTTATTGTCGCATCAATAATCACAGCATATATCCCCCGGCCGCACACTTCGTATTTGTCTTTAAGTTTATAAAGGTTCTTGAGTATCTTTTTAGCCTGCCCTTTAGTAAATAATTTAGTGTTTGCGCTAATTTCCAGGGTTATGCGGCAGCCCTCAATATATCTTTTAAGTCCAGCCGGAGACGATACGTCAGTTATTAATGTTCCGTCAAAGATCCCGTGCAAGGCAAAATTTTTAACCATATCATCAAGGTTCCATATACTGGAATCCTGCATTTTCATTCTTAATCTATCGATTTCTTCATCCAATCCACAGTTAATCAATGTTCTGATTAATTTTGCGCAAAGTAAAAACTTGTAAGTTTCTTCAATCTCAGCAATGTTTACAAGTTGTGTTTGAATTATACTTTTATTAATTTTATCGATAAGCCCAATTTTACTCATAACCTCAAGATAATTAAGCATTAGTTCGAAATTATCGCTAGAAACGGTTTTGCTTAAATATTCTTGTACTGCTTTAATACACTTTTCTTGCTGATTTACTAATAGCTTATAAAAGGTTTCTTCGGTTACACTGGTTAAATTTGCTTTATTGACATTCTTAATTAAAATACTTAGGGTTAGTAGAACCTGCAGCATAATTGGAGGTTCAATATTTTTCATGTCATTTAATGAATTGAAAACAATATTTATTACTGGGCCATTAGCCGGTAATATCAGTTCCTGAGCATATCCCATGCGGATTATTAAATTGATGATTGTCATAATTTCCGTAATTTTCTTACTCTCATTCTTATCCTTTGAATCCATACTGCAAATACCCTTGATTTTATTCAACAAATCCATGCAAGATTCATGTTTTTTACCGGATTTATATTTTAAGAATGTTTGGTTTAAAAAAGAAAATAAATGTTTTGAATTAGGATTTGCCTTTACGACCTTATCCCATTCATCTTGAGTAATCGGAACATTAGCTTCGCCAAAAAACAATCCCTGCTTGCGCATAGTTACTTCTAATTCAGATGTTAATTTAGTTTCTTTGGGCTCAGAGATATTTGTAGGTACACTAGGTATTGTTATTTTTCTGCCGCTAATTAATTCCAGGATTTTCTCTGATAATTGCTTGATTTGAATATCCGTTAAATTATTAATCTGTGTATTAATTGCCTGTGCAGGTACTTGCTTTTGATTAAAGAATTTTAAAAATTCATTAAGAATATTCTGTGCAATAGCTGTTTCCTGGTCTTGGCCAAATTCGTTCAATAAAGCAATAATTTTTTCGGCTATTATTTCTCTATTAATCCCTTTTACCCTGTCTGTACTCAGGCCATAGCTTAATGCATATAATGTTTTCGCCATTTGAATGTATAAAAAATCAAGCCCAGAATTTTTGGGTGATATGGCAAGAAGGGTACTGGTTCTTTTATCCAGGGAATCTCTAACAAATTTAAATAGATCCAGGTCTTCATCTTTTTCTGCGTATTTATCAAGCAAGGAGCTGATCTTAAGATTAGAGCAAATTGTATTTAACTTATTATTTTTTGCCAGGATATCCAGTAATTTAAAGTAGAATTTATACTGATCAGCCTGGTTTGATTTTTTAATATCTTTCATGAGCCGCGCGTAAATGAACACAAATAAATCACTCACTTTCTGGCTCTTTACCGCTATCGGCTCTTCTATCTGGCCAAAAATATCAATTAACATTAACAAATTATATAAAGTATCGTTGCAAACCGGGGAATTTTTTACTGCTTCTATTTCCTTAATTAAATATTCTAAAATGCTTTCATCAATATCTTTAAGCTCCTTTTTCTTAAAGTGTTTTATCGGCAGATAAATTTTATCTAGTTCATCAGCATAGAACAAAGCACTGATAATTTCCGCTAACCCCTTGAGCCTCAGTTCTGTTGCCGTATGGTTTAAAGCCAAAACTACCCGCTGCGCTAAAAAATCATCATAATTTTTGCCGGCTATTTTTAATAAAGGAATAATACTTGATCTTGATGAAACAATCGGATTAAAGTTTAATTTGTTTAAATATGTATCTATAACATTTTTTTCTATCCCGATTTGTTTTAAAGTCAAAATCATCTGAGTTGCCAGCTCTACATAATATATCGAGTCAATAGCGCTATTATTTAATTTGATAACCATATGTTCGATAATATCCGAACCGTGTTCATCCCGGAATTCATCCATTAACCGCTGTTTTTGATTAATTTTATGCATAAGTTTCATAAAATCAGTGCACATTGCAATATGTTGACCAACTCTAATCTGTGCATGGCTAACAGATCTATCGCAAGATGCAAATAAATTAGCTGCGGCAATTTGCAGGATATCCTCTTTAGAATTTTTATCTTTAAACTCATCTAAACAATCCAATAAATCCATTTGTTCCAAAATCGCAATAATATTGATAAAAATAGCGGCATTTAAAACACTACGCTCACCTTTTGCATATTCTTCCATTCGTTCATCAAAGATTTTTTTAAGTTCTTCAACCAATTTCTTTTTATCCAAAACTTTAGTTTTTGCCTGAAAAAGCAGCCGCGCAAGCCGCTTATAATTCCAATTACCTTTAACCAGATATTTTTGAAAATTCATCAAATCTATATTAATTCCTTCAATAAAATCACTGACCATGTCATTAATCTCAATATCATTTTTATAAACAGATGTGTACGGACCATATTGAAAATCATTGTATAAAAATAAATATCTGTGATTAAATAATTTTTCATTTATAACAACTTTGCCCTCAATATCTAACCCCAATAAATCTTGAGCTATTTTTCTCACCTGCTCATCGCTAAGGCTTCCCAGAATTAATTTTAACTGCTCTTTGTTTAACTTGGATTTTAAGATTGTAATAATTTCCTCAACATCACTTTCACCTTTAGATGAAATTAAATTGTTAACCAACGCAAGTATTTGCTGATCAATAACTGTTTGTTTTTTCAGCGATTGTTCCTCTGGCTGAAATTCTTTATTTATTACTCCTAAAGGCACTTCCCATAAGATTGATACTTGATCGTCTCCAATTACTTCTAAAATAATTAAATCCGTTCCCCTTATATCTATACTTATAGGCGTTTTGATTTTCGGGTCTAAACTAAAAGTTGCGCCTTGCACAAATATATATTTGCTATGTTTCCGCCCCGCGGCTTTAGCCTGGGCTTGAGATTCTGGTTCTATTCTTACTTCTCTAATTTTTAAATCACTGCCTAAAACATAATAAACACCATTTTGCTCGCAAACATCAATAATATTTCCAATGCCCAAATCATTGGTTTCATCAAAATTATCTTTAATTTTCTTTGATGCATGATTCAAAAGAACCAATTGATTCCCCTGCGCTGCAATCAGTTGAGAATTTCTATATATTAATTTTTTTATTATCGGCTCAGCATCATATTTTTTATCAAGATCTAACCACCCTTCTAAAAATTCAACAGTATTGTTATTTATTTTACATACACATTTATAGATATCTCCATCCTCTGTTAGGGCAAAGATCTCAAACCATTCATTGCCCTGATCAAAATTAACGCTAATACTTACAATATTTTCTTCCAGTCCCGGGATTCTGTAAAATTTATTATCCGCTTTAGAGCCAATCAGAACCCCTTTATGCGTGGCCATGACTATATGATTACAAAATTTTGCCACATCATTAATTATATATTCATGTTCTACTATAGTTACAGATTTTCCGGAAGGTGTTTTAATATTAGCTGTTTCAGCTTCAACTATTGCGGGTATTGATTTAAGACTATACCCTTCGAGCAATACAACTGTAGATTCATGTCCTGTGGCCAGAGCAATGCTATTATCTTCTGGGTCTACATATACAGATTTTGCATTTTTTCCCAGGTAGTATTCAGCCTGGTTACCAGCGATTAATTGTTTAATTTGTGATTTCTTCGTATCCGCATCACTTGAAGCTGTAAATATATCTTTAAAAATATTTTTTAAAGTATCTAAACTTTTCTGCTTTTGCACTTGTTTTTCATCACCCTGAGCAGGAATTTTTAACTGAATATTATTATCCGCTGTTTCTTTTGCTTTTCTTGCTTTTTTTGATAAAGGGATTTCTAATGAATACTGCTTTTCATTATTTTTATCAAGCCCATAAACAACGAGTTTCCCCTTATCTATATTAAGGCCAATAATTTTTTTAAAATTCTCACGCTTAAAAGGAATAGTATCCACAACTTTTAATTTTTTATAATTATCACTGCTGTCTGTAGGAAATCCCAGTTCTTCTGTTCTTTTAAGCGCAATAATATTATTTGATTCTTCCCCAACTGTATAAATAATCTTTGTCTTGCTATTCTCATCCATATCTATAATTTTACCGATCCCTAAAGGCTCTGATGCATATACCGGAAATATGCCTTTTTTATCTTTATTATCTATAGAAACCCGGCTTAAAGCATTGCCAATAAGCTCATCCCCATTGGCTAAATTTTTAATAACATACTCATCCTTATCACCTGAATCATAAGTTAATTCACAGAAAACATTTTCTCCTTTATCTTTTGATTTATAGGCAAGCGCAATATCATCATCCTGAATATCAATCGCCAAAAGCTTTTCCATATCCGGATAATTTTCAAAAGAAATCTCAAAAACTCTGGCTAATCTTTTTGTTATTTTAGCCGGATCTGAAATATCAAAATTCTCTTCTGTTCTTTTTAAAACAATAATCTTATTTGCATTTTCTCCAATAACAAAAATTAATCCCTGTTTATTTTCCGCAAAATCAGCTATTTCCCCTATGCTTAAATCCTTTGAATTATAAGCTACTGTAAGCAAAGAATCTAAATCAACAATTGATATGTTATTCCCGCTGTTGAAAATTTCTTCTTTTTCTTTGAAAACTGATCTTTTTTGTTTAGTTATATTACCATTTAAAAAGATTGTGTTCATAGTTGCTAATTGGGAAATATCCACAGAAAAAGATCCTCCGTTTTCATCTACAAAATATAAATAGCCATCTGATTCATAAACACTGAAAAACTCCACTGTTTCTCTATAGATACCTGTACCGTAAAAATAATTTGTATCCAGTTTATAATCTGATTTTTTAATCATCCGGATACCTTTATCTGTAGCTAAAAGCAGATGATCCTTGAGCACAAAACAATCATTTACTTTCACACCGATTTGTTTAACATTACTAACACTCCCCATTTTTGTTTTCTCAATTATAGCAATGAGGTTGTCACTGCCTCCGGCAACATAATACTCATAATTCCTATAAGGGTCATGCACCATACCTTTTATGTCACAGGAAAATCCTGCTACTCTTCTAAGGCTCCCCGGATATTCAGGAATTTTTGTTAAAACACCTTTTGAACTTTTAATACCATCACTCAACGTTAAATCTGTTTTATATCGATCACTGAAAGATTTAAATCTAACTTGCCTTGTGTAATAAACCGCGCCTTGGCGATAAACAATATTAAACGCACTTTTATCTTGGTTAAACCCATGACTTATTATTTCATCCGCATTTTCGATAATTATTTCCTTCTCAAGCAGATTAACATTTTTACCAAGAGATTTTTTAAGTTGAGCAGTTAAATAAATATTTGTTTTCTTGTTTTTATTTTGAACTAATAATAATCCTGTTTCATTATCAATACTGTAAAAATCCTGGTACTTTTCGTTTTTGTGGTCAACCCTTAAATAACGGATAGCTTCTCCTTGGATAAAATCAATTATTCCCTCTTTTTCCCCCTTTATCTCTAAAATAATACATCCATTATCCAATAATTTGTTCACCTTAATATTTTTAATACCGCTTCCCCCCAACCAAAAATTATAATATCCCGTTTTAATATCCAGGCCAAAAGAACGTAAATAATATATTGTTCCGTCAATATTCTTTCCTAAAAAATAACCATGGCCATGATTATTAATTCCCGCATCAATAATTTCAAAATCTATCCCCTTTTCTATTAAAATTCCTTTCCCATCTCGATCTATTTTATAAATATTTCTTTTCCCGTCTTCCTCAATTTCCATTAAAGTATATCCGTTTTCATCATGAATAATTTTTTTAAATTCACCCGGGATCCCGTTATTAAATACACCTCGTCCTGTGCCCTGTTTATTTATGTAAAAAAGTTTTATTTTTGAATCATCCTTGATTTTAATAACCATCTCTTCGTATCTACCATCCGTACCTGCTGTTTTTTTCTCAAAAACAACATCTAGAACACTAGCGGAATCAACATTTATTAAAGGAATTATTTCTCCGTTTTTATCTAAAAAGCAATTCTCAAATTCTCCTGCATTATAGCGTATGTCAATAACACGTGTGCCATTAGCAAATACGGCTACATTAGGGGTAACAATCGATGAATACACATTTTCATCCACCATAATTCTATTTTTACCTGGGTCTTTAAAATTCATATAATAAAAATTTACGCGTAAAGCTGTATCCGGATCTTTAAAATAAATAATTGCGTAATCTTCATTTACCGGAAAATCAGGGATATCAACTGGTTTATTAAATAAAAATTTTCCTTCCCCGTTATTTATATAAAAAATATTCATCTTCGTTGAAGCCGGATCAAATACTCTTAATATTGCGGTATTTAATTCTTCGTTGGCATAGATTACATCAATCTGTGCGGCCTCTCCTATATATTCAGGTTGCCCATTTTTATCTACAAAATATTTTTCCCGAATCCCGCTGCTTATGTTTCTAACTACTTCAACGATAAATGTGCCGTTATTAAATCTTTTGATATTATCATCGAACAATATGTCTATTCGATCATCATTCTTAAAAACATATCTTTTATTCTTGTCCTTATCCATATAATAAAAATTTGGATTTGAAGCTTGAACTTGAATTATTGCAAATCCTAATTCTGATACATAAAATGAAGCAATATTATTTACCTCGGCTTTTTGAAATGTATCAATAACATTACCTTCAGGGTCAATAAAATATATGTTTTCCTTATCTTCTAAAAGCGCATATCCATTAGCGGAAATTTTACTTGTAATTAAATCCGGGTTAGGAACCTGGGAAGGAAATATATACTTATTTTTAGACTTTCCTTCAGGATGGATATGAAATACCTTAAATTTATCATAATATTTTAATTTTAAAATACCAAAGCCTGTGCTATTCATTATCCAATCATCAAACTTAGCGCCATCTTGAATGCCACTAATAGTGGCAACATGCCTTAATTCGCCTTCTGGGTTAATATGATAAAATTCTTTTGTGCCCAAAGACAATATTATCTGAATTAAACTGTGCCCGCCATCAAACATTCTATATCTTTTAAAATTTATCCCTTTTTCTTCATCAAAAAGAAATTTCCCTTCTCCGTATTTATTAATGTGATAAAAATTATAAATTATACCTATATGTGTTTTTTTCTCAATCAAATATAAACTTACTGTACTTCCATCTGAAAGTGTTTCCCTATGAATCTCCGCTCCTGTAACTTGCTTCCATCCTGCAAACATCTCTACTGGCTCGGTAATCTCTATCTTATCTTTATTTATCCTTGATACTGGTGTTACCTCAATAACCTTATCTGGAATTTTCAGCACTTCTGTTTTTTTCTCTCCGGTTACGGCAAGATAACTGCCAAAAATCTCCTCTGCTAATTCAAAAATTTTAGCTGTGATTTTGATTGCTTTTTCTTTTATTTTTTTATCATGATAATATATCCCTATAGAGGCAACAGAGTGATAGGCATAAAATAATATTTCGGGATTAGTTTTAATCTGCTCAATAATCAGGTTTTTATTTTCCGGCATTAAAAAAGCTTTTTCTGCTACATCTTCAATATGTTTATCCGTTCTAATTTCTTTTATACCCAATATATTAGTTATCTTTTCTAAAACCTTTTTTGTCTCTTCAAAACTTACACTATGGCTGGGTATCGGGCTATTATCTACTATTTTTCCAATATAATCATAAAACTTTTTAAATTTTTCCTTATCATTGTGTGCTGCATTAATAACTTTAAAAATAGCACTTAATTCAAATATATAGGATACTTCATTAATAACCTGGTGCGGATGTTTGCCTTTCCAGGCTTTATTATGTTTATCTGCAATATCTTTTAATGTTGCTATTTGTTTACTGCTATAATCATGATCATCAGCATTTACCTTTATTTTGCACAAAATATCATCTGTATATAAATCACTGGTTGTAGAAAACCCACCCCAATTATTATCTAATTCTTTAAATGCTCTCTCATAATCACGTTCATCTTCTTTTTCCGCATGATCCCTTAAGAAAGTCTCCGGCCAATCCTCATCAAAGATTACCCGCGACTGAATATGCGACATGATCTCCTGCATCAGGGTATAACTTTCTTTCTCGTACCTTTCATAATCTTTGATATCTTCCCGGGTCGCAGAACGTTCAGTCATGATTAAATTTAAAATCTGCCAGATCTCCCTTAATTCATATAACTGCTTTAACCTTTCCTTTATCTCTAGTTTCTTCCACGCATCCTCATCTAAGCCTAAGCCTTTATCTTTAACATCTGTTTCTTTGCCCATAACTTTTTCTTTAATCCGGATCAAATGATCAGCTAATCCTTTTCCCCGCGTTACTTCCTGGATATATTGCAAACTTTTATTTAATTCCGGTTCTGATGATTTCGGCCTGCGTAACATATCTAATTTTAAA
>JBDRJV010000029.1:0-2415 GCA_043814605.1 Candidatus Omnitrophota bacterium | reverse complement strand
ATATTTGGAATGCAAATAAGCATATCCGAGAACTCGCTTTAAAATCAATCGGACAGGATTTAGATAAAGGTAAATTTTACCACGAACTAAAATCTCAATGTAATGGCGTTTCTTAGCATGAACGCTAACGGCTGGCGGTATGGTTAGTAAAGCCACCCACTACCGCAAACTATAAGCAACTAAATTCAATTGGCTTTATTAACTATTACCGCTTGTTAGTGTTTCGTTTTTGAGCGTTGGCGGTGCAAAATAAACAAAATGAAAATAGATAAAAGAACAAAATTTTATAAATGGGTAACTAAAAATTTTAATTTGAATAATAATGATATATTTTCTCGAAAAGGAAGATCATCAGAAATGATAAATATGTCCACTATTGAAGAATTAAAATTTGAATATAGCCAGTTAATTGTTAAATTATGAATATTCCGACAATTAAATTTAATTCAAACAACAAAGATTTTATTGAGAAAATGTTTCTTGGTTATCTACAAGAAGGTTACATTATCAAAGAAGCATATACTCGTAAAAAGTATATCATTTTTGGCTCTGTACGATATTATGTAGAAATGGAACTTGATACAATAGGATATGAAATGCTTATTAAAGATGCATGAACAAAGAAGATTATCTTGAAGTTGATATATTGAAAAAAGAACTTGAACTTTTGCAGTCGCTCCGTTTTTAATTGGCTATAACGAAGAAGTATAACTGTCAGGTGGGGATTAATGGTACTACCGCCAACTTGACGTAAAATGTTGTATGTTTGTACCTAACTTAAAAGTGGTGTATCAGCCCCCACTTGCAGTTATACAATGTTATGGGCTGGTGTTTAAATATTTATCAAAATGGCGAAAGCAAAAAAAGGTTACAACTGTAACACTTGGATTAAAGACAAAGGCAAATCAAAGCCGATTTTGCCGATTTTTTGGGAAAGCAAAGACCTTGCTATTGCGTATCTTAAAGGTACAATTAATAGTATGGAAAAAGGCACAGTAACAAAAGTCGAATGTTTTTTTGCTGAAAAATCCGAGTAATTGTTAAGGGTGGGTGTGCTTCGGTACACTTGCCCATAACGATGGTAATATGAAAAGTTGGCTTAGTACTGATTTTTCAATTTACCACAGCAGTTTGATAGCCAATTTTTTATATTGCGTGTTATCGGCTGCCTTTTATTAATTGAATTATTAACTTAAAAACAAAATAATATGTGTAATGTTTGTGCAGGATTAACTGCTTTAAGAGAAACTCTTGACTATAATAGAGGTTCAGAAAATTTTTTTATTCTTGCTCTTGGCGAAAATGCCGAAGGTAAAGCAAAAGTTCAAATAAGGAAAGACGGATTTTTCTTTAAAGATAAATGGATTTATGTTGAAAATTTAGCATTCTTCATGGGCGAAATAGGTTCAGACATCAAAGAAAAATCAAGAACGGATACAATGAATAAAAAATTTGACGAATATTTATCGGTGTTCTATTAAGGTTGCCGATAACGGTCGAGGCTATGAATAGGCAGGGATGACGAGCGACACCCTATCCGCCTACACAAAGGATAAAACGAAGCTCACAGGCTGGATTAAGCAAATACGCCCTGCTTATTTATAGCCTTTGTTATAGGGCGTTTTACATTCAAATCGTGTTATATAAATTTTGCCCTTTTTGTCAAGAAATAAAGCTAACAACATCTTACACAATCACCGATTATAAGAAAGAGCCAACTCAATTTTTAAATCAATATTGTGATGATTGTAATTATTTGCTTAGCAACAATTTAGTAACTAATGATATTTACAATAAAAAAACAATTTTGAAAAAATTAAGGGTGCGGGTTATTAGCAGAATAAAGGCTGCCTATGATTTATCTGCAACTGAATGCACCCAGTTTTTAGGCGTTGATTATCCCGGATATATGAAATATCTTGAATTGTTTTTTTATGACAATATGAGCTGGGATAATATCAACGATTGGGAAATAGACCATATTAAACCAGTTAAAGAATTTGATTTAAGTAAGTTATACGATAGAAAAAATTGTTTCCACTTTACCAATACAAAGCCACTATTTAAAAGTGACCATGTAAAAAAGGGCAATCATGGGAAACTTTCTTAAATGCCCTATAACGGTGGTGCTATGAGCAGTAGCGGATTACGAGTGATAAACTTTCAAATTAAAACGGAATTATAGACTAATCGGTTATGAATAAAATTATATATATCTTTGTAGCAAATATAGGTATTAATTTAAGACGCAAAGTTATGGATTTATTTAATTTATTAATTGGTCTTATATTAGGAGTAGTATTTGGTATATTTATAAAAAGAATTATCATTATATTTCGGAATTATGGATTAATCGGTATTTGTAATTATTTTCATTACTTTTGTAAAAAAATAAAAAACAAAGTTATGGATATT
>JBDRJV010000028.1:0-162348 GCA_043814605.1 Candidatus Omnitrophota bacterium | reverse complement strand
CTGGGCTAAACCTTTCTTGGATAATATGTGCGTTATTGCTGCGGTTAATGTTGTCTTTCCATGGTCTACGTGGCCAATTGTTCCAATGTTTACATGCGGCTTATTGCGTTCAAATTTTTCTTTTGCCATTATGCACCTCCTTATTTGTTTAAGCTGCTGAAGGGAATCGAACCCTTGACCTCGTCCTTACCAAGGACGTGCTCTGCCGACTGAGCTACAGCAGCGCTTTTTAGGGCGCTTTATATATTTAATAAAAAAATAACAAAATGGGTATGTAAGGTATAAAATATACCATAAAAAAAATCCTTGTCAAGCATTTTTTTATTTTTTTATTTTTTTGATTACAAGAAAGGAATTGCTACAGGATTTTATTTAACTTTTGGCGCAATTACTAAAGCCCCAGCCGCTTGCGTACTTTTGACAATAATTCTTTTAATTCTATAGGTTTTACCATATAATCATTTATTCCCTCCAGCGCAAAAAGATCTTTCATCCCTTCTTGAGCGGAAAAAACAATAATCGGAGTATTTTTAATTGTTTCATCAAAATGTATTTTTTTCGCTACCGTAAACCCGTCAATTTTCGGCATAATAATGTCCAGAATTACCAGGTCTGGTTTTATTTGTTTGATTGTTTCTATGGCAATTTCACCGTCACAGGCATGGACCACAGAAAATTCCTGTTTTTCCAGGAAAGTTTTTATATCTGCTGCCGACTGGTTATCATCTTCCACTAATACTATAGTTTTTCTTTGGGGTACATTTTTTTTCATCATCATCACCCTTTTTTAAGATTACGAATTATTATGCTATCAAAAATAATTTTTGCCGTCAATTAATTTTTATTTACCAAAAAGACAACTTATCCCCAGGACTAATGTTATGTTTTTTGAACCAGCCAGCGTTCATTTCTAATACATATTTATACGGTTCTTTTATACTATATCTAAGATCATCGCGTAGCGGTACCATTTGCTGGATATCCAGGATTTTTTTATTTTTATCGATAAATGCAATATCTAAAGCAAGATAGGTGTTTTTCATCCAAAAATTATGGCATCCTTCGTTTTCAAAGAAAAATAGCATTCCTTGGTTTTGAGGCATGCTTTTTCGATATTGCAACCCTTGCCTGCGGGCGGACAAGGTTTTTGCCTTTTCGGCAAAAACGATATTTTTATGGATAATTATCAGCTGAAACTTATAGAAAAAATTTAAACCAATAAAAAAAAATATAATTAAAACTGTAATTTTTATCTGTTTGCTTTTAGCTTTATTTTTATTTTGCATTGATCCAGCACTAGGGGAAAACCTGATGTAAATATTATTTAATTGAAGCAAAAATTTCTTTTAAAAGTTTTAAAAATTTGTCCGGCGGCATATAGCCGGGAACAGATTTTATCAAACTTCTATCTGATTTTAAAAATGTTGTTGTCGGAAATCCCCTTACTTGATACTCTTTAGCTAAATCCGGGTATTGATCTGCGTCTATTTTTATACAAATAAATTTTTGCGTAAATTCAGCCACTTTTTCATCAGAATAAGTATTTTTATCCAGTTCTTTACACCAACCGCACCAAGTAGTATAAAAATCAATTAGTATTGGCTTATTTTGCTCTTGTGCTGCTTGTGCACCTTGAGTAAAATCTTTTATCCAATCAATATTGCCCGCATAAACCGGCTTCTGATATTGAGCGCAGCCGGAAATAATTAACAATAAAACTGCAAATATTAATATATTCTTCATCTTGCCTCCGATTTTAAATTATAAGTGATTTACGTAAATATAGCCCCAAAAAATTAAAAAATAAGTTAATTCTATTAAAAAAGAGTAAATTTTTTTGTGCTTAAGATTTTTAAGTAACAATATATCAATTAAGAAAAATCCCGCAAGAAATGTTAAGGAAGCAATAAAGCCTTTTAATATTAACCTCATGGATTCATTTTAACTGATTAAAATTACAGTGTCAAGAAATTGCCTTTTGTACTGCTTTGACTAGTGATGTTAAGGAAGATTGGATTATCTTAAAATTATTATCATTGATTTGATTTTTTTGGAATACACTTCCCCCTACAGCGACAGCATTCACCCCGCAAGTAAAAAAATCAATGACATTATTTTCTCTAACTCCTCCTGTAGCCATAAGTTTAATATTTTTAAACGGCCCTTTTAATTCTTTAAAATAATTTGGCCCAAATAATCCGGATGGAAAAATCTTGACCATAGTTGCGCCGCCCTGATAAGCCTGGTACACTTCCGAAGGCGTAAGCGCTCCGGGGAAAACCGGAATTGATCTATTTTTACAATACGTAACTAATTCCGGAATAAAATTCGGCATCACCATAAAACTTGCGCCATTATCTAAAGCCTGGTTCAAATCATCCTGGGTTAATACTGTTCCGGCTCCAATTGCCAGTTGATTCCCTGCGATTTGTTTAGTTTTTTTAATAAGTTCCGGTGCCCCCTGAGTATTCATAGTAATTTCTATGGTTTTCATACCGGATTGGATAATCGCATCCAGTAACGGAGCAAGGGAAGATTTTTCAATATCTCTTAAAATCCCCATGATCGGCAGTTTTTCGAATGATTTTATATCCATATTAACTAAATTTTAAATTGTAACAGGTAACAAGCAGCATGTAGAAGGCAACCTGATACTTAAAACTTGCTACCTGTAACTTAGATTAGTCTAGTTCCGAAGCAGTTAAGCTTTCAAAAAATTTCCGGTAATCTTCTTTTTGTGCGCTGTTACGTAAGGCCATGGCTGTTCTCGGATGCTCATCCAGCATACCGGTTATGGCATAGGGAATAATGTATCCCCATTCAATCTTTTCCCGTAACGGAATAAATTCTTGCGAGATTAAATCTAAAATCGGGCGAATATCAAATTTTGGATTTTTCAAAAACCCAATTAAAAGTTCCAGCGGGCAATTTCCCGCTGCGCGTCCAATTCCATAAACTGTTCCATCAAGGTAATTTGCCCCATGAATAATCGCTTCGATTGTATTACTAAACCCTAATTGCTGGTTATTATGCGCATGCATTCCCACTTCTTTAGTTTTTAAAATTGATTTGAATTTTTTCACCAAATATTCTGTGGTTTCCTGATACAAAGCTCCAAAGCTGTCCACAATATAAATACATTGCGCTTTACACTCTTGTTCAACCTGATGCAAGGCCTCATTTAATTCATTATCTAAAGCCCGGGAAATGGCCATAATATTAATTGTTGTCTCGTAACCTTTAGCATCAAATTCATTAACCATGGCAATGGCTTTATCAATATCCTTAACATAAGAGGCTACCCGGATCATATCTACTGGACTTTCTTTCGCGGGTTTTATACCTTCCATATCCACGCGTCCGACATCTGTCATCACGGAAATTTTTGTTTTTGATTCAATACCTTCAATAACTTTACTGATCACATCATCGTCGCAAAATTTCCACTTGCCGAAGTCCTTCGCGGGAAACATCTTTTTTGAGTTTTTATAACCAACCTCCATATAATCAACCCCGGATGCTGAGAGAGCTTTATATGTTTCCCGGACAAAGCGTTCATCAAAATCATGGTTATTAATCAAGCCACCGTCCCGTATTGTGCAGTCTAAAACTTTAATTTGTTCCCGAAACATAATAAAATCCTCCTTCTTGTAATGTTGGAAAATTATTGTATCATATACTTTTACTATAAACAAGAAAATTCATAAGGTATAGGTATAAATAAATAGAGCCAAACTGTAATCTTTTATACAGCTTGGCTCTATTAGTAATTTCGTTTTAAAAAATATCTGTTTATTGTACTATCTTGTTAATTTCAGAGTAGTTACATTATTATCATTCTAGATTTTTAAAGTTGGATTTGGCGCAACTGGCAACTCCGGAATCCTTCCTAAAGGCGGTGTTTCTACATTATCCTGATCCGGAAGTCTGCCTAAAATAAGAACAACACTATTATTGCTTTTTTGCAAGGTAAAAAATAAAAGGCTTCAAAACTGAAGCCTTTTATTTTTAATATGTTATAATATTTATCTTGTTTTTTCTGCTGCTTTTTGCACTCCGTACGTTTTTAATAATTCATTAATATCCGTAGTTTTTAAATCAATGCCGCCAGAATCTGCAAATGGCAGTAAATATATAGGCTTACCTGTTAAAGCTTCGGCCATTTTCATCTTAACCATTGTTGTGCCGCCGGAGTTATTCAAAGCTTCCACAGTCTTTTCAATGCCTTTGGCTTCGGCAATTGCTTCTTTTTCAATAGCCTGGGCAATCCTTGTTTGCTGTTCATAATAAGCATCTGCTTCAATCTTGGCTTGAGCAAATTCACCGTCAGCTACCGCAACCATTTTATTAACCTCTCCTTGTGCCTGCTGTAATTTTTGATTATACTCCTCAACTGTTGCCTTTACCTCTGATTTAAACCGCTCTGCCATTTGATCGGCAATTTTCTTGTCTTCAATTGCTTTTTGATAAGCCGGATTAAATCGGTAATCTTTTGATAAAACGCTTTCTACAATTACTCCATAAACATTCAACATCTGATTTAATTGTTTGATAACTTGTTCAGATTTTTCTGTGCGCATATTCGCTACATAAAAATCCTCTGTTTTTAATTCGCCGAACAAGTCGCGGGTAATATTACGAGAAATCGGCCGTACAACTTTTTCTTCAAGTTCTGAATTATTTTCCGCCACAAATTCCAATATATACGGTGCTTTTTCTGGGATAATCCGGTAGGCAATAATCACATCTAAACTAATATCATTACCATCGATAGATTTAAATAATACATCATCCGGGCCATAATGCGCCCCTTGGCCGCGCGTAATCGTCATTTCCATATTTCTTAGTTTTGTGTCAAAAGTATGCCAATCATTAACTAAAGGTAAGAAAAAATATGTGGTTCCCGGGGTATAAATTTTTTGCATTACCCCGCTTTTCACAAAAGGCGACCATTTAACTGTTCTTACGCCTACTTCCGTTGATTCGGTTGAATGCGGCATGCAGCCATTAACACTAATACTAATCATCCCTAAACAGAGGCACAAAATAATATATTTAATATTCAAAAATTTTGTTGTCTTCATTATTCTCTACCCCCTTTCTGATCAATCCCGAATATATCGAGATTGTTATCTAAATTTAAAGGATTAAATCCAGACACTCCGCTTGAGGGCAGCATAATCACATTCAAGCCTTTTAAGACCTCAGCCATTTTTAACCCCACAAGTTTATCTGAACCCTTTTTCTGGTAAGCATTATTAATTAATTCTTTTTTCTGGGCTTCAGCTAATTTAATCATTAAATCCGCTTCTGCATGTTTACTGCGCACATAAAGATCTCGTTCTGAATTTTTTTTCACAACATACGCTTTCCCTTCTTGTAATCTTATTTTAATATTGGCTTCGCCTTCTTCCTTTACTTTTTTTACTAATGCTTCTTCGGCTGAAGCTTTAGCTTTAGATTGGTTTGTAAATACAAGCTGATCTTTTAATTTCTTTTCTTCAATATTTTTTTGTATTTCATCGCTATATTTAAAATAACGAATTAACACATGATCAACCATAATCCCTTTGGGCTCAAGCTCTTTATTTAATAGTTGTTTAGCTTCCTCGGATTTTGCCACGCGTAAAGGGCTTTTAAAAAATTCCTCTGTGGTCATTTCGCCTAATGTTTCCTTTAATTTTGGCTCAACCTTCGGAATAATTCCGTTATCTTCATAAAGCTTGCCCGGGCCAACTGTAGTAATAACTTTATAAGGATCGGCAATATGATATAAAATACTTACATCCACATCCACAAAAAATCCGTCGGATGTTTGAATATGCGCTGATTTTTTCATGCTCCCGCTTTTACTGCGTTTATCATAATACTGCGCAGACTGATCCTGTAGGGAGCCAATATTAAAGCGAATACTTTTGGCCTTTGCCTCTAAATAATCATTCATTTCAAAAACCTGGATATTTTTAGGAAACCTATGCATCCGCTGTATCCCAAACGGAGCAATTAAATGCAGTCCGGTATTATAAACTTTTTCTCTTATCCCCGGATTCAAGCCAATATTAACCTGTTTAATCGCAAATTCATCCGGACCAACATAAAATATACAGTTTCCAAAAAATATTAAAAACACTAAAAAAATGCTGAAAACCCGTAAAAACCCGTAAACTATTGCTGCCAATTTATTAACATTCATTTTCTGCATCATTTTCAAAAATTCATCTTTTTCATTCATGCCTTACACCCCTTTCTCTCTACTCTCTACTCTCTACTCTCTACTCTTTACTCCATAAATTACCAGATTTTTCCTTTCGCTACCGCTTTAATTAAATCTCTTTTTGTAATAATTCCTTCAATCTTGCCCTGTTCCATAACCACAAGATAATAGGCTTTATCTTCACTCATAATCGTAGCAATTTCTTCAATGGTTGTTTCTTTTGTTATTATTTTCGAATTGGTTTGCATTATTTGTTCAACATTGGTGGCGGCAATTTTTTTAAATTCTTCCTCCATTTGATCCAAGCCGATAGCAAAAATACTTGAGAATAAATTTAAGAAAGTTGGTAAATGAACCTTCTTATCCTGATAAATCAGGTCTTCTTCCGTAACTATCCCTAAAAATCTTCCTGAGGCATTAATAACCGGAGCACCGCTAATATTCTCCTCCACAAAAAAAGCCGCTAATTCCCTTATTTGCATTTGCGGATTGACAGTTTTAACTTCTCTCGTCATAATATCGCCAGCGATCATAAGAATCTCCTGGTATAATCCTCACTCCTGGATTGGATTATACCTGATTACAACGATTAACAATAGATTACGAAAATTAAACCATCTAATGGATCCTTCTGCTTAATTACTGTAATCTCCCTATAAAATAACTTTAATCTATATAATCAAGACATCATCCTTCTTTCCCATTATAGGATGTCTTATTATTTTTTTTCAGCAAGAAATGTATTTTTAGTGTAAACTATATTTAAGATCCTTGTCAACTGATTTAAAATTAAAGAAAAAATAAAAAAATAATGAAAGAACGTTTAAATAAAATTATCGCTAAAAGCGGGTTCTGCTCACGAAGAAAAGCAGATGAGCTCATTTCGCAGGGCAAGGTAAAGGTAAATCAAATAATTATCTCTGAATTAGGTACGCAAGCAGACCCTAATAAAGATAGAATTCTGATAAATAATACGCCTTTAAAATTAGAAAAAAAATTATATATTCTTTTGCATAAACCAAAGGGCTATATTACAACCACTAAAGATGTACATGCGGAGAAAACCGTATTAGATCTTTTACCGGATATTTTCGCCCGGGTTTATCCGGTAGGACGTTTGGATAAAGACAGTTGCGGTCTCTTAATTTTAACTAATGACGGAAATTTAAGCTACAAGCTTACCCATCCTAAATTTGAAATAGACCGCATTTATGAAGTATCCATGAAAAACCCCCTTCAGCCATCAACTATAAAAAAAATTGAAAAAGGCGGCATAAATATTGAAGATTACAAAACCTCTCCTTGTAAAATTAGAATTATTCGCCGGGAAAAAACAAAAACAAAAATCAGACTTATTCTGCATGAAGGCCGCAAACGAGAGATTCGTAAAATCTTTGCGCTCTTTGATCATCCGGTAATTGAATTAAAAAGAATTCAATTCGGGAAATTAAAACTCGGAGATTTAGAACCAGGCAAGTTTCGATATTTAAAGAAAAAAGAAATCCTTTAATTATGAAGAAGTTTCCACCGGGACTTCTAATTTTGTCGGTTTTGCCTGAGGTATTTGGTTAGTTTTTTGTAGGGCGAATTTAACAAAAAAAGGGCCGATTATTTCATAAATAATTGTTGTCGCTGCAATGGTGGTAAAAATCATGCCGCCCAGCTCAGAAAAACTATCCTTAGCAACTAACGCCATGCCTAAAGCCACGCCCGCTTGAGGCATTTGGGCTATTCCCATATAATTTCTGATGTCGGATCCGGCCCCTGAGGCAATTGCCCCTAAATATGTGCCCACGCATTTTCCGACAATTCTCATCACAATGTATACCGTACCAATTAAGCCAACTTTAGTTAAAAGTTCAATTTCTAAATTAGCTCCGGCTAAAACAAAAAATAGTAGATATATCGGCCAGTCAATAGTTTGTAAAATATCAAAGAATCGAAAATTTTCGCGGTCAAAATTAACAATCACTGCTGCAAGCATCATACACGCTAAAAGTACTGACCAATGAAAATGTATTGCCAGTCCTGCAGTAAAAAAAATAGTTCCGACAGTATAGATTAATAAATCTATTTGGCTATAAATATATTTAGAAAATTTTACAAAAATAAAACCAATAACCGCTCCCAAAAAAAGAGACCCGGCAATTTCAGCTGTAGATTTTAACACTACTTGAAAAAAACTAGAAGTATGATTAAAATGAATTTTACGGGCAAAAGCCAAGCAAACCGAAAAAGCAATCAAGCCCCAAGCATCATCAATGGCCACAACCCCCATTAAGATTTCTGTAAATCTCCCCTTTGCTTTATACTGCCGGATTACCATAATCAACGCTGCCGGTGCAGTCGCGGTAGCAATTGCGCCAAAAATTAAAGCAATATATAAAGGCAGTCCTAACAAAAATAATCCGCAGACAACAAAGGCTCCGGCAGAAAAAGCTGCTAATACAGAAATCCATAATACCTGATTGCCAACTTGCTGAAAAATATTTTTAGAAAAATTCTGCCCAATATTAAAAGCAATTAGACTTAACGCAAAATTAGAAATTAATCCTGAAGAATTGAGGATACTCTTGGGCACAAAACTAAACATATAAGGCCCAAGAAGAATTCCTAATACAAGATAGGCAGTAATTGCCGGAGTTTTCACTTTTTCCGCAACTCTTCCGGATAAAAGGCCAAACAAAAGAATTATGCTTATGCCAAGGAGAGCATTCATTGCTACAAAAGTCCCTTTTCTTTAAACAATCTCATAACAATATCAAAAACACTGATAATCCCTACCAGTTTTTTCTGATCATCCACAACCGGGACCATATTCCGTCCATGTAATTGCATTAAATTATACGCTTCTTTTAAATCTTGAGTTTCTTTGATTTTCACAATTTTTTTATCCATGATATCCGCAACTAATACTAAAAATCCCATGCCTTCTTCAATATCAATATCAAAAATATTAGTCGGCTCCCGGCTGATCATTGAAAGCGGATTACGCATTAAAATATCTTGATGATGCGGCTGGAAAATTTCAAAAAAACTTTTAATATGTACAATGCCAATTAATATATTATCATTATCTACAACTGGAACCACTGGAAAGCTATGGAAGTCTTTGAATAATTCTAACAACTGGGAAAGCGTTGTCCCGCGTTTTACACTTAAAACAGGTGTCTGCATTATTTCTTTTACTTGCATAATTTACCCTTAGTAAATTTTAGTAAATTAGAGAAAAAAAATTTAATAACATTATCAATGTGAAAGTGTTTGAATCTGATTTGTCTTAATTAGGGCCATCTTAACAAAAAAAGGACCAATTATTTCATAGATCACTGTTGTCGCTGCAACCGTTGTAAAAATAATACCGCCAAATTCAGGAAACTGATCCCGGGCAATTAAAGCCATTCCTAAAGCAACTCCGGCTTGCGGCAATAAGCCTAAGCTTAAATATTTCTGAATATCAGAGCTTGCTCCAGAAATTTTTGCCCCTAAATAAGTACCGATAATTTTTCCCACAACGCGAAAAATTATGTATACAATACCTATTATACCGATTTTCATCAATAAATCAATTTCTAAACTGGCCCCGGCTAAAACAAAAAATATAAGATATATCGGCCAGTCAATATGGCTTAAAACATCGAAAAATTTAAAACTTTCACTATTTAAATTTACAACTACAGCCGCTAAAAACATGGTGGTGAGCAAAACAGAGACATGAAAATACAGCGCTAATCCAGTTGCGATAAAAATTATGCCTACTGTATAAATTAAAAGTTCTGTTTGATTTTTTAAAAACCTTCCCATCCGGCTTAAGGCAACTCCCAAAACTCCTCCCAGCAGAAAAGAACCGCCAATTTCAAAAAATGCCTTACCTAAAACATTCCCTACGCTCGTGGAAAGATGTGCATACATTGCCTTTGATAAAGCCATGGAAATAGAGAAAATTATCAATCCCCAGGCATCATCCAACGCAACCACACCCATTAAAACATCCACAAATTTTCCCCGTGCTTTATATTCACGCACAACCATAATTATTGCTGCCGGAGCACTTGCCGCAGCAATTGCCCCAAAAATAAGCGCTAAATACAAAGGAACTTTATAAAAAACCAAAGCCACAACTGTTACTATCCAGGCTCCCAAGGCTTCCAGTATTGAAATCCATAATACTTGCTTACCAACTTCCCGGAAAGTCTGCACAGAAAAATTCTGCCCAATGCTAAACGCAATAAAACTTAAAGCAATATTAGAAATAATCCCGGAAATTTTGATTACATTCCCGGAAATAAGATTACAAGCATAAGGACCGATTAATATTCCTAAAATAAGATAGGCAGTAATCGCCGGGGTTTTAACTTTTTCCGCAATTTTCCCGGAAAAAAGGCCAAAGATTAAAATAATACCCACACCTAAAATTATATTCATTATCGTGCTTTCAAATTCTTATATTTTTTCATGTTTTTATATTAATCCTTTTTCTTGAAAAATTTTTATCATAATATCGAAGGTACTAATAATCCCCATTAACTTATTTTGGTCATCAACCACAGGAATCGCATCCCAGCCATGTAAATGCATTAAATCATAAGCTGCTCTGATTTCCTGGTTTTCTTTAATTTTTACAATATTTTTATCCATAATATCCGCAACTAATACCAAAAATCCCAAACCTTCGTCAATATCAATATCAAAAATATTAGCCGGCGCCCGGCTGATCATCGAAAGCGGATTACGCATTAAAATATCTTGATACGTAGGTTGAAAAATTTCAAAAAAACTTTTAATATGCACAATGCCGATTAATACATTATCATTATCTACAACCGGAACCACTGGAAAACTGTGGAAATCTTTAAATAACCCTAATAATTGGGTTAGAGTTGTCCCGCGTTTCACAGATAAAATTTGTGTCTGCATATTATTTTTTACAATCATTTTCACCCCATCAATTACAAGTTCACAGCTATAAAAAAACTTCAGAAATTATTTTTCTTTAAAATTATAACCCTAACTCATTATCAATGCCCTGCATTGCATTAAGACAAATACTGATGAATTCTTCTAACTTTATCCCTAATTGCCCAGAAGCATTGATCTGTTCGCGGTTTGCTCCCTTGGCAAAATGTTTCTCTTTCATCCTATTTAGTACAAACTTTACATCTACGGATTTCAATTTTTTATCCGGATGCATTAGCGCTGCAGCCACAATCAATCCGGTTAAAGGATCAACGCAATACAACGCCTGAGACATTAAAGATTCCCGCGGGAAATGACCGGGATGTGTTTTAATTGAATCTATGATGTCTTGAGAAATTTGGATTTTTGCCAAAATTTCCGCACTAATTAACCCGTGTTGACTAAAATCATCTTTCGTCTGGTTATAATCTAAATCATGCAAAAGCCCGGACATTGCCCAAGTTTCGGAATTTTCTGAAAATTTAAGCGCTAAAGCCCTCATACATGCTTCAACTGCCAGCATATGTTTTATCAGGTTTTGGTTTTGAATATACTGATTAAGCAAAACTAATGCCTCGGCCCGGCTAAACATATTTTACTCTTTATCCCCTTAACTCAAAATATCTCAAGTTTATACCTTATTTTAAGATAAATATCAAGTTTTATTTAGTTATTTTTTCCATTACAGCTGTATCTGTTTGTGATTTTTGAAGTTCACAAATTTTATCAAATACCACCTGAGCGATAATCCCATAGCCTTCTGCAGTACAATGGCCATCCTGAACAAAATAATCTTTAATATTTTCGGGTGTAATTATTTTTAAAAATACTTTTCTTGAATCTAAAAACGGTATGTTATATTTTTGAGCCGCATTAACCACATATTCCGGAGTCTCTCCCGGATACCCTAAAAAAAACAACACCACTCCCTTATCCTGACAACGTAAAAAAATATTCTCAAGCATATTAAAAGCAATTTCGTTCAATTGTTGCGCGTTATCAACATAATTTAAAGTGTGCGGATCGTCTTTGCCAATAATGGTTAATGCCTGGGCATCAACGCAATCATTAATAATATTTTCATTTTTTTCTGCTTTTCTTTGCTCTTCTGATTTTAACTTATTTGCTTTGTTTTTCCCCTGATTTAAATCTTCTGCTTGTGCATTTATTCTAATTTTAAAACTGTTAATAAAATCATTTATCTCTGTTTCCGTTATCTGTTCTGCGCTATCCACGCTTAAGGAGTTATCCACAAAAAATTCCGCAGTTCTGACTGACTCTATGGCTTCCTGATTTTGGCTGTTTATTTCTAAAACTTGCTTAAAATATTTTTTTGCCCTTACATAATCTTTTAACATTTTATATGTACGGCCTAACCTTAGATATATTTGCTCCTTCAAAGGATAACTTTCCCGCAAATAAAGATAATAGCCTATGGTTTTATCCGGCTGCCCCCAATCAATAAAAACCTCATCTAATTCATCCCATACTTCTTTTTCATCGCATTGCAATTTTAATGCTTTATCTAAAAGAATTAAGCTTTCATAATAAAAACTGTTCTGCCTTAAATCACGGGTGATTGAAATTATTTCTTTTTGTAATATTTCTTTGCTTAAGCCGAAAAGGCTTGCTTCTTTTAGTAGTTTTATTTTATCTAGATAAGCGTGAGGATGTTTATTTTTATCTTCGAATTCTTTTTTTGTAATTTTATTAAAGATTCTTGATACCTCTAATAATTTTTCTGCTTGTTGTTCCGGGGTATAGACTTTAATCCGGTCATATCTGATCAGCCGGTAAATAAATTCATTTACCCAAGTAATCTCATCCTGCAAATATTGCTTTACTTGTTTATTTTTCTCAAAATAGTAATTATTAATCAAACTTGTTAAGATGCTCACCAAAAAATTATTCAACTCTATTATTTCTTGGGCCATTTCTGGAGTTAATTTTCCTGAAAAACTAGTTTTATCCAGCAGCCTTAGAATTGTTTTTGTTAAATATTTATTGGTTTTTACAATTGTTTCGTTTCTCCAGGATGTTGACAAATCTATATTTTGGTGTTTAAGCATCTGCCGATAACAACGGGCTTTTTCTAAATAAACACTGCTGTTATCTAAATTTTCTTTTTCCAGCCAGTTATAGTATTGGTTTGCCTGTTCAAATTGTTTTTCCTGTCTTAATAAATTTGCTTTCATAAAAACGTAATCATGATACTTATAGTTTTTATTTAACTTTGTCCCCTTTTCTTGCGATACATACATTAAGGGATTTTTTTTAAAATTCTGTGTTGAAATTTTTATTAATTTAAATGCTTTAGACCATTTAAAATATTTATTCAATATCCTTGTGCCTGGATTCTCTAGGGATAGAAATCCCTCAAAATTCCATTGGTCATTGACGCCAATCATTACAATTACAATGTCTGGATCATACATTTTTAACTTATTTTGTATTTCCTGAGAAAGAATTGGCGTGTTAATACCCGGCAACCCGGCGTTGATCACTTTAAAATGGCTTTCTGGATAATTTTGGTCTAATTGTCTTTGTAATTGAGCCGGATAACTGTATTTGAACCCGGCCCCAATGCCATAAGTATAAGAGTCCCCCAGGCAAAGAATACGGCAAAGACCTGCTTTATTTAATAAGTCTGGACGTGTTGAATTTTCCTTTTCAACTATAATAAAGGAATATAATTGAAGTAATATCTCGAGGATAATAATTGCCGCTAAAAATCCGCCGGCAATAAATAGTGTTTTATTTCTCTTATTAAACATTAAACCGGATATCGATGATATCTCCTTCCTGGACAATATAATCACGGTCAACCAGTTTTACCAATCCGTTAGCCTTAGCTTCCTGCATATTATGAAAATTGATAAAATCTTTAAAGTTTATAATTTCCGCCTTAATAAACCCCCGGGCAAGATCAGAATGAATTTTCCCTGCACAAGTAATTATATCTGAATTTTTTTTAACCGGCCAAGACCTTACTTCTTTTTTACCAGCAGTATAAAAAAACATCATGCCGGATTTAGAAAAGGCCTGAATAATTAAATCATTGATTTCTATCTCGCCTTCTACTACAAGTGTTGGTTTTAAGCTTAACGGTGCAAGTTCTTTGACTTTAGAAAATTCCTCCGCGTTAAATTCAATATCACAAACCGGTACTTCTTTCTCTAAGTATTGCTGAAGTTTTTGCCATATTTTCTTTTCCGCTTCGTCTTTTGTATTATTCATGCGCGTATCTACTTTTTCCATATCCATAATTAAAAAATCTAAAATTTTATCGCGAGCGACAATTATACAATCACTGCCGCTAAAATTCTCTCCCACAAACTCCGCGAAAAACGGTGAAATTTTTTTAGGGTCAAACTTTTCCGTAAGTTTTACCAATCTTTCATCCTGATATTTAATCTTCCCATTTTCAATATCTACTCCCAAACAGCTAATTTTCATCTTTATTTACCTCTTCTCTCTGTTTTGTTTTTTTTAACCATAAAAAAACTTTATCCTGCGGCTTTACGGCCATCGGGACTTTAACTCCTACAAACTCTCCCTTTGCTGCAGAATCGACAAATGTATGCTTTTGTTGTATTTCGCAAGCCTGGACAAACGAAGCCTGTGTTGTTTTCCCGGTAATTAAAAGTTCATCCCCTTTTTTTAAAGCTTCATTTTGCAAATGGATTTCAGCAACACTAATTTTTTTAAAGAATTTTCTCACCTGTCCTAAATAAATTTTTTCGTATTTATTTTCAAGCCCACGGCTCCGGTCATTTTCCGGGGCTCCAAAATAAAATCCCTCGGAAAATCCCCGGTTAAAAACAGCTTGCGTTTGGCTTTTTAATTCTTGCTTTAATTTTTTATCCAACTCACCTTTAGAATAAGCATCTATTGCTTTCCGGTATGCTTGCGTAACTACTTTTAAATATTCCGGGGCACGCCTTCTGCCTTCAATCTTAAAAGACTCAATCCCTGATTCAATTAACTGATCAACAAACTCAAGCGTACAAAGATCCTTAGCGCTTAAAACATAGTTTTCTCCAATTAAATATTGTCCTTGATTATCTAGGTCATTAATAAAAAATTCCCGGCGGCAATACTGTAAACATTCACCCCGATTTGCGGATTTGCCGGACGTATAGCTGGAAAGAAAACATCTGCCGGATACACTTATGCACATCGCTCCGTGCACAAAGCATTCAATTTGGGTTTTAATTTTTTGTATTTTCTTCTCTTGAATAATTTTTCTTATGTCCGCAAGCGTGCACTCACGGGCTAAAATAATCCTTTTTGCCCCAAGTTTGCTATAGAATTTAAAAGCTTGAAAATTAGCTACGCTTGCCTGTGTGGAAATATGGATGTTTAGTTTTATTTTTTTTGCTAGTTCTAAAACCGCCATATCCCAGAGAATAATTGCATCAACTTTAGAAATTTTCGCCTGGGTTAAGATAGTTTTGATTTTTTTTAATTCCTCGTTTCTGATAAAAACATTTAGCGCCAAGTATCCTTTTTTATTATGAGCATGCAGATAATCCATAACTTTTTTTAATTCTGAAATATTAAAATTACCGGATAGATTACGCATCGAAAAACCTTTGACCCCAAAATACACACTATCCGCTCCACTAGCTACTGCCGTAACTAATCCCGGCCAATCCCCTGCCGGAGCAGTCAATTCTGGTTTTTTTATTTTTATTTTAATTTTATTCTGCATTTTTATGTTTTATTTTTTTCCTTAGGGATAACACATATTTTATTACGAATATTCTCTAATTTGCCAAAACAAATTAACTTATCTTCCAAGCTAATCCGGGTATGTGCGGAAGGATTCGGAATAATTGTTCCTTCTCTTTGAATTGCCAAAACTGTGATATCCGCACTCCTTAATTCTGAATTCATTAATGTCTTATCAATTATTGAACACTCTGGGCCTATTTCAATCTGAGAAATCCCATAACCGCCAGTTGCGACAACGAGTTCTTCGAAAGAAACCCTTTTAATTATTTCGTTTTTTACAATACGTGAACGCAAAAGACTCGTTAACTTACGGTCAAATTTTGTATATACACCAATACGGTAACTCGCAAAAATAGCGATAAAAATAATTGTTATATTTATCCAAGGGATTATTATCTCCGGCACATGTATCGGCAGCCATAAAGTCTTTAGCTTTTGATTAAGCCCGAAAGACCTTAATGAATTTGCAAAAGTAGCAATTAGAGTAACAAACCCGGCATGTCCTAAAACTATTAAAACTGATGCGATTCGCCTGCGGCTGGGATTATTTGTTACTAATTCCGATTCTTTGGTGGTAAATCCCGTACCGGTAAAACAAGAAAGCGACTGAAATGTGGCCATGGACCAATCCAGCCCGGTTAATTCAAAAGCAATTGCCCCAATTCTCACAATAATAAAAGAAACAATCAAGGCAATAAAAAACAATAACATGTTCATAAAACAACTCCTTTCAATTTAAGCTACAAGTTTCAAGTTACAGATTGCCGGCACATGCTCTCTGCTAAATGATGAGGCAGAGTATCAAAACTTTATGCATTATACATTTTTTTTACTATATCTAAAATCATCTTTAATTTATTATATACCAGCATTTAAATAAAGCATAATATTTTGTCTGGAAGCTAAAACAATGATATTTTTAAATTTTATCTAGGGATTTTTGAAGTAAAATCAAAAATAAGAATTAACTGTTTAAAATAATTTTAGCCAGGTTTAGAAAAAACACAAAATTCTGCATAACAGCCTTGTTAACTTGACTTAGCTAAATAATTTCATATAATATTTTTAAACGGATTATGCCTAGGTTTATAAAACCACCCAGGTTCGTTAAGGGGTGGTTTTATTTTTTTAACTTAACTAATTTATTTAAAATGAGCTACAATTTACCATTAAACACAGTTTTTAATTATCTTACAACGCAAAAAAATTATGTTTTGCTGGAAAGTTCTCTGCAGGATAAGGAGAATTTTTTCTCTTATATTTTCCGCTGCCCCCAGCAAATTATTACCTGCCATACACCCGGACAAATTAAAGATTGTTTTAATAAAATACAAAAAGCTGTTCATCAGGGGTATTATGTGGCCGGCTTTGTTTCCTATGAAGCCGGATTTGCTTTAATTGATAAGCTTGAAAAATATCAAAAAAATAATTATGATTTTCCTTTAATTTGGATGGGGGTTTTTGATGCACCGATCACGTTCAATCATTATACAAACAAATTTTTACCTAAAATAAACACGTTGCAATCAAATCATCTTTCCGGCAAATTTGGCAATAAATACATCATAAAAAATAAACATTTAAATATTACTCGTAACCAATATTTTAAAGATATTAAATCCATAAAAAAATGCATTGAATCCGGCGATACCTATCAAGTCAACCATACATTAAAATATAAATTTGATTTTCACGGCAACCCCTTTGCTCTATATCAAGATCTGCGCAAAAAACAACCGGTAAACTATTCGGCTTTTATCAATTCTCCGGAATTTACTGTGCTTTCTTTTTCTCCGGAACTTTTTTTTAAATTAAAAGGAGAAAATATCCATGTAAAACCAATGAAAGGAACAGCTCCGCGCGGACTCAACCCGGAATTAGACCGGCAGTACAAAATTAACCTGGGGATGGATCTTAAAAACCGCGCAGAAAACATTATGATTGTTGATCTTTTGCGTAATGACCTGGGAAAAATTTCAAAAACCGGTTCGGTAAAAGTAACTGACCTTTTTCGTGTAGAAAAATATACCACGCTTTTTCAAATGACCTCCACCATAAAAAGCAAAATAAAAAACAACCTTTCCCTGTTTGCATTGTTTTCCAGCCTCTTCCCTTCCGGATCAGTAACCGGAGCCCCCAAAATACACACGATGGAAATTATTAAAGTGCTTGAACCAGAGGACCGAAAAATTTACACAGGTTCTATTGGATTTTTTAGCCCGAAAAAGAAAGGGGTTTTTAATATTGCTATCCGGACAATTATTTTAGAAAAAAATAAAGGCGAAATGGGTATTGGCAGCGGGATTACTTACAATTCAAAAAGTAATCTTGAATTTCAAGAATGCCTTTTAAAAGCTGAATTTCTTAAGCCTAAACACTTTCAACTTATTGAAACTATGCTTTTAGACAAAAAAACAAATATTTCATTTTTAAATGAGCACCTGAAACGAATGCGGCTTTCTGCAAAATTCTTTGGGATACCTTTTATAAAAACTAAAATTGTAAACGGCTTAACTCAACCATTAGCTGCTCTTAATAAAAATTCTGCCTGTAAAATTCGTATGCTCTTAGATGTAAACGGTGATTTTAAAATTCAAACAACCCCAATAACTTCATCAAACTTAAAAGAAAGACAAAAAATTATTATTTCAAAAATCAGGATAAATCCAAACAATCCATTCCTTTACCATAAAACAACCAAACGGAAAATTTACGATAAAGAATTTAAAAAATATTCTCAATTGGGAGTTTTTGATGTAATTTTCTTAAACAATAAGAACGAAATCACCGAAGGCGCTATTTCTAATATTTTTGTTAAAAAAAATAATTTATATTATACCCCGCCGGTTTCTTGCGGGCTTTTGCCTGGTGTCTACCGTAAATATTTCATAAAAAAACACCCTAAAAAAGTAAAAGAAAAAATATTAAATCTTAATGACTTAAAAAATGCCGATAATATTTATTGTACTAATTCTGTACGCGGAATGGTGGAAGTTGTTTTAAAAACAGGGTAAGGGGTTTAGGGAGAAAGGTTTGATCTTCAACCTTCCCCCTTACCCTGCTCCCTTTTGAATTATGTTTGGCGGACGAGAAAAGAATGCGCACCAACTTCCTTATTATCCACAAAAAACCGGATCAAATAATTACCTGATTTTTCATAGCGCACGTTAATAAATTGCCCGATAAAACCAAAATTTCTTTTTGGGTCAATTTTAACTTCCTGTGATATGCTTGCAATTGTTTTTTTTTGTTCGTCATCAAAAACTAATTCACAAGTAAATCGGTCTTTATTATTAAGCCCGGAAATATTAGCAATAACAAACATTAGGGGGTGATGTGTAGGAAATTCACGCACATTAATGTTTTCAAAAATTCCATTCATGCTTAGTTTTCCTTCACGGCTAACAGAAGCATGGTCGCAAAGGAAAGAAAAGTTTAGTTTTGCATTTAATACGCTCATTTTTTACCTTTACCTCTTTGTGTTTTAATAGTTAGGCTAAGTCAAATTTAGCTTTACGCTTTTTCTTGCGCCAATCATAAACATAGTGTGTTATTGCCTGTTTTGCATTTAAATCAATTTTCGTAAATTTAAACCGTGTTTCATAAAGCTTTTCTTCCCCTGTATCTCCAATCACCCCAATTAAATTGGATGTGATTACCTCGCTTTCAGTATTAATAACCGGCTGGTTATATTCAACGGGTAAAGTAATTTTTAACTGTATTTTATTTTTTGGCTTAAAACTATAATTTAAGTAAACCTTAACTCCTCCGGCACCAATATCCCGGGTTTGAGTTGTCATCACGGTTGTAACCCCGCAAGCATGAGAAATACATTCAACTTTCACAAAACCTTCAATCCTACGATATACTCTTTTTTGTTCCATAAATTTTCCCTATTCCTATTAAATTATATGATTAATGCTTTTTCTTTAACATTCTCTGCAACATTATTGCCGCAAAGTTTTTTAATAATCGCTAAAGTAAAATCAAATGCAGTTCCCGGACCGCGGCTGGTAATAATATTATCCTCGATAACCACACTATCTTCAATTATCCTGATGTTTCCTTTTACAATAGTTTCGCATCCTGGATAGCACGTTATTGTTTTACCTTCTAAAATCCCGGTTTTAGCTAAAACTACAGCGGGAGAAGCACAAATTGCCGCAATTAATTTACCATGTTTGTAACACTTTTTAATTAAAGCGTTTACTTTATCGCTGATTGCTAAATTCTTAGCACCAAACCCGCCGCCGGGCAAAACCAAGCAATCGGGTATTTCTTTATAATCATCAAGCAAAATATCCGCTTGCACATAAATATTGCGAGACCCTTTAACTAAAAGTTTATCCTCAATAGACGCGATAACTACATCTAATTCCGCCCGGCGCAGTAAATCCACACTGATTACTGCTTCCATTTCTTCAAAACCTTCCGCTAAAAATACTAAAACTTTTTTAGGCATTCTTTTCCGTTTCTTTATAAATTAATGGAACCCCTACGGGCTAAAGCCCGTGGTTCCTGGGGTGGAATACTCAAGCGGCATCCTTTTATCCGCGCCATAAAGGGGCGCGGTTTTAGGCCGCGGATGTATAAATTCATTGTACTCTTTTTAGTCAATTTTTGTCAAATCCAACCATATTTCCACCTCGTAGATGCATGGATGGTTAATCTAGGGAAAAGACTATGGCAACTTGAATGTTTACATTATCAGTTTTAATTTCATCCGGTAGAGGCGGGAATTGATTGACGCGTTTTATTGTATCTAAAGCCTCCTGATCCAGTAATTCTGAGCCGGAATGATTACTGATCCTGATGTTGTTAGTTTGTCCGCTGCGTAAAACATTAAAACAAATTCCTACGTTTCCTTCAATCCCCTTTTCTCTGGCACGTAAAGGATAGACGCGCTGTGATTCTATTTTTTTCTTGAGTATATCCTGATACTTTAACATCGCCTCTTCTGCTGCTTTATCTATCTCCATATTTTGTTTATGCTCTAATGCTATCGCTTGTTCCACATTCTCAGAGTATAATTTGTCATTTGGAATTTGGGATTTGTAATTCCGCGTCAAACGGGAAACCTCTCCGATTACATTAATCTCCGGCAACAGGGAAGGCCTCTCTTTAATTTTATTTACTTCTTCTCGTGTTAATTCTACGATTTTTGTTTCTACAATATTTTCATTCTGTAAATGTGAACGATCAAAAAACACTTCCACCCCATATAACAATACTGTGTGTAATAGTAGCGAAATAGTAAACGTAAAGAAAAGAACTTTTTTATCGGATGCCTTTACCCATATACCAGTTTTTATAAAATTCATCAAAAATCTCCTTTAACTCCTACAGAAGTAAATCTTTCCTGACCCGCATAACCGCGTACCGGCTCATAATCAACATCAAATAAATTATCCACCCTTCCAAAAAGCTCTAGATTATCATTTAATTCATACCTGCTGCTGATATCCACAATAATATATCTTCCATTCACATTATCTGTATATTGCGGCGCATTACGGCGGCTGCCCACATAGCGAGCGGATAAATAAATATTTCCTTGTGCGCAATAATCCCAATCAATAAATGTGCTCATCTGTCGTCTGGGCCGGCGGCCGAATTCTTTTCCTGTATCCGGGTCGCGGTTTTTATTATACATTCCATTAGCTCCGATGCCCAGAGAATCCGTAACTTCTAATTTAGATTCAATTTCAATCCCCTGCGATGTTCCTTTACTAATATTCACATACTGCCAGGTTGTGGGATGGCTATCAATTAAATTTTTATATTTATTATAAAAATATGTAAGCGCTAAATTACATTTATTTCCTAAATAACTTTTTTCCATACCTAAGTCAAAACCCCGGCTTTCTTCCGGAGCTAAACGCGCGTTGCCGTAAACTGCGTTATAAAGCTGATAAACATTAGGCGCACGAAAGGCAGTGCCAAAACTTGCCCGTAAACGCATATTATTTTCCGGGATTAAATAAGAAGTTTCCGCTTTATAAGTCGGCTCTGTACCAAAAATACTCTGATCATCAATCCGCAGGCCTAGAGTCGAAAACCAGTTATCCTTTAATTCAAGCTGTGTTTGGGCATAATAAGATCGGGTTAATAATGTCCTTTTATCCGCAGCTGTATTACTCCACCAATTCGTACCGCGGGAATACGAAGCCCCGCTTTCTCTTTCATATTCAAACCCTAAAGTGTTTGTATCCAGATCAAAAAGAGAAATATTATGCTGCCATTCCAGTTTCTTGCGATCACCCCGAAACCGGGAGTATTCGTTTTCTGTTGTATTTGTTAAGCTGGCTGTATCCGCCCGGTCCGCATCAATACGATCGGACATTATGCCTGAAAAACTTAAGTCATGATCCCAATTTTCTGTAATATCCTGTTGCCAGCCGATTTTTCCGGCAAACTGTTCAGTTTCATTTTCCCGGTTAGGGTCATCCTGATATGCACCGTCATCAATATCAAATTTTGCATCTAAATAATGCGTGGAAATAAAAACATTGCTGTTATCCGATACATCCAGGCTCATGTTTGAGGAAATTGTTGTATTAGAATATCTGTCTGCTTCCACGCCGTCACGCGCATGCGAAATGCCCTCAGAATCTAATCTGGAAGCATTTGTGGAAAAATTTAATTTTCCCTCAGTACCGCTAATTCCCATTGATTCTTTAAATGTGGAATTTGATCCGGCTTCAACACTAGCATACCCCTGCGTAACATCTTTGCCTTTTTTAGTAATAATATTAATGACTCCGGCCATTGCTTCTGAGCCGTAAAGCGTGCTTTGCGGCCCGCGTACAATTTCAATGCTTTCGATATTATCTACAGTTAAATGCGCAAAATTAAAATCACGGGTTACACTCATCGGATCATAAACTTCCACGCCATCAATCATTATCAGTGTCTGGCCTCTTTTAGCACCTCTTAAGTCAACAGATGTTGCCCCGCCTAAAGGCCCGTTAGCAGTTACGGTAACTCCGGCTAAATCCTGCAGTACATCACAAACTGTAATTTTCCCTGTTTTTTTAATCTGCTCTTGTGTAACAACTGTTGTGGAACTACCCACTTGCCTTTGGTAAGTTTTGGTTTTTGTAGCGGATACAATAACCTGACCTAAATCATAATCCTGTGCATACAAATTATTATTTGCAACTATTCTAAAAATTAAAACATAAATTATAAAAAATATTTTTTTCATACTCTTTCTATCTCCTCCCGCGAGAGTTTTTACCAGATAATCAATCGACCGGACTTTTTTAAAAGTAGCAAGCAACGAGATCCGAGTAGCGAGATTTTTTTGGATTCTCTCTACTTGCTACTCTCTACTTGCTACTTCCAAATATTACCGTTGCGGGGCAGTCCCCGAATTCTTAATTGTAGTTTTATATACAATTAGGTTACGGGAGTTCCTTTGTTTATCTGGTTATTTCCTTCTCTCTTAACGTTGTTTTTTCACTTATTGAATAAAAACCCCTAGCAAAAAATCACATTTTCTAATCTTTGATCACCACCTTTCAAGTTACAAGTATCCGGAATCAAGCTGCAAGTCATAAATGGAACCCCCACAAGCTAAAGCCCGTGGTTCCTGGGGTGGAATATTCAAGCAGCTTCCTTTTATCCGCGCCATAAATGGGCGCGGTTTTAGGCCGCAGATGTATAAAAATGTTTTGGCCTGAAACTTGTAACCTAACACCTGTAGCTAATATTTTTTTAAAACTCTATTCCCCGGCGCGCTTTGATCCCCTTTTTAAAAGGGTGTTTAATTTCCTTGATATGACTAACCAAATCTGCTTGCCTAATCATCTTTTTAGTTGCACCTCGTCCGGTTAACACAAGTTCTAATCCCTCTGGTTTTTCATTTAATAAATGCAAAACTTCATCTTCTTTTAAAAATCCGTCGCGTACTGTAATATTAAGTTCATCTAAAATCAATAAATTTACTTTATTTTTTTTAAATATTTTTCTTATATATTGAATAGCCTTTAAACATTCGTATCTTGAAGCCTTTGTCTTATTTTTCACAGAACAAAAAGGATGTGATTTCGCAAAACATTTTACAAAAATACCTAATTTTTTTAGAATTTTTTGTTCTCCGCCATAATAAAACTTAGGATCCTTATGAAAACTGATATACATAACACATAATCCTTGGGCATAAGCTCTTAAAGCTAAGCCCATAGCTGCGGTTGTTTTGCCTTTGCCTTCGCCTGTATAAATTTGGATCAACCCTGTTTTTCTCATAATTTTATTCTCCCCTTGGGAAAAACTATATTTTTTAATTTTCATTATTATCCTCGGATACAATCACTAAATACGGCCGGCCAGATAAAGGGTGTTTTTTTACAAAAACCGGGGTTTTATAAACCCGTTCAATGATTTCTTTAGTAAAAACCTGCTCAGGTGTTCCGATGTTTTCAATCTGCCCTTTATTAAGCAAAATAATTCGGTCGCAATATTCACTGGCTAAATTCAATTCGTGCAAAACAATTAATACATTGATTTTTTTTTCATGATGCAGCCGGCGGATAAGATTTAACATTGCCACTTGATGTGAAATATCTAAAAATACCGTAGGCTCATCCAACAAAAGCATTTTCGGTTCCTGTGCCAAAGCGCGGGCCATAACTACCATTTGGCGTTCGCCGCCGCTTAAAGTTTTGATTAAGCGTTTTTTAAATGCCCTAGTTCCGGTAAGCTCCAGGCAGGAATTAACTATTTTCTGATCATGTGGTGATTCAAAAAACTGAAATTTGCTTTGATGCGGAATCCTGCCTAAACAAACAAATTCTTCCACGCTAATATCCGCTGGAATTTCCCTATCTTGAGAAACAACAGTAATACTTTGCGCTAATTCCTTAAAATCCATATCCCGGATATTTTTCTCTTGCCAAAAAATTTCTCCTTTTAATAAAGGCAATACTTTTGTTATTGCCCGCAGCAACGTTGTTTTGCCGGAACCGTTAGGCCCGACAATTCCGGTAATCCCTGTGCCCGTAAAATTTCCTTCAGCGGTTAAAGAAAACGATATATTTTCAAGCAAAAATTGGTTTTTATATCCGCAGCTAATATCTTTAATTTTAAGCATATTTTTATTTATTCTTTCTTGAGTAAAGCAATTATAAATGCTGCTCCGCCAATAATTCCCGTAATCACGCCTACTGGTAATTCCAGAGGGCTAATTATTGTACGGGCAATAGTATCGCAGATAATCAGAAAAATGCCCCCACTAAGATAACTGGTAATTAGCAGCAAGCGGTGGTCTGTTCCGACTAAATGCCGCATAAAATGAGGGATAACTAATCCCACAAAACCGATTATCCCGGCAACAGAAACGCTGACTCCTGTCAATATAGATGTAGTAAAAAAAAGTATCATCATTATTCTTTCAGTATTAACCCCTAAATGCAATGCCTGCTCAGCTCCTAAAGAAAAAGCATTTAACTCTTTTGAAAAAAAAGAGGCAATAATCAAGCCGCCAACAGAAACAACCATCATTACTTTTATTAAATAAGCAACCGGCTGTTCCAAAGTTCCCATTGTCCAAAAAATTATACCTTGTAAATCCTCAGCCCCTACAATCGCCATAATCAGCATAAATAAAGATGCACAAATAAAACTGACCATTACCCCTGAGAGTAAAAGCCCGTGGATTTTAAGCCTACCGCGAGAAACATTTAACAAATAAATTATAAAAATTACGCATCCAGCACCAATTAATCCGGCATAAGGAATGGCAATTATTCCAATATTCTTATTCAGTCCTAAAGCAATACACAAACACACCCCTAAAGCTGCGCCGCCGGAAATTCCCAGAGTATAAGGCTCAACCAGCGGGTTACGAAACATGCCTTGCAAAATTACTCCGCACAAACTTAAAGCGCTTCCCACGGCAAACCCTAATAAAATTCTAGGCATGCGAATCTTTAAAATAATATCCGCATCTGTGATAGAACAATTTTTCCCTTGTAAAAACAAACATGCTGTTACAATTTTAAAGGGGATTTTTGATGTGCCTGTAGATATGGCGATTATGCTGATAGCCAAAAGAACCAGGAAAAGCAAAATAATCCAGGTAATTAATTTAATAATTTTATTCTTCACTGTTTATTTCCCCTTCATTAAAAAACGAAACAATTTCTTCATATGCATTCACAAAATTATCTAAAGTTGGGCAGCAATATTTATATGAGTCAACTGTATAAATTTTATTTTTTTTCACAGCACTTAAAGATTTGTATTTACTCCAATGCTCTTCTTCTTTTTCTCCGGTTATGCCCATATTAGCAATGATGATAATATCCGGGTTAAGCTCAATAACTTTCTCCCGCGAATACAATACCCCCGGAGATTCTGAGGCAATATTAATCCCTCCGGCTTGAGTTATCAAATCATCGATAAAATACTCTTTATTGGCTGTAGCCAGAGGCTTGAAGCCGATTTGAATAAAAACTTTAGGCTGGTTATCTAGCTTTACTTTTGTTTTAACCTGATTAAATTTTTCTTGTGCTCTCTGCACAAGCTTTTTAGCTTTGTCTTCCTGCTGGATAATGCTCCCTAATTTTAGCATTTGGCTGCAAATATCTGGAAAATTTTTTGCCCGGGGAAATTCTACCAGTTCTATGCCTAAATTCTTAATGGCCTGTTTTGCTTTTTGGTCTGTCAGCGGAATCGTTAAAACAACATCCGGCTTAAGCGTAATAAGTTTTTCTAAATTAACTTCAATGATACTGGCTACTTTTTCTTTTTCCTGAATATATTCAGGCCTTGTACAATAAGTCGTTATCCCGATAATTTTATCCGCAGCTCCTAATTGACAAAGTTCCTCGGTTAAAGAAGGGGCTAAAGAAACTATTCTTTTAAAATCATTCTGAGCAAAAACTAAACTGCCTGAGAATACTATAAAAATAAATAACAATATTTTTGATAAATGCATGATCTTTAATTTTTTTTGTTTAATTCCAGGAATAAATGTTCTTTTTTATTGATGATTTTATTCTTTACAAACTCTACGGGTTTTTTAAAAATCGGTCCATCATAGACAAAAGTATGATATTCGCCATTTTCGCCGCACAGATCTACGTTCCTTAATGTTTTTAGTTTTTTAATAAATTCTTTATCAATTACGCGTCCCAGCCAATTTTTATTTAAATATTCTGTTTTTACACAAATAACTATCGCCTTAAATCCCAACCGGATAAATTCATCCATTAAAACTTTTCTTGGTTCCTGCCACAGGGGTAAATAAGCCTTTATCCCGGCATAGGCGCAAACTTTTTTTACCCAATTTTTATACGCAGGCATATCAATATCCCCAAAAATCCCAGAATTAATACCTTTTGACTTTAATTCAATAAGCGTTTTCTTAAAAACCGCTTCATAATTTGCCCAAGTACTTGTTTTTAAAATAAGCGGTAAGCCCAGAGCTTCTGATTGGGTTTTGATTAACTCAACTTCAATCCCATGAGACCGGGCTCTTTTTTTATCTTCGGAGACCATATTCAAAAGACAAGAAACCTGTGTTTTTTTTTGCATTCGGTAAAGAGCTAATGCGCTTTCTTTACCGCTGCTCCAAGAAACAAATGATTTCATTCTGTTTTCTGCCTTCCCTTTTATTCCCATTTTTTTACCCAGCCGCAGGTATAACAATGTAATGACCCGATAAAAAATCCCGCACCGCAGCTTGGGCATATTTCTTGATCCGCTAAAGGTATCGGGATATCTCCGATTACCTGTTTATAAATTTCATAATAATAAAAATGATCCTTTGTGTAAAAATCTATTCCATATTCTTTTTTCTTTTTAGCAAATTCATTATCTGAAATTTTATCAGCGATAATTTTTCTGATTTGAGTCATGCCTGATCCAATTTCTAAAGGCCTTTTCGTTTGCCAAGCAATATTTGGGCTAAGGATATCTTCAAACGCTTTACGCAGTATCCATTTGCCGAATATTTTTTCATCATACTTGGCAATCTTCAAATCACAAGATAATTCATTGACCGCTAAATCAACAATACTTTTACTGATAAACGGCTGTTTGATACCAACCCCTAAATATTCTCCTAATTTATTTGAGCTAAACAGCATCCGCCGGGAAATATATCGGATATATTCTGCTAGGCCAGGAGTTTGACGCATATAATCGTAGCCGGCAAATAGTTCATCTGCCCCGTCGCCAGTAAGTAAAGAATTAATGCCTTTTTCTTTAGCAAATTTTAGCCCAAAATATACGGCTAAATCATTCGGAAGCGCCGGGTCAAAACTCTTAAGGATTCTGATAACCTCAGGAATTGCATCAATAACTTCTTGTGCATTGATTGTTAGGAAGTAAATTTTTAGATCAAAAATTTTTCCTAATTCTTGGGCATACGTCAAGTCTGTGCTGAAATTTTCTAGCTGGATATTTATACACGGTAACTTAGGAAATATTGCGACAATAATCCCTGTATCTAGACCGCCGGAAAAAAGAATCCCTTGGGCTTTATTATTTTTTATGGATTGAATTATTTTGCTTTTAACTTCCCGAGCGATACTTACATAAGTTTGCATAAAAAAAAATCCTCCAAGTCCTGTAAATGACCTAAAGGATTGCACCCTGATTTTAATTCATCCTTCCGCGAGGATAGCGAAAATCCATTTCTGCTATACACTTATTAATAACAGGCAGGTCTTCTGACTTCTGAATCATCCTACTCCCTATACCTTCCCATCTTAAATGCTAAGAAAGTGGCTTTATAAGTTTCGTCCTCAGTTACAGCGGCGGGACCGTGATGGCTTTAAACCATACTTCCCTTTTTAAGCTCTTCCTAAGAGCACCTGTATTTGTTTTGTATTATATCAACTGCTCTTGGTTTGTCAATTAATAAAATAACGTTTAGCGATTAGCGGTCAGCGAATAGAGAAAATACATCATCCTTAAAAAAAGCTGACAGTTACAAGCTTTATTCTTTAAAGTTGATACTACTGGCGAGTATTTATTCAAAGCCGGACGTTGAGCAGTGTGAGCGGGCATGGGTTGAGGCTAAAAGATAAATAAAGCCTCAAGAGCGAACACAAATCGCCGAACGAAGTTAGGCCTCGCCGGGGCCTAACAAGTGTTCCGGTGTGAATAAATACGAGACAGTGTTTGTGAAAAATAAATTTAAATTGAACGAAAAAAATATCAGCTACTGTAAGATAAAATAACTTTTACTTAAGGTTTAGGAAGAAGATTTTAGAGTTTAGGATTTTTTTGGCGGATAGCGGCCGCAGCAGAATTTTTCACCCTCAGGGCAATATTCAAGCTCCACACATTTTGCCCCGGCATTTTCAAAAATACAAGGCAGCTGGGCTTTAGTGATCTTCAGCATATTTTCGGCCAAATTCCTGATTTCCCATTGTGCCCGTGCACAACAGCGGTATTTAAAAAAATGCCGCAATTCCCGCGCATTCATCGTAACCACAATCTTCGTTTCAGCAGCTTGCGGCAAAACAAACCGGGCATCTTGATTAGCTTTTTCTCCGGTTGTATTTTTTGTTTTAAAAATTTCCAGTATTTTATTATAACTTTGCTGGATATTTCCCATTATTTTTAAAAATTCATTCTTTAATTCCTTTTCCGAATTAATTGCAGGCGGCACAATATAGTCAAAATCTGTTTCTTTTACATAGCGCTGGCTTTGCTGTGAATAACTTGCAATACGGTGCCTAACCAGTTGATGGGTTAGAGCCCGGGAAACCCCTTCAATTGCAAAAGTAAATTTTACATGTTCAAGCGGGCTTTCATGTCCTGAAGCAATAATCTTGCGAATAAACTCTTCTCTTTTTTCTTTTGAATCCTGTACTTGGCTAAAAACATCCCCGGCAAAGTTAGCAGAGTAACACTGCCGGCAAGCTGCATAAATCACTGAAACAGCATTTTGTGAAACTTCTAAAAGTTTAATATTTAGTTCTACTTCTCCCATTTTTTGTACCTTATTTTTAATTTTTTTCTTTACGGATATTAACCAAACACACAATTAAAACCTTTTTTGTTCTTTTTGTATTACCTGCAAAAACACCTCTACTATTTTAGGGTCAAATTGTGTGCCGGAGACTTCTTTAATTATTTTTATTGCTGTTTGGACAGAAGCCGCCTTGCGGTAATACCGGTCAGAGGTTATGGCTTCAAACGTATCCGCAACAGCAATAATCCGTGCACCTAAAGGAATTTCTTCCCCCTTTAAGCCAAAAGGATACCCTTTCCCGTCCCAATGTTCATGATGGTGGAGAATAAAAGGAATAATCGAATGGAAGAAATGGATCGGCCTTAGAATATCCGCTCCAACTTGAGGATGGGTCTTAATTTCTTCATATTCTTTTTTTGTAAGTTTTGTTTTTTTACGGAGGATTTTTTCACTAATGCCAATTTTCCCTAAATCATGCAATATCGCCGCCTGTCTAATACGTTCGATTTCATCTTCCGATAAATCAAAAGACATTGCGATTTCTGTCGCGTAATGTACAGTTTTCTCCACATGTTCTCCTGTACAATGATCCTTTATTTCTATTGTTTTAGCAAAAGCAAAAATTGCTTCCACTAAACTTTGGTTAGCTCTTTTTGTTAATTTATCTAATTGATCTTTAAGTACATTAACATCTGTCGTCACTTCGGCATCGAGCATACTAATTTCCTTGCGTTTTTTAAGGTCTGAATATGAATAAATTTTATCGCCTCCGGTTTCTTTTACTTTATTTAAAACGTACTCGGCAATTTCAATAAAATTACTTCCTTGATGGATTTTATCTTCCGGGAAGCAAACGACAGCTACGCTCAATTTTAATTTTACTCCATGTTGTTCATTGCCAAATTTATTAAGCTTTAGCAGATCCAGTAATCTTTGCGCTAAAATCATGGCAATTTCTTTATTTGCGCCGGGGGTAATAATCACAAATTCTTCGCCGCCATAACGAATAACTGTATCATATTTACGCACCATATTTGTCAGCTGGCCGGCAAGCTGCTTTAAAACTAAATCGCCAAACTGATGGCCGTAAACATCATTGATCGATTTAAAATAATCAATATCAACCATGATTACCGAAAGCGGCAAGGCATACCTTTTGGCCCGGATAAACTCTGCCTCTATTGCTTCTGCAAAATAACGGTGATTGTATAAATTAGTTAAAGAATCTTTCAGTGCTAATTGCTTTAAATGCATATTTGTTTTTAAAAGTTCTTTATTTAAACTTTTGATATCTCGTTCCATTTGCCTTCTTTCAATAATAGTGGCAAAAAGATTTCCCACGATCCCAAGTAATATCTGGATATCTTCATCCCATTCCCTTTCTTCTTTTACCGCATCAAAGCCGACAAACCCAATTACCTGCCCCAGATAAATCATCGGAACATTAATTAATGATCGGATATTTTCTTTTTTCCATTCGTATTTTTCTGCTTTAGCCCCAGCGGGTAAATCTTCTAATCGTGGAACACATACAGTTTCGCCTTTTTTAATCTTTTTAAAAATCCAAGGGAACTTTTCTACCGGTATTTTTTTTAATTTTTTAATTTGAGAATTAATCCCAATTGCACACCATTCATTTGTATTATCTACTTTTGTATGATCATTGGAAAATAAAAATACATAACTGCGGTCAACTTGCGCAAATTCTCCGATAATCTTTAAAGCATCGTCTATCCCCGCTTCAACATCTTGCGGGTTTAAATTTATAAATTTTGTGGATAAATAGGTAATAATATTATTTAATTCGTATTTATACGCAAGTTTTTCTTCCATTTTTTTACGTTCAGTAATATCAATCAAAGTTCCGATAATGGCTGGTTTACCATTTAGTTCGATTACCCGTCCCAGAGATTGGCAATAGATTACGCTGCCGTCTTTTCTTAGCCCTCTAAATATTGTCCGCACTTCATCCGCTTTATTTTGAAAACGTTTTTTTAGTTGACGGGTGACTTGAATCCGGTCCTGCGGATGTGTCAGCACATTATAACTATATTTATTGATAACCTCTTCCTGGGAATAGCCGAACATTTCGCAAAGCGCAGGATTCACATAAATAAATTTATCATCTTGAATAATATAGATTCCGGCAATTGATGCTTCGGTAAGAGTCCGGTAGCGCAATTCGCTTTCCATTAATGCTTGTTCGATATTTTTGCGTTCGGTTACATCCCGGACAACAGAAATTAGAGCTACCGGGTCGCCTTTTACATTCTTAATCACAGAGACAGTAATGTCAGCCATAAAAACTGATCCGTCACTTCTGACAAGACAGCGTTCTTGAGTTTGAGGCTTGCCACTTTTTATAATTAATTCTAAAATAGTCCTTACCTGTTTCTTATCCCGCGGTAAAACCACATCAAAAACACTTTTCCCGATTAACTCATCAATATTCTCTACCCCGTGTAAATACGCAGACTGCTGATTGCCCATAATAATATTAAATTTTAAATCAATGAGATTTATTGCTTCCGGGGATATTTCAAATAAAGTTTGATAAAGCTCAAAGCCTTCCTGCAGGGCATCTAAAGTCCTTTCGTGCCCTTTTTTTATACGTTTAATATTTTCGTCTAAAATCACGGCAGTTTCTTTATCTTGTTCTGATAACTTTTTGTTATTTTTTGTAAACTTTGTCATAAGACTTGCGTCCCATATTAACCAATTTTAGTTTTTTAAGCAGGTTAATTTATCGTTTCTTTTCCGCAATTATATCCCTTTTAAGTCCTTTTTTCAAGAAACAAAAAACCGTCCAGACCAAAGATCCCGCAGCCGCGGAATCCCGATGAGGCAGCTAAAGAAGTAACTTCATTCGGGACAACAGACCATAGACCATAGTAAATGTGTGTGTTATTCTGAAAAAGGTTGCCAGTAACTAGCTTATGGCTGATAGCTCATAGCTGTTATGTGTTATGTGTTTATTCTAAGCCGGACGTTGAGAAGTGTGAGCAGGCATGGTTTGAGGCTAAAAAATTATTAAAGCCTCAAGCGCGAACACGGATCGCCGAACGAAGTTGGGCCTCGCTGGGGACCAACGAGTGGTCTGGTGTGAATAAACACAAGACACGACCGGATAAATTATTAGAAAATAAACATAATTTCACTGGATGTGTTTTTATTTGTTAGCAGACAAGCAATGCCTCTGGTCTATATTATTATTTTTGTACTATTGTTGAAGGACAGGGCAGTGCCTGCTTCGCACCCCTCCTTCGTCGGGGCTGTCCCTACAGGATTATTTATTATCCCTCTTTATCACTTGTTCTATGTTATTATATTAGCATGGAAAGAATAGCTGGTTTTCAAAAACAAAAATCACAAAAAGAACAAATGGCTTTGTTGGGAATCAAAGAATCTCAGCTTGTTGAGCGTTTTATTCGCGCGCAAGGTCCAGGAGGGCAAAAATTAAATAAGACTTCTAGCTGTGTATATCTCAAGCATTCACCCTCAGGCCTGGAAGTAAAATGCCAAAAAACCCGTTCTCAAACTTTAAACCGCTTTTATGCCCGCAGGATTTTGATTGAAAAAATTCAAAGCATAATTTTAAAACAGCAGACCCAGGAACAAGAACGTATTGCAAAAATAAAAAAGCAAAAACGAAAACGCTCCAAAAAAACCCGGGAAAAACTGCGTAAGGTTAAAGAAATCCGTGCCGTAAAAAAGAAATTGCGCTCAAATAAAATAGAACTAGAATAACTTTTGCCGGATCATAACGATTATTAAAATAATTCCCGTATTTATGTTTATGAACTCTTATTATGGTGAATTTTTTGTTAAAGCTATCTTTAATTTCTCGCTCCAGATTATTTATTGTCTTCTCATAAAAACTCTTATTTTTTAAAAGTTTTGTATAATTTTTAACATGTTCCGGATAAAAATCTTTAATGAATTTCATAATCCCCTGGGAACCAGCCATATTAAAATTCAAAATTTCAAATTCCGTATATTTCATTTTCCCCGGGATTTTATTTAATACGTCTTGAGAATCAAATAACCACGGCATAATTGGGCAAAAATAAGCAATTACATTGATTTTATTCTGGGTTAGGTTATTAATAATTTGTATGCTTCTGCTTGTAGCTATCGCCTGCGGTTGGGATATTTTCCTCAATCTATCCGGCAAAACATCAACTGTAAAATAAATAGTCTCACAAAAACCTTGCCTCAGCCAGGGGAGATACTCTGCAATAAGCGGGGCACGGCTAAGAATAATATATTTTATTTTTCTGTTATTTAATAGTTTTAATATTTGCCCTGTAATTTTGAACTTTTTTTCGATCGGTTGAAAACACTCTGTGGTTGAGCCAAGCAAAATTTTTTTTGGTTTTAATTTATCTAGCTCTTGTTCTAAGACCTCTAAAGCATTGATTTTTACCTTTACATAACTTCCCCAAGACATTTTTTCTTTTTGCGCTACTCTGTTAAACTGTGCATAGCAAAAAAAACAACCCAGCTGGCACCCCTGATAAGGATTAATCACATAAGAAGCCAGATCAATGCCGGTTGGTCTTAAAATTGTTGAAACTTTAGTTTCAATAATTTCCATAATTATTTTCCAGGAAAATTCATTAGTAATAATTAAAAAGCAACGAGGTTAATATATTTTTTCAGGTAATTCGTCACTATATTGCATTTTCAATCACTCTTAATGTATTATTATCAACAATCTGACGAGACCTCAATAACTCCTGCTTTTCCCTATTAAATAAATTCCCCGCAGTATTAGGCTCAATAATGCTGAACCTGTTCTTTTTCATCCCGGGTATATCCCTTATTTAAATACCTTTGAGTCTCCTGACTGCCTATTAATTTGAGAGGAATACGATTTCTAAGCATACTGCTGCTTGTTTTAGTGCCACGTTCAAGAGCTATTTTAGTCAATTCTGAGTTAATCTGCTGCAACATAATTTCTTTTGATTTTGATATATTCTCAAGAAAACCATTACGGATATCTTTTTGGGTAAGTACAACTTGCGGAGCTAGTGTAGAAGAAAACAAAACAGCAGTGTATATTTGCAACTTTACTGCTGAAAAAACTAAAGTTGTTGTTTCCTGAGCCGCTAAACAAGTAGACAAATCCCCGCTAAACATATAACATATTAATAATGTTTGGATTATAACAATAGAAACAAATGTTTTGCCTAATTTTTTCATATATTTTTACTTTCAATTTTTTATTGATTCTCTTTTATTAAAAAGTTTTAAAAGTATACCATATATATGGATATTTTACAACTTGATAGAAGGGAAATTTTTAGCTATAACTAACTTTAAAATAATAAGTTAAGGATATCCGACATGTTGCATATCATTAAAACATTTAATATTAATATGAACATTGTAATCAATAATTATATTAAAGAAATAGCTGAGTTATTAATAATTTAAAATCAAATTAAAGTAAGGAAAGATTTCATAAAATAATCACTTTTACTTTCACAATTTTATTCCTTATATTTTTCTACCAGATTATTTAAGAATGCTTTTGTCATTTTGAACTTTTCCTGTTTAAGCCTGCTAATAAAATAATCTGTTTTGGCTAAAATTTCGGGATTATCGCGATACCCCAGATTTTTATCCACGGCTGTGCCCGCATAATAAACAAAGGGATTAATCTGCTCAATTTTTGGAATTATGTTTTTATGATCAATTAAAAATTTTAAACTCTCTTCTAAATCTTCTTCTGTTTCCTGGGGGAATCCCACAATCATACTCACGCCAAAAAATAACCCGGCTTTATTCAAAGATTTGAAAAATTTTTTTGCTTGAGCTGCGGTAAAACCTTTGTTCATATTTTTTAATGTATTGTCCGATCCGGATTCAAGCCCAATAAAAAGGTTATAACAGCCACTTTTTTTTATTTTAAATAAAAGTTCTTCGCTCATATCTGTTCTTACCCCCATTTGAGCTTCCCAGGGGATAGACCCAAAACTTTCAATTATCATATCACATAATTTTTCTAATTCCTTTAAGTCCGCATTTAACATGGAATCGTGAAAAATAAATTGTTTAACTCCTTTTTCCTTTTGCAAATATTTTATTTCACTAATTATTGTTTCTATTTTTTTTATGCGTAAATTTCTGTATAATAATTTTTCTGAACAGAATTTACATTGACGCATACAGCCGCGGGAAAAAAGTAAAGGCATCGCCTGTTTTTTAGGATAAAGATTATTATTAATATTTTTATACCCTTTGATATAGTTAAAATCACCTATATTTTTTAACTGATCAAAGCAGATTATCTTCTGCTTTGTCTTTTTGCAGATAAAATCTAATAATGGTTTTTCTCCTTCTCCGGTAACGATTAAATTCGCGAGCTTATATAATTCCGCAGTATATTCCCCTTTTGTTTTAAAATACAGATTAGTAATTTGCGGCCCGCCAAAAATAATTTTTATATTTTTACCTTTGACTTGACGCAAATATTGCGCCATTGTTAAAGATATCAGAAAATTACTTCTAAAACAGGAAAATCCTGCAATATCATAGGTTAAAAGCTGTTCATAAACATGAGTTATTTGTTTTTTAAATTTTGTTTTTAATAAATGCAGCATTTTATCTTCTAGTGGTTTATTTGCACTGATTAGCCACTCTTTTTTTAAGCTATCATCGCTTAAATTAAAAATTTTATTATTTAAATCAAACAATTTTGATTCTACGGAATGAAAATCAAGAAAGCTAGCCAGACTGATTAAACTAAGCGGCGGTAAATTCGGCCAAAATGGCGGAGCTAAGATAAGGGCAATTTTTTGGTTCATTATCAATCCTGGCTTCTGGATCCTGGATTCTAAACACTAAAAAAACAAACGAGTATCTTGCATCAAGGATCTAGCATCATTATAGATGTTTAACGCTTTTTAATATTTCACACGCTGTTTGCCAAGAAAGGCCTGGGTCTTCGCAGGTTTCAGATGTACCGAGTTGTCCATTATACGCCCAGACATATAAACTATCCGGATTCTCATTAATAATAATTTCAGCTTGCGCTTTAATTTTCGCTTCCCGGCCTTTTTCAACTCCCCATGCTTGGAGCCATTGATGGTGTTTTTTTTGATTAGTCTGGCAATAACCAGCAATTTCCCTGATCAAAGGACGGGTAAGTTCAGCATCCTGATCATTATTAACCCAGTAAATATCTGTGCCTAAATTATCTAAACTCTGGATTTTGGCAATTTGCGGCCAAAGCACTTGATCTTGCGGCATAACACAGCACATTGTTTCTATTTTGGGGAATTTGGTTTTTATATAATCCGAAATATCCTCTACATAATTAATCGCGCATTTTTTACGAAATTGATTATAGGCTGTATAATTTGCATCTTGAAGCTTTGCCGAAAACATTTTCTCAAAAAGCTCACAACAAGACGGACAATAACAATCAAGCAATGAAGGCTCATCAATAAAATAACCGCAAAAACCATATTCGGCAATTTCATCAATCAGTTTTTTGATAAAACCTACTGCTTGCGGATTATTATAACAACCTGCGGGATTATACGAACCGTCTTTATTAACTTGGTGCGTTTGTGGATTGTAAAGTAAAAATTGGCTGGACCTGCCGCCGCCAAAATAATTTATTGCGCCCCAGAAAACAGCAATCGGCCGGATCCCGTATTCTTTGGCAATTTCCGGTAAAAACTTTAATTTACCTGGGAAATACAAAAAATCATTTTCCTGGGCTGCCAGCAATATATCATCACATCCCAGGCTTTTAATTTCTTCCAGGTCTGCTCTGATATGCTTTGGGTTGTGTGAAGATAAATATGAAACTCCGGTACGCACTTTATTCCTCTTTAAAGTAGCCCCGCCCTTGCGGGATTTCGCTAAAATTAATATTAATGTTCTCAACGAGTAGAGAGTAGCACCCTTACGGGCACAAGCAAGTAGCGAGATTTTTTCACTTTCTCCTTATCTTGATTCCCTTTACCCTATTTATAATATTACTACAGTTTGCGAACAATTTTTGATTTAATTACTTATTTGAAAATTAAATAAAAAAAGCAGCCATAATGAAATTATGTGTGATTTTCTTTAATTTATGTACGAAGATGAAGACCCGCCTAGCCATCTTCATGCCAACCTCACTGTAACGGCGAGGCTGGCAGGATGTCGAAACGCCATAAACCAAGGATGGTTTTTTGGCGGCATAGTCTTCGGGCATAAATTGCCAGAAAATAAACATTATTTCATAGGATGTGTTTTTATTTGATTCCCAAAGATCGGTTATCGTTTATTTTTTATCTACGACTTTCAGCATTGCCTTATGTATTTTCCCATTGCTGGCTAAAATACTTTTACTGTAATTATTAAACTTACTTCCTGAACATTCCGTGATTTTACCACCAGCTTCCTGAACAATCAAGGCACCGGCGGCCATATCCCAGGGGAAAAGATCCAGCTCCCAGAATCCGTCAAATCTGCCGCAGGCCACATAACAAAGGTCTAAACATGCTGACCCAGCCCGGCGCAGGGCCAGCGAAGCCATTAAAAATTTTTTAAAATTATTTATATTATTATTTTTTTTATGCTTAAAGCTATAGGAAAAACCCGTAGCTAAAAAACTTTTCTCTATATCTTTAACTTTTGACACATAAATTCTTTTTTTATTTAAAAAAGCCCCTTCCCCCTTTAAAGCGATAAATAATTCTTCCCGCAATGGTTCATAAACAACACCCAAAACAGTTTCCCTGTTTTTCTCTAAGGCAATAGATACAGCAAAAAAAGGAAACCCGTGCGCAAAATTAGTTGTTCCGTCTAAAGGATCGATTATCCACTTACAAGTACCTTTTTCTTCCGGGATGCTTTCTTCTGCTAGAATCCCATAATCCGGGAATTCATTTTTCAGTTTTTTTATAATTAATTTTTCTGCTCTTTTATCAACATCCGTAACAATATTTATCGCACCCTTAAAATGGATTCTGGATATTTTACCTAATCTTCTTTTTATAAGTTTTCCGGCACTAATTGCCGCAGCTTGCGCTATTTTCTGCTCTTTATTCAAGACATGCAAAATCAATCACCTTTTTAAAATTCCTCTATTTGTTTTAATTCTTCAATATCTGCATCCAGCTTGTCAATAATATCATCGTAGAAACCAAAATAGGCTTTATTTACTTTCCCTTTTTTATCAATCACAAATAAACTCGGGACAGAATGTATCCTGAAATCCTGAGCTAACTTATGTTCTGCATCTAATAAAACATGAAAAGTATACTTATTTTGAAAAACAAAATTCAGCAAATCATCTTTTGGCTCATGGCTGACTGTAAATATTGCTACCTGATTATCCTGCTTATAATTTTCAAATAATTCCTGTATTAAAGGCAGCTCTTTTTCGCAAAGAGACGCCCCGGTTGCCCAAAAAATAATAATTATAATTTTATCCTGATAATTTTTAAACTCATAAGTATTCCCGTTTAAATCTAATAATGAAAATCCCGGGCAGTTTTCTTCGATGATTTTATTTACTGTGTTTTGTCCTGTATCCTTAGGATTATTCAAAGTCTGCGTCATGTCAATAACATCCGCTCCCTCCGGCACAACATAAATAAATATATCCTTTGGTAATCCCGGATTAATTTTTGTATCAGTATAGCTGATACTTGAAACCAGTTTATGTTTTGTATTAAATGTGTCAATTTTTAAACACCGGCCTTGTTCTCCGTCAGCATAAAGTAAAATTTGCTCAGGCATAATATCTGAAACCGATTTATAGCCTTTTGCTTTAATTAATAATTCCAATTTATTGCGATTGTCTTCTTTTATTTCTAAATTTAACACGTTAACCGCTTTTCCTTCCCTAGTTTCTTTTTCAAAATTAATAACATTATATTTGCTGAACAAATAATCCAGCTGTTCTTTAAAATCAAACTGTCTTAATAATTCCTGACCCTGTAAAGTATTTTTATCTATTGTTGATTTCAGGACATTAATATTTTTTTCATCTATTAAACTTTGCTGCTGCCATAAAAATTGTCCGTCAAAAATTGTTAAAGTTTTTATTTTATCCTCCTGCGCCATCCCTTCAATAATTACTTCCGATTTTAATTTATCCGGAGCTTGGTAGTATAATGTTCCTTTTAATTTTATTTCCGATCCGGGGGCAGAATTAACCTGGGAAAAATTAACAGAAAAAGTATTGATTTGGTTATAATAGTTTTTTATCTGATCAATAATAACCTGATTTTTTTGATCCTGGGATATGAAAGTTTGTGCGGCCGCGCCAGTGTAAAAAGAAAAAAGCAATATTACCCAGAAAAAAATTGCCTGTTTCAACGTAATATTTTTTATCATCATTATTCCTCTTATTTGATAATACTATACTGACAATTTCATGCTATCATAAGCCGCGAGAGTTTGAGGAAAAATTTTCTTAGCAAAAACTTGTGCTTTTTGCCTGGCTTTTTTGGTGGGGTAATTATCGGCATCAAAATGAGTCAGCACTAATTTCCTGGCTTTTGATTTTTTTGCGAGATTGGCCGCGTGAGTGGGATCCAGATGCGGCCAACCCTGATCATCCTGGTCTTGCCGGAGTGCACATTCTGTAATCAACAAATCTGCCCCTTGCGCTAATTTCAAAATGTTTTCACAAACCCCTGTATCTGTGCAATAAGTAATTACCTTATTTTGAAATTCAAAACGATAGCCAAAACACCGGCTTTGGTGCACTAATTCCGCAGTTTGAACCCGGCCTTGGGCAAATCGCATCTGTTTTTTTGCACAGAGCACATTAACTTTGAACGAAAGATTTTTAAAAGCAATTGTAAATGGCTGAGCAATAATTTTATTTAAAGCTGTTTTTGTGCCTACAGGAGTAATTACGGTTAGCCCTTTCGGAAATTTAAATTTCGCTAAGGCATGCATTCCTACAGTATGATCAAGATGTAAATGGCTTAAAAATAAAAATGTGGGGTTTTTATTCTCAAGATAGCGGTCTGCTTTATAAATACCAAACCCCGCATCTAAAATTATATTGCAGGTTTTAGTTTTAATTAACGTACAAATAGTATTGCCCGTATCAGTATCAAACCAGCCATTGGTTCCCAAAAAAATTACCTGCATTTATTTGCCTTTGTTTTTTAAACAGTTTAAATCATATCGTCTAAAAGATCATCCCGGATCAAAGCTAAAATCGCAGCCTGAGGAACAATTACATATTTTATATCTTCATATTCAATTTCCACAGCAGAATTTCTCAAAAAAATAGCCCGGTCATTTACTTTTGCCTGCAGCGGGAAATATTGTGTTGACTTATCCTGAGTTTCCTTCCATAGCTCATCTTGAAAATTTTGCGGTTCAGGAACCGGGATTCCTGGTCCAACTTTTATTATTTTCCCGCTATGAACTTTTTCTTTTTCATAGGCCCCTTGCGGCAAATAAAGCCCTGAATTCGTCATTTCTTTTTGATTGTCCGGTTTAATTAATACCCGATCCCCGATGATAATTAATTCACGCGCCATGCTTTACCTTTTAAAGTAGCCCCGCCCTTGCGGGAATTTCGCTAAAATTAATATTAATGTTCTCAACGAGTAGAGAGTAGCAAATAACGAGAAATTTCTTTTTTCTAAACGCTAATCGCTAAACGCTAGACGCTGTACTATGTTTGTTTATTCACATATAACGTCTGAGTGGGAAATGCGAATTCAATTTGTTTTGCTTCAAATTCTTTCTTTATGGCTAAATTAATTTCCTGCTGAATATCCATATACTTATTATAATCCGGGCTTAAAACATAATATACAACTTCTATTACTAAATTAAAATCTCCGTATGCGGAAAAATGCGCCCGGTCAAATCTGGTTTCTTTGACTTTTTCTATGATACTTTTAACAATCCGGGGAATTTCTTTTATCTTTTCATAATTTGTATCATAAGTAACCCCTAATTTAAATACGACACGGCGTTCTTGCATTCTTTTATAATTGCGCACCCGCGAATTTGTTAAGTCTGTATTAGAAAAAATCAGCTGTTCGCCGCCTAAACTGCGGATACGGGTAGTTTTAATCCCAATGTATTCAACTGATCCTAAATAATCTCCAACAATGATAAAATCGCCGATTTCAAAAGGCCGGTCAAATAAAATAGAGAAAAAACTGAACAGATCTCCTAAAACTGCCTGAGCGCCTAAAGCAACCGCAATCCCGCCAATACCTAATCCGGCAATTACCGCAGAAATTTTAAATCCTAAATTATCCAGCAAAAAAACGATACCGCCGCCCCAAACAATAACTTTAATTACACTTAAAACCCCTTTAAGCGACCTTTCCCGCGCTTCGTTTTTCTCGTCTTTAATCCAAAAAGCATATAATACATAAGTACTCAAAGACACACTAAACCGGATTGCCATTACTGTCAAAATAATTATACTTGAAAGATTAACTATTTTGGTTATTTGTTCCGGCACAACTAAATTCTGTAATGATATATATAATGCCCCTAAATAAAGCAGCGGCATCATATTTCGTTGAAAAATTTTCACCACAAAATCATCGATTGCTGTTTGTGTTTTACTGGAAAATTTTTTCAAGCGGGTAATAACCATTTTGCGGATGACTTGTAAAATAATCACTGCTCCTAAAAAAATCCCTGCGCTAATAAGATATTTTAAAAGGCTATTTCCTAAATATATATTATTTAAAAATTCCGGCATAATTTATTCCTCCCCATGATCCCGTCTTAGCGGGAGAATTTTCATATAAAAGCCTCACTACTATAAACTGCTATGAATTAACTTGGCAGGTCAATTCGATTAAACACTTAACAATTATAACTATCTGTGAAATAATATGATAAGCCATAACATTTAGGTTGTCAAGAGATGTAAACACTGTTTAAATTTTTATTAATATCTATGCCGATTTTCTCTTTCTTTTTTTGCCATGTCCAATAATTAATTCACTCATAAAATGAATTTGACTGCTCTTCTTTGATCATATCCACAAACCGCTGTTCCCCTTGTGCCGTTAAGACAACGGACATTCTAAAGCTTGAATCACCCCCGGCTTTAATAAATTCCAGAGAGAATTCTCTCCCGGTGATAAATCCTTGTTCAAGCATAAAATTAATATTACGACGAAAAATATTTCCCGGGCAGGAAGCTAGTTTAATAAGTTCTGCCGCATTAGCGCGTTTATCCGTTTTTGCCAGCAGATAACTTAACAGTTTCTTTTGCAGTAAATAATCTTCTTTATTATTGTAGGGTTGCTCCATATCCTTCCCTTTCCTTCTTCTTTTAAAAAACCACTTGGACTAAAAAATTAAACACACTAATTTAGTATACAGCTGTTTTTTCTATTTTAAACTTATTTTTGGAGAAATAAAAGCGTTTCAGTAAAATCTTATTTGCAGGGTTTGAATTTAATCACGAATAAGCTGTTCAGATGTCCCGATCGGAGTGGGATATTTTAAAACAACTATATAACTAGACATAATAAAAGTAAAAATTGTAACTAGCTGAATTAATTGTGATGCCGAACTGCTGATATGCTCTAGCTGAAAAGCTAATATTGCCACCAGTAAAGAAAACTCGCTCAACTGGCCTAATCTTATCCCCAGCTCTTGTGAAAAAGCCGGTTTTTCTTTGGCCCAAATAAAAAGTACTTTAAATAACCACGGTTTAAAGACAATAAAAATAATTGCTAATAAAAATGCCGGCAGCCAAACATTTTTTAAAACAAAAAAATCTAACCGCGCGCCTAAAGTAAAGAAGAATAAAACCAGGAAAAAATCCCGTAATGGTTTTAAGCTCTCCGAAATAAAAAGAGAAATTTTATGACGCGCTAAAGCCACCCCGGCAAAAAAAGCTCCGGTTTCATAAAATAAACCCATTTGGTTGGAAATACTCGCAATGCCAAAACACCAGGCCAGGCCTAAAATAAATAAAGCTTCGTGTAAACGCTCGATCCGGTACATTATTTTTCTTAAGATAAATTGCTCAACTAAAATTAATATTAAGATAAAAGCAATAAGTTTTATGACCAAAAAAAGAAATTGAATTAGCAATACCCCGGATAAACTAAAACTGCGCACTAAAGCCAAAACCGCAATAGCTAATAAATCCTGTAATATTAAAATACTGATACAGATTGCGCCCATTCGCTCATGGTGCAATCTGGTTGTCGGCAATAATTTAACCACCAAAATTGTGCTGGAAAACATTAACGCTAGCCCAATACATACACTGTCAACAAAATTAAATTTAAACAGTAAGCTAAATATAAAAGCGACTAGGAATGAAACTGTACAATTGGCAAATGTAATCAGAGATGTTTTTTTGAATAATCCAATAAGTTTTTGCGGATGCAGGCAAAGGCCGGCTAAAAAAAGCAATAAGGTAATACCTAGATGAGAAATAATTTCAATAAAATCAAAACCTTTGATTAACCCGAGGCCGCCCGGCCCAATGATAATCCCGCAAATAATATACGCAATAATAATCGGCTGTTTCAGGATTATTGCCAGATACGATAATATTGCCGCAGCAACAAGTAATATACTCAGATCAGAAATTAAAGTTTGCATGTATTGATTCTCAGATTAATATCAAAATATCAAAATATCAAAATATTAAAATGTTTTAAAGTTTGCGCCAGGAAACTAATTGGATATCGGAACTGGGGTTAATAACATATCGGATTGCATCCATATAAGGTCTATGATACTCAATTTCCACAGATCCGTTTAATCTTACTCCATCACTGCCAGACCAAACACCACCTAAAACATTTAAGCCTGCTCCTCCTCCGTTGACTCTGAATTCCCCGGTACTATAAACACAACCGTCAATTTGACCGTTCATTAATTGTTGTTGAACTTGTTGAATCCGGATCAGAAATTACATTACCCACAACAACCAAAAAGCCGCCGATTGTTCCTATATTACTACATATTATAGCATACTAAATATTTCTTTTAAGTTATTTTTTATAAAAATTAAGTAAGCATGGGGTTAGTTTTAAATTGTAATTTCCCGGCAAAAAAATAATTAAAAAAATAACCGATCAATCGGAATACTGTTTTTCTAGTTTTTGAATTATTGTTTTTGCAACAACATCCGCAATAATTTGGCTGCCGGCTTGGCCAAAATGGCAAAAATCATCAATATATATTGGTTCGGGGTGATCTAAAAAAACTTTGGTTAAATCCTGGGAAATAATTCCTTTCTGCTTTAACTGTTCTACTGCTTTTATTAAATACGGATACCCGTCAATAACTGCTTGCCGGTGTCTGGCTTTTTCATTAAAAGCTATTTTACGTTCTGCATCCGTCATTATTTTTGCCTCGGGGAGATACTGGCAAGGCTGCAGAAAATGAAAATATTCAATCCCATTATTCTTACATAAATTATGCATAAATACTGATCCCTTTATCCATACTGATGTCAGCTCTTTAAACAATTCCTGGTTAGTTTCATAGCTAAATTCCGGCCCGCAAGCAACCACACTTTTATTTTCCGCTACTCTCGGCAGATCAAATAGTGCCGTTCTCTTTTTTGCGGTATTTATTTCTGCATTAATATATAAGCGCTGCACAATTAAACAAACTGTAGGAGAATAACGTAATAACCCTTTTGCATAAAAATCTGCTAGTTTTTTCTTTAATTGCTTAAGCCGGATAATTTCTGATAGCAAAACTATTTCTTTTTCGGTTATAACATCACTTTTTACTTTCAAATCCCAGCGGCAAGGGAAAAAAGGATTAACCCCGTGCGGAAGGTTATCAATAACCGGCAGCACCACCTCATTAAAACCGTCCAAGCTAATCACAATATCAAATTCTCCGCCTAAGGCCAGGATATAATTAAGCGCGATTAACTGCTGTGGCTGCTTATATCCGCCGATTGCCAGGTTAAGCACAACAATTTCTTTACCAGTAAATTTTGGGTATTTTTGTAATTGTTCTTTTAGTGCCTGCTTTCCGAATTGCGCAAATATTTCGGCTGCAGACCCGCCAAAAATTCCGACAATAATCTTACCCTGAGATTTTTTTTGAAGAGGAGACTTATTATCGGTAAATCCAAACCGGGTTGATTCCATTTGCGCCGGGTTATTAATAAACCCCAAATAGGGATGAATCAGCTGTTTTTCATCATTTCTTACAAGCCAAGGCGGTAAAACAATATCTTCCTTGGCTAATTTTTCTGGGATTAGTTGCGTTTTATTATTTAGAGCAAAATCCCACCAAAATTTCCGCTCAGAGATAAAATACAAAACAATCCCTGTAAACATTTCAATTATTAAATAGGTAATAATTACTGTAACTAAAATAAATGTGGTTTGCTTTTTCATTTGAACAATATTTTTGTCAAGCCTTTAAACTAGCCCTAAAATTGAACACAAAAATGCGCTTAATATAAGGAGGGAATTATTTTTACAAATTAAATATTGCCTTGCTTCTTTAATCTTTAATCTGATTTTTCATATCAGGCTTTTAACAACTTAAATCCTGTAACTTTGTCCAAAACACGTGCTGATTTTGTATTTACCAATTCAAATAATATAACCTCTAAAACATGCCAGGTCTTGACGCCTTTGCGGATACATCCGGTTACCGTAGCGGTTTTTCTGCCGCAAGTAATATGCATATGCAACAGGGGATTGCCTTTTTCATCCGGGAAAATAGTGCCTGTGCCGGCGACCTCATGGACATTGTTCAAAATATGTTCCATGGCTATAACCGGTTTTTTACGCCCTTGTTTAGGCCCGACAATAAGCTTACTGCCCTTGTCCACTCCGCCGACAATAATTAAAGCTGCAGCTTTAATGGATTCTTCACGTGCAACTTTTTCAATTTCCGCGTGAATAATATCTCCGTCTTCTAGCCGGATAATAAATATTCTGCCTTGCTTAGCTTGCGAATATTGCATTTAATCAGTCTCCTTGTCAAAAACTGGGTTGTATTATACTACTAGGTTATAAATAAAAACCCTTACTTATTTTCATAATGCAGAGTAAGCCAAACAGTTTTCGTATTCGGCTCTGTCCATTCTACCCGGTGCTTACAATTTGCCGGGACATGCACATAATCTCCGGGCTTCATATTCAGTTGAGTTTTATCTTGCGCAAATAATAGCCTGGCCGCACCGCTGAGTAAAACAACCCACTCATCCTGTTTTTGCTCAAGCCATTCTCCGGGAGGAGTGCTTTGGCCTTGAGAGACTATGCGTTCTAAACGAAAATTTTCTGTTTCCAGCAGGGTATCAAAAATTTCTTGGGAAAGTTGCCCAGAGATTTCCTGAAATAGATTATTTGTTTTTGGTTTCATATGAATTTTATCAGCTTGTAAAATCTGCCCCTACTTCCCCTGTGCCTTCTTACTATTTATCTTTCTGTCCGTTATGAAAGTCGGCATAAATAAAAAAAACAATTCTTATTTATAAAAAATTGTCTTGTCCAATAACTTTTTTGGCCATATTTTCATATGATTAATTTATCACATTATGCTTTTTTTCTCAATAATAATAAGGCGGGCAGAGATTTTATAAAAGATTTAATTTAAAGAGCCAGTATTTTAAAGACAAAAAAACGAAGAGGGATAATGCTTATGATATTCCCTCTTCGCTAAACTTTCGTTTCCATTTAATTAACGGCATTCACAGGGTGAACATTCACATGGAGAACATTTGCAGCCTTCTGTTTTTGCATTTGACATAGATATCCCTGAAAATGCAATAACAGCAATTATTAGCGCGATGATCAAATATTTCATTTTCTCCTCCTTTCTCACATCTTTTTGAGCAATTGAAAAATTTCTTCAAGTTTTTTATTTTTTTCAACTGCGGATTTTCCTTTAACAGCATTTACCACACAATTTTCAATATGTTTCTGTAAGATATTTCTTTCTACCCTTGCCAAAGCTGCTTTTACTGCCTGTATCTGGGTAAGGATATCCACGCAGTATTTGCGTTCTTCAACCATTTTTTGGATACCCCTGATTTGGCCTTCTATCCGCTTAAATGAAACTATGTTTTCTTGATGGTCAGGATATTTATTCATTTGCCCTCCTTTCATAATATAGTATACCATACCCCCCCAGGGTATGTCAAGTTTATTTCTATCTTCTTTGTAAATTTTAAACAGAGAAAATCCCCAGCCTTTTTGACTGGGGATTCTTATTTCTAGCTATGTTTATTAACTAAAATTCTCATTCCAATATAGTATTTAGTCTGTTCTCCCCCAATTACTACTAAATATTTGCTGATCAAGCATATCAATTTTTCCGTCATTATTTAGATCAACATCCGGAAGATAATTCTCATCTCCTTTTACTGCGCCCCAAGCTGAACTAAAAATCAACCAATCTTGCATATCTACCCGGCCGTCTTTATTAAAATCTCCCTGGATATACACTGTAATTGTAATTAACCCCTTCCCTGCAGCATTATGATTATCTGTAGCTATAAATTCCAATTCGTAATCATCAGGCCCTTGATGCTGCGCAGGCACCCATTCAAAAAATCCAGCCTTAGTGCCAGAATAATCTGTAGTCCCCCAGTTTGTGCTAAATATCTGCTGATCAAGTATGTTAATTTTTCCGTCACTGTCTAAGTCTACTTGAGCATTATAATTTTCATCTCCTTTTACTGCGCCCCAAGCTGAACTGAACATCAACCAATCCTGCATATCCACTCGGCCATCCTGATTAAAATCTCCCAGAATAACTGTAGTAAAACTCGCGCCTAATGTTGAAACCAACTCTCCGGAAACAGCTAATTGCGCGTTATATATTAATTCGTCTCCTTCATTATCTGTAGCTCGTACATAGAAAGCAACTGGTTTTTCCTCAAAAACTTCTTGAGCAAAAACAGGAAAAATTTCTGGCGGTGTATTAAATATCATGTTAAATACATAAATACCATCATTATAATAATCACCTCCTGCCCAGAGAATCCGGCCATCATAGATTACAGGAATATTCGTCGGATTAGTAGAACCACCATAATCCCCGAACAACATATTATTATTAACTTTAACTTCGATATTATAATTTAAATTATACATATAAATATCCCACATCAGATCCCCATAAAGGTCATCACTTCGGTGGTCAAGCCAGGTTATCATATCTCCTTTGATAATTGGATAATCTTGTGCTGCAGGATCGTTAGTAATCTGCGTTGTCTGGCCGCTTGCTATATCATACATAAAAATATCCGAATCTTCATGCCAGTTAAAAAATATCTTTTCCGACCAAACTATGCGGTTGCCTGAAATACAGGGATGTTGCTGATTAAAAGGGGAATCAGTAATCTGTGTTTTTACGCCAGTTGTAATATCATACATATAGATATCCCAGTAACCATCTTTTTCTCTTATTTGCTGCCAAACTATCCGGTTACCAGAGATGCCTGGATATTTCTGATCGCAAGGCTCATCAGTAACTTGCACCTCTGCCCCATCTGCGATATTATACATGTAGATATCCCAGTTGCCATTTCTTTTGTCCTGCCAGACTATATAATTTCCTTCTATATTAATATATCTGCGTTCAGCAGGCATATTGGTAATTTGTCTCTCCTGTCCACTTTCCAAATCATGTATTAATATATCTGATAATATTTTCTCATAATTCGAGTAGTCCCGAGTATTCCACACTATTCGATTCTGCGAAACTGCTAAGAATCGCGTATCCCTGCCATTATCACTAATCCGTGTCGGTTCTTGCGGTTCATTTATATTATATTTCACAATTTCCGACATATTACTAAAAATAATATTATCCGCACCAATGCTCCCCAGGTCCTTCTGCCATACTTTATAAGTAAGTGTTTTACCTATCACTGGCTCCTGATATTCATCAATATCACAATGATCCCAATAATTAGTACCAGTTATTTTGGTACTATCAGCTTCAAACACATAAATATCTATATTCTGAGTTATCAAATGTTCACTATCTTGGACTTTCAATGTTACTGTATGCCGTCCTATATCTGAAATTAAAGGAGCCCATGAAAAACTTCCTGTATCTGCATTAAAATTTGCTCTACGAGGAATATTTTCCGCAGAATACACCAGTGTTCCTGCTTGTGTGTTCGGATCATCAGGATCTTCAGCACTTACGGAAAACAAAAGATAAACATCGCGTTCTGGTTCTTCAGGATGAAGAACATCATTCGCAATGGCACCTTTGCTTGATGTTTGTTTAAAAACAGGCGGCTCATTTACATTATCAACTTTAATTGCACGTTCAAGCCAATAGGCGTTGCTGTCTATGCTATTTGTTATCACCCGAACTCCAAGCACATAATTTCCATCCACGCATTCTGTAGTATCCCAGACCCCTAAACGTCCGTCGTTGACTGGAGAAAATGACTTTCCTAATAAAATTTTATTCTCCGCATCTTTTTCCTCCCAATAGTATAATTCATAGCTATCCAGCTTATTTCCATCAACAGTTCCGATCAAATCAATAGTTCCCTTTACGCAACTATTAAGCAACGGAGCGCTCAGATAAAAATCAATATCAGGGATACTTACATGAAGCTGCAGCTGCGGATCCCCTAAGAGATTAACTGTAAAATAACAATAACGATTCATGCCATAATCAATAAACTCTATATTATCTTCTTTGGAATCCTGATTAGCTCTGCCTAATTCTAATATTCCTTCCCTAAATACCGCATCCCAGAATTGCCGCTGGTAATATTGTGAAGGACCGTTTGTCGAATTTAAAATTCCCCATCCATATCTTGAATTAACTATGAGGGCAAACGCGCCTTTCTCTTCCCCCAATAAATGCTCAGCAATGCAATCATCCGGCAAATAATTTAAGGTATAAGCATCCTTATTATCAAATGCTCCCGGATAACACCCCTGGCTATTCATAAAAAAGGGGTTCTCATTGGTAATTAAGTTAACATCCGCATACTTATTTTTTTGTTCCTCAGATTCAAAGATATTCTTATCCGGCACATAAAGTTTTGCTAGAAAGAAATTATTACAGTGCCCGACATGATTTAATATATGAACTTCATTATTAATAATATCCACTAATTCCTGCCCATGACAGCCAACAGGAGGGTTATCTTTATCATAGTGCGTTTTGACATTAAAAAATTCATTCTCAATAAACCCCATTGTAGAATAGCCGTAATTATCCGAGCCAAGCCGGATTTCCTCCATATAATCCGCACCCCATGTTTTAACCCACAAATATTCTCCTAACATATAACATTGCTGCAGATAAGAGCCCCCTATCTCATCGTATTGAATAGTTTTATTTACAAAATTTTCCGCCTCAGATATTGAGTCAACTGGTGCGCGGCCCACATACACCTCTGCAACAAGATCAACTTCCTCTCCATCTATTCCATCATTTTCTTCGCCATATTCACCATCCTGATCATTATCAAAACTACCATCTAAACAAGCATAATACAAATCCGCGGCAATAGTTGCCCCGCCGCTACGGAGGCATCTTGCAGGGATAATACTATCTTCACTTTCACCTCCCAAATTCGCCCCATCGCCATCGCCAGCTAAGAGTACATATTCTGTATTCCAGTTCTCATAGGCGTCAATGATAAAATTCCGGATTTTGGTAGCATTATCAATTCCCCCATCAGGACGAGTCCCATCATAATTAGCATATATCCATTCTGTAGTTACTATCGTTGCCATTATGCCTTTGAGAATTTTATGATTAACAAGCGCTTGAAAAACATTTTCAAATGCCGCAGCAGTAATAATCACATATCGATAATCCCCGGAAGGCACAATACCAAACGCCGCTGCTGCTTGTTCGTCGGCTATACCAGAATTTTCTTGCTGAATCACGCTATTATCTTGTGTATCAACTGCGCTATTATAGGTATCTAGAGTTTGAGGATTGTCAATCAGACTTAATAATTTTTTTCTATGCCTTGGCAAATTCTTTACCTGGCATTTCCTTTCTTTTCCAGGGCTGTGGCGATTAATAAACGGCGCTGCTGTGCTAGACTTTTTCTGAGTTTTTATCACTAAAGTCATTGAATCATAATAAGCAATCTTTCCAGAAATCGGAGTATATTCCACAGGATGCAGATTTATAACCGCAATCTCATATCCATGTAAGCGCTGTTTGTTAAATTTATCAGATGCTCGCTTTGCAGGATAAACACCAGCACTTTTATAAATTTCTTTCTTAGGCTGGGTGTAGTCTATCTTTCCTTCATAACTTAACGGATACTCTTTTTGGCCAGGTTCAATCTTATAAGAACCAAACTGTTCAATCCTCCGGCCTAATTCAACATGATATGATTTTATTTCGTTATTATAAGGTATAAGTGCCTTTACCCCTTTTACCGGTAAAACAGGCTCTCCAGGATTGGCAATACTACGCATGCCATTCATCTCAATATGCCAATAACCATTACTTGCAGGGGTAAGTATTGGTTCAGGGAACTCAATTGGTATTCTAATCTCTTCAGCAAACACATTATTCGTAAAAATGATACAATATAAAAAAGAAAACATACTTAAAACAAATAAAACTATAAACAATTTCTTCATAATCGTTACCTCCGTTTTTTTGTTACAACAATAACCTATCCTAAATACTTTAACATACTGATACGCTTCAGTTATAAAAAAACAGCCGAACTACTAAAGCATCATCTAGATACTTCGGCAGCTCGGCTGTCTTGTCCAATTTTTAATCTGCGCGTTATCGGTATGCTCGGCAATCTTTGGATAAAAGACCCGTAGCTTTGCTCCCGCCTTTGGCGGGACCCGGAATAATTATCGCCGGGGTCCCCTAATTGCTTAGGGTTTGCCTTTTCGGATATTTAATAATTGAAGGGTATTCAATTGGGAGATAGGGGCTACTAATAACAAATTTTAATAATTACTTTTCAGTAATCAAAAATAATATAATTTCCTTTTTCTTTTTCCCTGTCTCTTTATCTTGCACCTTTCAATTTAACTGTCCAAATGTTAATAAAAACTTTGTAAATCCTATTACTAAGTATACATTCTAAATCTTCCTTTGTCAACTGTTTTAACTTAACTTATTGATTTTAAAGGAATTACTATGATGGGCAAAGATTTTTAAATAAAAAGTGGATAATACTCCCCATCTTTTTTGACTAAGAATTCAACATTATGGAAAGGAGTGACAGCGAGCTCCCGCCATCGGCGGAACGAGCGCCCATAGGTAAAAACTTCGTTTCCCTCTATGAAATAAAAACCCCTGAAAAGGGGATTTTATTTTTGGCGGAGAGGCAGGGATTCGAACCCTGGGTAGCCTTGCGACTACACATGCTCTCCAGGCATGCCCGTTAAACCGCTCCGGCACCTCTCCCGCGAAATTTGTGAAACAAATTTTGAGAACTTCGAACCCTGTTTTCAGGGCGAGAAGTCTTTTAATATTTATTCTGTTCCTGTAGGGACAAGGCATGCCTTGTCCCTTACTTGATAATTTACAATATTATTTTCATCCATTGCCCACATCGATGGATTTTCTTTAATATATTGCCTTATTTTATGTAATGAATTTGTTGTTCTAATTACATTATCGTAATACGATCGTTGCCATTTAAACAAACCATCATAAATTATGTTTATCTTTTTGGAAACTGCTGATTTAAATGAACCAATAATTATTGATAATTTATTGTTTTTATAATAGGGACGGGCATGCCCGTCCCCTACAGGATTTTTAATATTGACTATCCCATGAATATGATTAGGCATTATCACATATTCATCTAATTCAATATCTGCAAAATGCTCGGGAATTTTATCCTATGTTTTACTTGCAATATTACCGTAATCATTTAAAATCATATAATTATTTTGAATGCTGCCAAAAATCTCCCTGCGATTATAGGTACATATTGTAATATAATAATACCCTGTTCGCGAATAATTATAATCTTTTAATTTATGCTGTTTGCGTGGATTAAATTTTTTCATATCTATCAGTGGTTATCAAAATAACATAAACTCTGATTAAAATCAAGGTTATCTGCATATTGAATAAAAAATTAATTAAGAAATGGATTGCTGCTCTTATCCAATTATTTAGAATAATTAAATTGCATATTGGATAAAAACATTGCATTGATTAGTTAATTGTGTATCTGGAGAAACTTTTGTGTGAATTACTTGCTGCTTTTTGCGTGCTTGATCAAACTTTTCTTTTTCTCGATCAAAAATATCCGCAAGATCAATAACCCATTCTTCTTCTCCGGATATGCCTGCTCCTACTGAAAAAGCATCTACGTCTGGGTTGAATTCAAGTAAATCATCAAGAATTGCCGCTATCTGTTCGGGAATAATATTAATCGCCCTATCCTGGGGATTAACATAACTAAACTCTGGCAGCAATCCCCCTTCGTCTGGATCATAAGATAACTTTATCCTGAGCTTGCCAAAACAAATAATTGATAAATTATCTTTTTGTTTTAAGAGATTATCATAAGTGCTATCCAAACTATCTACGGCTTTAATAATTTCCGGGTATTCATCAGCGTTAATATCTTCATCTAAATGCGGGATGAATGATCTTTGTGCAGGGAAGAAATTGTTAAGCAATTCTATTTTATGGAATCTATTTTTATTCTCATTAACAATCTTTTTAAAACCAGCTTTAAGAAATTCTTCTTTTTTACTGCATTTGTTAATAAAATCATTAACTTCTTGTTGCTTTTTTCGCGCCTGTGTTAATTTCTCCTGCCATTTATTTATCGTCGGTTCAATAAATCCCACATAGGTTGGGGTTAAGGCAATAATATTAACCTGCGGATTTGATTCTAATGCCTGAGGGATTAGCATCTCTGCTTCCTGAGCAAAAAGTTCGGATAGTCCATGAACCTTTTTAACCACTTCAAAAGTCAAAGTATTAAAATCATCAGATAACCCAAAAACAACTCCTCCTTTACACATCTTTGCCAATTGAGAAAGTTTTTCGTTAACCTGTATATCTATTGCTGTTTTTGTTGAGTTGATTTTTTCTTGTGCTTGTATGCATCTGGGTGAATTTTTTATATCTTCGTCTGCATAAGGCAACTCTAAAGTTTTCCACCATTGTTTTAAATAATAATATTTTTGAAAATTAGACTGATTTTCTTTATTAATAATTTTTTCTATTTTTGCTTTTAATTTGCCTTCAATTCTGTCTGCTTTTCTCTCAAAAACACTAATTTTATTTTCTTTTACTGTTTCTACTCTTTGCCGCGCACTTATTAAAGCCTGCGTAATTTTAGCCTGATAATCAGCTTTTAATTTGCTGCCTTTGGCTTTGTCAAAAGAATACTTATTTTGCAACTTCTGGGATTCTTGTTCAATACCGTTAATAAAATTATCCGCCTGGACATCTGCGGTATCCATTTTAGCCAAGCGGGCAATTATATCTTGCGCGATTAACTCAACTTCAACCATATTGTTTAAATATATCTCCTGTTGTCTGCAGGATTGATTTATTTCTTCTCTTAATGAATCAATAGCCGGCGTACCGGCAGCTTGCCCCAATTCTCGCAAAACCTCCAGTCCATAATTTGTTTCTGTTAAAACAAAAATCTCGGCAATCATCCTGATATTATTTGCCTGTTTAAGGATTAAAGCCTCATTAACTACTGTTTGCATATAATCAGTTAGTTTTGTAATTATTTGTTCTTTCTTTTTTGGTGTGTTATCTACTTTTTCAATAATTACGGTTAAGGCGTTCTGAACCCTGCGGCCTTGGCTTGTTTTTAAATCAATACCTTTTATTTTTTTCTGTTTTTTCTTTTTTGTTTTTCCGTTGCCGTTACCGTTTAATGCCTCTATTGCTTGTTTGGCTGCAGTAATTAACATTTCGTCTGTTTGCGGGGATTGAATTGCATCTTGTTTTTGTTTATTAAGGACTTTAAGCGGTAATTCCAGTTCTTTGATAAGCTTTACAATGTGGTTTTGTTTAAGCAAAAAACTATACTCCGGGGAATCTAAAACTTGTGTAAAAAATGTTATTATTTCTTGAGTTAAATCATGCTTATGGGAAATAAAATTTTCAACTAAAATCTCGTTAACCTCTTTTTTTGATAATAATTGGACTAAAAAATTTAACCCATTTTCTTGAGCCAGTATTAGCTGGGGCAATATTGTTTCATGAAAAGAATCAGTTGAAATAAATCGTGCCTGATCCTGCACTGCAACATTAATACATTTTTGTGCCCGCTTAAATTGCTGGTTAACCACATATAACCCTGCAGCTGTTATGGCTGCTTTAAATCTATATTGTTTAAACTCCTTATATTTTTTTTCATATTCAATATCCCCATAAATTCTTTGAAAGTCCTTGGTGGTGGCATCTGTACATTCTTGCAACAATTTTAAAACTTTACTATTCATTATAGAATAGAGATATATTTGCTGGCTCAATTTTTCAAGATTAAGAGGATCTTTTTGCTCAGCATGTATTTTTCTAAACAATTCTTTATATTCCCCTTGTTCATAACGGCTAATAAATTCTCCAAAAAATTCCGGTTCTAAATACTCTGTGATTTTAAAATTATTTTTAAAAACTTCGCCACTTAAAATCAGTTGTTTAAGCATCTGAATCCGTTGAGTTATAAAAAGAATATATAACCGGGCTTTATTAAAACTGTCGAAGGGATTAAACAGCTTTAACTGGTTTACTTTAGTTAAGTTATCTGCTGCCTGCCTTAAGCTTTGATTAGCTTTGCTTATATTTTTAATTGTATCCAATTCAATGGTTGCGACTACGAGATTCGAGCCCACAATAATAGATAAAGGCTCAATACTTTCTTCTGTTGTTAATTCATTTTTTGAACAATACGATAAATATTTTAAAGCAATACGGCTGGTAATATGAAAAAATCCCTTTATTGCTTTTTTGCGTTCTTCTTGTTCCTCTGGTTTCAGTTTTTCTGCTTTTTCAAGCAATGCTGAAGCATAATCCCAAACTAAATTATAATAATCCTTATGCATTTTTTTTATAATTGCTAAATATGATTTATCCTGAATAAAATGCGGGATTAACTTTTCCGCTTGATCATAATATCTTAACGCTTTATCATAATCTGGTAATGCTTCGGCAAAAAAGGCTGCCGCATGAAATACGTTACAAAATGTAGAATACATATCCGCAATATCTGCAGCTGTTTTTTTGATTTTAGCAAGATTAGGTATTTGCTCTTCTGCTTTTTTAAAAAAAGCTATTGATTTATCAACTAAATTAATTTTTTCTTTTGTTTTAAGAGATGATTGTAAACTTAGCTTCCCATAAATTGTGGCCATTTTGACTAATGCATAAAAATCAATTTTTATATTAGATAAAGAAAAAGCAAATGCCATGTTTTTTTCTGCTTTCATCCAGAACTGGTTTGATTTGTGTGTATTTAATGAATAAAAATCTGCTAAAGATGCGCATATTTCTGCTCCAAGCCTGGCAATCTCGTATAAAACCTGGTTTTTTTCTTCTGGTAAAATCCCCCTTACCTTCTCTATATTATTTAAATGCAAATCTAGCATTTTTATCGCATCAAGAAAATAACTTTCTATCATTTTTAATCTTTCTATATATTCTTGCTTGCTTTTAAAATTGCCTATTGCTTGCATCTGCTCAGCCAAAGCTACTTGCTGCATAGCCAGAGAATTAAACTCAAGTGCTTGTTCATAAGCTGCAAGCATTTTTATTATTGTGGGGTTATTTGCTAAATTTGGATCATCAGATAATATGTTTTTTACTTTTTCGAGGTCAGTTACAACTGCTATATCCGAGGATAAGTCTTGTATCAGCTTTTGAACTCCTTGCTGAAAAATATCTGTTTTTAAATTCAAGGCCGGAGCTAAAGTATCAACATTATGATTATCTAATGCAGCCCAGGCAATATTACTGGTAAGCATTACGCTGATAATCAGCACGCTAAAAATTCTTTGGATGATTTTTTTATGAAAAATTTGAGAATTATGCATTACAAAAATTTTCTTTCTTTTTTATCCGTGTTAATAGTTTAACCCGGGGATTAAATCGCTTTTATCCGGTGTTTGTAATATCCTTAAAAAAACATCTACCATCTTAGGGTTATAGAATGTTCCCCGGCCGTTTTCGATTTGCGTAAGAGCAGATTTGAAATTTTTTCCCTTAGGGTTGCGGTAAGGCCGCGCTCCAAGCATGGCACTGAAGGAATCCGCAATTCTTAAAATCTGGGCAAAAACAGGGATTTCTGTTGCACGCAATTTATCCGGATAACCACTGCCGTCATAATTCTCATGATGATGAAACACGCTTTTTAAAATAATCTTTGAATTTATGCCTTTTTTCTTTAGAATTTGATAAGAAAAAAGTACATGCTCAAAAACTTCATAACGCTGCGCATCGCTAAGAACACCTTGATTATTAATAATGCCCGGGTCAATATTGCTTTTGCCAATATCGTGAAAACGGGCGGTAATTGCTAAGGCAGTTAAGTTTTCCGAAGCAAACCCTAAAACCTCTCCCATACGATAGGCAATAAAAAATACCTCTTTTTGATGGCGGATTATCCAGGCTGGAACCCGCATGGATTTCTCATGATGCTCTAGATAATAAATCGCCCGGCTAAATATACTTTTATTAATTTTTACCATTTTTAATTTTCTTTCTTTTTGATTAATTATTTATTGACTATTTTTTCTATATATAAAAAAGGTTTTAAAGTGTACCATAAGCTTTAAGATTTTACAAGGGTTTGAAAACTTTTATTTAAGCTTGAGTAATTATTGCTGTAACATATTGTTAAATAATAGTTTAAGAATATAGAAATTTATATAAAAATCAGAAAATTTTTAAGATCATTAGACAATGAAGGGTTGTTCACAATACCTTTAGAACTATTCCTCAAAGCGTACAGCCAGGCTTATTGCATAAACTTTAATAATATGCTATATTTTATTACTTTTAAATAGGAGAATTATGCTTTTTGAGGGGGAAAATATGGCTACAAATAACAGAATAATAAAAATGCTTTGCTTATTTGCTTTTTGTAGTTTTATTTGTCTGATATGCCTGCCCCAATCTACAGTGATTGCCGGAGTTGAAAAAATACAACAAAACATGCTTTCCCCGCAGATAAGCCTTTCTATTCTTGCTCTGCCAAAGAGCTGGGTAAATAACAGCTATGTAACATTAAAAAACAGCTCTCAATTCCCGCTGAAAGATTGGGAATTAAATTATAACGCGGTGATGGCTGATTCCTGGCATAATAAAGACTTAACTCAAACCCCCTGGCTTAAAGCCCAGACTATTGGACAAAGAAAAGAACTGATTCAACAAGGATTTTTTATAATCCTTGATTTAAACGGAAATATCATCGACAAACAAAAAAACATGACGCAGTTAAAGCTATCGCTAAATAAATTATTAAAAACTCATCCGGTTTTGATTATTGAGGGTAAAAAAACAAAAAAAAATACAGATATTATATTATGGGGCAAATATTATATACGTTATGCCGGTCAGAGCAGCCAGCCAGTCAGGATGTTCTTTTCTCAAAATCCAAATTCAGACTTTCCGATCTTAAGAGCGGTTTGCCGCAATCATTACGATAAAGCTGATCCAAATTTTTTAATACCTTTTGAATTTTATACAAAACAAGGCATACTTTATGATACTCAGCTTGAGGTAAAAGAAAAATACAATGCCTGGACCGGATTTATTGCCGGGATACCAACTAATGATTTAAAAGCGTTTCGATACTTAACAAAATTTCCCGCGCAAAAATATTTTAGTCCTTTTATAAACTCTTTGCTGTTAATCTGGACAGAAAACGGCAGCCCTTATCGGCTTTATCCGCTTAGTTCAACTGCAGAACAGCAAACAGAAAATAAATTTTTTGATGATTTTATACGTATTGAATATTACAATCCAGAAGATGGGCAATGGCACTTATTTCTGACTATAAGCAACGAGAGTGGAAAAAGCTTCTTGACCTATTCTGCTCTTTTCAATCTGCTAGACTCATTAAAAATAAAAAGCACTCAAATCCGCGTAAGATATCTCAAAGTTCAGGTATTGGATAAAACACAGCGTTATGTAAATTTCTGTAAAAAACATATTTTGCCAAATAACTTTAACCCTCAGGAAAATGTAGAAATACAAGTGATTGTATCCGGTAAAAAATTAATTATTTCACATATTAAAAGTCAAGAAAATCAAGAAAAACAATCTTTCCCTATACAAATATTTGGTTCAAAAAATCAAACTTTGCGCAGTACTCATAAAAAAATACCAGTTTTGCATAATAAAAAACAACCCCTGGATCCTGAGAGTAAATCTGTTTTAGAATATTTAGACTTAAGCAAAAACAATAACCAGCCCGGGGATATCCTAACCTTATGGCAGATGGGCCCTAATCTGCGCATAGAAAACAAACCTGTGGCTGGTACTAAATTACATTTAACGCTCGTGCCAGGACAGAACCTTATATATTACTTGGAAAAGAATCTTTCTACTGATAAAGTTACATTTTGGACAGATCATAATGGGTTGCCTTGTATTTTGGCGCCTCAACAAAAACTCATTGATTTTGATACTGTAATATATATTTTAAGCATTGATGATTACGACAAAAATAAGCCGCAAATTTTTGGCCAGGCTAAGCCAATTACTATTCGAGAAGCATTAAAACATAATGCCTTAGCGAAACTTAATCCACAAGCGTATGATTATTTAATAAATGCTATAAAAAAAACTGTCGACTTTAAACTTTTAGAGGTATGCAAAAAATACCCAGATTTTAAAATATACCAGAAAATTCTTAATACAAAAGATTTAAAGCAACGGATATTGCTGCTCGTACAAAAAATCAATGAAATTACGCAGACTTACTCTGCTGATGATATAAAAATGCACGAGTTTTTTATTAATGCTATTTTCCCTAAATTCCAGAAGGATTTTCTCACCCTGAGAATCGAACAGTCAATATAGTAACCTTTGGCTCTTTAAGAATTCAAGGGTTCTCCCCTCTGACCAAACCCGGCGACTCCCTCAGATTAGATTATAGCCTTTTGATATTTTTTAAAAATAATTTAACCCTACAGCTAAGAATGCTTTTTGTTTTAAACTTTTATTCTGCTGTGTTTTCTAAAATCATAGAATCTTCGAAGATTTTGATATATTTTTTCGGGTCTTTTTTAAATTCTTCCACACATCCACTGCAACAGAAACTATAAATTTTCCCGTTATAGTTATGTTTCACCGGTTCTCCCATTTCATCAACTTCTTCCCCGCTAACCAGGCAGATTGTGTTGCCCACTTCAACTGCCGGCAAGGCATTTCCCGGGACCCCCTGCATCTCCTGCATTTGATAGGTCACATCATCCGCTTCTTCCGCTCTAACATAAGCCGGAATAAATATGACTATCATTAAAGCAGTTAAAATTATTACTTTCATCGCACCCCCCTATTCTTTTTTGTTTTTATTTTGACTTTTTCCCTCTGCCGCGGTATACGCGGTCTCGCTCATCCCGCCCTTTTCACAGTAAATTTTTAATTTAATCATTTCCTTAGGGTTTAATTTTATGGGTATAGTTTTAAAAACATCTTTTACTTCTTCCTGCCGCACGTAATAAGTATCCTCAGTACTGACATCGCTCCGGATAATGCTGATCTTACGGATATAATGTTTTTTACCATTATTCGTAAGATGTGTAAAATTAACCGCCAACATACTTTGCTCCGAAGAATAGCTGATTTTCACATTGCTCGGCGGATGTGCAAAGCTTACTGATGTAATTGATAAGAAAAATAAAAACATAACTATTTTTTTCATTTATACCTCCTGGTATAATCCTCACTCCTGGATTGGATTATCCCTGATTACCACGATTAACAATAGATTACGAAGATTAAACCATTAATCTTCTAACTTGATAACTCTTATTGCCAAAGCTTATCAAAAACCCGCTCTTTTATCCTGATACTTTTAGATAAGATAAAACCTGTGATTCAAATACAGCAGGAATATTACCGCTAAGAGCTTTCAGTTCTATTACAATCTTGTCAGCGATGACTAAATCGAGCCTACATTTACCAATGTTTTTACCTTGAAAACAAACATCAAAACTTTTCTCAGTTTGATACTTTAAACCCTGTTCTTTTAACACTATTTTTAATGCCTTATGATATATACTTTCGCTAAATCCAGGACCAAGTTTACTATGTACATTATAAGCACAAGCGATTATTTTCTCAGTTAACAGATCCCTCTCCTTAATCACTGTAATCTCTCTATAAAATAATTTTAATCTATATAATCAAGACATCCTCCTACTTTCCTATTATAGGATGTCTTGATCCATTAATAAGAATCTTAATATTCTTTAATTATTATACCTTACTCTCTACCTGTTTTGTCAATAAGCAAGCGGATTTTTAAGTTAAATAGAATTTTCTATAAAAACATGATATTTAAGATGGGAAGAAATTTTGATTTTTGAACGAACTGTATCAACTATATTTAGGTTTACTGTTTCTACTTGGGGGTACAAACAAGTTGCTGTTCCTACTGCACTGGCAAAAGAGTATGCTTCTTCGATATTTTTACCTAACGAAAGCATATGCACAAAGCCACCAATAAACGAATCTCCAGCGCCTACTGTATTTTCAGAATCTATTTCAGGAACTTTTGCCCTTAAAACAAGATCCTTGGTGATAAGAATTGACCCAGCCTTACCGAGGGAAACAATAACAATTTCTATCCCTTGCTTGTTTAGTTCCCTTGCTTTTTTAATAATTGTAAAGTCATTCTGTAATTGAGAAATATCGGTTTTAGTAATCTTAGCCAATTCTTCTAAATTTGGTTTTATAATATATGGATTAGCAGAAAGAGTAATTGCTATCTGTTCGTCAGTAAGAGAGATGCTAAAATCAAATTCACATTTAATCTTTTTTTGTTTTGCTTTAGTGATTACTTTACACCAAAAATCATCGGATAATCCCGGAGGAATTCTCCCCCCGATAAGTAAAAACTGTCCTACATGTGAATTTTGCAGTATTTGTTCAAAGTTCTGCCAAAATTCTTTTTCTTCCTGCTCTGTTATTTTTCCTCCCGGAACAAGAATTCTTTTCTCTATGTTTTCATCTTGAGTTTTAACAAAAAACATAGGGTTTAGGCGTGTATCTGTCTTAGTTTTAACAAAACTAATATTTTCTATGCCTTTAGTCTTGAGTAAAGCATTAAATTTCTCACCTACCTTACCCTGGCCATTAAACCCGATGATTTCTACTTTTCTTCCAAAGCGAACCAGTGTTTTTGCAGCGTTGATTGCCTTACCGCCAATCACGGCAGATAGATTGGTGATATTCAACTTATTGTCTAATTCTTGAATTTGAATATTAAAATCTAAAGCATTCGGACAAGCAAGTGCGAGGATTGAAGGTGCTTGTGAAAAATCCTCTGATTTTGTACCCAATCTTTCTTTCCCAAAACTATCTTTATCAATTTTCGCATCTGAATAATCCACCTGGTCCAATAAATCAAGAAATAAATTCTGTTCTTTAAAAGATAACTTAGCAAAATCTTCGTTCTGAAGATGTTTTATCATTTCGGTAGTAATCGCCTGGTTATCAGATAAATTAAGCATTTTCCTTAGTAAATCAAAAACTATTTGTTCTGATTTATCAAAATTTAATATATTCTCACATTGCTGTTGATTTAAGATGAAACTGTTTTGAATATTTGAAAAATCAATAGTGATATAAGGAGATAAGAAAGCTAAGTCTTGCTTGGTTTTTTGAAAATTAAAATCTTTTTCAACTGCAAAAACATTAGGTAAAACAAACAATAACTGTGTGTATATAAGGAGACCTATTATTCGCTTTTTCATAATATCCTGATATTATCTGAGATAGCAATCTTTAATTAATAAAAATCATAAAAGTATAGCATTATTTAACAATTTTTGCAAAAAAAAATAAAACCCTCAGTAACCAAAAGAGGGTTTTTATTTATTTTCTGTTTTTTTATTTGCTATACTCCATTTTTGCTAAATACTCATACATTTTAAACCTTCTGTTTACTTCTTCCTGAGCTTTTTTCAAAAGCATTTCCGCACGCTGGGGATTCATTTTCTTTAAGGCATTAAATCTATTCTCATTATAAATATACTCTGCCAAGGGTATGCTGGGTGCCTTGCTGTCAAGCTGCATGGGGTTTTTACCCTGTGCAATAAGGTCCGGATTATATCTGAATAATGGCCAATAGCCAGAAAGTACTGCGTTTTTCTGTTCATCCATGCCTTTAGTCATATTAATACCGTGCGCAATACAATGTGTGTAGGCAATAATTATGGACGGCCCGTCATAGCTTTCCGCCTCAATCATTGCTTTCTGCGCTTGAACCGGGTTTGCACCAATCGCAATTCGCGCTACATAAATTGAACCGTAAGTCGCGGCAATCATGGCTAAATCTTTTTTGAACATTGGTTTTCCTGCTGCAGCAAATTTGGCAATTGCACCCATAGGAGTAGCTTTAGACATCTGGCCGCCGGTATTAGAATAAACTTCTGTATCTAATACAAGTACATTAACATTTTTATCCTGGGCTAAAACATGGTCTAACCCGCCATAACCAATATCATATGCCCAGCCATCTCCGCCTAAAATCCAAACGCTTTTTTTGCATAAATAATCTGCAATTTTTAATAATTCCTGCGCTTCTGTGCTTTTTGCTTTTTTCAGCGCCTCTTTTAATTTAACTACTCTTTGCCGCTGTGTTTCAATATCTGCATGTGTTTTCTGAACAGCATTAATAATTTCATTTGCTAAATTTTTAGAAGCAGACAATTCTTTTTCTATGACTTTTTTCAAAAGAATTTGCGCTTTTTCACGCAGCTGGTCAACCGCAAGCCGCATGCCAAAACCAAATTCCGCATTATCTTCAAATAATGAATTGGACCACGCCGGGCCTTTCCCCTCTGCGGTTACACAATAGGGAGTTGTGGGTAAATTACCGCCGTAAATTGAAGAACATCCCGTAGCATTAGCGATCAATGCGCGGTCGCCAAAAAGCTGGCTCATTAATTTTACATACGGCGTTTCGCCGCAGCCTGCACAGGCTCCGGAAAATTCAAACAAAGGCCGCATTAACTGCGAACCTTTTACTGTTGTAATATCAAAAGGCAGATCTTTTATTTTCATGTCCGGAATCGACAGGAAAAATTCAAAATTTTTCTTTTCCTGCTCCCGGCGTTCTGCTTGAGAAACCATATTAATTGCCTTTTTGCCCGTAGGTTTTTTATCTGCATCTTTTTCTAAGGCCGGACATTTATGCACACAAGCGCCGCAGCCTGTGCAGTCTTCCGGGGCAACTTGCAAAGTAAATATTTTTGTTTCTGAACCCTTACCCATTGCTTTTATGCTTTTGAATCCCTCCGGAGCATTTTTTAATAAAGCCCCGTCATATATTTTCATACGAATTACACCGTGCGGGCAAACAAAACTGCATTGTCCGCATTGGATACAAACATCCGGTATCCATTCTGGGATTTGAAGTGCAATATTACGTTTTTCAAATTGTGACGTTGCACTCGGCCAAGTGCCGTCAACCGGGAAAGCAGAAACTGGTAAATTATCGCCGCGGCCGGCAATAATTTCCGCCGTAACTTTTTTCACAAATTCCGGAGCATTACTCGGGACAACATCTGGGATAGAAATTTTACTGGTTGCTTTGGCCGGGACTTTAATTTCCTCAACTGCGGCCAGGGCTGCATCCACAGCTTTTGTATTCATACTAACAACTTTTTCCCCTTTAGCCCCATAAGTTTTAGCAATTGCATCTTTAATTGCTTTTACTGCATCGTCAACCGGGATAATATTACTGATTTTAAAAAATGCAGTTTGTAAAATTGTATTGATTCTGCTGCCTAAGCCAATTTCATTTGCTAAATCAAAAGCCTTAATAATGTAAAACTTTAATTTTTTATCAATTATCTGCTGCTGAACTTCTTTAGGCATTTTATCCCAAACTTCATCTTTACCGTAAGGACTGGCTAATAAAAATACCGCCCCTTTATCTGCGCCGGAGAGCATATTGTATTTTTCTAAAAAGCTAAAGTTATGACAAGCAATAAAATTTGCTTTTTGAATAAGGTAGGTACTGGTGATTGGGTTTTTGCCAAAACGTAAATGCGATACAGTTTGGGAACCGGCTTTTTTAGAATCATAAACAAAAAAACCTTGTACATTATTATTCGTAAGTTCACTGATAATTTTTATAGAATTTTTATTCGCGCCCACTGTCCCGTCAGCCCCTAAGCCGTAAAATACACCGCGGAAAGTATCTGCATGCTCTGCATCAAAACAATCATCTAGAGGCAGACTGCTCTTAGTTACATCTTCGTTAATCCCCACAACAAAATGATTTTTAGAATCTTTTTTCTTTAAATTATCAAATACAGCTTTCACCATACACGGAGTAAATTCCTTTGAACCCAATCCGTAACGGCCAGCGATAATTTTTGGCCAATTTTTAAAAGGCGTTATCCCCTGTTCCATGGCTTCGCCAATGGCTGAGCGTACATCCATATAAAGCGGATCTCCGATTGAACCCGGCTCCTTAGTCCTGTCTAAAACCGCAATTGCTTTGGTTGTTTTTGGTAATGCCTTGATAAACGCTTCTATAGAAAAAGGACGGTATACGCGGACAATCACAACGCCTGTCTTCGCGCCGTTTTTATTTAAAAAATCCACTGTTTCTTGTCCCGCACCCGCGCCTGAGCCCATAATCACAATAATATTTTCTGCATCAGGCGTTCCGTAGTAATCAAAAAGTTTATACTGCCGGCCAACAATTTTAGCAAATCTATTCATTACTTCTTGAATAATTTCTGGAGCCTGATTATAAAACGGATTTACTGTTTCTCTTTCCTGGAAGAAAACATCTGGATTTTGGGAAGTCCCCTTAATTGTGGGTTTATCCGGCGTAAGCGCACGCAACCGATGCGCCATAATTGCTTCCTCTTGAACCACAGCACGCATATCATCAAAAGTTAATTCTTCAATTTTTTGTATCTCATGCGAAGTACGGAATCCATCAAAAGCCATAATAAAAGGGACACGGGACTCGAGTGTTGCCGCCTGGGCAATTAAACCTAAATCCATAACTTCCTGCACACTTGAGGCAAAAAAAGTTCCAAAGCCGGTTGAACGTGCGGCCATGATATCAGAATGATCACAGAAAATTGAAAGCGCATGCGAGGCCACTGTGCGTGCGGTTACATAAAATACAGTTGGCGTAAGTTCCCCAGCAATTTTAAACATGTTTGGAATCATTAAAAGTAATCCTTGCGAGGCTGTAAATGTAGAAGTTAAGCTCCCTGCAGTTAAAGCTCCGTGCACTGCTCCGGATGCACCGCCTTCTGACTGCAACTCACAAACAATCGGCACCTGTCCCCAAATATTTACTTTTCCTTCCGCTGATCTTTCATCTGCCATTTCCCCAATTCCCGAAGACGGGGTTATGGGATAAATCGCACATACCTCGTTCGTTGCGTGCGCTACATAAGCTGCTGCAGTATTCCCATCCATTGCAATTTTTCTTCTTGCCATTACATCCTCCGATTTAAATTTTTATTATTAATTTTTAACCTGCAAATTCATAAAAAAAGAGACAAAAAATCCCCTTTATAGATCTTTTTCTTGTGTTTTTACTCAATCAGCATATTTAACTTAAAAAGACATAACATATTAATAATAAATAAGTTATGTTTATTATTCTGAAGGAGGCACAAAGATTTGATGTAACTAAAGGCTTAAATTTCTTAAGCAATATTAAGCCAATTAGAAAAATATAATATCACAAGCACTGTCTTTTTGTCAATTTAATAATGTAAAAGAAAAAAGCTGTGGGAAAATTATCTAAATAGATTTTTATCCAAAGCTTTAAGAAAGGCATCTTCCTGGGAGATTTTATTCTCACGCACTAACTTAAGCAGATAGTTATCCATAGCAATCATCCCGGCATTAGCATTCGTATTAATTTCTCCTTTGAGCAGATTTGTATCTCCGGCGCGGATAATCGCCGGTAAAGCCGTACTGCTTAAAAGAACTTCAAATGCCCCCCATCTGCGAGAATTGTCAATGCTCCGGACTAATTGCTGGGCCACTACTGCTTTGAGTGTGTTCGCAAGAATTTCACGCATTTGTTCTTTCTTATCAACCGGGAAGGAATCAATAATGCGGTCAATTGTTTTTGCCGCTGAATTTGTGTGCAAAGTCCCAAAAACTAAAATACCCATTTCCGCAGCAGTAAGCGCTAGTTCTATTGTTTCGCGATCACGCATTTCACCCACTAACACAATGTGTACATCGCTTTTTAATGCACTGCGCAGCCCCTGAGAAAAGGAAACAGTATCTACCCCCACTTCACGATGGACAATAATGCACTTCTTGTTTTTATGCATAAATTCAATTGGCTCTTCAATCGTAACAATTTTTTTGACAAAAATATTATTAATATAATCGATCATTGCTGCAAGGGTTGAAGATTTTCCGCTTCCGGTGGGGCCAGTAATCAAAACTAATCCTGAATGTAACTTACAAATATCTTTGCATACTTCCGGTAATCCTAATTGTTCAAAGTCCAAAATTTTTGATGGGACTAAGCGAAAAACTGCTCCGTATCCGTAAAATTGGCGAAAATAATTTGAGCGGAAACGTGTCCCATTATCTAAAGCATAGGCAAAATCTATATCGCCTTTATCTTGAAAGCGCTGCCAATTTTCTATCCCCGCGATTCCAGATAAAATTTCGCTTAAATATTGTTCTGTTAAAACTTTATGCTCGGCTAATTCTATTAATGTACCATTAATTCTTGCTTTTGGCTTTTGCCCTTGTTCTAAGTGCAAATCCGAACCGTTTTTTTCAACTAATTCATAAAATAAAGGATCAATTTTTGCCATAATTATCCTAAAATATTAAACATGCCTCATATATCTAAATTTCTCAAATTCTTGTTTATTCGTACAGCGTCCATAAGCAGACTCCCAAGTAATCACTCCTTCTTTTAATAATTTCATCAATGATGTATCCATCGGGACCATGCCTTCCGCTGAACCAGTTGTAATGACCCGCAGAATTTGATCAACATTGCCTTTGCGGATCAAGTTCGATACTGCCCCGGTGCCTAATAAAACTTCGTAAGCCGGAACAAGGCCGCTGCCATCTTTTTTCGGGATTAACTGTTCACAAATAATCCCCCGCAGAGATGATGCCAGCATGCTTTGTACTAACCCTCTTTCTTCTGCCGAAAAAGAATTTACAATCCTTAAAATTGTTTGCGCTGCATCATTTGTATTCATTGTCCCTAAAACCAAGTGGCCTGTTTCTGCAGCTGTTGCCGCAAGCTGAATACTTGCAGTATCTCGCAGTTCGCTGATTACTAAAATATCCGGGTCTTGCCGTAATGCCGCCCTTAAGGCATTTGCCTGGGAAAGAGTATGTAAATGCAGTTCTCTTTGTGTAATCTGGCATTTTTTTGGTGTAAATACAAACTCAATCGGGTTTTCAATTGTAATAATATGCTCCTGGCGTGCTTGATTAATCATTTCACAAAGCACAGACAGTGTGGTTGTTTTTCCGCAGCCAATAGGGCCGGTAACCAGCACTAACCCTTGCGACCATTTCGTTAGTTCGCGGCAGGATTCCGGCATGCCGGATTCTTCAAAAGAATAAAGCTGCAGCGGAATTAATCTCACGGTAAGATCAATCCCCGGGGTTTTTTTGGTCAGAGAAAATCGGAAACGCCCGGCGCCTTTGATAACATAAATTATTTCAATATCGCCAGAATGTTTGAACTTTTTAAATTGCTCCGGCGTTAAGCCGGTATGGACTAAATTATTTACTTGCTGCGGAGTTAGCCTGCCTAGGGTTTGCGGTTTTAAATTCCCGTTGATTTTAAAATAAATCTGGTTATGCGTTGAAATATGCACATCCGAAGCATTGGTTTGCCGCGCGGAAACTAATATTTCATCCAAGGCGCTATTAATTGTTAACTCTCCAGGCACAGCAACAGAACATTTCCCTTGTCCAGTACTGCCATAAAATGTTGCCGGAAGTTTTTCCTCTTCTTGCGAGGTTAAAAATTCAATAGCCAAATGATGTTTGCCTGATTTATTTTCTTGCATAATATTTATATATTTTGTCGCGGCAATTATAATGATTTGTTTTTCATTATAGGCTGAGATAAATATTTTTTCAAGACTCTATATCTTACCGGAAAACATTAACCCGCCAATTATAATAAATATTACCGCTGCTGTATATTTAATAATTTCCGGTTTGATATACGCCGCCAACCCTGTTCCGATCAATACTGAAACAAGGGTCACGGCTGCATAGGCACAAACAGACCCCAGCCAGACAATTAAAGGCTTCCCGGTTTCTGCAGACATGGTTATCCCGACAAGCTGAGTTTTATCCGCCAGCTCAGCAAAAAATATTGCCCCGAAAGTTGTAAAAAATATTTTCCAATCCATAATCGCCTCCTTAGAAAAAATCCCTTTGCAAAATTATCATGACAAAGGGATTTTTAACAATTAATATTTTTTTCTCATTTAAAAAACACTTAATAATTCTATTGCCTGGTGGTTGTTTGAAGTGGCTAAAATAATTTTAGCCGGGCAGCCTCCCATGCAATTTGTGCCATAGATGTATGAAATATTAATGCCGTTTTGGGCTAGTCTTTCTGAAATATTTTTTAACGCACCGGGCCTGTTTTCAACTTCAACGATAATAACATCATTTTCCCGGATAGTTTCATAGCCATAATCAGCTAAGGCATCAATTGCCGCCAAATTATTACTTGTGACAAACATTAATCCTGCTTCTTCTCCTTCGCCCCGGGCATAACCCGCGACTGCTTCTAAATTAATCCCGTGATTAACTAAAAACGAAGTTATTTTAGCTAATGCGCCAACCTCATTTATTACGGTAACACAAATTTCCTTTCCCATTACTGCTTGCTTAATCAATATTTACCTCCTGTTAAATTTGCGGGATACAACTAATGTTGCAATAAACTGGTTAGTCTTGTAATCAGATTATACGATTAAAATCAAAAAAAACAAAGCAAAAATTATTGCCTGGTTTTGTTTGTTTCCTCATCCCTTGAAATATTATAAATATTTTTACATTAAATTTTTTCTTTAAATAAATGCACATCGGTTTGGGGGAAAGGAATAGTAATGCCATTTTGCTCAAGGGCAATTTTCCCATTCTCTATAGTATCAAAATATACATCCCAATAATGCTCGGGTTTTACCCAGGGCCGGCAAACAAGATTAACGCTGCTATCGGCTAATTCGCTTACTGCAATTACTGGTTTGGGGTCTTTTAAAACTCTCTCATCTGCGGCTAATACCTTTTTTAAGGCTTCTTTGGCTGTTTTAATATTATCCGAGTATGAGATGCTAAACACTAAATCCACGCGTCTTTTGTCCACATCGCTGAAATTAGTAATATTATCTCCGGTTATTTTGGCATTGGGAACAAATTCGCGGCGGTTATCCATCGTATGAATAATGGTATTAAAAATTTGGATTTCCTGTACTGTGCCTAAAGCCCCGCCAGCTTGAATAAAATCACCGACTTTAAACGGCTTGAATATTATCAATAAAACACCGGCGGCAAAATTCGCCAAAGACCCCTGCAGCGCCAAACCCACAGCTAACCCAGCAGCTCCTAAGACGGCAATAAAAGAGGTAGTTTCTACGCCTAATTTATTTAACGCCGCGATAATCACAAAAGCCATTAATCCTACATTAACAATATTGCTGACAAAATTTGTTAAGGTTTTTTCTATTTTTGCTTTGGTTAATATTTTTTTAACTATAGAAACAACAAGCTTGGCCAGCCATTTCCCAATAATAAAGATTAAGATTGCCGCAATAATATTTAAACCGTATTCAGCCATATAAATATATACTTTGGACAATAATTCCTGCACATTCATAATATTATTCCTTCCTTATAATATTAAAATAAAGTTTTTATTTTCTCCGCGTTCTCGTGCGAGAGTTTCTTTTAGCATTATTTCTGTTTTTGTTTCTTGTACTGTGCCGAAAGTTATCTTTTGAATTTCGGAACCTGTCCTGTTTAGCTTTTTGGATAAACAGCCCTTCCCCTTTTTTGCGGTTATTAAAAAAAGCTAAAACCATTTCCGCTTCATGGAAAGGTAATGTGATGAAAGAAAATTTATCAAGAATCTGAATGTCTTGTATTTTATTTTGCTCAATTTTACATTTATCTTGGATAATATTAATCAGTTTTTCCCGGTTTAATCCATCTGTTTTGCCCTGCAAGACAAAGAGGCGGGTTTTCCCTTTTTTATCCACCCCAGAGCTAGAACCGGATTCAATTTCAACATAATTTTTTTCGCTCAATTCCCCGCCAAAAGAACGCTGTAAAAGAGCTGTGACAATATCTTCCGGGGCATGATTAGATAAAAGTTTACGCGATAAATGAACATACTCGTGCTCCAGCCCGGTTTTAATGCTTTCTTCTACAGCAGTCATGATGCGGCGTTTTTTAGTTTCAATTATATCCTGCACTTTCGGTAATTTAGCCCGGCGGATATCTGTTTTAGCCGCTCTTTTTATATATTGGAACCTGCGATATTCTTGGGGAGTAATAAAAGTTATGGCAATCCCTGCTTTACCCGCACGTCCGGTACGGCCGATCCGGTGCACATAAGACTGCGGATCCTGCGGCAGGGCATAATTAATAACATGGGTTAAATCCTGCACATCAATCCCGCGGGCCGCGACATCCGTAGCTACCAGCACATTAATCTGCCGCTTTTTAAATTTATCCAATATTTTTTCCCTTAAAGCCTGGGACATGTCTCCGTGTAATGCGTCGGCATCATAACCGCGTTCAGTAAGATGCGTAGCTACAGAATCAACATCAATTTTCGTCCGGCAAAAAATAAGCCCGTAAAATTCTTCTTCAATATCGATAATGCGGCAAAGCGATTCAAATTTATCACCAGCCGCAACTTCAAAATAAATCTGATCCGTCCGGCTAACCGTAAGCTGTCCTTCCGTCACTTTAAAAACATCGTAACTGTGCATATATTTTTTTGCAATCTGGATTATTTCTTGCGGCATAGTTGCTGAAAACAACATCGTGCGTTTTTCTTGTGATGTTTGCCTCATAATTTCCTGTACATCTTCTAAAAACCCCATGTTTAGCATTTCATCGGCTTCATCTAAAACTAAAAATGATATTTTTTTCAAATCCAATGTCCGGCGATTAAGATGGTCTAAGATTCTTCCCGGAGTGCCCACAACAATGTCTACCCCTTTTTTCAAACTTCTTAATTGCAAAGTTATGGCTTGCCCTCCATAAATAGGCACAATGCTTAATTGTTTGCGCCCTTTTAATGAATGGATTTCTTCGGCTACCTGAATGGCTAATTCCCGTGTAGGGGTTAAAATAAGCGCTTGCACTGTTCTTGATTTTTCTGATAATAATTCAATTATCGGCAAGCCAAAAGCTGCGGTTTTACCTGTGCCGGTATGGGCTTGGCCAATAATATCTTTATTGCCTTCTAAAATTGCGGGAATGATTTTAGTTTGAATCGGGGTAGGAGACTCAAACCCTTTTTGTGATATTATATCTAAAATATGTTCTGATAAACCTAATTTTTTAAATGAATCCATGTTTTATCTTTGTTCCTTTCTGCATCGATCTTTAAATCATAACTATTAAGATAATCCTATTATAGCCTTAATGAGCGAGTGAAACATGTTAAATGTTGATTATTGTTTTTACTTAATAATAAAAGTTAACCCCTGGGCAATCAGCCCGGCAATTACCGGAAAAAATATTACGCTGATTAAACGAATAATTGTAAATTTCCATCCCATAATACCTATTTCCATGGGCAAGCGGCTAAACGCCCACAATGACCATCCGGTTACAAAAGCAACCATTGTGCCGATACTCGCCCCGGAACGCATTAACCCCGCAGCAATGGGCAAGCTTACATACGGCCCGCCCGGAGCACACGCCCCGGCAATTGTCCCGATTAAAATCCCTTTTATCCCTGATTCTGCTCCAACCCATTTGGATAAAAATTCTTTGGGTAAAATAACCTGCACCATTCCGGCAATGATAAACGCAAAAATTAAAAGCAATATTATTTCCCGGGTCATATTAAAAGCTGCTTCTAATCCGTTTATGTGCTGTCCTTTTTGGTAAGCAATTATTCCTAAAGCGCCTGCTATAAAACCCATAATAATTGTGGGGATTAACATTTTATAGCCTTTCTTTTCTTGAGATATTTTTGCCATATTTTTCATCTTATTAGCAAGTAAGATTTTTTTGTTATTACTTATTATATTGCAAATAACATCTCTCTGCAACGAATAAGGCAAGATATTCAAAGAAGAAAAAAGAAGAAGCCCCGAAGAACTTCTTCTTTTTAATAAGTTTATAATATTAAAAAGCCCTGCAATAATTTCAGGTCTTATTTATTACGGACTTATATTTTTACTACGTTTACTGCTTGTTCGCCTTTTGGCCCTTGCTGAACTTCAAATTCTACTGCCTGGCCTTCGTCTAACGATTTATAACCATCGCCGCTAATTGCGCTATGATGTACAAATACATCGCTGCCAGACTCAGAAGCAATAAAACCATAACCTTTGTGGTTATTAAACCACTTAACTGTTCCTTTTGCCATTATTCACCACACCTTCCTTTCTTTCAAATTATAATAAACAATGGCGGTAATAAAAAATCCGCCAGGTAATCTATTCTCTACCTCACGGATCAAGACTTCTACTACCTTATTTACTATCAGTTAAAGCTTACCCTATTTGTAACTATTTGTCAAGAAATTAATTATTTTTATTGGGCGGGGACATGGTAACACGCGCAATTAAAAAAGCTTATAAATATCTTCCAGGGAAACCCCGGCTTTCTCTAACATTTTTATTCTTGCGTTGTCATCAAACCCTAATAAAATAAGTACTGAATTCACAGACTCAGCCGATGAGCCGCTGTTTAACAAAGCTGGGGTTAATAATTCAGTTTTAGGAGTAATACTGTTTGTCTTTATAGTTTTAATTTTATCGGCATATAGTTCTGAAGCTGCCGGTAATACTTCCTCTATAGGTTTTTCTTTAAAAGAAGCATATGGATACCCAGTGTCATAATAACCATTATCGCTTGGTTCATACGATTCTCCATAGCCATAATCATACTGATTATTGCTATACGTTGTTTCCCCATAACCATAATCATCATAACCACTAGTACTCGGCGCAGAATAATAAGTATCCTCGTAATAAGTCTGCTCATAATCTTTCCAGGTTTGTTTTTCTTGTGCGGTCCCAGAAGAATGTAAATATGTTTCAAATGAGTATTCGTTAGGGAAAATATCTTTAACCTTAACCTCAACCTTCCCGGGATCGCAAAACATATTATATATTTGTTGATCGCTGAGGTTTTCTCCCTTTAAATTGACAATCATTGCGTCATAGGCTTCTGCTTCTTTATAGCCTGCCTTAGTTAGTTCTTGTACTATTAACAGTGGTTGAGTTTCATAATTATTTTTAATTACACTATAAACATCAGCAGTTTTTACTTCTACACCCTTTAATACTTTTATTGTATTTTCCACAGTATAACCGTTTTTCTGTAATATTGTGCCTAATGTTTCAACGCTTGTGCCTTGGTCTATCAATATCGAGGTTATTATCTCGGCTCTAGATATTCTGGTTGTATCGTCTGCTTTAATCCATTCATAAGTTTCAAAAAACTCACTGCCTTCTTCTGGCTTGCCAATATCCACAGCGCCCAAATGCTGATAGATTTGTTCGCTGTTATATCCCTTTTTTAGGTCATTGATCGCTGCAGTATAAACTGGTTTCTCATCATAACCAGCTTTCACCATAATTGATACGGCTTTAACTGAATAAAATTCATAAAAACCCACAAAGGCATCATAACATCCTTGAGCGCTGACTTTGCTTGCACAAAAAATTTCGGCAACATTTTCTTCGGTAAATCCAATAGCTTGCAATGTTTGGGCTAAATCTTCTACAGCCACCCCTTCTTTTTTTAAAGCAAAGGTAATAATTTTTGCCCGTTCTTTACGCTTATCCGCACTCGTGCTGGTTTTTTTAATCCATTCATAAGTTTCGCTAAACTCACTGCCTTCTTCTGGCTTGCCAATATCCACAGCGCCCAAATGCTGATAGATTTGTGTATCTGTATACCCTTGGTTTTTTAAATCTTTTACCGCAGCTCGATAAGCTTGTATTTCGCTATACCCTCCTTCGATCAGTGTTTCCGCTGCCTCGATTTCATGCATGCCAAAAGTATTAATTAATACATTATAACTTTGTTCAGCTCTGGCCCAGCCAGCTTTTAAAGCTTGTGTTGTTTCTTTAGCGCTGTATCCGGAATTTTTTAACAATGCTCCCAGGTCATCTATGCTTTCCCCCTGGCCAACTAAGGCTAAAGTTATCAGCCCGGCTCTTTCCACTCGTTTTGTTGCATTTGTACTTGTTTTTGTAATCCACTCTGCTGTCAAAGCAAATTTACCGCCTTTTTGGGTAAGCTCATTCTTGTTAATGTCTATTGCGCCTAAAAGCGTATAAATATCTTGATTAGAAAAGCCTTGTGATTTCAAATCTTTTACTGCCGCTTCAAATGAATAGCGTTCTTTAAACCCAGCATCAATTAAGGTAGATGCTGTTTCAATTTCACTTAAGTTATAAGTATTTTTTAAATTAGTGTAAGCTTCAGATTCTTTTACATTTGCTGTTTTAAGCATTTTTGCTGTTTCTTTCATATCATATCCAGCAGTTCTTAATAATGCAGTTACTTCTTCTATGCTCGCGCCTTCTTTTAATAATGTGGCGGTAACTATTCCCGCTTTCTTTTTTGCTGCGTCTGTTTTATTATCAGCTTGCGCTTTAAATATCCCGGGGAAAGATATCGGTTCTCCCATAATATCTATGATTTCATCTTTTACCTTTGAATAATCTGTTGTTACCCCGGCAACCAGATAATATATTTCTGCATTTGAATATCCTTTTGCTTTTAAATCTTGTACTGCTGTTTCATAAAGTGCCTCTTCAGAAAAATAACGCGATTGATAGGTTCTGAGAATTGATATTGCTTTATCTACGGAAACCTCATAAACATTAACCAGCATCAAATAATTATCTCCCAATAAGCGGCTACCCCCTGCGCCTAAAATCTGGGCAGCTTGTTCTGCTGTATAACCTTCTCCTTTTAATAAAGTTGCCACGGATTCAATATCGCAACCCGCAGAAACCATAGCCCAGACAAAATTGATTATATTATTTGCTTTGAAAAAATCAAAAATTTGCTTATCGTCTAATCTCTGGCTTTGTAAATCTTTTACAGCTGATCTATATGTAGCTGTCTCCCCGTGTCCACAACCATTCCTCATTGCTGTAACAAGTTCCTTAAAATTTAAACCATATACATTTTTCAAAGCACTATAATGTTCTTCTGCCCGGTTAAAATTATCCCCTAACATATTTGCTGTTTGCTGTGCAGTATAACCTGATTCTTTCAATAACTGGCAAACTGATTCAACGCTTGACCCAGAATTTATTAATGCCTGGACAACTAACTTTGTTTTATCCTTGCCAAACATATTTAGTATTTGCGCATCAGAATAATTTGCTTTAAATTCTTTTACTGCTATTGCGTATACTTCTTCTTCTGAATAGCCGGCATTTTTTAGGGCATTTACTTTATCTTGGGGGTTTGTAAAAGCCGCCGCACTTCGGGTCTGGGTTGATTCAGACGTTGCGGTAGTTGTCTGGGATTGTGTTTTTTTCAAAGCAACTTGAATTTGAAAATCATTGTAGCCTAAGTTTTTTAAATTTGTCGTTACTTCAGCGTCAGTTTGCCCAGAAGCTTTAAACCCGCTGGCTAAAGCATCCACGCTTTCTTGGCCATTTGTCACTGTTGCATTATTTGTCCCGGATTCTATCCCGGCATTTAAAACTGCCTTTGCTTCACTGGTGCTGGAATTATTCCATGTTTCCTTATTATCATCTTGATTTAACAAATAGTCCTGATCATCCAGATAGGCCAAGCCAGATGAACTATACAAAAACACTATTATCAGGATAAAATAAATTATCTTATGAAGATTTATTTGTTTTTTTAACACTTTCTTTCTCCTAATGAGCAGCTGTAAATTCAGTAAATAAAAAAAGCCAAACTACCTATTTTTTTCGGCAGCTCGGCTATCATTAGCTTGTCTCGTTATCGATGCGCTCGGCTATCTTAGTTTACAAACTTTAGACCCGTTGCTTTGCTCCCGCCTTTTGCGGGACCCGGCACAATCATCGCCGGGGCCCCCTGGTTTCCCAGAGTTTGCCTCCCGCCTTATTACAAGCGGGATCCGTCATAGTTTGACGGATTTTCGGATTTATTACCTTATATCATTAAAATCTATTTAAAATCTCTTAATTAAGTATAGCATGCTGATTTAATATTTGCAACAAAAAAATAGCAATATTAGGCTATTTCAATAAGTTAATATTGTTATCATCTTTATTTCTAACTAGTTATGATATTTAAAACAGATAATTATACGGTATGATTTTCATCTTTTATAAATAGCAGAGGAAAAACTATATCACTTACACAGCAAGGCACCCAAACCGCTAAAAACAGAAAACAAAAAATTTGTAAATAAGCCAGCCAGGAAACATACTCTCCTTTGGCCATTATAATATGAAATAAGGTTGCCCAAGTGCTGACCAAAACATGACCGGCATGGGGGAATTTAGTAGACGGGTTAAAATAAGCAATCGTAATCCCCACCACAGCCATACCTGTAATTAACCACCATTTTTCTAAAAACCCAATATGATGATGCCGGTTAGGCATATTTAAAAGAATTTCTCCAATATATGGCATTATTGAATCGCTCAAAGTCGCAATTCCTACAGACCCGACAAATCCGATTGCAAATAAAACAGGTAAATTACACCGCATCCCGCCGCCTTTTGGGCAAGTGTGCAGCCTGTACAAAGACGCGGTCACCAGTGCGCTAAGCAAAACATGCAAGGGGTGAAAAACAAAAAAAAGCTCATGTGCAGTTTCGTGCGGCATATCTTTAAATAAGAACATGAAAACAATCCCGGCTAATGCGCCAAAAATTGTAAACGGTAAGTGGTGTTTTAATTCCTGAGCTATTTTCCCCATATTCACTCCTTTTTACAGCTTAATAATTTCGCATGACAAACCTAATTTTTATTTAGATTAGCACTAAGCACCAACCAGGTCAACAAAAAAAAGAAAAACAGGACAGAAATATTAAGCTTTATTAGTGGAAAGATTTTTGTTTAATCGCCCGGTCAAAGTAAACACATACCAAGCTGTTATGCTGAGCGTAATCATTTCTCCCCCGTCTTCTATAATTCCGGACAGGAAGAATAATACTATTGTTAATGGCTGCGGCCAAGACCAGGCTTTCGCTGCTTTAAGCACAAGAATGTGCCCGCTATCTGCAATTACGCCGAATGCCGCCAGAACAAACAGAAAACAAATCAGATGTTTATTTATGCTTCTGAGCACCTCATCTTTGCGATTACGGTAATAAGTTAATCCGATTGCAATTAAAAATATTACCCCCGCAATTATGAAAAATAATACCTCCCCATAATCCGTAGACCTTAATATGTTTGTCGGGAGATTAAGAACACGCGCTAAAAATTCTCCGCATATTTCATGAAACCTAAATGCATCATCGGCCAAAACATATAAAAAAAGCGCGGCCCAGCTCAATAGATAAGCCCGGTAATGTGTTATTGCCGTCTGCCCCAGCATCAGAACCAGCCAAAATTCCTTTACATATTGATATGCTTCTGAAATGCCCCGGTCTACTTCCAGTGACCACACACTTACATTAAACCCCCGGGGATTGTAAAAAAGATAAACAACATGGATCAAGATAAATGCCATGTCCGCACTGATTAGTAAAGTAAGAAATTTTGATGAATCTTGGGAAAAGTCTAAATTAAGTTTTTCTTTTATATTTCTTATAATTTTTTTCATGGTGTGATATTAATGTTAGCACAGGCTCATAACACTGTCAATTGGGGATAAGCCCTGTGCTCTCCTCTAAAATAAATTTAATTTAAGCCCAGCTTATTTAATTACATTGAAGTACAAATTTTGTTTATAAATATTCATTCGTGTAATAAAATGATTATATGCGCAGAAAAATATTTTATTTATTTTCATTAATGCTAGCTTATTGCTGTATAACTCATTATGCTTTTGCCGAGGAAGGTATCGACAATATTAATACAGATAATTATGCTAATAAAACTCTTTCCTTTTATTATTATATCCCTGAATCCATAAAAAATAACCCTCAGCAAGCTTATCCTTTATTGGTAATGGTCCCGGGTTTATCCGGACAGGGGCAGGGGCTGGTGGATCAGGCAGTAAAACTTTTTGCCGAGACTAACAGCTTTTTTATTATTGCTCCCTCTTTTATCTTTGACCAGCAAAATTGGCAGGATAAGAAAAGCTACCATTACCCTGATGCTTGGTCAGGAAAAGCGTTTCTGAACATTGTAAATTCTTTCCAAGCAAAACAAAATGTAATGATTTCCAAATATTATTTGTTTGGCCATTCTGCCGGAGCTCAGTTTGTCTTAAGATTTTCTTTATGGAAACCGCAGTTATGTGCAGCTTGCGCCGCACATGCCAGCGGCGGGTGGATAAAGATAAAAGAAACCGTGAATGTAAAATATTTTATCTCTGTGGGGACCCAAGATTCTCAATCACGTAAAAATATTACTGATAATTTTTTACAAAATGCGCAGGCACATTATATCAGCGTTATTTTTAAACAATATAACACTAGCCATGCTCTCATCCCTGAGCAGATTCAAGACAGTTTAGATTTTTTTGCTAAAATTGCTCAAAAAAGTGAAAATAGTTATAACCACCCAAAAATAAAAAGCGTTCCCGGAGAGGTTATCGCAGAACCTTCGCAAGATTTTGTTGAAGAAGTAGAAGTGTTTCTTACTACAGGCCGCAGTACTAAAGGCAGGATTGTCGAACAAAACGAAAAAAAACTAACTTTAGAAATTCTTATGGGCAGTTCTGTGGGCACGATTACAATCAGTAAAGCAAAAATTTTGAAAATAGAAAAAATTAAATAAAGAAAATTTTTTGCTGATCATTAAATTTATTTTCCCCTCTTCTATCCGGTAAGTCCTGTTTGGATATTTATAAAATAATGTTAAATAGAGGTTTCTATTTCGTTATTTACAATTTGATGGCTATCTTTGATCTGACCAATATGCTGTTTTAATAGCTTAAAAAAATGCATCTTATTATAGATAGTTACTCCTGAGTTTTCTGCTATTTCCTTTAATCTCCAAATTTCTGCCTCTAGAAACAATGAAGAATTTTTATCTACTAATTCCAACAATCTTGCAACATGAGTTTGCAAAAGCATATCTATGGTCATTATCCTGTTATTGTCGCTTGCAAAATACTCCTGCCCGAGAGTAATTAATTTTTTTATCGTACTCAGTAACACTTTGGTTTCTGTGGCTTCTATTAAAGATTCTGCTGCTTTGATTTGTTCGGGGTTGCTAATCATACTACTATCTATTACGTTGTCGGCTTTAACCAATCCTATTATTATCGCCATTAAAACAAAGTTGCTTTTAATGTCTTTGAACGCTTTCAGCATTGTCTGTTCATAGGCAGCGCCTTGATATTGTTCTCCGCAAGCATTTCCCAGATAGTTACCTTTTTTTGCGGATTTTTCAAAGATGGTTTCATCTGTTATAACGGATATTGCTCTTAATTTTTCAATAAGCAAATGTGTTGTATTTTTTAGTACTGGTGATGGTTTACTGATGTTTTCTAAAAGCTGTAATAATTGCTTGCAATAATCTTGGAAAATGCGAAACCTATAAATCCTTTCGTTAGGATTTCGGTTGTGGCTATAGCCATCGTTAAGCCCTGTAACTAAAGGAACCGGGGGTTTTTTCATTAACTCTAATAGGTTATATAATACTTTTTCTAGTTCTTGTGCGATTTTTATTTGCTCGGCGCGATTATTATCCGCTGTCTTTTTTCTGGCCCAGCGTTTGATTACTTCCAAAAATATATACTTTTGCTTCCTATAAAATACATTGTTGTTATCTATTAGTTCCATTAAATTAACATATGAGATATAGTGCGCAAAGTTTGCTGGTAAGTAATCAAAAAAAGACAACAATGCCGGAAAGCTGTTAAAGCTGCTTAGCGTTCCTTCATCCCGCACCAATACCCATTGCTCCCACAGTTCTTCATTAGATAAAAAAGCTATTGCAGAGATCAAGTCGTGGTGTTTTTCAGGAAACTCAAATTGCCCGGATAAAACTAAATCAATATAATCTTTTAAAACATACTTTTTTTCTTGCCCATTCTTATCAAGAAATTCATATTCTTCTTTAAGCCATTCAGCAATGGCTTCATAATTAGCATTAAGGCTTTCAAAAAATGATTTGCTCTCGTTGGTTCGCAATATATATTCATTTTCTTGCCCCAAAGAAAAAATGTGTTTATATACAAAATAACTTTGTAATTGCCCGCTCTTTATCTGCAGAAAAGGAGCCAGGCAGTTTTTCTGCACAATCGCTTCTTGTGCCTGGCTAAGGCCACAGAGCATAAAGACTTGTGCGATAAAAAATGCAACAACTTTTATCCTTTGTTTTTTGAACATTCCAGACATTTCTCCCTTCACAAAAAAGTGTTAAAGTATACCATAAAAACTGGGCCGATACAATAGGGGGGGCACTTTTTGCACTTCAATGCTTCATTAAATCCTAAGCTGGGATATTATAAGCCGGATAGGTTTTATTTGTCGCTAGATAAGAATTTTTTTCATCAATAAAATTAAGGAATTAAAAATTTATTGTGTTCTATCATAAAAGTCTACATTAAAATAATCTTAATGTGTTATATTATATTTTAATTTAAAATTTTAGAATTATGATGATGTAGGTAGTTATGGTTATACATCCGCGGCCTAAAACCGCGCCCATTTATGGCGCGGATAAAAGGAGGCCGCTTGAGTATTCCACCCCAGGAACCACGGGCTTTAGCCCGTGGGGGTTCCATTGGTTGATATTGTTTTATCTGAAGTGCACAATGTTGAAATAATTACATTTTTTAAGTATACTTAATATATGATGAATAATAACTTTCTTTTTAAAAATTCTTTTTTCTATTTATTAACAATTTTGCTGCTGGGGCAGACCCAGTTACCGCAAAAGTCTTTCGCACTATCTTTGGAAGAATACTGCCTGTCTCCTCAATTAACCGTTAACAATAGCTCATTGCGAGAAAAGTTTTCTGATGTCTTGCCTCAGGGACTAGAAATTGATGCTTCCTTATTAGAACATCTTGCTGCGCAAGGGGTTAATATTTCTAAGATCAAAAAACGTCCAGGAATCTCTAAGCAGTATGTAATTGATACTGAGAGTTTGCAAGTAACCCGTAGTGATGATCAAAAAAGCTTATGGGTTATGCATAAATTAAGAGAGCCGGACATGACAACGATCATTTATCCTTTGGAAAAACTCCTTGCCTCACCGATTAGCCTTACTGCACCATTAAGCATCCAAGTTTCTTCTGTCACGCTTACAGGAGACAATAATGCCGGGGTTTTTTTAACATTTATTCAAGGGAAGGATTCTCCGGTTATTATAAAAAAGTTTAAAAAAACTACATCGTTATTTAATATCCGCAATGAGATTTTTATTGCTCAATTGCTTAGTGCAATCGGGGTTTTCCCGCAATTTTATGGCGTGACTATTTTGAGCTCAGGGGAATATGCTTACGCGATGCAACCTAGCGGGGGAAAATATAAATTACGTTCTCACCTCGTTGCTAACAGCAGAAATATTCTCTTCAAAAATGAGGCGGTGCTGCAACAGTACGATATTATTCGACACAGATTAATAGCCTGGGAAATCTACACCAATGATATTGACTTCCAATTCCTAGAATCTTCTTTGGGATCCCTGATTTTAATTGACGCCGGATCAATTGCTCGGCTGGGAGTTGGTGAGCGCTTATTAAAACAAGCGCTATCTGTCCATTCGCTTTATTCTTCTTCCTCAAACAACATCGCTTTACAAAAATTAGAGCTCAACACCCTTGAGGTTGAATCATCAATATAGCCTGCAGATAAATAATTATAAAAAAATCAAAAATTTCAGTTTTTTCTTTTTTCTGGATCTTTTTTTACCCAATAAACCTGGTAAGGACCATTTTCATAAGCCATGGCAAAAATAAAGCCATTAATTATATCCGGAATTTTCCCTGGGTTTAGCTTAAGAACAGATGCGAAAGACCCATAAGGAGAATATAATAAACATGTCACGTTATGCTTTTCTAAGGCATCAAAAAACATCTTTTCATCGATAACCCATCTTCCATTTTGCTCAATCCTTAATACAGCAAAGACAAATTGTTTTGGGTTTACCTTGCTTAAGAGCTTAATGGGTTCTTTGTACTTTTCGTCCCCGCAATCGTCGACTAAAATACAGTCTTTTTCGTTTACATTGTGCTTGAGATAAACTGCAATATTTTTAGCAAAACTTGGGGCAAATAAAGGTTCCGACAGGATATTTTGTCCAATCGCAGAAATCATTGTTGCCAGCAGAATAACTGCGAGAATATTAGCGAATTTTATATTTATTTTTAATAAGCTGGCAATTTTAAACAACGCATACAGGCTAAAAGGAATAAGCATTAATCCCAAGGTTATGCTGTAACGCGGCTGAAGATATACTTGTTCTTCCAGTGTTTTTACCATAAACATGAGAAATAGCATAATAAATGCCGTGACTGAGAAAAAGTTCTTTTTTTCTTTTAAACAATATATGATTCCCCCAAGCCCGAGGATGGGGGTTGCCCAGCCCAATGTATTCACTAATATTAATGGCCAATATAAAAGCTTATCGATAAAATCAATCTTAAACCCTTGTGATCTTATCCAATGGAATTGCATCGGTACGCCGCTGCCGAAGCAAGAAGAAAAATCAAAAAAAGTTGAATTATCACCAAACTTATAATTAATAAAAATCCAGCTTAAAGGCAATAATGATGCTAACAAAAAAAAGACAATTGCTCTCTTAAAATTATTTTTTGCAATAAAAAAAGTGAACAGAGGGATAAAGGCCATACCTTCATAGCGGCATAACCCTGTAAATCCCAAAGCTAAAGCAGTAAAAAATAAGTATTTTTGATTTTGCGTTTTACAATGAAAGAAAAACAGCAGAAAGCTGAGAAATAAAAAAAAATGAAATGTTGTATCCTGGGTGGCAATTACACTGTATATGATGTGCTGAGAATATAAGGCAATTGCGAATAGAGAAAACACAGCAATTTTGGTGTTAAAAATTGATTTAGTATAGTAATAAAAAGGGAAAACCAGTACGCTGCCAAAAAGTAAGCTTACCAGCCTGGGAGCAAAAAGTGTATCATAGAAAAGTTTAAGAGTTATAAAAAGAAAAAAGAGATGTCCGGGAGGGTGAACTGCGATGTATGCGTCTTTTAGGATAAAAGGGTTTCTTAAAAAGTGGTCGATAATCAATACCTTGCCCGCTGCAAGGGCATGAAAATCATCAGTTTTTAATAACAATACTAAGCGAGATATAAAAATAATAACCCAGCTTAATATTAAGTAAAGAATTTCTTTATACTTGTTCCCGGATAAAATTAGATTAGTAGCCATTGTTTTTTCTGTATGCGTTACCTGTTTGATCCCCTATCCTCCCGGTCTAAAATGTTAACTATGTTTCAGTTGCACAATTACCATCTGAACCCTGCTCCTATAGCAACCACTCTTTCATTTTTTGATTTTAGAAAACGCAAAAATGATAATCCATCTTCGTTTAGTATTTTACGGGAAAGCTCTACTTGCGCGCTGATATCTTTGTTTTTCTCATTTTTAAGTTTAAAGCTTATGCTGTTTTTTGAGCTCAATTTAGCTTCCGCGCCAAAAGTGATAACGTGAACTTTTTTATTTTCATACTCCGCTTCAAATGTCAAACCTATGCCTTTTTTTATTTTCCATTTGCCGAATAAAGTAATTGTACGCTTTATTTGCGCGCCTGTACCCGACAGGGTATTGCCGACACCTATACCTACTTCGTATTTTATATACTTGTCTTTGAATATGCCTAAGCTGGTTTTAAAATTAAAGACAGAGTTGGTTTGAGCGTCAAGCACATAAGAAATTCGCCTTTTGTCTTTTATATCCCAATATCCTTGAAAAGTTAAGGTATGAATATTTTTCTTTTTGTAAATAAGCTGAGCTTTTTCATCTTGGTAAATAATTTGATGTCTTTTATCTATCAGCCAAGCTCCTTTAAATGTTAAAATATCATGGCTTCCTTTTTCTTTCTGAACCCTAAAGGTAAGGCGATTATTTTTATCCGCTTGCCATGCGCCTTTAAGCTGTAGAATATAAATTGATCGCATGTTTTCTTTGGTGCGGGTAGTAAGGCTGAAAGCTAGAGAATTTTTTGAAGTATCGATAATTTCTCCCTGCAAGGTCAGCTTATCGCCAAGCGCTTCCCTGCCCCATTTATTAAGAGTTATACATAGATTATGATCTTTGTCTAAAAACCAGTTACCTTCTAGTTTAACCTGATGGGGGATTTCTGTGCCTTGCGGAGTTGGGGCCTTGATGTGATAGATGAGCGTATTGTTTTTTTCGATTTTGAAACGGCCGTCCAACACCTGCCTAAATCTGGACAGCTCACTTTTCTTGCCGGATTTATTAATAATCAATCGATTATACGGATCGATTTCGTAGGTGGTTTTTATCCGGGTTGAGTTTTTGTGCGCCATAACAATTATAGGTTAAAATAAAGTCTTGATTTTGCCAACTGCAGGCAGTTATTATACAACAACTTGCCTGAGGCCATTTGTGTTTTCTTCTTTGTCCTAGCAGAAAGTATCTATCTTCTCTTTGTGTATTTATTTTTTCGTCCAAATACGCGTATTAAGATTTAAATCATCTACAATGCTCACAGCCAAGACAAGGTCTTCATAGTATTCTTTGATCGGATTAAAATCGTTTAGGGTTTTAAAAATCTGCGGCTCAAAAAGATCTTTCCCGTAAGGAATTGCCACATAGACATTGGATTTGATAAAAGATAAATATATATCTTTATTGGTTTTCTTTTTAAAATCCAATATCCTGGCCATTAAACTGGGGGAAAGAATATACCGTGCTTCAATTTGATCCTCAGCATAGACAACAAAGGCTTTTTCAAATACAGCATCTTCCAGTTTAACCAGCTCGCCTCTGCGTTTATCCGCTTTTTGCAGAAATGCACCTAAGCCGCCAAAAATTTTTTCCACTTTATCCGGAAGAACATACGTTGTGCCTTGAAAATCCTTATTAAAATCAGCGATAAAAAACAAGCCTTTAAAAATAGTATGGGTATGCCGATTGCCTTTATTGTCCCGCGTTTCATATTCAGCACAAATTTCTGAAAACTCAATTTTAGTTTTACCCAAAACTCCGCAAACCAAATCATCGCCGCGGTATTTATCAATGCTGTGGCGAAAAATCCCGCTGAATTTAAACCTTTGCTGGGGAATACAGGAATATGGATCATATTTAAGCTGCGGATCGATAAACCCGACTATTTTTTGAATAATTTTTAATTTAAAATCACATTTATAATTTTTAGTCTGCCAATTATAAATCATGCCGTAAATAGCCATTCCCACTGCTCCGGGAACAATATAGGCACGCAAATCTCTGGCCTGGTAATAAAACACTACCCCGGTTAATAAAAGCGCAATCCCTCCGACGATTATGCCGTATTTGAACAATTTATTAGCAACTTTTATTCTTTCTTTTTCAAGGATACTGATATCCGCAAGAAGTTTTGTCTGGTAAAACTCGTGAAGTTCCTGAACTGTTTTCATGTTTTACCTTTTTTTGACTTAGAGTTAATCAGTTGTTAAATAGATTTTTCACATTAATATTCTGCCGTTCTGCTTCAACTATTTCAAAAAGCTGCCGGCGCTGATAATTCATCATCCCGGCAATAATACTGCTCGGGAACATTTCGATCGCGTTATTAAAATCAGTAATCGCCGCATTAAAAGCTCTGCGTGCTGCAGAAAGCTGTTCTTCGATTTCCGTTAAAGTGCTCTGTAACTGCATAAAATTTGTGTTGGCTTTTAGATCCGGATAATTTTCTACAGCCACCATAATCCCGTTCATAGCTTTAGCGATTTTATTATTCAAGGCTACTTTCTGATCATCCGAAAGTTTACCGGAAATAGCCTGAGCGCGCAATTCTGTGATTTCCTTAAGCGTACCTCTTTCATGCTGCATATACTGCTGCACTGTAGCCACAAGATTGGGAATAAGATCATAGCGTTTTTTAAGCATTGCATCTATACCGGCAAAAGCATTATCTGCCATGTTTTTTTTCCCAATCAAAGAATTATACATTCCCACTATAAAAAGTATTGGCACTCCGATTACCAAAATCATCATCAATCCCATATTCCCTCCTTTGTGTTTAAGTTATTTTTTTATTATATCACTAATGAATAAAATTTTTTGCTAAATAATTTTATTCATTAAAATATTTCAGCGCTTCCGGAAGATTAACTTTGATATCGTTTATCCTGGTTTCCGGTGCCGGATGTGTGGAAAGAAATTCTAATTTTTTATTACCCTGATTCGCGTTATTCATCCTTTGCCAGAACAAAACCGCCTCACGCGGATCAAACCCGGCTTGCGCCATAAGTATCAAGCCAATACGGTCGGCTTCTGTTTCATGCAGCCGGCTGTAAGGCAAAACCACACCTAAATTCATGCTCACGCCATATGCCAGCATCAAAAATTTCTGCGTATCCGCTCCTTTTTCCTGCATTGCCTGAGAAATAACCGAATGCCCGAATTGCGCCAACAGCATCTGGCTCATTCTCTCCTCGCCGTGCTTAGCAATCACATGTGCAATCTCATGTGCAATAACTACAGCCAGACCGTCCTGGTTTTGTGTGTATTTGAGTATCCCGCTATAAACCGCAACTTTACCCCCAGGCAGGGCAAAAGCATTGGCTGTTTCATCTTCAATTAAATTAAACTCCCAGCTAAAGCTTCTGAACATATTCGGCATATTATTATTATTCAAAAAATCTTCTGCAGAATGCGCGATCTTACTGCCAATACCCTTAACCATTTTTACTTTTTCCGGATCTTGGGAAAGCTGTGATTTAGCAATTATGTCTTGGTACTTATCTTTGCTTAAACTATTCAACTCAGATGCGGGAATAAAAACCACTTGTTTTCTACCGGTGATCGGCACAGTGGCACAGCCGGATAAAAACATCACGGACATTAACAAGACACAGCTTATTTTAAAAATTATTTTCACGATCTTATGCTACTCCTAAAAATGGAACCCCCATGGGCTAAAGCCCGTGGTTCCTGGGGTGGAATACTCAAGCGGCCTCCTTTTATCCGCGCCATAAATAGGCGCGGTTTTAGGCCGCGGATGTATAAACTGAATTTTATTCCGCTAAACGTCCGCCAGGAAACCGGCGAGATCTCACCATAACAATCTCAGGTTTTATACTTGACAGACTAACCGCTGCATTTTTTACTACGAGCCATGACCTATGCGCTATCAGCCAATTTGCTTTTCCGCAAATTGTAATACACTCGCTAATGTCAGCGGATTAGGATCCTCAATATCTATCGAACTCCAGGCGTCCATCATATAGTTTCTAATATAAGCATAAGGCAAAAATCCATAACCCTTTTGTCCCCATTTTTCTGACCAGGAATTTTTAAACTTAATCTGCTTCTTAGTATCATCATAACCTGCCGGGCATATCGCATGCCCGCCTAAAGAATATTCATTTTTCTTGGGCATTGGAACAATGCCTGTTTTTGTTTTCATCATCCCTTCAAACACCTGTACACCAATAATACATGGCCCTTTTGTTGCCAAGCTTAAACGCAATTCATTGAGATTAAGTATGCGCGCATATGTTTTAATGCGGAATTTTTTGGCATTAGCAGAAAATCCTTTTTTTGCTTTATCTGTCTGATGCGGTTTATACGGCCAGAATTTTTCCTGGCAAACTCCCAATTTATTTAAAACCTGCATTGCCGCGCGAAGCGTTGTTCCTTCGGCTTCCGGCATCCCGTCTATTTTTTTGCATTCACTATAAATAAATCGAGGTGAAAGTGTAATTAACTTTTCATAATCAATCATTTCCTGATATTCTTTCATACCGCTGGCACTCGCAAACCCTACACAAGTTCCTTCATCCCCCTGATCCCTAACGGGCGATAGTTTCGCTGTATAATCAATTTTATTTGGTATTTTCATGACAGGCAAATACGCCCGCATCAAATAATCTTTCCCGCTAAATTTATCCTTAATACAACCTAAACCTCGCACTTTCCTCCCCTCCTATTATTTTCTTTATGTAGTCTTGAGCTGCGTTAGACGGTTACGATGCCCGTATCGGTTTTCGGCTACGGTAACGCATTTAATGTCACTAAACGCTGTCTTTTCTGTTCTTGAGAATATATACATATTCCATGTTTAATATTTTATCACGAACCGCCAATCCGGCGAAGCCTATTTTTTCTGAAGGCACTCCTCCGGCGAAGACGGATGGCGGAGAGTGAAGGATTGTATCTGGGTGTTTTACTTAACTCTCTCCAATACATCAAGTTACAACTTAACTATTTTATTATCAATGAATTAGTGTTTATACAATTTTATACAAGATTTTACAAGTTTATACGATATATTCACCCTGGATGGGCACGGTTTGGGCACAAAAATTTCATCCTGTGGAAATAGCAAAACTCAAAAGAATATGCTATACTTTAATACTTTTTATAACCATAAATTAAATACAAAAATTATGGAACGCAAGACCAATATATTTCTGATTATTATGATGCTTTTTCAAGCGCTATTAGGGGTTACTATATCCTTTGCCGAAATAACCACCACTCTATCCCCGCACATAAGTATGCCCACGAGATCACTACAACAGGCATTTATTGACGCAGCTAATCCCGGAGATATTCGTGCTTCTTCTGGCAGCTTAGACAGCCGGCAACGCCAAATAATAACCCAACTTGAGCAAAAACATCTCCTTCAAGAGCAGATCAACAGTTTTCACTCTGAACTTATGAAAATGGATAACTCCGCTCTCTCCTACCAACTGCAATTAGCCCATAGATTATTTGATGCCTATCTTGAAGAAGCAGAAACAAAAGTTGGCAAGGAAAGCAGTGACAATATTGATGTGCAATGGGCCTGGTTTTTGAGGCAGACAATGCTCCAAAACACGACGAATGCCTTAGCCGATGTGATTGAAAATAAACTTATTCCACTGCTGCATAACTCCGCGACCATAAAATCCGCCAGATTAACAGAACTTGAGCTCTTACAGCAAAAGTTAACTCCTTATGAGTTATTTATACTTAAAAATACGGACAGCGCCTTCAGAAATTTAAATCATACAGCTCTGCAAACGAAAGCTTTAGATCGGCTGAAAGAATTTGAGCAAATAAGCAAAAATTTAACTCCTTACGAACAACTATTGTTTTATTTTGCCTGCGGGGCAATCAGAAAAACCCGACAAGGATTTAACATCAGCAATGGAATAACCGCAGAATATTTCCTCCCTGCAAATAAAAACCAACTTAACAAAAGCCGCTATTTTTTAAATGATTCCGGGATCTTTCACGCATTTGCCGACCACACACATTACCCAATAATAGAGATAGACTGTGGAGCAGGGTTTTATCCTAAACACCTTAAGGATTCTGTGGGAAAAGGAACAAGTCTATATTGCCTAATGAAAGAGTTAGAAATTTTATTAATAAACACTCCGGACATTTCGGGATTTTCAATCCCCAAGCAAAGCATAACGCATCATTTGGCATTGCGGAGTTTTTATTTTTTCTACTTTAAAGCACAATTTAGAAAATTTCATTCTTCAGAATATGGGAAATATGAGGGAACATCTAACACAGCAAAAAACATAATATCTCGTTTTGAAGCAGGAGTGCCCGTTTCTACAGCAGAGATCGATCAACTTTTAAGCATAAACGGTCTGGGGCGTAACCTAATCGAAGAAGAACAACACTACTGGCAACAGGTTAATGACGATCATTCCGAGAGAACAAACCCGCTCCCTTCTCCTCAGGGGAGCCAGATCACAACTAATATAACAATATCTTTGCCCGACTATGCCCTAAGCGTTCAGGATAAAGAAAAACTTAAACGCGCGCAACGTCTTGAACTAAAAAAATCATTAGATGCAGCCGAATACGGCAGACAACATCGCGGGCCTAAAGCTATGCCGCGAAAAAAAATAAAAAAGAAAGATAGACAATCTAAAGAAGATAGAAATTTAGAATATGGGATTGTCCTTATGCTTAAAGCCGGTTATGAATTTAAATTAATAAAACAAGCTCTGGGGCTTATTGATCGGTACAACAATAATTTTAGATTTTATTCCATGTTTGGCGCAAGTACAGACCTGTACAGTGATTCCCAGCTCAAAAAACAAATCAATCGAGATAAAAATAAAATGTTTAAAAAAGCAGGCAACCCTTTACCGGATTACAAAAAATGGATCCCCACTAAACAAACATTGGAAAGAGATGAAGTTTGGAATCAGCTGCCTAAATTCATTAAAATTGCTATTGAAAAAGGTCCGGAATATTTACATTTGTTCCAATTTATTGATACAGAATATTTTGAAGATAAAAAAATTACTTTTTATGATTGGGATAAAATGAGCTGGATTGAAAAAATAGAAATATCTGGGCGCAGAAAAGGCCGACAGACTCTTGACCATACATCACTGGCGCGAATATTATCATATGTGACTACAAAAACAAGCAAAAACAAAGAAGAAATTTATGATTTAGTATATACTTTTTCTTTAAAAGAATTAAGAGATTTGTTTCTTTATATGTATTTTTTGAACCTTCAGGATAATCTTAATTTAGAAAGTTTTTGGGTAAATAGGGACAGCGACCATTTTATTTAGCTTAAAACAAATCAAACCGCGAGGGCAGACGAACCGTCGTGTCGCTACCCTTAAAACAAAAACCCCCTATAAAAGGGGGTTTAAATTTTTGGCGGAAGGAGCAGGATTCGCCTACTACAGTCAAACTTCCTGTTTTCCCTGCGTAGGCTCGCCTTCACTCACTTTCGCTCAACATCCTGTCCGCTCCTCCTCCCAGAAGGTCGGCGTTCGCTTGCTTCGAACCCTTCCCGATCACAATAAAAAAAGATCCCCTTGGTTTTTGTCCAAGGGGACTTGTTTTTTGGCGGAAGGAGCAGGATTCGAACCTGCGGTACCTTGTGGTACAACGGTTTTCGAGACCGCCGCATTCGTCCACTCTGCCATCCTTCCGCAAACTTTAAAAATTATTTTTTTGCAACCTTACTAAAAATCTTCACCATTTTTGCTGCGTCTTTTAACGGCTGGGGGCTTTCGTTAATAATTGTAATATCCACTTTGTTTTTAATTATATGTTTAGCCAACTCATGAATGTCTTTTTCCTGCGTCAGTAAATGTTTTCTCTCTCCCTTTGCGCTGAATTCAATGCCGGAAAAATGCGCATGAATGTGTTTTAATTTTTTTATCTTTTTAAAAACCTGATCATAATCAATTTTCCCATCCCGCGCCAGCAAATGCGCAAAATCTACGCAAATATCGCACCCGGTTTCCTGCCGCATTCGCAGCAATTCATCCAAAGAGCCAAATTGCGTAACCTTGCCTGTTGTTTCCAAAGCCAGCGCTGTTTTCCAGGCATGTTTTTTGAGCGTCTTCAGCAAATCAAGAATTTCTTTTTTTATAATTTGATAAATTTCTTCCGGGTCTCTTTGCTGATAAAAGCCGGCGTGAAACACAACATGGCTTGCGCCTAAAATATCTGCCTTAGCACAGCTGGCAATAATTCTTTTTCTGGAAGCCGTAACTTTTTCCGGCTCTAAAGATGCCAGATTAATAAAAAACGGCGCATGGATTGAAAGCGAAATATCATTAACGCGTGCCAGCTGCGCCACTTCCCGCGCTTGCTCCGCCGTCATCTTTACCCCATAAGTAAATTCAACTTCTAAAGCCTTTATGCCGAATTTAGGCAGTTGTCTTAGACATCCTCTATACCCTAAGCCGCCTGTTCCGGCTGTGCCGATTTTTATCATTTTTTATCCTAAATTATTTAAGAAAAATATTCGGTAAAGATTGCTTTAGCCAGATTTTTCCCGCAGCTGTATTCAAATAATCTTTTCTTTTTTCTGCGCCGGCTTTGGTCTGATGCGTTTCAAATAAAATCATTTCACCTAAATTTTTATTCGTGTAGCCTTCATCTTGACTAACTAAAGCTTTTAATTGCTGTGATTTTTTGTTACGGAAAACATATACGTAATACATTGTAAAAATACCTTTAAAATAGAAATTAGAGAGAATAAACTTAAGAATAGTTATAGCAGAAAAATGCAGAAAAAGCAAATCCGGGAAATTGCAGAATTGTGCGATAATTACAAAGAAATGTTTTTGCTTTTTTTTGCCGGAGTGCAAACCGGACAGATCTGTAGTCTCAACGGTTTTTCCAAGCGGCTCTGTTGCAACAAATCTTCATTCTGAAAAAGTTCTAGGGTCGGCCCATCCGCAGTTATCCGGCCTTCATGCAGTACGATCGTGCGCTCGCAAACGTCCAGAGCCATGTCCAAATCATGTGTCGCAATAATTTTTGTGTGCTGAAAAGACTTAAGCAGCGCAATCAGGCTTTTGCGTGATGCCGGGTCTAAACTGGCGCTGGGCTCGTCCATGACTAAAATATCCGGAGACATCGCCAGTACCGTAGCAATTGCGACAGCTCTTTTTTCTCCCTGGGAAAGTTGATACGGCGGACGCTTTCTCAAATGCAAAGCACCGACTGTTTCCAGCGCCTGCGCAACTTTTTGTTCTGTTGCAATTTTATCCAAGCCTAAATTCATGGGGCCAAAAGCCACATCATCAAAAACTGTAGGCATGAACAATTGGTCATCAGAATTTTGGAAGACCATGCCCACAGAACGCCGCACAAAATCTAAGGTTTTCACGGAAACCGGATAATCTCCGATCCGTACCTGGCCTTCGGCTGCGGATAAGTATCCGTTTAAGTGAAGTAAAAGCGTGGACTTTCCCGCGCCGTTTTCTCCGACTATTGCCACGGACTCTCCGTGTGTAATGCGAAAGGATACCCCCTTTACTCCTACGGTTCCGTCTGGATAAGTATAATGCAAATTACTCGCTTCAACAATATGATGGCTCATTTAAAAAACCTCACAATAATTTCCCCTAGCGTTAACGGGATGTTATAAACACGAAAAAAAACAAAAAGAAACCCCCATCCCAGCACAAAACAAATATCTTTTCCCGTGCTTTTTACGGATGTTACCCGATAAATATGCCCCGTAAAACCCCGGCAGCACATTGCGTGATAAATGCGTTCAGCACGAGCCAAAGTTCTCAGTAATAAATGCCCCAGTAAAGAAATAAACGTCGTATAACGCATAAATCCGGAATGAAAAGACCGTAACGCCCGGGCTCGCTCCATACGCTGTGCCTCGTCAGTTAAAACAAAAAGATAGCGGTAAAAAAATAAAAGCTGCATAACAAACGGCTTCGGTACTCCCATTTTCAGCAACGCTTCACACACAGCATTAAACCCAGTTAACGCCACTAACAGTAGCGCTGCGGTCACGGTTAAAAGAAACCGCAGCAGAACAGAAATAAACGAAACCCAGCCGCCGGATATTCCTATTGTTCCGATATAAAAAATAATTTGCCGGTCAATCAACGGATTAAAAATTCCCAGTAAAACCGCAAACGGAGCGACCAATAATACTTTAGTTAACAAATATCCCGCGGGCAAGCCTCCGGCTGCAATTAAAAATACCGGGTACAAGAAAAAAGGCATAAACGCTAATGTTGTATACTTACTGAAAGAAACCACACTCATTATAAATAATATAGTCGTGATAAGTTTGGCCCGGGGGTCCAAGCGGTGCAGAAAACTGCTGCCTTGGGCCAAAGTATCCATATACCCAATATCAAAATAATTTTTTGCAATATTATTCATTCGTTATTGTGCTGAAACCTCTTTACGCCGCATTCCCAGCCCGATTAAAAAAATTATCAGAAAGGTTAAACTTCCGCCAACTAACCCAGACACCGAAGTTCCCAAATCAACGGAAGGCCAAGCTGGCTGCGGCTCGGATACAGGTTCAGATTCTGAGCCTGTTTTTTTAAATCCGTAATCCGGCAAAAAAGCAGTTTTAGCCTGCAAAGCAGCTAAAGAAGCGTGTAGTTTCTTATCTGTTTCTAATTCTTCCTGTCCGGAAGTTTTAAACATTGCCCATTCTAAACCATCCGGACGAGCAGAAGCAAACCAGCTTAACGCCGTGCCGGTAATTATTGCTGCCAGCATAAAACCAATAAGCACTTTTTTCAGATCAATTGTTCTAATTCGTTTTAAATTATTTTCTGTATTCAAAATTTCCGGCCGCGCATTATAAACAAACATCACTACCGCAGCCGTTACCATGCCTTCGACTATGCCGATAGCTAAATGAATCGGCTGCATTAGAAACAAAAAACTCTTAAACGGCAATGCCGTAATGCCGGAAAATACCGTTTCCAAAACCACGCCGAAAGCTCCGAGCTGTAAACCGATAATTGCCGCCAGCAAAGAACCTGTAACAATTTTCCCTGATGCGGGTTTGTTGCCAAGGATCTTACGGTAAATCAAAGGATACGCCACAAAACAGGAAAAAAATCCTAAATTAAAGATGTTGCATCCTAAAGCTAAAATCCCGCCATCCCCAAAAAATAAGGCCTGCACAATCAGAACCGAAGCCATAACTAGAAATGCCGCGCATGGCCCCAGCAGAATTGCTAAAATCATGCCTCCGCCTAAATGTCCGCTGGAACCTGTTCCCGGAATACTGAAATTAATCCTCTGCGCAGCAAAAATAAACGCGCCTAAGACGCCCATCAGCGGAACTTTGCGGTTATCGGCATCTTTTTGTACCTTTTTCGAACTGTATGCAATTAATCCCGCTGTAACCGTCCAAAGCGCTGCGCCTACTTTTGGAGAAATCAAAGCATCTGCCATATGCATGATATTGTTCCTTCCTTTTATTTATTATTAAAAATTTATTTGCGTTCTGATACCCGCAACAAAAATAATGTCATCTCCATTAACCGCGTCTTTACCGAATGGATTATTGATCATTTGGAAATCCGGGGAAATTATTAAGTTTTCGCTGACCGCATAATTATAATAAAGTTCAACCTGCCCTTCGGTTTTGGCCTGCAAATTACCAGCTTTTTTATATTCATCCGAAGCCATTACCTGCCCGCAGCCTAACCCTAGAATATCATTATCTCTGCCCCAAAAACTTCCGTTAAATTGCGCACCGAAACTATACGCACTTTCTAAAGAAAAAGTGCTTGTATCTAACGCCGCATCATCCTGCTGCATTCCGGCGCGCACAAACACCCCCATCCTCTCAGTCAACTCCTGGTCAAAGCTTATACCAAAACCCTGTCCGGATTCTTTTGTTTTTGACGCATCCTGCCATTTTGTGTGCGGCGTATCATTGTACCAATAATACAAACGATAGTTTCCTTTGCGTTCGATGCTGTTCGGCTGCAGAGTTAACTGCGCGCCGATCCAAAGCGAATCCCCGACCTGATTAAAATCCGCATCTCCGTCGGCAATAACCGTATCAAGGCTTAAAACATCAAGCAATGCTGTTCCTGCCCGCAAGCCGATCGTATTATCCGGAAATTCAATCGCCGGAGAATTTTTAAACATACTGCTTAAGAATTGGCTGCATTCATCATTGGCATATTCATTAGTATCAATAAACCCGGTTGCATCAATTTTTCCAAAGGTTAAAAAAGTTTGATCATCAAAATTTTGCTCCCAATACAATTCCGAAACCCCAAAATTGCCTGTAGCGGCATTGGCATCCTGATTCACATTAGAATATAATTCTAAATCGTCGGTCACTCCCGCATTCTCGCCTGTTTCCAAATGTAAAAACACGCTGGATTGCTCGTCTAATTGTTTAAAAAATTCAATATCCGCGGAATAAGAAGCATCTGTAGTATCATTTTCCTTATGGCCAATATTATTCGCCACAATTCCTGAGCCATTTGCTTTTGATGTGCCTTGGACAATCATTGTAAATCCGATGTTCATTTCTAAACCTTCTAAAACACCCGCGCTTTTCATTTGCTCTTCCAACGCCGTAACCCTGGCCTCTAAATCTGCTCCGGATTGAGCATAACAACTTAAACTTAAACACAAGACCGCCGCGCCAAAAGCCGCCGCAACAATTAATTTTGCATTACGCATAATTATCCTTTCCTTTTTAATTGTACGGTTCTTCCGGCTGTCCGGTCAGAACAAATTTAAATATTTTTTACGCAGAACAAGGAAGCCGCTAAAACCTGTGTTTTTCTTTCTTCTCGATCTGCACTATTTTGGAATTATGAATAGTAACGACCACCTCCCCGTATTTTATATTTTGCAAACAGAGAATAATTTCATCAAGGACTTGTTTGTCTATTTTTTTGTCTTTATTAATCATATTCGCGTAGCACATTTTTAAAAATAGTAACACAAGCCGATAAGCGTTGTCAAGAAAATATAATCCGGGATGGGTGCGGAATAAAAACAAGGAGCAGCTTTATTTTTTAGGGATTATTGCAATTGCTTCGATTTCGACAAGAAGTTCTTGGCGGCATAAATGCGCCTGCACGCAAGTGCTGGCCGGAAACTCTTCCCGGGACATGTTTTTCTGCGCGAAAAAATCATCCCTGGCTTTATTAAAAATACTGTATTCTTCCATGTCTTTCAAATAAATTGTGAACTTCACAATATCTTTAAACTGAGCCTGCTGCTCAGTAAGCAGGGATTCTATGTTTTGATAAGTATGCATGGCTTGCGCGTACAAATCGCCAACATGTGCCGTAGAATCATCCGGGCTAACGCTGGCTGTGCCGGAAATAAAAAAAAGAATTGTGTTGTCCAGTTCAATTTTTAAGCCACGGGGAAAAGCAGCCTTAGCTTCGGGTAAACGAGGAGTATGGATTTGTGTTTTTTTAATCATTTTAGTATCTGTTCATTGCGAAAATGGCGGAGGAGGTAGGATTCGAACCCACGGTACCTTGCGGTACAACGGTTTTCAAGACCGCCGCTTTCGTCCACTCAGCCACTCCTCCGCAAAACCTTATATATCCACTGATTTATTTCTGAACTGATTTTCTTACAGTATTGTTCAATTGTTTGAGCATACCATAGCATATTTTTTGAGAAAAATCAAGGCTGCTTTGTGCTTGTTTTTACTTCTTTGCATCCGCAAAACATAAAATTTTCAAGGTAAAAATTATTTTTTCTTGCTAAAAATTGGTCTTGATTATATTATTAATATGTTTCAATAAATTTATTAAAACTAAACAATTAAGGGCGCAGAATGAAAGACACTGCCAAAGGGATAAGTTTTAACAGCATCTTAAAATAGATTGAAAAAGAAAAAGGCCCCGAAGCACTTAACTCCCTAAAACAATCTTTAAACAATTCTTTGCAGTATACTAATTTTTTTGATTACCCTATCCAGGAATTTAACCTTCTGAGCGTTGCTGCCGGGAAAATCCTCTTACCGAACAAATCACCAGACAAACAGTTATATGAAATAGGGAAAATAATGATGAAGAGTATCCTGAGCAGCCCATTAACAAAAAAAATCGTGCCCCTTTTTGAAAAAAACTTTAAAAGCGCCCTTCAACATATGCCCTTTTTCTACCGGCAAGTACTGAGTTTTGCTAATATTACAATTGAAACTCTGGGAGAAAATTCTCGTAAGATTATTTATAAGGATTTTAAAAGCCATCCTCAAGTAGAACACGGGGTCCTTACTCAGGCTGCATATTTATTAAAACCCGACGCTCAGATAACTTTTTTCGAAAAATTAACCACTAACGACCAGCAAGGCAATATTGTTAGCCAGTTTGAATGTATTATCCAGTGGTAGTTACCGTGCCCCCCCTTTTTGAGCTTTCTAACATCCTGTTAAAAATATTACAATTCTTTAAAAACTTCTAATACTTTGTTATAATATTTTTTTAGAGGAATTTTATGCATATAAAAAATAACGGCTCAGATAATCAAGTTTCTCCGGCGCAAATAAAACTCGCCAGCCAATTGATTTTAAATTTAACCGGAATGCTTAAAGCAATTCCCCTCTATCCTAAAGGCCATCAAATGCTTTTACAGGTTGTTGAAAAATTTTTTTCCCACCTTAAAGAAATTTTTGCACAATATAATACAATTACCCTAAAAATTTTTGAAGGGCATTTATTTGTTCAGGATATTGCCCTGGGGCCGGAAAAAGTTCCTGGGATCCAAGATTTTATCGAACAGCTGCAAGCCCGCTACATCCGGCAAATTATTTTTAGCCGAGATATTTCCATCACGGATATAAATTTGCTGGTTGAGGTGCTCAACAGCGCACCAGAGAGTATTATACCCCAAGGCGGCGCCAGCGCAGTATTAAACCAAAACGGCGCGCAAGGCATAAAAATTATCGAATATTATTCCAAAAAACACCGCATTTTTAACCAAACACAACTGCAAGAATTGGCCGCAAGCAAACTATTTTCCCAGTTTACGGATAAGATAAAACAAGAGATCAGCTCAGAACAAGCTCTTTTTCTCTACGATTTACTTAAAGATCCAGGGCTAGTCTCTGCTTTAATTAAACTTACCGCACAAGGTACGGCTCAAAACAACAACCAACCGCTACCCGGGGAAGCAGTGTTGGCGATTTTAGATAAAATAGCAAAATCTGTTAATGCCTTAGGTTTTTCCGAAAAGGACGAAGCACAAACAATTTCGGAAGATATTCTGAAATCATTTAACAAAAGCGATCTTTTTGACCTTGCCTTTGATCATCAGGAAAATCCTTTGATTAAAAATGCACACACTTTTTCTTTTTTAGCTTCTAGTTTAAGCTCTGAAGAATTAGCACAGCTGATTACTAATAAAATTGCTGCGGCTAATTGTACTCCGCCAGCCATTGAACACACAAAAAATATTTTAAAACAACTTTTTATCGACCGTACTGCTTTTGTTAATTTTCTCCCTAAGCTAAAAGATGCCCTGCAAAAACAAATCCCTGATGTCAATAAAAATACTGCTGTTTTAAATGACGTTTGTTCAAGCCTGGCCCCTAAATTTTCTTTGGATGAGAATGCCGAGCTGGAGCTGGGGCTTATTTCCGAGTCAGAAACAAATGATTTAGTAGAAGGTTTAAATGTTTTAAAAACCGTCAAACTTGATAAAAGCCGGCTAGAAGAAAATATTAAAAATTTTAACACTGAACCTGATTATATAATAATCCTGCAAAGTGTGCTTGAAAAAGAACAAGACGCGCCCTTCTTCCAACAAACAACAGAAAAGCTTATAAAAATTTTACAAAAATTAATGCAGGATAAAAATTTTGAACAAACTTTTAGCGTTTTAAAATTTATTACCGGGCTTTTAAACCAGGATCACCCGGAGAGAAAAAAGTCTCTCACCGCATCCACAAAAACCTGCCCTCTGGCAATTATCAATGCCTTTACTAAATCTGTTCTGCAAATACAGGATGCACAAAAAGCCGAAAGTCTTTTGCATCAATTAGCTGCTTGTTTTAAAGAAGGTTTTATTAGTATTTTAGTAAACATTTATACTGCGGAGGAAAAAATCCCTTTCGCGCAAACAGTACAAAAAATAATCAGTGATAATTATGCTGCCGGAGCTTTTGTTTTAAACCAAGATCTCCACCGGCAATCTCCGGCAAACATCATGCGCCTTATCGATCTGTTTCAAACCATTGATCATGACGAAATTGTAATGCCTTTAAAAGAAATTGCCCGGCACGAAAATGTGATTATTGCCACGCGGGCTTTAAAACGTATTGCACAAATAAAGTCTGCAAAAGCTTTAGCTGTTTTGCTGGAATTTCTGGAACATTCAAGGCCGGCTTTACGGATTGCGAGTGTTGAATATTTAGGTGATTTCCCTTACAAACAAGTCCGCACCGCCCTGGAACCGATCGCACAAGGCATGGGCAAAGGGAAAAATGTATCCGATATTAGCATCCGCATTGCCGCGCTGGAATCTTTGTTAAAAATTGATCCTGTTTTTGCCAAAAGCGCAGCCCGGAAAATTTTAAATAAAAAACTGTTTTTGCTCTTCCCTGTCGAGCCAAAACAATTGCGGGAAACAGCAAAAAAATGTTTAAAAAATATTGCTTAAAAAAAATAAAAAGGGTGATATGAACCAGTTAACTATAAAAAATTTAGTTAAAACCTTCACGAAAAACTTCTCTCTCCTAATTACCGAAGCCAGCCTTTATCCGGCCCTGCATCCCAGCGTGCAGGAACAAACAATGCACACCTTTGCCGGTTTGCAAAAATTGTTTGAAAAAGTTGATGATCTCTATATTGATATTGCTGAACATCAATTTGTGTTTGATGGAATCCCTTTATACGAACTAAAACAATTCAGTGAAAAAACTATCCAACTCTTAGAATTGCGCAAAATAAAATGTATTTATTTTGCCAGCGGGCTTACTGCAGAAAATTTATTTAAGGCAATTACGCGGCTCATTGATAAAACTCTGCCTAAGGAAGCTGCCGCACTACAGGAAGAATTGGTGGCGCTCGGCGTTAAAAATATAGTTTTTAATAGCAAAAGTTCTGAAGCCGAAGGTTCCGCAGAGAACATCTTGCCGGTTAATAAGCTTTATGCCGGAAGCATTGAAGCCAATAAATTAATTTATTCTGCTCTGCAAACAAGCAATACGCTTCCTATGGATGTTGTAGATACGGTTTCGCAAAATATTACAGATATGGTTATTAAAAATAATGTTTCTTCTTTAGCATTTACCTCTTTGCAGAATTACGACGAGTATACTTTTACCCATTCGGCTAATGTTGCGATCCTTTCTGTTGCCTTAGCTGCCAATGTTATTGACGATGCTGTGATTTTAAAAAATTTAGCCCGGGCAGCCTTTTTACATGATATCGGGAAAACAAAAGTTCCGCTGGCAATAATTAATAAGCCGGCAAAGTTGACCGAAGAAGAATGGCAAATTATAAAATGTCATCCGCTTTTTGGGGTAAAAATACTTGAACAACAAGCCAAGCCAGATACGCTCTCAATCTTTATTGCCTTAGAACACCATATGAAATATGACTTAAGCGGATACCCTAATATTAAAGGGATCGAAGCGTTACACCCCTTATCTCTAATTGTAACGATTTGTGATGTTTATGATGCAATCACCAGCAAGCGTTCCTATAAAAAATCTATGGCTGCGGATAAAGTTTTATCGATTATGATGCGTTGTATTGGCTGTGATTTTGACCCGCAGTTTTTTAAACTCTTTGCGCAAATGATCGGAGTGTACCCCCCGGGAACTTTTGTGCGGCTCACAACGCAAGAAATTGCGATTGTACAAAAAGTCTACCCGCAAGCCTTGCTTTTACCGGAAGTAAAAATTGTTTTAGATGCATCTGGGGATTTTGTCTCGGAGCCGATTATTTTAAACCTCTCTGATAGAATAAAAAATGTTTCCGGAGATTCTGTTGCCGCAGTGATTGATCCCGAAGAATTAGGCATTGATCCTTTAAAAGTTATTTGAGCTTCTTTATTTATAACGTGTTATGCTGCTCGAGGTATTTTACGCCAAATAAATAAAATTACTTCCTGAGAATGAAAAACAAATCGGTTAAAAAAATCGACAAAACTCAATTCTCGAAAAACAAGGCTTAGCATCCCCGCAAGAATAGCTACATTGGCCAGATATATTATCGTTAATGAAAATAAATATCCGTTTCCCACCACATCAGACTGCTCGGTTTTTAAAGTGCGCACGGTCATTAAAAAATGAAACGCGATGCTTAACCCAATAAAATAAATAAAATGATTAGTGTATTGAGAAATATTTTTATAAAAAATACCGGTGATAAAAAATACCGCGGCCGCAAGAAGCGTATAAAAAGGGAAAAAATACGGCCCCAGACTAATAAAAACATTTGTTTTTGTGGTTGTCACACTGCCGCCGTTTTTTGAAACATGGAATGCTTTTACTTTGCCACCGCTAAGCAGCGTAAACACAGCATGTGCAGCTTCATGGGCAAAGATATACAAAATTTTCAATTTCAGCCCGGAAAAGAATAAAACAATATAGGTAGAAATACCTGCAAAAAAAAATATTTGTGTATTGCTTAAAGCCGCGAAAGACTGGATATTCTCGACTTGGCCTAAAAAATAAAAAAAGGCAATGCTTTCCCCCACACAAAAAGGCAATAACATAATTCCGACTAGCATTTTTAAAAAACGAATCAGCATGTATTATTAAAAATCCTTCTTTGCGATCAACAAACACCTAGACATGCTTGTAGTGTTTAGTTATTAATCTTTTAGCTGCGACTTATTTAATCGTAAGCTAAATCTGATTTTTACTTCTGACTCTGCTGCTTCAAGCCGTTACCGCTGCCTTTTTGAACCGATACGCCTGCCCGCCAAGCATTGTGGAGGGGGCATCGCAACCGCTCACCTTTTTCCACAACCTAAGCATGCTTTCCATGCTTATAACCTACGAGCTATTTAGTTTTTGCTATGAGCCGTCAGGGTTTATCCTTTATTTCTCCCTGGGTTCAATTTCTTCCATTCCGTTCATGAACGGACGCAAAACCTCCGGGACAAGGATTGAGCCGCTCTCTTGCTGATAGTTTTCTATAATTGCAACTACTGTTCTGGCTAAGGCGACGCCTGATCCGTTCAAAGTATGAACATACTGAACTTTTTTGGTTTGAATGTTTTTAAAACGAATGTTCGCGCGGCGCGCCTGAAAATCTTCAAAATTACTGCAACTGGAAACTTCCAGCCATTTTTCTACGCCTGGGGCCCAGACTTCAATATCATAGCATTTTGCGGCAGCAAAACTAATATCTCCCGTAGATAAGCACAAAACCCGGTAAGGCAGTTCGAGTAATTGTAACACTTTTTCAGCACAAGCTAATAAAGATTCAAGTTCCGGATAAGAGCTTTCCGGTTTTACAAACTTAACTAATTCCACTTTATCAAATTGATGAACTCGTAATAAACCACGAGTATCCTTTCCGTAGGAGCCTGCCTCTCTGCGAAAACAAGGTGTATATGCTGTATAGTAAATAGGCAGATCTGTTTCATTCAGAATTTCATCTCTATGTATATTTGTTACTGGTACTTCAGCTGTAGGGATAAGGAAAAAATCATCCTCGGTTGTTTTATACATATCCTCCTCAAGCTTTGGCAGCTGTCCAGTCCCAGTCATGCTGGCCCTATTAACAATAAATGGAGGGGAAATCTCAATAAACCCGTGTTTTTGCGTATGTAATCCCAACATGAAGTTTATTAGTGCTCTCTCAAGCATGGCCCCTGCCCCTTTGAACATAACAAAATTAGAACCGGTCACTTTTGTCGCTCTTTCAAAGTCAATGATATTAAGCTCTTCGCTAAGCTCAAGATGTGTCTGAGCAGAAAAACTAAATTTTTTAATTTGCCCCCAGGCTTTAATTTCAACATTAGCACTGGCATCTTTTCCTATAGGAACTGATTTGTGCGGGATATTTGGGATGTAGATCAATAAATCGTCAATTTTCTGCTTTATCTCTCCACTGATTCGATCCATTTCCTTTGTTTTTTGGGATAATATCTTTAAAGCTGTTCTTTTCTGAGAAACATCTTGTTTTTGTTTTATTAATACAGCCATTTCATCAGATGCTGTATTTCTTTGGTTTTTTAATTGTTCTGCTTCTGAATTTATTTGCCGCCATTGTTTATCCAGCTCAAGTAATTGAGTAATGTCGATTTTTAAATTACGATTTTGTATAGAATTGATTACAAGATTTGGCTGTTCGCGGATTAATTTTATGTCTAGCATATTTTTCCCCTTTGGCTATCTATTGCTTTTTTATTTTTAGTAATTACTTCTAATAAATTATAACGTGCGTCGAAGATACTCAAGCAAAATTTTCCTAAGCTTTGCATTTTCTTAACACTTAACACTTGACACCTAAAACTGTGTCATCCTTTTATCACTGCCAACGACAGGACTTCCTTGATGTTACCCTTTGATGACTGCCAACGGTCGCCCTTACAGGACTTCCTTGATGTTACCCTTTGATGACTGCCAACGGTCGCATACGGCACACTTTTTTAGCAATCCCTGCGTTATGAATAACCTCCACAACAGAATTAATATCTTTGTATGCTTGCGGAGCTTCTTCAATAATAGTTTTTTTTGCGGCAGCACAAACTACAATGCCTTTTTTCTTAAGGCTGGCAAGAATCATGTCAGGGTTAAAAGTTTTGAGTGCTTGTGATCTTGATTTAACTCTGCCTGCACCATGATTAGCTGAGCCAAAGCTTTGTGCTTCTGCTTTTTTTGTTCCCACAAGCAGGTAAGAATTAGTGCCCATGTCCCCAGGGATTATTACCGGCTGCCCTATTGTTTTATAAGCCGCGGGAATATCTTTATGCCCCGGGCCAAAAGCCCGCGTTGCTCCTTTACGATGCACGCAAAGTTTTTTAAGGTCATTATCAATAAAATAATCCTCGATTTTAGCAATATTATGGGCAACATCATATATTAAATCCATTTTTAAAATGTTTTGCCCTGTTTTAAAAAATTTTTCAAAAAAATCTCGGGTTAATTGTGTCAGAACCTGCCTGTTTGCCCAAGCATAATTTGCTGCGCACTTCATTGCTGCAAAATATGCTTGTCCTTCTTTTGAATGAACTGGCGCACAAGCCAGCTGATGATCCGGCAGATTAAATCCGTATTTGCTTAAGCAATTATGCATCACCTTAACATAATCTGTACAAACTTGATGCCCAAAGCCTCTAGACCCAGAATGCAGCATGATAACTATTTGGCCTTTGCTTAATTGTAAATTATTCGCAATTTCTAAATCAAATATAGTATCAATAAGTTGAATTTCTAAAAAATGATTGCCTGAGCCTAAAGTACCAATCTGATTACTACCCCTTTTATACGCCTGGGAAGAAACCTGCTCTGGGTCTGCACCTTTAAAACAGCCTTGTTCTTCTGTTGCTTCTAAATCTGCTTGCGTGCCAAAACCTTGCTCAATTGCCCACTTTGCTCCTTTAATTAGAACTGTTTTTAGCTGTTTTTCCTTTAATTTTATCTGGCCAGCAGATCCAACCCCTGCAGGCACAATATGATATAATCCTTTTATTAAATCCGGAATTTTTGTTCTTATATTATCGTAAAAAAGTCCTGTTTTAAGTAATCGCACTCCACAATTTATATCAAAACCAACTCCTCCGGGAGAAATTACTCCACTTTTATCAATATCTGTAGCTGCTACTCCACCTATGGGGAATCCATATCCCCAATGAAGATCCGGCATGGCTAAAGCTTCTTTTACAATGCCTGGCAGAAAAGTAATATTGGCAAGCTGCTCTATGGCTTTGTCTTCAAGTGCAATATCAATGAGTTGTTCATCAGCATAAATAATCCCATCAGTTTGCATGCCAGGTTTATATGTTTTAGGTATGCGGAATCGTTGTGCATCAATTTGTTCAATTTTATAATTGTTTAATTTGTTCATTATCGGAAAAGAATAGCGTTAATTAAAGTGGTTTTATGCTGACTTTTAATCCTGGCAATATTAGTAAAATGAGTGCTCAGGAGTTGCTTTTTTAATTTTTATCTGGGACTTCGCAATATAAAACTAATTGCCAAATAAAAATATTCTGTTCAGTATAAAAAAGTCGCTTTACTCAGGGTTTTCCTGTTTTATTTTTCGGAGGTTTAATTAATTTTTGTGTTTATTATTTCTTTTTTATTTTTTTTGTGCTCTTGGTTTTTGTTTTTTTTGTTTCTTCCTGATCTTCCTGATCTTCTTGATCTTCTTGATCTTCTTTTTCTTCTTGGTCTCCCGGGATTATTGATAATTTTGGATTTTTTTCTACAACCTGTTCCTCTGCCCCTTCTTCTTCTTTTACCATAAGGCTGGCTATTGCCACAAGCTTATCTTTCGCGTTAAGCCGAATCAATCTTACCCCTTGTGTGGACCGGCCAGTAGCGCGCATGTCTTTTATGGCGCAGCGTACAATCATGCCGCTAGAAGTGATCAGCATGAGCTCGTCGCTATCAATAACGCTCTTTAGCCCCACTACCGCACCGTTAGCTGCCGTTGTTTTAATATTAATAATGCCTTTGCCGCCGCGATTTTGTACCCGATATTCTTCTACTTTTGTTCTCTTGCCTGAGCCGTTTTCTGTAACCGTAAGTAAGGTGCCGTCTTTTTTGACAATTTCCATGCCCACAACTTCATCTTTTTTGGCTAAAGAAATTCCTCTGACTCCAGCGGCAGTGCGGCCCATACAACGCACATTTGCTTCGGGGAAACGAATGGCTTTTCCCTCTTTTGTAGCCAAAAAGATTTCTTGCTCTCCGTCTGTTAAACGACAATCAATTAATTCGTCTTTTTCTTTTAGTGTAATTGCACTAATCCCGCCTTTACGCGGATGGCTATACGCCATAAGATCGGTTTTCTTTATGTGTCCTTTGCGTGTGGCCATGATTAAAAATTGGCCTTCCGCAAACTCTTTAACCTGGACCAGCGAACTTATCTTTTCGCCTGAGCTTAACTGTAAAAGATTAACAATTGCTTTCCCTTTGGAGAGCCGGCCAGCTTGCGGGATTTCATACGCTTTTACCCAAAAAACTTTTCCTTTATCTGTGAACACAAGCAGATAGTCATGTGTTGAAGCCACAAATAAATGCTCCACAAAATCCTCTTCGCGCATACCTGCGCCGGAAACACCTTTACCGCCGCGGCGCTGTTTGCGATAGGCGCTTACGGGCAATCTTTTTATGTACCCGGCATGAGAAAGCGTAATTACCACGTCTTCTTGAGCGATTAGGTCTTCTATTTCCAGTTCATCAATTTGCGCAACAACCTGGGTTCTTCTTTCGTCGGCATATTTCTTTTGTAAGGCGAGCAGTTCTTCCTTGATTATTGCTAATACTTTCTTGGGGTCTGCTAAAACTGATTTTAAGTACGCAATCTTTTTTATCAAGTCTAAATATTCGTTTTCTATTTTTTCTCTTTCTAATGCGGTTAGTCTCTGCAGCTGCATTTCTAAAATTGCCTGGGATTGTACTTCGCTCAATTCAAATTTTTCCATTAAGGCAATCTTTGCTTCTGCTGTATTTTTTGACTGCCGGATAGTTTTAATTACTTTATCTAAATTATCTAAGCATATTTTCAAGCCTTCTAAAATATGTGCGCGTTCTTGTGCTTTGCGCAATTCAAACTTTGTCCGGCGCATAATAATTTCTTTCCGGTGTTCAATAAAATACTGCAGCATTTGCTTTAAAGATAAAATCCGCGGCCGGTTGTCAACCAGTGAAAGAAAAATAATGCCAAAAGTAGTCTCAAGCTGTGTGTGTTTATAAAGCAGGTTCAAAACTACTTGGGCATTAGTATCTCTTTTTAATTCAATCACAATCCGCATGCCGTCGCGATCAGATTCATCGCGGACATCAGCAATCCCCTCAATTTTTTTTATCTGGACAAGATTTACAATCGCTTCGATAATATTGGTTTTATTTACCTGATAAGGTATTTCGTTGATGATTATTGATTCTTTGCCGCTTTTCTGTGCTTCAATGCTGATTTTTGCCCGTACTTTAATCGGAGAGCGTCCGGTTTCATAGGCTTTTTTTATTCCTTCGCGGCCGCAAATAATGCCTCCGGTAGGAAAATCCGGGCCCTTAACCATTTTCATTAAATCTTTTAGGCTCGCTTCCGGGTTATCGATTAAAAACACTACGGCATCAATAATTTCTGATAAATTATGCGGGGGGATATTTGTGGCCATGCCTACTGCAATTCCGCTGGAACCATTGATCAGAAGGCCAGGCAGGGCTGCGGGTAAAATTTTTGGTTCTTGTAGTGATTCGTCAAAATTAGGCGTAAAATCAACTGTGTCTTTTTCAATATCCACAAGCATTTCGCGGGTTATCGAAGCCATTCGCGCTTCTGTGTACCGCATTGCCGCGGCAGCATCGCCGTCAATAGAACCAAAGTTCCCCTGCCCGTCTACTAATGGATAACGCAGCGCAAAATCCTGCACCATTCTTACTAAAGAATCGTATACTGCTGTATCGCCGTGCGGGTGATATTTTCCTAAAACTTCTCCGACAATTCTCGCGCTTTTTTTATAGGGCTTATTGTGTTCCAGATTTAATTCTTTCATTGCGTAAAGAATTCTGCGGTGCACTGGCTTTAAGCCATCACGGATATCCGGTAAAGCCCTGCCGACAATTACGCTCATGGCGTAATCAATGTAGGATTTTTTCATTTCTTCTTCTATCGGAACAGTCACGATACGTTCATTTTGCGTATACATTTATTTTATCGCTCCTTTATCTTTCTTTTTTTTGCTTTTTTTGTTTTTGCTTTTCGTCTTTATGTTTTGCGTTTAAGTTATATGTCTAAATTTTTTACATCTTTTGCGTGTTTTTCAATAAACTCCCGCCGCGGGGCAACAGCATCTCCCATTAATACTGTAAACATTTCATCTGCCTCAACCGCGTCTTCGATAGTTACCTGCAGCATCGTTCTTTTTTCTGGGTTCATTGTTGTTTGCCATAATTGCTCCGGATTCATTTCTCCTAATCCTTTATATCTTTGGATTGTCATCCCCTTTTTGCCGGAAATTTTTATTGTTGTTAAAAGTTCTTTTAAATTATCCATTGTTTCTTCTTCTTGTGTTGTTGTATCAACTAATTTTAATAATACTTCCCCCGCGGTTTTGTCTTTTCTGTTTTCTTGTGTTTTTCCTTTTGTTTTTCTGCTCGATTTTTTTGGGCTTGAATCTTCCTCATCAAGATCTTCTTTTTTGTTTTCTTTATTATAATCAATAATATCGAGATCCATTTTCTCCAGTTTGGCGCTTAGTTTTACCAGGTCGTTTGCTTCGTGGAAACTAATCACATTTAAGGCTGCACTTTCAGAATCCTCTAGCGCAAACCCGTCTTTTTCTTTAATTTCCACATCCTTACCGCGGCGTTTTTCCTCTTTTTTCACAAAATCTGCCAATTCGTCTTCGTCGAACAGCAAGGTTTCCTGGCTTTCCTCGTCAACGATGCGGTACAAAGGAAATTTTTTGGTTTTTGCACTTCTTAATTGCAAATACGTGAAGAAGGGGATCCCCTTCTTTTCTATGCCCCGGCTTAAAAAATTAATTTCCAATAAAATTTCCAGCAATTCTTTAAATTGATTGTCGGTAAACTGCTTGTTTTTTTTAACATGAAAAAGTTTTACTCCGTCTCGGCCCAGGTCTAACAAAAGACTTTCCATGTCTGTTTCTGTTTCGATATATTCTTCTCTTTTACCTCTTTTAATTTTATATAAAGGCGGTTGGGCAATATAAACATGCCCTTTTTCAATAAGTTGCGGCATTTGTCTGTATAATAAAGTGAGCAACAGTGTGCGGATATGGCTGCCATCAACATCCGCATCCGCCATAAGAATTACTTTATGATACCGTAATTTTTCCAAATTAAAATCATTGCTTACGCCTGTACCTAAGGCGGTTATTATGGTTCTTATTTCTTCGTTGCTCAAAATTTTATCTAAGCGTGATTTTTCTACGTTTAATATTTTTCCTTTGATCGGCAGGATTGCCTGAAAGCGGCGGTCTCTTCCTTGTTTGGCTGAGCCGCCCGCGGAATCCCCTTCTACAATATATACTTCGCATAAAGCCGCATCCCGCTCTGAACAATCGGCAAGCTTTCCCGGTAAAGACCCGCTATCTAGGGCACCTTTGCGGCGAGTGAGTTCACGGGCTTTGCGCGCGGCATTTCTCGCGCGTGCGGCAAGTTGTGCTTTTTCAATAATTTTATTTCCGATAGCCGGAGTTTCTTCTAAAAAATTGCCGAGTGATTCGTTGACGACAGAAGCAACCGCGCCTTCCACCTCGCTGTTGCCAAGCTTTGTTTTGGTTTGCCCTTCAAATTGAGGATTCGGCACCTTTACGCTGATTACCACAGCTAAGCCCTCGCGGACATCATCTCCGGATAAAGAAAACTCTTCGTTTTTAAATAATTTTTTATTTTTACAGAATTGATTTAAGGTTCGGGTTAGAGCGGATTTAAACCCGCTTAAGTGTGTTCCGCCCTCAATCGTGTTAATATTATTTGCAAAACTATATACTGTTTCTGCATATCCGTCGTTGTATTGCAACGCAATTTCAACCTCGATATCATCTTTTTTCTTCTCGAAATAAACCACTTTTTTAAATAACGGGTTTTTATTTTTGTTTAAATGTTCCACAAAAGAAGCAATCCCCCCGTTAAAACAAAAAATTGCTTCTTTTTCGTTGCGTTCATCCACAATTTTAATATTCAAGCCTTTATTTAAAAACGCAAGCTCTCTTAACCGGTTTGATAAAATATCAAAGCTAAATTTCGTGATTTGAAAAATTTCGCGATCCGGCTTAAAGATCACCCGCGTGCCTGTTTTTTTGCTCTTTCCTATTATTTTTAATTTTGTTGCTGTTTTTCCTTGTTCATATTTTTGGTGGAAAATTTTTCCCTCGCGCCTTACTTCAACTTCCAGCCATTCAGAAAGCGCATTAACAACACTTACTCCCACGCCGTGTAAACCGCCGGAAACTTTATACACACGGTGATCAAATTTTCCTCCGGCGTGTAGTGTTGTCATGACAACCTCGACCGCAGGTTTTTTTTGAGTTTTATGCATGTCCACGGGTATTCCCCGCCCATCATCAATCACCGAAACGCTATTATCTTCGTGAATCAGAACTTCGATATTTTTACATTCCCCGGCCAGTGCTTCGTCAATGGAGTTGTCCACTACTTCATAAACCATGTGGTGTAATCCGCGGACAGTTGTGTCTCCAATATACATCGCCGGGCGTTTTCTTACCGCATCTACCCCTTCTAAAACTTGTATTGTTCGTGCATCATATTTATTGGACATAAATTTACTTCCTCCTTAAAATCATTTTTCATTTAATCCATTACCTGCTTTTAATTTTAAATCGAATGTTTGTAATTGTTGTTTCTTTCGTATAGCTTCGTATTTTTTTTAGTAAGCTGTCTTTTTCTAATGTTAATCTATATAACCAGGCTGAATTAGAAACTAAAACAACCAGGGTTTTATTCTTTATTAATAAAGGGTGCGTATGCTCCAATGCATTTTTCGGAATAATACTCGGCCAATAATGCATTATTTTTGTTTGTGTGGACAGTTTTTCCGGGGTAAATTCATTCAAAAACTCATCCACAACATCTTTTATTAGAACCGCTTTGTTTTTCATTTTTTAAACTTTTTTAAGTTAATTGCATTGGTAAGACGATATATAAATACTCGCCCTTTTCATCAAAAGATTCACGAAAAACTCCGGGTTTTTCTGCATCGATAACTTCAAAGTCAATATTTTCTTCCTGTAATACTTTCAAAACATCTAATAAATAATTCGGGTTAAAACCAACGGTGATCTCTTTTCCTTTATACTCCATGGGGATTTCTTCTTTTACTTCGCCGATATCTGGGGTTGTTTTAGAAATTACGAGTTTATTTTTAAATACATCAATTTTTATTGATTGAGAATCTGCACTAGTAAAAAGACTCGCTCTTTTTACTGCCGCCAGCATTTGATTTTTCCCAATTTGAATCTTTTCCTGTTTTTCTTTTGTTTTCGGAATTACTTGCTCATAATTAGGAAATTCGCCTTCGATTAAACGCGAAATAATTGTTGTTCCATCAAATTCAAAAGCAACTTGATTATTGGTAAATATTATTTTAACTTGCCCTTCTTCTTGTAAAATTTTATTTAATTCATTTATTGTTTTTACTGGGATAATCACTTCTTTTTTTTCAATTTCTAATGATTGTTTTATTTCCACTAAGGCTAACCGTCGCCCGTCTGTTGCAACGAGTCTTAATGTTTTATTTTTCAACATAAAAAGAGTTCCATTTAAAACATACCTTGTTTCATCGCGCGACATTGAAAAACTTACTTTTTTTAATAATTTTTTTAATAGTTTTTGCTCTAGCGTAATATTTTCCTTGTTTGTAAATTTAGGGATTGTGGGAAATTCTTCTTTCGGTAAACCAATCAAACGAAATGAACAGGCTTGTGAATCAATAACCATGTTATAATTTTTTCGCACTGTTATAATTACATCCCCTTCGGGTAATTCTCTGACAATATCCGAAAATCTTTTCGCAGGGATGGTAATATTGCCTTCTTCCTGAACGTCTGCTACTGCTTGATAAATAATTCCAATATCTAGATCGGTTGCATTAAAAATGAGTTTTTCCTTGTGTGCTTCGATTAAAATATTTGATAATATTGGTAAGGTTGTTTTTGTTGCAACAGCTCCTTCAACTGTTTGCACTGCGTTAGCCAGAACATTTTTTGTAGTTTTAATCTTCATTTATCCCCCTTTTTATCCACAAAAATTTTTATTATTAATATATTTATAACTAAACCAAATAGCCGTAGTCTTAATAGTAATGTTGTTAATAAGTGAATAACCTCCTTAATTAATTATTACGAAACAAGTTATTTTTGTTGAATCTTGTTGATAAGACTTGTTAATAATAAATTTAAATTGTTATTAATTTTTGATTCTTTTTTTATTTTATCAAATGCATGTAAAACCGTTGTGTGATCCCGCCCGCCAAAAAGTTCACCAATTTCAGAAAGCGAATGACTGGTTAACTCCCGCGATAAAAACATCGCAATATGCCGGGGATAGGCAATAATTTTACTTCTACCCCCCTTTTTCATATCTAAGGCTTTTATGTTAAAATTCTCCGCAACAACTTTTTGAATTTTATCAACCGTAATTACTTTTTGAATCGCGTCTTCTTTTATCGCGTCTTTTAAAACTTCTTCGGCAATCTCGATAGAAATCTGATTATTTGTTAATAAAGAATAAGCAACAACACGAATCAGCGCGCCTTCTAATTCTCTAATATTGGAACGGATCTTTTCTCCGATAAAAAACATCACCTCGTCGGGAACTTTAACAATTTCCCGCCCGGCCTTTTTCCTTAATATTGCAATTCGAGTTTCTAAGTCCGGCGGCTGGATATCTGTAATTAATCCCCACTCAAAACGCGAAACCAGCCTTTCTTCTAATCCGGGAATTTCTTTCGGCGGCCTGTCGCTAGAGATAACGATCTGTTTGTGGACATCATAGAGCGAATTAAATGTGTGAAAAAATTCTTCCTGGGTGCTTTCTTTGCCGGCAATAAACTGAATATCATCAACAAGTAAAATATCAACACTACGGTATTTTTCCCGAAAACGAGCTGTAGTGCGGGTTTGAATCGCTGTAATCAACTGATTCGTGAATCGCTCACTTGTGGTATAAGATAATTTTGCTCCGGGATTTTTTCCTAAAATATACTGACCAACAGCCTGCATAAGATGAGTTTTACCTAACCCTACCCCGCCATAAATAAATAAAGGATTATATGCTCTTGCAGGAGATTCTGCGACAGCTGAGCTTGCCGCATGTGCAAAACGGTTGCTTGGCCCGACTACAAAACTATCAAAAGTATATTTAGGGTTTAAATAAATATCTGTTCGCGGCCGGGGAACGTCTTTCGTCGGAGAGCTAAAAACCGGAACAGCATTTTGTTGAGGAAAAACCGGCGGTGTAGAGTTGACGATAAAATCTAATCTTAATGGGTCAGAAGAAACTTTTTTTACCGCTTTAGCGAGCAGCTCATAATAATGATCTAACAGCCAATCTTTAAAGAATTTATTCGGAACCTCAACTGTTAAAGAGTCCTGGGAAAGCTCAACCCCCTTTGTGGGCTTTAACCAGGTTTCATAGCTTTGCGCAGCAACATCTTTTTTTAAAACTGATAAAACATCAGCCCAAAACTCCGAAGCAGATTTTTGCATAGTATTAAGCGAACAGGTTAAAAGTTATCAACAATATATATATTAGCCATTTGCCAGAGTAACATACTGTTATTTAAGCGGTTATAATTTTTAAGTCAACATATATTCACAGCTTATCCACAACAAAACACAGCGGATGAATTCAATATGAAACATATTATATCAAAGCAAAAAAATTTTTCAAGGATTTTTTTACTATTTTTTATTGACTAAAAAAAGGTTTATGTTATAATCTTTCTTTAACGCTTTAAACTTAATTTTTTACTGGGAAAATATTAAATAAAAAGAAGGAAAAAATGAAAAAAAACCTAAAACCTAAATCTAACCTTAAAAGAAAAAGAAAACACGGCTTTCGCAATAGAATGGAAACAAAAGATGGTCAAGCAGTACTTAAGCGGCGGCGTAAAAAAGGCAGAAAAAGACTCTCTGTTTAAAGAAACAACGCGCTAGAACATGAAAAAATACGGTTTTTCGAGAAAAGAACGCATTTTAAGCCCGGGCCAGTATAACCATGTATATCAACGGGGACAAGTAAAAAAAAGCACGCTGTTATGGTGTTATTATCTGCCCAATAAATTGGGATTTAGCCGGCTGGGCATTAGCGTAAGCAATAGAAAATGTGCGAATATTGTATTAAGAAACCGTTTAAAAAAAATAGTGCGGGAAGTTTTCCGCCTAAACAAAATTAATTTAACAACACAAAACGACATAATTTTTGTTTTAAAAGCTCAAATAAAACACATAGAATTTAACTGTTTACAAGAAAGCATTCTTAATTTGCTTAAAAAAGCAGGGCTACAATGAAAAAAGCAGCTATTTTTCTAATCGAGATTTATCGTAACTATTTGTCTAACAATATATTGCATTCATGCAGATTCTTGCCGAGCTGTTCAGAGTATACACAGCAAGCAATAGAAAAAAAAGGGTTTTTACAGGGAATTTTCATAGGCGCCTGGAGGATTTTGCGCTGCAATCCTTTGGGAAAATCTGGACATGATCCCCTAAAATAAGTAAATTATGGAAAATGAAAAAAATTTTTTTACAGCACTTATAATCACCGTTATTATCATAATCGTTTATCCTCTGCTAATGAAACAACTGTTTCCACAGCATTTTGCAGAGCAAGGATCATCTCCAGTACAGCAAGCGCAACCCCAGCAAGCATCTTTGCCAACAGCAGCAGTTCCAGCAACGATGATCAGCAACGTAACACCTTCTCAACAAAAAAGTTACACGATTGAGAACCATCGATATCAACTGGTTGTTAATGCACCAGGAGCGGACATACAAAAAATTGAATTAAAACAATTGCTTGACCCAGAGACAAAACAACCAACAATATTAATGGATGTTGAAAATAAATATCCAGGAATTTTTGCCACAAGCGATTTACTCTCCGGAGCAGAACTCAAAGATGTGATTGTAGGTGCCGAGAATATCCAGTTTGCTTATATAACAAAAGATTTTGAAGTTAAAAAAACAATCGCTTTAGACCCAGAAACATATTCTATAACCGCGTTAATTGAAGTTCAAAACAAACAAACAGACTCAAAACCGCTGGAATATGCATTAACTGCAGCAACAGGCCTTAAAAATGTTTCCGGCTTAGAGAGCCGATTCAGAGAAGCTGTAACAATTTCACAAAACAATAAAATCAGCAAAAAAAATATTAATGGAATACAAAAAGCAGTGCAGCTTGAGGGCGAGATAAAATTAGCGGGTTTTAAAGCCCGCTATTTTTCAATAATCGCAGCGCCTTTTGTGGAGTGTTCTAACGCTAATATTTATAGGGACTTAAATGATCAGGCCGGGATTTCAACAAGCCTGAGTGTACAAATTAAAAGTTTAGAAATTCTAGCTAATACCGCACAAAACCACAAGTTTATTTTATATGCAGGGCCAAACGATTTTGAAGAAATGTCTAGGCTGGGACTGGACATTCAACAAGTCCGAGGCAGTGGTTTTTTTGCAAGCTTTTCTGATTTATTATTAATGTTGCTGCGATATTTACATGTTTTACTGAAAAATTATGGCTTAGCAGTAATTGCTCTTTCATTATGCATCAATTTATTATTATACCCGCTTACATTTAAAAGCCTTAAATCAATGAAGGAAATGCAGTCCCTACAACCACTTATGGAAAAATTACGTGGTGAGTATAAAGATAATCCGCAAAAATTAAATAAAGAAACCATGGAATTATACAAAAAACATAAGGTAAATCCCGCTGGCGGATGCTTGCCCATGGTTTTACAAATGCCTGTGTTTTTCTCCTTATACGGAGTTTTAATGCGTGCAATAGAATTACGCGGCGCTTCGTTTTTATGGATAAAGGATTTAGCTGCGCCAGATGCTTTTTATAAATTACCAGTAGCTTTACCAATAGTAGGAGATGCTGTAAATCTACTTCCTTTGTGTATGGCTATTTTTACTTTTGTACAGCAAAAACTTACAAATCCACAGCAGGCAAATGAACAGCAAAAGGTCATGACCCTAATGATGCCAGTTTTTTTAGGATTTATTTTCTATAAGTTTCCATCAGGACTAGTGTTATATTTTTTAACAAACACTGTATTTTCTTTTGTTATTCAAACAAAGCTTTCTAAGCAGTTTAATGGTCAGCCAAGATAAATGAAAGAGGGGAGCAAGGTGACTGAAAATCAAAATATTGAAAACGAACCTGTTTGGGACAAGGAGTTTGAAGGAAACAGCATAGAAGATGCTATAGAAAAAGCATTAAAAGAGCTGTCTATGCCTAAAGAAAAAATAAAAATTCAGGTTTTAACAGAAGGACAAAAAGGGCTTTTTGGTATGCAAGGAGCTAAAAAAGCAAAAATTAAAGTATCCATACTTAAGAAAGACCTTCAAAGCTTAAAAACTAAAAAAGCGAAGGATTAAGCAATTCTTTGCACAAGCAGCGAAAAGCCTCTGAGAACAGAAACAAACCGCAGCATAAAATAAAATGTTCCACGTGGAACATTTTGCTTATTTATCCTGACCGTAATAAAAATTAAAACAATGAATGTAAAATTTCCTAAAATCTATGATGTTATAATAATCGGTGCTGGCCATGCTGGTTGTGAAGCAGCGCTGGCAGCAAGCAGGATGAACGCAAGAACTCTTTTAGCAACAACAAACATAAATACTATAGCCCAATTATCCTGTAACCCAGCAGTTGGCGGTCCAGGAAAAGGTCACTTGGCGCGGGAAATTGGGGCTTTAGGCGGAGAAATGGCAAGAGCCATTGACTTTGCAGGCATTCAATTTAGAATGCTGAATACTAAAAAAGGGCCTGCAGTCTGGGCTCCGCGCGCACAGCTTGATAAGCAGGTGTATCATGAAACTATGCGAAAATCCCTTGAAATGCAACCTAACCTTGACTTAATGCAGTTGAATGTTACAAATCTAATAATCAAAAATAAAAAGATTCAAGGCATTCAAACAAATTCAAAATTATTAATTTATAGTAAGATAGTAATTTTAACAACAGGAACATTTTTAAATGGCCTAATTCATATTGGCATGAATTCCTTTGCTGGCGGCAGGCTGGGAGAGGGTGCAACAACAAGCATTTCTCAGTTGCTATTAAAACAAGGATTTAAAGTAGGGCGATTAAAAACCGGAACTTCAGCAAGAATTCATACAAAAACTATCAACTTTAATTGTTTTCAGGAGCAAAAAGGGGATCACAATCCCCAGGCTTTTAGTTATGATCATAAAATTTCTAAAAAACAGCAAATAAAATGCTATTTAGGCTATACAACGAAAAAAACACACCAGTTAATTAAACGTAATATGCATAAATCGCCTTTATATGGTGGTAAAATTATTGGCACAGGGGTAAGATATTGCCCCTCTATAGAGGATAAGGTTGTTAAATTCCCAGAAAAAGACAGGCACCAAATATTTCTTGAGCCAGAAGGCAGAGATACTGTAGAGGTTTACATTAATGGATTATCCACAAGTTTTCCACAGGATGTGCAAATAAAAATGCTTAAAACTATTCCAGGGTTAGAAAATGCGCAAATAATCCGCTTTGGCTATGGTATAGAGTATGACTATTTTGACCCTACTCAAATACTGCCAACAATGGAAACAAAAAAAATAAAAAATCTTTTCTTTGCTGGTCAAATCACCGGAACAACTGGTTATGAAGAAGCAGCTTGTCAAGGGCTGGTTGCAGGAATTAATGCCGCTTTGAAAATTAAAAATAAAAACTCCTTTATTTTATCGCGTTCTCAGGCTTACATAGGGGTATTAATAGACGATTTAGTCACGAAAGGGACAACAGAGCCATACCGGCTTTTTACTTCCCGGGTAGAGCATCGTTTAATTCTCAGGCAGGATAATGCAGATTTAAGGTTAGGAGAGCTTGCCTATAAATTTGGCTTGATTTCAAAAGTAAAAATTGATAAAATAAGAGAAAAGCAAAAAACAATAAAACAAGAAATTAACAAACTTACAGAGTTAAAATATAATAATTCAAGTTTAGCAAAAATTCTTAAACGGCCAGAGGTAACTTATAAAAAATTAAAAAAGCTTGATTCGCGGGTTAGCAACTTATCCGACGATATTGCGAATCAGGTGGAAATAGAAGTAAAAATACGAGGGATATATTCAAAGAGAAAAAAGCTTGATTCAGCGATTAAAAAAATTGGAAAATAAAAAAATTCCAAAAGGATTTCCCTACCAAACAATTAAGGGATTAAAAAAAGAAGCAATCGAAAAACTATCAATAATTGAGCCAGACTCTATTGGCCAAGCAATGAGAATTGCCGGAATAACTTCCAGCGATATTTCCTTACTCTTGCTTTGCCTAGACAGAAGGGTCAATTAATAGCAACTAAAACTATTGTCAAAATGTTCCACGTGGAACATTTTGGCAGATGTTAAAAACAAACGCACAACATATAAGGTTTTTAATCACTGTAATCAGGTTCTTTAAATTTCACAAAAAAAAGAACCTTTTATTGAGTTAAGCGTATTTCATAAATAGGCCTAATGATTTTAGCCAGAAGGAAGGAGATTTTTAATATTTAAATCTCCTTATAATTCTAAAATGGAGGGACTGATGCAGGAGGACAAAACAAGATTTGCCCGAAAAAAATATTTTGTTAGCAAGCGTCTGCAAATTCGTTTCAGCCTGTCAATTTTTATTACAACTGTTGTTATTGGACTTATTACAGTTTGGACGACCTATGTTACTACTTGGCAAGAAACATCTGCTCAGCTTACAAGCCAGCAGTTTCATGAAAAAATTGATGCTGTATATGAAGAAACCAAAGATCCCACAAAAACCAGTGAATTAATCAGCGATTTAATTGTTATTGAGTTTTCAAATATTTTTGACCAGGTTTCTGCTGTCCTTGTGTTACGATTATTAGCCGGGTCTTTTTTGTTGTTTTTGTTAAGTATTTTTGTCTCGCATAAAATTGCTGGCCCGCTTTGGCGCATTGAAAAAACAATAAGGTCTGTAAGTAAAGGAGATCTTAGTGTAAACATGAACAGCTTGAGATTTGGCGATGAATTAAATGAATTAGCAGGGGCTTTAAATGAAGCCATTGTTAAGCTCAGAAACGCGATAGAAAAAATGTTTAGCCTAACGCAGAAAATCACCCAAGGGATCAATAAAATTGTAGCCGCAAAAAACCAGGGGAATATCGATAGCAATGAAACAAAAAAAGTGGTTGACGAGTTGCAACTTATTGCAGGAGAACTAGTTACAGAAATTAATCAGTTTAAAACAGAACCTTAGAATTTAGGCATTGATAAGTTACATCCTAAAATTCTAAGATAAAGGCAGGAAAACAATGAATGCTGCAGGAAAAATAATTGCATTTTGTAATCAAAAAGGCGGGGTGGGAAAAACAACTAGTGCAATAAACTTAAGCGCTTACCTGGCATCTTACGGGAAAAAAGTTTTGTTGGTTGATTCTGACCCACAGGCAAACACAACTAGCGGAGTGGGCTTGGATAAAAAAACAATTCAAAAGGGAACCTACGAACTTCTGATGGGATTAGCTGGGGCCGAAGAAGTATTGATAAAAACAGAAATGGAAAATTTTTTTGTTATGCCTTCAAATATGGCATTAACTGGGGCGGAAATAGAATTAGTGGAATTGAATAATCGGGAATTTAAACTAAAAGAAAAACTAATTGGTTTAGCGAAAAATTTTGACTTTATTTTTATTGATTGCCCGCCTTCTTTAGGGCTATTAACTTTAAATTCATTGGTTGCGGCAAATAGCGTGGTTATTCCCTTGCAATGCGAGTATTATGCGCTAGAAGGGTTGAGCCAGCTCATGGATACAATTACTTTAGTTAAAAAAGCACTGAACCCACAGCTGGAAATAGAAGGAGTTATTTTAACTATGGCTGATTTTAGAACGCGGCTTACGGCAGAAGTTATAAAAGAAGTGAAGGGTTTTTTTGGTAATAAAGTTTTTAACACAATTGTGCCGCGCAGCATTAAGCTGGGAGAAGCTCCGGGGTTTGGCAAGCCGATTATTTTGTACGACAAATTTTCTATCGGAGCTTTAAAATATGAATCTTTAGCACAGGAAATTTTAGAAAGACAAAAACACATTTCGCACAATATTTTAAAAGTTAACAAAGATAAAATAAATACGCAAGAAATAAACAAAGAACAAGAATTTGGCGGTGAACAAAAAAATCCAGAAATTATTTCTGGATTTTCTGATTTTATTTAAATTAAATTTTTTAGCATGCCGCTTAAGCAGCGGACAAAGGAGGCTTAAAAATGGAACGTAAAGTATTAGGAAAAGGCCTGGGAGCTTTAATCGCACCGGAAGCGGAAAGAAAAGAAGCTGCGGGCGTGCAGAATCTTAATCCGCAGCAAATAATTCCCAATCGTTACCAGCCAAGACTAAAATTTAATGAGGAAAAATTCCAAGAACTGGTTGATTCCATTAAAGAAAAAGGCATTGTTCAGCCGGTAGTCGTGAGAAAAAATAACGAAACAGAGTATGAACTGATCGCCGGGGAACGGCGCCTGCGGGCCATAAAAGCATTAAATTTAAAAGAAATTCCCGCAATAATAAAAAACGTTAACAACCAAGAAATGCTGGAACTTTCCATAATTGAAAATATCCAGCGCGATGATTTAAACCCCCTGGAAGAAGCTAAGGCCTATGAAACATTAGTGAATGATTTTAATTTTACACAAGAGCAAATAGCTAAAAGCGTTGGCAAAAGCCGGGCAACAGTTGCCAATATGCTCCGGCTTTTAACCTTACCGAAAAAAGTTAAGGACGCGTTATTTAATGAGCAGATTTCCTTTGGGCACGCGAAAGCGATTTTAGCCCAAGCCAGCGCAGAATATCAATTAGCTTTATTGGATAAAATAATTACAAAAAAACTTTCTGTGCGTGAAGCTGAGCAAACCGCATTTAAGAGTACAAAAATTAAAACTAAAAAACAAAGCAGTAAAGATGAAAACGTACAGCGCCTAGAAGAAGAACTTCGCTTGACTTTTGGGACAAAAGTCAGCGTGGTGCACGGAACAAAAAGAGGCAAGATCCAAATAGAATATTATTCGCTGGATGACCTGGAAAGAATTTTAAAAGTCATCCGCAAACAATAAAATAAAAAACAGTGACACAAAATTAAAAAATCGTAGCACGTACAAAAGAAAGAAGGATCGTAATGCCGCAACAGACATTAATCTTAATTAAACCTGACGGGCTGGTAAAATCACTCACCGGTAATATTTTAACCCGGCTTTCCGAAACAAAACTAGAAATTATCGGAGCAAAAATAGTCAGCGTTTCCGAAGCACTGGCAAAAGAACATTATCGCAATCTTCAAGACAAGCCTTTTTTTAAAGAACTGGTCACTTATTTGCAAGGGGCATTACATAACCGCAAAAAAGTCCTGGCCATGGTTTATTGGGGGGAAGATGCAATTGCGCGTGTACGCGAAATTGCCGGAGCTACAAACCCTGAAGAAGCAGAGCCAACCTCTATCCGGGGTGCTTATGGCCGAATTACGTCGAAAGGTGTTTATGAAAACGTTATCCATGCATCCAGCAATGCCGTTGAAGCTGAGCGAGAAATAAAGTTGTGGTTTGAGCCGCAGGAAATAATTCTAGAAGTCTATCCTTCTAAAACCATTGAGCAGGAAAAGTGTAAAAAAAGAATTTGGGCCTAAAGCTTAGTAACAGAGTATAGTTTTTGAACGTTAAATGTGGTACACTTAAAGAGAGATTTTAAAATAATTTTTCGTAAAGAAGGGGAGAAAGATGTATCCATATCTGCCGGATATGATTGAAGTTAAAAAAAGCAGACAGCAAAGCTGCCGCGGGTTTACTTTTATGGAAATGCTGATCACGGTAATTATTATCAGCATTCTTGTTTGTATTGCCATTCCGCAGTATACCTCACTTGTGGAAATGGCACACCAAAAAGAAGCAGTGGTTAATATGACCGCCATATATAATGCAGAAATAGAATACTACTTTAGGATAAATCCCGCAACAGGCGAGGCGAATGCTTGTTATACCTCTAATTGGGCTGACCTGCAAATAATTGCGAATGATCTAACCGAGGATACTTTTGTGGATAATGATGCGCATTGGATATATTCTGTGGTGGAGAATGGCTTAACAGATTCAGCAGCTAATTTTTTTGTCGAAGCGCAATATCTTCCCTCTGCGCATTGGCTGCAACTACACAAATTTCATGCAGGAACAGGCTTATATAAATATCTGCTCAAAGACGGCACCGGCCCATCCTGGTGGCAGAATTAAAGTTAGAGACCACAGACCAGACTACAGGCCACAGGCAACAATAACTAGCGAATATCCGAGAGGGCGTTGATAGCTTGTAAGCATGAAAAGCATGCTTAGCTTATGGCTCTTCGGTTGTAGAAAAAGCTAACTAAGTCATAGGTCAGGGCTTGTAGATAAAAGCTAAAACATGTTATTCTAAAATAGAATTGAAATTTTAAAAGACAGCAATTATTACAGGATAAAATAAAATTAAAAAATAAGAAAACAGCCACTGTTTATAAAGACAAGTTGTGGGTTAACTGCCCGCTGATAAAAATATTCTTATTTTCTTTCTTTAGCATTTTCTGCACCCGGCCGTAAGGATCAATAAAACAGGAAATGCCTGTATTTGCCGCACGCACAAACCAGCTTCTGTTTTCCACTGCCCGAAACACACTCATCGCTAAATGCTGATCCGGTTCCTGGCTATGTTTAAACCAGGCTTCGTTAGTGATATTAATGAAAAAATCCGCGCCAGTAGCTTTAAATTTTTTCACAAGCGCCGGGAACACATCTTCAAAGCAGATTAATACGGCAAAATTAAAAATTTTCCCCTGTTTATTAGGCACGGGGAAAACAGTGTATTCTCTCCCCGCAGAAAAATCAGCAATCGGTGTGTTTTTTAAAAACCAAAAAATATTTTCATAAGGTAAATATTCTCCGAACGGCACAAGATGGATTTTATCATAAAAGCGTTTTAACTCTCCTCCGGGAGCAAACAAAAAAGCACTGTTGTAGTATGTTTGATCAGAATAATCCTCCCGGGGGCTGCCGAGGAGCAAATAAGCAGTTATCTGCCGGGAAAGGGAAGTTATTGTTTTGTAAAGATCCGGTTCTTCCAGCAAATATCCCGCAACTGATGTTTCCGGCCAAACAATTAAATCCGGATTTTTTTTATCCGCTTCTTTTGTTAAAGTAATATGCTGGCCTAAATTGATATCCCGGAAAACAGGATCCCATTTTTTCTCCTGCTGAATATTCCCCTGAATAACGCTTACGGACAAATCAATCCCGGGAAATTTTTTTTGCAGACAAAACCCTCCGTAGAAATAAATGATCATAAATAAAATTAAACTGACTGCAATTTGCCGCTGGCTTTTGCGCAGAGTTTTCTCCTGTTTAAAATTTTTTATAGCCCGGCAGATAACAACATTTATAAAAACAATCAGAAAACTTATCCCCCCAATGCCAATCTTATCGGCAATTTGAATCAGCCAAATATTTTTATGCTGGGTGTAGGCAATTACACCCCAGCCAAAACCATTAAAAAATATCCCGCGCATTCTTTCTAATAAAACCCAAGACAACGGAGTTACTAACAGCGCAAACGGCCGCGAAGCCGGCAAACTAAAAATTCCGAAAAACCCAAACCAAAGCCCCAAATAGATACTCGTCGCAACCAGCCCGAGAAAACTAACATGCACCAGCCAGAAAATTATCAAGAAAAAAGACAATGCTCCCAGAACAAAAAATAACAGTATCCGCTTTTGCCAATTTTTATTTTCGATAGCAAGCAAAAAAGGGCATAAGGCAAACCAGGCTAAAAACCCTAAGTTGTAGCGGGAAAAACTTAAACCCAACAACAAAGAAGATAAAAAAACAAGCAGTAAGCTTTTATTTTTTAAAACCGTTAAAAATTTTTTCAGCAAAGCAAACCCTAAAGCAATTATTTTCCGCAGCATTTTTTGTATTTCTTTCCGCTACCGCAGGGACAAGGGTCATTGCGGCCGACTTTTTCTGTTGGGCGTTTAAAAGGCGCCAGTTTTTCCGCAGCTGTTGTTTGCAAGGGGAGAGCTGTGCTGTTTTCCGGCGGCGCGAATTGCTTGGTTTGCGGGTGAGAATAAGAAACAGGGGTGTTTTCAAAAACTCCAGCGGCCGGTTCTTCTTGCACGGACCTAACTTTAAATAAAAATTCTAAAGTTTCTTCTTTTATCCGGCTCACCATATCTGAAAACAAAAGATATCCTTCGTGCTGGTATTCCACTAGCGGGTCTTTTTGCCCAAAAGCGCGCAAGCCAATGCCTTCCCGCAGTGTGTCCATAGCATGCAGCTGATCTTTCCATTGTGTATCTAAAATGTGCAGAGAAATAGCACGCTCAAAGCTTTGCTGCTGTTCAGGCGGCATAAGCTGGATTTTTTGCGTATAAGCATTAATTAAAGTTTGAATTAATATTTGGTTGATATCCCCTTGTCCCGGGATTTTAAATTCAATATTAAATTTTGTTTTCACCCAATTTTCTAAGCCGGAGATGTTCCAATCCGCAGGGTGAATTTTTTCCGGCAGGTATTGAGCCCTGGCTTCATCCGCAATTTCTTCGATTATTTCCGTAATATAACTGCGGATATTTTCTTGGGTTAAAAGCCGCGTACGCTGTTCGTAAATAATTTCTCTTTGTTTGGTTAAAACGTCGCCATATTTAAGTAATTGTTTACGGATTTCAAAGTTATGTGATTCCACTCTTTTTTGCGCAATCTCGATAGATTTACTGATCATCGGGTGATCAATCGGCAGGCCTGTTTCCCATTGGACAAAATCCATAAATTTTTTTATGCGGTCGGAAGCAAAAATCCGCATCAAGTCATCTTCGAGCGATAAATAAAACCGGCTTGAACCCGGGTCTCCTTGTCTTCCGGCGCGGCCACGCAGCTGGTTATCAATTCTTCTGGATTCATGGCGTTCTGTGCCGATAATATGCAGACCCCCCAGGCTAACAACTTGCTCGTGTTCTTTGGCAATTTCCTGTTTTACGTTTTCCAGCGCCGTGGCTTTTTGTTCTTTTGTGGCCAATTGCGGGTCAATACCTTTTTTCTTTAATAATTCGTTAGCAAAAAATTCGGTATTACCGCCCAAGAGAATATCTGTGCCGCGGCCGGCCATGTTTGTGGCAATTGTTACTTTGCCGAACCCGCCGGCCTGGGCAATAATTGTTGCTTCTTGTTCATGAAATTTAGCATTGAGCACATTATGCGCAATCCCGCGGCGTTTTAAAAGATTACTGATGCGTTCTGAATTTTCAATGGAAATTGTCCCGACAAGTACAGGCCGGCCATTTTTGTGCTCTTCGACGACTGCTTCAACCACTGCATCAAATTTTTCGCTAGCGGTTTTATAAATCACATCACTGTTATTTATGCGGATCAGCTGACGGTTGGTGGGAATGATCACTACTTCTAATTTATAAATATGCCGGAACTCTGCTTCTTCGGTTACCGCAGTTCCGGTCATGCCCGCGAGCTTATTATACATGCGAAAATAATTTTGAAAGGTTATTGTGGCTAAGGTTTGATTTTCCCGTTCAATTTTAAGCCCTTCTTTTGCTTCTACTGCCTGGTGCAAGCCGTCGCTCCAGCGCCGGCCCGGCATTAACCGTCCGGTAAAATCATCGACAATAATTACTTCTCCGTCTTTTACCACATAATGCACATCGCGCCGGAATAAAGGGGAGTGTGCTTTGAGTGCCTGATCAACATGGTGTTTTAGTTCCATGGTTTCTAAACTGCTTAAATTGGGAACGCCCAGCATTTTCGAGACTTTTTCTTCCCCCGCTTCGGTTAAATATACTGTGTTGCCTTTTTCATCAACAATATAATCTCCGCTTTCTTCCTTTGTCGTTTCATCTTTTTCGCCTAAGATTAATTTGGGGATGATTTTATCAATCTTATAATATTTATCTGTGGAAGCTTCTGCTGGCCCGGAAATAATTAAAGGCGTGCGTGCTTCATCAATTAAAATGCTATCCACTTCATCAACAATCGCAAAATTTAATTCACGCTGCAGCATATCATCTTTGTGCATAACCATGTTCGAACGCAAATAGTCAAACCCAAATTCATTATTTGTGCCATAGGTGATGTCGCAATTGTAGGCTTGCTTGCGTGTGATGGGTTGTAAATGAGACATACGTTCATCTTGAGCAGAATCATCGTTATAATCAGGGTTATAAATTACAGAATAATCATGTGTAATCGAAGCGCAGGAAAGGCCCAGAAAATGGTAAATCGGCCCCATCCAGCCGCAGTCGCGCTGTGCTAAATAATCATTTACAGTTACCAGATGTACTCCGCGGCCGGTAATGGCATTAAGATATACAGCTAGAGTTGCCGCCAGAGTTTTTCCCTCGCCAGTGGTCATTTCCGCAATTTTCCCTTCGTGCAGGACAATACCGCCGATTAATTGTACATCAAAGTGCCGCATTTTAAGCGTGCGCTGCGCTGCTTCCCGGCAGACGGCAAAGGCTTCGGGCAAAATTAAGTCTAATGCTTGTTTTTCAAATTTTTGTTTATCTTTATCTAGAGAATTTTCATTTGTATTTTCTTGGATGTGCGTGTGGATGATTTTTCGAAACGCAGGGGTTTTAGCACTTAGCTGCGCATCCGTTAAGGCGGCAATTTCAGGCTCAAGCGCATTAATGCGTTCCACAAAAGGAGCTAAGCGGTTTAATTCCAGCTCATTATGATTGCCAAATATAGAATTTTTAATGTTCGAAAATATTTTAAACATAAATTTTTTATCTTTCTCTATGAACCAAAGACTAACAAGCAGCATGAGACAAGAAGCAAGGAGAGAAAAAGCTTTTTCCTGGCCGCTAATCGCTATCCGCTAAATGCTATCTATGGTTTTGTTATTATAAAGGAAGGGAAAGAAAAAAACAAGGCAATTTATCTGTGAAAGACAGAGTAAGCAAAAAAATAAAAACTAAACCTGATTTTTTTATTTTTAAGAAATACAAATTAGGTGTGATTGATTATATATAACTTGGAGTAGTTGTCCCGATACCAGTATAAGTCCCGCCCCAAGTTTCATCGATATTTAAAACAAGGGTTCCGGTAAAAGGAGCAGGCGGAATACGGTCTGCTTGCACAGAACCATCAGCATTAGCAACATAATTCCAATTAACACTTGTACCTGGGTTCAAGGCAACAGTGCCTAAAAGAGGGGCTAATTCATTAATAATATCTGTAGAATAAGCTGCGTTTTCATGAAACCAGGTTATTTGTGCTGTACGTAAATTCTTTAAATCAGAAATAGCTTGAGAGACCTTTGACCGTTCGGTGGCATTTATATAATTAGGAACAGCAATAGTCGCGAGAATACCCAGAATAACCACGACAATCATCATTTCCACTAAAGTAAACCCATTTTTATTTTGCTGCATATTATCCCCTATCTTTTATAATATAAAAACATAAAGGCTTGTATACATCCCCGATTAAAAAGCAAAAATTTCCTTCTCTTTAAATTATACCTTGATTTCAGGCAAAAAACAAGATAACCAGCGTGCGTTTACCCTAATATATTAAAAATAAAGAGGTTATAATAATGGGGCAATCTGTCTGGAGAGAAAATATATTAATGCGCCTTTAAACAAATTTTGATATAATAAATTACTTCAATTTTTTAATTAGTACTGCATAGCCAGATTAGCTTTACTGTTTTAGCCAGGCAATGGAACCCCCACGGGCTAAAGCCCGTGATTCCTGGGGTGGAATACTCAAGCGGCTTCCTTTTATCCGCGCCATAAATGGGCGCGGTTTTAGGCCGCGGATGTATAAACAAGGATTAGTGTTTGTGAAAACAATCGCAATATTACACATAATTACCAATTTAGAATTAGGCGGAGCCCAGACAAATGTTTTAGATATTGTTAAAGGCTTAGATAAAAATAAATTCCAGGTTTTTTTAATTAGCGCAGAGCAGGGGCCTTTAATTAAGGATGCAGGCAACAGAGAAAACATAACTTTAAAATTCGTATCAATATTAAAACACAATATTTCCTTGGTTTATGATTTAGCGTGTTTATTGTGGCTTATAGGATTTATTAAAAAAAATAAAATTAAAATTGTGCATACACACAGCTCTAAGGCCGGCATATTAGGCCGCTGGGCAGCTAAGTTAGCTGGGGTTAAGGTAATTATCCATACTGTACATGGCTGGAGTTTTAATGATTACCAATCCCGACTCATAAAAACTCTGTATATTTTTCTGGAAAAAATTACCGCATACATAACCACAAAAATTATTGTTGTTTGTGAAGATAACCAGGAGAAAGGATTAGGATATAAAATTGCCACTCCTAAGCAATATCAATTAATTCGTTACGGAGTTGATTTAAACAGATTTTATTTACAGGACACGGTTGAAAATATAGAGCTTACAAAACAGCACTTTAAAATACCTCAACAAGATACGGTTGTGGCTATGGTAGCTTGCTTAAAACCGCAAAAAAACCCGCGGGATTATCTGCAGATTGCGGAAAAAGTTCTTAAGCAAAGAAACAATGTGCAGTTTTTACTAATTGGTGACGGGCCTTTACGCGCAGAAATAAAAAAGATAATTAATTCCAAAGGGTTAGAAAATAATTTTAAACTTTTAGGCTGGCGCAGGGATATTCCGGCCATTTTAATTTTAAGTGATATTGTTATGTTAACTTCATTGTGGGAAGGATTGCCGATTGCTTTGCTTGAAGCGATGGCTTGTTCGCGCCCTGTTATTGCCTATGCGGTTGATGGGGTAAAAGAAATTATTCAAGAAGGGGAAACAGGATTTTTGATTAGACCCGGCGATACTGATTATTGTGCTCAAAAAGTCCTGGAACTTTTGGATTACGCGGGCAAAGCAAAAAAAATGGGGCAGAGGGCACGGGAATTTATTATGCTCTCTCCTTATAATATGCAAACAATGCTTGATGATTTAGAAAAACTGTATTTAAAGCTGCTGTTAAAAAAATAAAGAGCAATTAGCGGATAGCTTACTTGTGTTATCCTGAAAAATGATTAAAAAGTTGACAAAACCAGGAAAAGCGGATATACTTAATGTTAGAAATAGTTAATATAATTAAATATTAATGAGGTAAAGTAAAAATGGGGAAAACACATGTTGTTAATTTTGCGCGCCGCTTTGTCGAAGTGCTGCCGCAGGTGATGCGCGGGGTGCTGCGCTGGCAAAACGATGCATTGACAAAGGGGAAAGTAACTGCTCCGCAATTTCTGGTGCTGGACCTGATCTATACGCACGGGCCTTTAAAGATGAGTGAATTGTCGCAGGAAATAAAAATAAGCTTGCCGGCCATGACCGGGCTGGTGGCGCGGCTGTATAAGATGAAAATGGTCCAGCGCATATCCGGGGAAAAAGACAGGCGCATAATCAGAATAAATTTAACATCCACGGGAGAAAATACAGTAAAGGCGTTTCGGCAGCAAAGGGAAAAAATTTTTAGCGAAATCTTCAGCCGGTTTTCAGATCAGGAACGCAAGGATTTTCTGGGACTCTTAGTAAAAATGAAAGATATAATTTTAAGCAAAAAAAGGCAATAAAATGCAAACAGCAAAACAACTCAAGGCACAAATTATAATTTTAGTAATAATTTTTACAATGCGGGTATCATCTCCTGTTTTTGCCCAGCCAAAGACAGGCCAGGCAGTTAGCTTATCCCTGAAAGAAACCAGTGAACTTGCCCTAAAAAATAATCTAGATATTCAAATCGCAAAATTCGATGCTTATATTAACCGCACAGCCTTGCCGGAATCAGAGTCAGTGTTTGATACTTATTTAAATGCTTACGCAACATATTTAAATGATCAGCAGAAAACAGCCAGCGCTTTTCTGGGCACAAAAACAGTAACCAATGTTTATGGTGTGGGCTTAACGAAAAAAACCCCTGCCGGGACGACATTAGGCGTTGAGCTAAGCGATAGCCGCAATTTTTCTAATTCCAGTTTTACCAGTTTAAGCCCCAGCCATGAGGCAAATGTAAAATTTACCCTGCAGCAGCCTTTGGGAAATAATTTTTTTGGGCTGATTGACCGCGGAAAAATTAAAATCACCCGATTCAATATAGCCAATAACGATTTTTCCACGCTGCAGAGGATAGAAGAATATTTAGCCCAAACCCAAACAGCTTATTGGAACTTAAGTTTTGCTTATAAGCAAACACAAATCGCCCAGAAGATGTTAGAAAAAGCCGAAACGCTATATAAAATTTTTCAGGACAAACAAGCCCTCGGATTAGTAGAAGCAGCGGAAACTTGTGCCGCGGAAGCTAATGTTCAAACCCGCCAGGTAAATCTGCAGCAAGCCCAGCATCAGCTGTTTGCGGCCAACAACGAATTGCTTTATCTGCTGCACGAAGAGGACTTGTCTGTACAAATTTCCCCAACAGATTTTTTTGGGATTAGTAAATTGCCTCCTGTGCCGCTGGTTAAAATCCTGCAAACAGCAATTGCCAACCGCCGGGATTATCAGCAGGCAAAGAATAATTTAGCGGCTTATAATATTGATTTAAAAATAAAAGAAAATAGTACTTGGCCGCAAATTGATTTAAATGCTTCTTTTGCTCAAAACGGGTTAGAAGCTTCTCAGTCAACGGCATGGGATAATATGTCTCAGGAGGATAACCCGGAACTGTATCTCGGATTATCCGTGCAAATGTCCTTAGAAAACCGGGCGGCTGCTGCCGGCCGGGAAAAAGCCCAGCAGCAAAAAACCAAAGCATTGATAGAATTAAAAAAGATTGAACATAAAATAGCCGTAGAAATTAACAATGCTTATGATCAGTTGAAAAATAAACAACAATCTGTACAATTAAACAAAACCATTGTTGATTTACAGGAAAAAAAATTAAATTTTGAAGAAACGCGTTTTGCCCGCGGCCGCTCCAACAGTGATACACTAATTCGCTATCAGGACGATTTATTAAATGCCCAGCTTAATTTTAGCCGCGCTAATTTTGAATATAAAAAAGCTATAATCGATTTACAATTACAAGAAGGCTCTTTGCTCAAAGAATATTGGCAGGGGGAAATTTAATTCGTCAGGACTCAGGTTTGCATGCTACATGAAACATGCTGCCTGATACTTAAATAAAGGAATAGATATGAAGATTGCGGAATTTTCCGTTAAAAACTCGTTGTTTATCAATCTGCTTTCTGTACTGGTACTGCTTATCGGATTGATCTCTATGTTTACGCTTAACCGTGAAGCTTTTCCGGTTATTGACTTTGACAATATGGCAGTACACACATATTATCCCGGGGCTCCAGCAGACGATGTGGAAAAACTGGTAACTACATTACTGGAAAAAGAACTCAAGGAAGTAGACAATATAGAAGAAATGATATCTGTTTCCAGGGACGGTTTTTCCGCCATATCCTTGGAAATGAATCCAGATGTTAATGATACAGAAAGACGCAAAATTATAAATGATGTACAGAAAGCAGTAGATCGTGTGATTGATCTGCCCCGCGGGGTTGAAGACCGTCCTGTTGTGCTTGAGATAAACAGCAAAATCTTCCCGGTAATTAATATCGCTGTTGGCGGTAAAGTGGACGAATTTATATTACAGGAACAGGTAGATATTTTAAAAGAACAGCTTGAAGAGATAAAAGGAGTAGCCAAAGTTACACGCACTGGCTACCGCGACCAGGAATTCTGGGTAGAGCCGGATCTTGAAAAAATGCATCTGATGCATGTTTCTTTAGAGGAAATCATATCTGCTTTAAATAAACGTAATATCACTGTTCCGGGGGGGAAACTAAAAACCGACCAAGAAGAATTTAATATTAAAACAACCGGAGAATTTGCAACAAAAGAAGAAATAGAGGATGTTATTATCCGCGCGAATGATATAGGCAATTGGCTTAAAATCAAGGATTTGGCTCTAGTACGTCATACATTTGAAGAAGAAACTGTAATTAATAAAAGTTATGGCGAAAGGGCAATAACGCTACAGGTTTCCAAAAAAGAAAAAGGAGATGCGATTGATGTGGCAGATGCAGCGTATAAGGTGATTGATGAATTCAAACGCAGCGCGCCCAAAGATCTTTATGTAAAACCCTACGATGATTTATCATATTATGTTAAAAGACGTCTTAATGTGCTGCGTTCAAACGGCGTAATCGGATTTATTTTTGTTGTGCTTATTCTCTTCGCATTTTTACATGCTCGTCCGGCATTGTTTACAGCACTAGGCATTCCCATTGCTATGGCCGCAACATTAGGCTTGATGCATGTCATGGGTATTACCATTAATCTTTTGACCATGTTCGGGCTTATTATTGTTTTAGGAATGATTGTTGATGATGGGATTATTATCTCAGAAAACGTGTACCGCTATATAGAGAAAGGGTTAAACCCGCGTGAGGCGGCTATAAAAGGGACAGAAGAAGTAATTGCTCCTGTGGCAGCAACAATTATTACTACGATTGCGGCTTTTTTCCCGCTTATGTATATGGCAGGTATGGTTGGAAAATTTTTAAGATATATTCCTCTTATGGTTATTGTGGCTTTGTCAGCTTCCATGATCGAAGCGTTTATCATCCTGCCTTCACACCTTGCGGATTTTTTAAAGTCGAAAAAAAACAATGGCTTGGACAAAAAACAGGATGAACAGGATGCTAAAGCACTTATTGTTATGACCGGCATATTTTCTATAATTGGCGGCATTGTATCATTGATGACAAAGAATAATCCTCTGGGAGCAATGTTGCTTATTGCCTTGGTCGGGACAGGGTCAACACTATTAAAAAAATACCCCATACTTCAATACGCGATAAACAAATATAAGATAATGCTTGAAAAAGCATTAACATACCGCTATCGCATAACTGTGGTTATAACTATTGTTTTAGCTGTTTGTCTTTTTATTATGATAAAAGTCTTGCCGCAGACCATGTTCAGCTCACAAGGCATAGAAGAATTTGCGGTTAGGGCAGAAGCAGCAGCAGGAACTCCTTTGGAAAAAACTAATGAATTAATGGTACCAGTTGAAGAGTTGATCAAGTCTATGCCTAAAGAATATCTGAATACATTTGTTACGACAATTGGCTCAATTGAAGCTGGCAGAGGGATGGGCGATCCTACGGCAAAATCTGGCTCTAATGTCGCTCAGATACATGTGTTTTTGACCCCAATGCAAGAGCGGGATAAAGGGCCTAAACAGATTATCGCTGATTTACGGCCAAAGCTGCAAAAGATAAAAGGCTTTGATAAGATTTATTTTTATGAATTTAAACAAGGCCCTCCAGTGGGACGCGACATTGAATTTAATATTAGAGGAGATGATTTTAACGTGCTGAAACAACTATCTAATGAGCTTAAAGATTATATGCTTGGATTTGAAGGGGTTGCGGATGTATCCGATTCCTACGACATCGGCAATCGTGAATTTCGAGTTGTAATTGATAAGGAAAAAGCTGCTAAAGCCGATCTGGGGATAGAGCAAATTGCTTTGTCTGTACGGAATGCTTTTGAAGGCGGGATCGCCACATCTATAAAGAAGACAAAAGCTGAAGAAGAGATAAATGTACGGGTACGCATACCGGATGATGCACGTACAAGCAAAAAAATATTTGACAAACTGCTTATCCCTAATGACAAAGGGAATCTTATCCCCTTAAGTGTTATTGCGCGCATAGAAATCAACCAAGGACTGCGCTCTATTACCCATCTTGATGGAAAGCGGTATCTGCAGCTGGGGGCAACTGTTGATCAGAAAAAAATCAAGACCAAAGATCTTATTCCCAAAGTACTGAAATATTTTAAAGAGATTGCAGCACAATATCCTGGATATACTATCCGTATTGGAGGAGAGGAAAAGGAAAACCAGGAGGCTTTTCGAAGTTTGATGATCGCTTTTGTTATAGCAGTACTGTGTATTTTTATGATTTTGGCGACATTGTTCAATTCTTTGGTACAGCCTTTTATTGTAATGATGACCATCCCGTTTGCACTTATCGGGGTAAGCATTGCTTTACTGCTTCATGGCCTTTCGCTAAGTTTGCTTGCATTTATCGGTATTGTCGGGCTCGCAGGCGTTGTTGTAAATGATTCTATTGTGCTGGTTGATTTTATAAATAAACTGCGGCAAGAAGGCCTATCGCGACGGGATTCCATAATACAGGCAGGCGTGATACGTTTTCGCCCGGTTATGTTGACGACACTTACGACAGTAGCCGGGTTAAGCACAGTAGCATATGGGATTGGCGGTTTTGACCCGTTTTTACAACCCATGGCTTTATCCATTGCCTGGGGACTGGCTTTTGCTACAGGGTTGACTTTAATTGTTATGCCTTGTTTTTATGCAATAATTGATGATATCGCAACAAAGATTACGTCGCATCCTACAGTGTGTAAGTTATCATGTGATGGGAATATTAATCTTTACGAAAAACAATAAAATAATTATATAGAAATCAAATGAAGGTTTTAGTTGTTGAAGACGAAGAAAAAGTTTTGAGTTTTATCCAAAAGGGATTTAAAGAGCACGGGTTCTGCGTGGATATTGCCCGAGATGGCCGGGAAGGGTTTTTTTTAGCTGCCGGAGAAAAGTATGATTGTATTATTTTAGATGTTATGCTCCCGGCCTTAGACGGTTATGAAATCATTAAACAGTTAAAAGCAAAAAACATTCTGACCCCGGTTATTTTTCTTACAGCCAAAGACACCGTGGAAGATAAAGTACAAGGTTTAGAGCTGGGTGCGGATGATTATCTGGTCAAGCCGTTTGCTTTTTCTGAGCTTTTAGCACGCGTCCGAGCCCTCCTGCGTCGCGGCAAAGAACAAACAGGCACAGTATTACAATATGAAGATTTGACCTTAGATGTTGCGCGGCGTATTGTTAAACGTGCCGGTGAAAATATCGATTTAACCCCCAAAGAATTTATATTGCTGCAATATTTGCTGGAACATAAAGGTGAAGTCATCACCCGAACCATGCTTTCGGAAAATGTCTGGGGGTATCATTTTGATTCCATGACTAATGTTATTGATGTACACATCACAAATTTGCGGAAAAAAATTGATCAGAAAAATCAAAACCGCTTAATTCATACCTTGCGAGGCGTAGGCTATGTTCTCGGGCAAAGACAATAATTTAAAAAATAAAATAAAACAAAATATTTTTCGAAGCATTAAAACCCGGTTGGTTTTAGGCTATGCCGGAGTTTTATTATGCAGTATTTTACTTGTTACTGGGTTTTTGTATCTGCAAACACAGCGTGTTTTAAGCGATGCGGCTAAACAGAATCTATATTTAGAAATAGAAGAGCTGGCGCATATTATCAACCAGTCTAATTACACCCAGGAATTATTGGCAAAGTTTATCTCACAACAACTATCCGCGCAAAAAGGGGTTCTGGATATCAAATATGCGCTTTTTGATGCACAAGGGTTATTGCTGGCACGCTCAGAGGGGTTTTTAGAAGATTTAAGTTTTTTTAAAAATTTAAAAGAAATTTTGTTTACCAAAACGCAGGAGAAAATTTTTATAACAGAACAAGGGAAAAAAATCTTTATTCTGACCAAAAAAATAAAAGTCAGCGAAGAGATTTATTATCTGCAATTTGCTTTAGATGATTTAGGCCAAGAACGTATTGCAAAAATTTTCCGCAAAACAATATTTTTTGCCCTGCCGGTTGTCTTAGCGGTTGTGTTAACCGGCGGTTTTATTTTAACTTCCCGGGTGCTTGCGCCGATAAATTTGCTGACTAAATCTGCACAGGAATTATCCGTACAGGATAATTCTAAAAAATTACCGCTGAGAGGTTCAGGCGATGAATTGGACCGCTTGGCGGGCACGTTTAATTTTGTTTTTACCAAGCTGCAGCAATCGTATCAAAGAATTGTCGCGTTTACGGCTGATGCCTCACATGAATTACGGTTGCCGATTACCGCAATTAAGGGGCAGGCAGAAATTGTTTTAGAAAGAGAAAGAGATGTTGCCGAATACCGGAAGGTTTTAGAAAGTATTATTGAAGATATGGATCGCTTAATGCGTATGATTAACCGCTTGCTTATTCTCACCCGGGCGGATAGCGGAGAGGATAAATTAAAATATGAAAAAATTGATTTACAAGAATTACTGGAACAGTTAACTGATTTTTATCGCGCTTTAGCCGAGCATAAGAATATTGGATTAAACTTACAAACTGCGGGTAATGATTTTTATTTAAATGCGGATAAATTAAAAATAGAGGAGCTTTTTTCTAATTTGATTGAGAACGCTGTAAAATATACTCCGGCACAAGGGAATATCACCATTAAACTCCAGCCAGCCCCGGGGGCAATCACAGTAGAGATTATTGATACTGGCATCGGGATTGCTCCCGCGGAACAAAATAAAATATTTGAACGTTTTTACCGGGTTGATAAATCCCGTTCCCGCGATGAAGGCGGCGTGGGGTTAGGGTTAAGCATTGCCCAAATGATTGTCCAGGCGCACAAAGGGCAAATCAGTTTAAGCAGCCAGCCCAATGCAGGCAGTAATTTTAAAATAATCTTACCTAAAGCAGAATCTTAAAAAAATCCAATTGTTTTTTTCTGTATTCACTTTCCGCTAAACGCCTGTGCCCGCAAGGGCGCTAGTCGCTATATGCTATTAAACATTAAGAAATCTTAATGTAATTTTAATCTTCGCTTAATGTCCCATATGATATAGTAATGTTTGAAAGAGGAGAAAATTATGCATGTAAAAAGCGTATGCATAAAAATATTTTTAAGCGGGATCCTTTATTTAAGTTTAGCCAGTGCAGTTTTTGCTGCGGCAACAATCGGCATCCAATGTAATAAAACAGCAATAGGGCCAGGAGAAAAAATTAAAGTTATTGCTATTGTCGAGCAAACGCAAACAGAAACAAATGAAATCGCCGAACGGGAAATCAGGCAAATTACACCTCCTGCCTGTAGTTTGTTGCAAATGATTGATTGCCGGCAATCAACATCCACTCAGCTAAAAAAGGATAAAATTATTACGCAGAGAACTTTTGCCTATGATTTTAGCGCAAAAGAAACAGGGGCAGGAGAAATTTCCGCCTTAATCATAGAATATGCAAACAAAAATAACCCCGAAGATATAGAGATAATCAAATCAAAAACAATAAATATTAAAGTTCTGCCTTTCTGGCAGCGGTGGGGGCCAAGAATATTAAAAAATATTTTTTGGGGACTAATCATTGCCGCGGGAATAATTTTGATTAAGTTTAGGAAAGCAATTTTTAAACAAAAACAAGTATACAGCACCCCGGCTTTGGAGATAGAGCTAGAAAAAATTTTTCTTGAAAAACTAGAGGCAGCGCAAAAACATATTCTTGAAGCTCAAATGGGGGAGTATTATGAGGTGCTTAAACAGGCCTTAGCAGAATATTTACAGAAAAAATATCAATGTTTTTCTTTAAATATACAGTCTTTATCTAAAGCAAAAGCACCGCAGGAAGTAATAGATATTTTTAGTGATTTAAACCAAACAACAGAAAAAGTAAAGTTTTCCGGATATGCTCCGCTAAAAAGTGAACAGGAAAAAGTTTTTAGAAATTTAAAATTATATTTTCAAAATCTGATTAAATCCGCAAGTATTGAAAAAATTGATACAATTGAACCTAAAGAATAATAAAAAAGGAGGCGTAGCCATGAGGCATGAAGATATCCAGCAATTAAACGAACAGGTAAAAACAGAATCTGCTTTTGTTAAAGATTTAAGAGAACAAATTCACCGGCAAATTGTCGGCCAGGAATATTTAGTAGAAAGGCTTCTGGTCGGGCTCTTAGCGGACGGGCATGTTTTACTGGAGGGAGTCCCGGGGCTGGCAAAAACTTTAAGCGTATCAACTTTGGCCCAGGCAATTAAAGCTTCGTTTAAGCGTGTACAGTTTACTCCGGATCTTTTGCCTGCGGATCTCATCGGGACGCAAATATATAACCCTAAGGATTTAAAATTTTCTACAAAAAAAGGCCCGATTTTTGCCAATATTATTTTAGCGGATGAAATTAACCGCGCGCCGGCTAAAGTGCAAAGTGCTTTGCTGGAAGCTATGCAGGAAAGACAAGTTACCATTGCCGATGAAACTTTTCCTCTTCCTACCCCTTTTCTGGTTTTAGCTACGCAAAACCCGATTGAACAAGAGGGTACTTATCCATTGCCCGAGGCACAGGTGGATAGATTTATGCTTAAATTAAAAATTGACTATCCGAACAAAAAAGAGGAACAGGAAATTTTAAAACGCATGGCTAAAGTCAATAAATTTATAAAAATTGAAGCTATTGTTCAGCCGGAACAAATCACTAAAGCCAGAGAGCTTGTGGATAAAATTTATGTAGATGAAAAATTACAAGCTTACATTGTGGATTTAGTTATGGCGACACGCGAGCCTAAGGTGTATAAGCTGGATATTAAAAACTATATCGAATACGGAGCGTCTCCTCGGGCCACAATTAATTTAACGCTTGCGGCCCGTGCCTATGCTTTTTTACAGGGCCGCGGTTATGTTACCCCGCAGGATATCAAAAGCATTGGCCAGGATGTATTGCGGCACCGGATTATTGTTACTTATGAAGCAGAGGCTGACGAAGTTAGCTCAGAAGATATTATTAACAAAATTTTTGATACAGTGATTGTACCTTAACAGGTTACAGGTAGCAGGGAGCAGGTAACAAGCAACAAGTGACAAGTAACAGGTAACAAGCAACAAGTGACAAGTAACAAGTGACAAGTAACAAGTGATAAGTAGTACTAAAAGAAAAAAGCAAAATTTAATACTTGTTTTGGCTTTTACCCTGAAGCCTGTGGCTTGTAGCTTGCAGCATTTTAAAGGATAAAGAAAGTGATTCCTAAGGAATTGTTAAAAAAAATCCGGCATATCCAGATTTATTCATCACGCTTGGTCAATGATATTCTTGCCGGCGCTTACCACAGCACTTTTAAAGGCCAGGGCATTGAGTTTGAGAGCGTTCGGGAATACCAGCCCGGAGACGAGATCCGCTCTATTGACTGGAATGTTACTGCCCGTATGGGGCACCCCTTTATTAAAAAATTTGTCGAAGAACGCGAGCTGACTGTGATGCTTATGGTAGATGTGAGTGCATCCGGCAAGTTTGGTTCAAAAAATCAATTAAAGAATGAATTTTCCGCAGAATTATGCGCGGTTTTAGCTTTTTCCGCAATTAAAAATAATGATAAAGTAGGGTTAGTTATGTTTACAGATCAGGTAGAAAAATATATCCCGCCGAAAAAAGGCAAACGCCATGTATTGCATGTAATCAGTGAAGTTTTATCGTTTAGGCCACAGCAGAAAAAAACAGATATTAATAAAGCATTAGAATTTTTAAGCCAGATTAATAAAAGACGCTCGGTTGCGTTTTTAGTTTCGGATTTTATTGCTTCGGATTACCAAAGAGCGTTACAAATTGCCAATAAAAGACACGATATTATTACCATTGCGGTTTCTGACCCCCGGGAAAAAGTTTTACCCGATGTCGGCATCATAGAATTGGAAGACCCGGAAACAGAGGAAAGAATCCTGGTAGATACTGCAGACACAAATCTGCGCAAAGGATTTTCTGTTCTTTCTGCCCAGGATACAGCGCAAAGAGATAAATTTTTCCGGCAGATAGATGTTGATGTTATTAACGTTGAAAACGGCCGGCCGTATTTAGATCCATTGATGCGGTTTTTTAGAACCCGCGAAAAAAGAAGATAATGAGAACAATATAATCGAATATAATCGGAGGGAACAATGCTTAACAATATAAATAAAACAAAACCGCGGCAGGAAGGGTTTTTTTATTTACTGGTTATTTTATTAATTATAATTATTACGATGCTTTGGCAAAACCAACAGCTGCTTGGGCAAAAAACAAAAAATTTATCTTGGGACTCAGAAAAGCAACGCCAATATGCAAACAAACTTAAAGCCGAAGGCCTAACTCAGCAAGCCATAACCGCTTTTGAAGAATATTTAAACTCGGGAAAAATTTCTGCTTCCATACGCTCAAATATTTATTATTCTCTGGGAGAGATGCTTTACCAGGAAAAAGCGTATGCACAGGCGTTAGCTTATTTTTATAAGTCAGAAATTGCAAATTCGCAAACAGAATTACAAAAAGAACTGGGAAATTATATTGTCCAATGTTTGGAACATTTAAACCGTACCCTTGATGCAAAATATCAGCTTGAATCCAGAACGTTACTTTCCGGCGAACAAAAAGAAGAAAAACCTGCACAGGAAGTAGTTGCGCGTATCGGAGAAAAACAAATAACCCTAGGGCAGATAAATAAAGAATTAGCACAACTTCCCGCTTCTTTGCAAAATATATACGCTAAGGATAAAGCAGCGAAACTGGAATTTATTAAGCAATATGTTTGTAATGAATTACTCTATGATAAAGGGGTCAGATTAGGCTTAAGAACTGATCCCCAAATCCGGGAAACAGCAGAGCTGATGACCAAACAGTTAATTGTGCAAAAAGTTCTGGAAAAAGAAGTACAAGATAAACTCACTCAGGACAGTACAGATATTGAAAATTATTATAAAGCGCATCAGGCCCGATATACAGAAACAGCGCAATTAAAAATAAAACATATCCTGGTTGATTCCCAAGAACAAGCGCAGGATATTGAAAAAAAGTTGAGCCAGGGAGAAGATTTTGCGAAAATAGCCAAAGAGCAATCCCTAGATGAAACAACCCGGGGAAATGGCGGAGAAATTAACAGCTGGGTATCCGAACAAGAATTTGGGTTAAGTGCAGAATATGGAGCAGAATTTGTAGAAGATTTATTTACCAAAAAAGAAACTAATAAATTTTATATTATTCAATCCGAAAAAGGTTTTCATATTGTGCAAATAACCGATAAAAAAGCAGCCAGAGTCAAACCATTAGAAGAAATTAAAAACCAGGTTATCCAAGAATATTCACAGCAAAAAACGGAACAGATTACGCAAGATTTATTAACTAATCTTCTCAATGCAGAAAAAGTAGTAATTTTTGAGGAAAAATTTCAAGCAGATAATTCTGTTAATACGGTTACTCCTGATCCGGATGAAGATAAGGGAAACAATCAAAAACAATGAAGAAAAAAATCATTATTTTTTTAGTGGTGAGTTGTTTTTTTTATTGCTCAGCTAAAATAATATTGGCAAAAACAGCAGAGGAAAAAGTTTTTGCCGATTTGCGGGCTTTTGTAAATAAAGCAACGGTTACAATAGCTGAACCCATAAGGTTTACCATAGAAATAGATACGGATGAGTCTTTGGTTGTCGAATTCCCATACGCGGGTAATAATTTAGGTGGTTTTGTGGTAAAAGATTTTGGCCGGGATGAACCCAAAAAAATTGGAGACCAGAAATTACGCCGCCAGCAATGGTATCTTTTAGATACTTATACTACAGGGGCTTATGTAATCCCAGAGCAGGAGGTCAGGGTTAAATTTGCAGACGGGACAGTAAAAATATTAAAAACAGCAAAAATTTTTGTGGAAGTCAAGAGCGTACTTACTGAAGGCGACGATCAAGGATTGCGCGATATTAAATCTCCGCTGGTCATTAAATCTCAGCTTGCCGGGATTGGGGTTTTGATATTAATTATTTTAATTGCGATAGGGGCAGGCCTGGCTTGGGCCAAATACAAAAATAAATTTCTCTCTCCCCAGATCACTGCTCCTGACCCGGCGCATGTAACGGCTTTAAAACAATTAGCCGCGATCCAAGCAATGCATTTAATTACCGCAGGAAAAATCAAAGAATATTATTACAAGGTTAATAATTGTTTGCGCAGTTATTTGGAAAACCGGTTTGCTTTAAAAGCTCCGGAACAGACAACAGAAGAATTTTTAGCATTTGTGGCCACAACCAATATTTTAAATACAACACAAATAGGAATTTTAAAAGAATATTTAATGCATTGCGATTTAGTAAAATATGCAAAACTTATTCCGGGAGATAATGACCCGGAAAAATTAATGCAGACAACACGTGAGTTTATCGAACAAACAAAAGAAGCGGATACAGGTAATGACGGGCAAGTTCACAAAAAGGGATAAAGTAGATTATTATGATTTTCCATGATTTATGGAACGGGCTATTATTATTAATGATTATTCCGCCAGTGATAATTATTTATCTAAAAGGCGAGCGGCAGGGAAGAATTATTTTTTCATCCTTAAAGAACCTTAAACGCTTAAAACCTTCTCGGTCATTAAAATTTAAACAGGTCTTAATAATTTTAAGGCTGCTGGCGATTTTTCTGTTAATTGTCGGCCTGATGCGTCCGCAGCAAGGCATCGAAGAAACCAAAATAGAAACCGAAGGCGTGGATATTATTTTAGCGATTGATGTTTCCGGAAGCATGATGGCAGAAGATTTTGTCGTTCAGGGGCAGAGAAAAAATCGCCTGGAAGTGGTTAAAGATGTTGTGCGCGATTTTATTAAGAAAAGAACGAATGATCGAATCGGGTTAGTTGTATTTGCTCAAACTGCTTATATGCAATGTCCGCTGACTTTAGATTACGGTGTTTTGTTAGAATTTTTAGATAAAATCGAGCTGGGCATAATTCCGGACGGCACAGCTGTGGGTGATGGGATATCCTGTGCTCTAAGCCGGCTAAAAGATATTGAAAGCAAAAGTAAAATTATAATTTTATTAACCGACGGGGTGAATAATGCGGGGAAAGTTGACCCGGAGAATGCGGCGCAATTAGCCCAGGCGTTAAAAGTTAAAATATATACAATCGGCGCTGGCTCCAAAGGTAAAGTGCCTTTTCCCGCACGCGATTTGTTTGGGAATAAGGCTTATCAATGGGCGGTTATTGATTTAGACGAAGAATCTTTAAAATCTATTGCAGAACAAACACAAGGCCGGTATTTCAGAGCGCAGGATGTAGAGGCTTTGAAAAAAATTTATGAAGAAATTGATAAATTAGAAAAAACAAAAGCGGAAGTTAAATCCTACTCTGAATACCATGAGCTGTTTAAGCCGTTTGTTTTGATTGCCCTGGGATTGCTTTTAATCGAAGCGGTTTTAAGCAATACGAGGTTTAGGACGTTACCGTGATTAAGTTACAAGTGATCAGTGACGAGTTACAAGTTATGAAGTATAAAGTGAAAGCTAAAAACAGGTATAGATTATAGCGGATAAGTGATAAATGATAAATGATAAATGGTAAAAAATAGTAATTGAAAAAATAAACAACAATAAACAAAGAACAAAAAAATTTTGGACTCAAATTATTAAGTGCTAATTTAAGGAGAATATTAAAATGGAAAACAATGTTAATATTATTGATAGAAGTTATAAGTTTGCTGTAGAAATTATAAAATTAGTAAACTTGTTACCAAAAAATACTAGTGGAGTTGTAATTGGTAATCAGATAATGAAAGCAGGAACATCTATAGGAGCCAATGTGGAAGAAGCTCAAGGAGCTGTGAGCGAGAAGGATTTTGCTAATAAAATGGCCATATCCAAAAAAGAAGCGAGAGAAACAAGATATTGGCTTAGATTGATAAAGGATTCAAGAATATTGAATGTTCTGCAGATAGAAAGTTTATTGGAAGAATGTGATTCACTAGTAAATATATTAACTGCTATTGTAAAAACATCAAAAAATAATATAAACAATGATTCTGGTTGTTAATTTTTAATTAGTAATTGCAATTTAGCATGTGTATTCGTTTTTCACTTGTAATTTGTAATTCATAACCCATAACTTTTTTATAAGAAAGATAGAATAATGCGTTTCGGGAATTTAAATTTTTTATGGTTGTTAATATTGATCCCTGTGCTTTGGGTGTTTTATGCTTGGGCATTTAAGGCTAAACAAAAGGCTTTAGAAAAATTCGTTGAGATCGCCTTGTTAAAAAGTTTGTCACAATCAGTTAGCTTTAAAAAGCAAAAAATTAAAGCGTTTTTGTTTGTAGTTGGAATTTTGTTTCTGATTTTTGCGTTAGTTGAGCCAAAATGGGGATACCAGTGGGAAGAAGTAAAACGCCGGGGGTTAGATATTGTGGTTGTCTTAGATGTCTCCAAAAGCATGTTGGCAGAAGATATTAAACCGAACCGGTTAGAGGCGGCAAAAAGAGAAATTAAAAGTTTAATAAATATTTTAAAAGGAGATAGAATCGGGATTGTTGCTTTTTCCGGGGATGCTTTTTTGCATTGTCCGCTGACTTTAGATTATGGCACAGCAAAGATTTTTTTAAATTATTTGGATACAACTGCGGTTGCTGCCGGGGGAACGAATATCGGCCTGGCGATAGAAAAAGCCGTTGCTGCCTTTGAAGGGCATACGAAAAAACACCGGGTTTTAATTTTAATTACTGACGGAGAGGACCATGAAGCTAAGGTCATGGAAGCTGTGGAATTAGCTAAAAAACAAGGTGTAGTAATTTTTCCCATTGCTATCGGGAAGGCAGAAGGCGCACCAATTCCGGTTTTAGATGAGAAAGGCAGGCAGGGATTTGTCAAAGATAAACAGGGAAAGATTATTCTTTCGAAACTTGATTCAGTGCTTTTACAAAAAATTGCGTTAATGACCGGCGGGAAAAAAGGCAGCATTGGCCGGGGAAACTTTCCTTTAGAAGAAATATACCAGGAAGAAGTTTCCCGGATGGAGAAAAAAGAACTGGCTTCTTCCCGGCAAAAACGCTATGAAAACCGGTTCCAAATACCGTTATTTATTGCCTTGATTTTATTTTCCCTGGAAGCGGTAATGTCGGAAAGAAAAGATAGATTCTAGTTTCTCTGATCCTGGATACTGGAAAAAGCCGAATGACAAGGAATAGATTGATAAAATTTTATGTGTCAAATTTACCTGTAGGGTTCAGGCATGCCTGAACCATTATTTGGAGATATAATAATGAAACGGCCTGTGATTATTACCATTATAAGTATAAGTTGTATTTTGAGTAATGCGAGTTCTGCTTTTGCGGACGCAGCCAGTAAAGTACGCAAAGGGATTAAAGCTTACGAGGCGCAGAATTACGACCAAGCGTTGATTGATTTTAATGATGCGCAGACAGAGTCGCCGTTAAGCCCGGAAATATTTTTTAATATGGGCAATGTTTTTTACCGGCAGAAAAAATATAAAGAAGCACAGGATGCTTTTGAAAAATCGCGTCAAAACGCAGAGATACAAATCGAAGCGAAAGCATTATATAATATCGGTAATGCCTTATTTGCCCAGGGCCGGCTGCCCGAAGCGCTGCAAGCATATAAGCAGTCTTTAGAAATCAATCCGGATGATTTAGATACTAAATATAATATTGAATATACAGAAAACAAAATAAAAGAAATGCTTTCCCGTGCTCAGGAAACACAGCAACAAGCCAAGCAGGATCAAGCGCAAAAAGAACAGCCGCCGCAAGAGTCAGAACAAGCAGCGCCGCAAGAGTCAGAATCTCCGGCTCAGCCGGCAGAACAGAATAATCAATCAGCACAAGAAAAAGATACACAAACTGCTGCACAGGATCAAGCACAAAAAGAACAGCTGGGGGAACCAGAAGGGGAAGACACCCAGGATGTTTCCCGCGCACAAGCTGCTGCGCAAAAGCAAGAGACACAAAATCAGGAAAAGCTGACAAAGGAGGAAGCAGAAAGGTTTTTATCTGCGTTTGAACAGGATCAAAAAGATATGCTTTCCAATCAAAAAGACAGACAAAAAGGATGGCCCGGTAATGTGGAAAAGGATTGGTAAAATATTTTTTATAATAATCAGCATAATTATTTTCAGCACGACAAATTGTTTTGCCGCGCCGGAAGTGAAGGTTTCTGTTGATCAACAGGAAGTGTTGCTGGGGGATAGTGTGATTTTAACAATTAATGTGCAGGGGGTAGATAACCCGCAAGCGCCAGAGCTTCCGGCAATGAATGATTTTATCGTCAAGTTTAGAGGCGTTAGCCGCCGCTCTTTTTCCAGCTATACGGTGATTATCCAGGGGAAAACTGTTCAGCAGCAAAATGCCGGCGGCGGGTACAATTTTGACTACGAATTAATTCCTAAAAAGTCTGGAGTTTTTCTGATCCCGTCTTTTGAGATTGTTGCCGGAGGCAAATCGTTCCGCACTACTGCCCTGCAAATCAGGGTTACAGAAGAGTCGCAGCAAAGCGAAGAAATTTTTGTTAATATAGATGCTGATAAAAACAATGTTTATTTAGGAGAAAAAATTCTCCTTACTTTTAAATGGTACATCAAACAAGATATACAGAGTTATGTACTGCAAATTCCTTGGCTGGAAGGGTTAAAAAATTTTTTAATTACCGACCCCCTCCCAGATGAAAACATAAGATATGAACGGCTTCTTGTGAATAATAGCCAGCCGGTTTTAGCCGTGAAAACACGTGAATTTTATAAAGGGCAGGATTATACAGTAGTTAGTTTTCAGAAAATTCTAACCCCGATTTCAACCGGAGAGTACACCTTAGAACCAGTGTTTGTCAAATGCAATATAATTACCGGATATAAGCGCAGCCGCCGTCAGCAGAACTTACTGGATAATTTTTTTGATTCGGGCATAGACGATTTTTTTAATCTGGGCCGCGATTCTGTCGTTGAATCTTTTTCTACGCGTTCACGTGATCTAAAACTATTTGTCAATGAAGTGCCGCAGGAAAATCAACCGCCCAACTATCAAGGCGCAGTAGGAGAGTTTGATTTTGATGTCAGCATAAGCCCGTTAAATTTAAAAGCAGGCGAACCAATTACCCTGACTATGAAAGTAACCGGTGCGGGCAATTTTGACCAGGTTATTTTACCGGAAATAACGGGACTCTCTGCTTTTAAAAGTTATGAGCCGGAGAGTAAAACAAACATTGTCCAGGAATCCAACACCCTGGTGGGGGATAAGGTTTTTGAAAAAGTGCTGATCCCTAAAATTAAAGGGGATTATACGATTGATAAAATCGGGTTTACATTTTTTAACCCGAAACTTAAACAATATCAAACAATTAACCGCGGCCCGTTTACAATCCATGTGGAAGCTTCGGATCAGGCGCCAGAAGTCCAAGTTATTGCGTTAGCTCCGGAAAATTCATCGGATTCCAGAAAAAAGGACTTAAAAATACTCGAACGCGACATCCGATATATTAAAACCAATCCTGGCACAATTGATCAGAGGAAAAAACAATTTTATGAAAACCCCGCGGCCTGGGTAATCGGCTATTTATTCCCGCTGGTTTTAATGCTCGGGCTCAAACTCTGGCAAACACAACGGCAAAAATTAAAAACAGATACTGGATTTGCCCGTTATCGCCGCGCTTATAAAATAGCGCGAAAAAATCTGCAAACAATGCAAAAAATATTACAGGCACAGGATAAATTAAAATTTTATGATTTTATGTCTAAAACCTTAAATACCTATTTAGCGGATAAACTTAATAAAACAACCGCAAGTATCGGGGTAGAAACAATAGCAGAGTTAGAACAAAAAGGATTAAGCTCGCCGCAAACAGCCGGATTAAACGCGTTATATCAAACTTTTGAAATGGCGTTATTCTCTTCTGTGCAGTTTCCGGAGCAAAAATTAAAAGCAGATCTACAAATATTAGCAGAACTTATTGATAACTTAGAAAGGATACTTTAATGCGTTGGTTAAAAAGAGTGTTAATATGGTTATTTTTTTTAAACCTTATTTTTAATCTGACAGCGCAAAGTTTTGCCTTGTCGCTGGATCAGGTATTTTTCCAGGCGAATAAGTCATACGCTGACGCAAAGTATGAAAACGCAATAAAGCTTTATGAAGATATTCTGCAAAGAGGATCAGGAAGCGGAAATATTTATTATAATTTAGGGAATGCGTATTTTAAACTAGGGCAAAAAGGCAAAGCATTAGTAAATTATTACAGAGCTTTAAAATTAATGCCTCAGGATGAAGATCTTTTTGCAAATATTAAATTTATTGAATCTTTGCTGGAGTTAAAACAGCCGGAAGAAATTTATGCCTGGTACGAAAAATTTTATTTTTCTCTCCGGGACAGTTTTAATGCCCAGGCTTGGTTTTTTATGGGGATTGTTTTTTTTCTGGGAGCATGTATTTTTATGATTTGTTTGATTTTCCGCCTGCCCCGGCGCAGAAATGTAAAAACAGCGGCGATGTTGATGATTGCGGTTTGTTTTATTTGTAATTTTTTCTTTTCTAAAAATTATCAGATGCAAAAAAACATTACCCAAGGGATAGTTATTTTGCCTCAGATTGAAGTAAGGTACAGCCCTTCGTATTCCGGAGCCGTTGCCTTTGAACTTACTGAGGGAATGAAGGCGCAGATTTTACATGTTGAGAACGGATGGACACAGATACGGTTGAATAAAAAAACCAGCGGCTGGATAGAATCAACGGCAATTGAAAAAATTTAAAATAAAATATTAGAACCTTTAATAACCAGATATTTTTCAATTCCGATTTTGATACTCAGGAAAACGCTAAAGAATATATCATCACAATGCGTATTGATGATTTAGCTGAGCAGAAAATCAAAGTTGAAATTAATGATAACTGTCTTACAGTTTCCGGGCACAAACAGCAGCAAAAAGAACAAGCAACCGTTAACACATCTTCCCAGTTTAAAAGCTTTGATTCTTTTTCCCGCGTGATTACTCTGCCGGGACGCGTAGATATTAATAACATTAAAACCCAAACCCAGGACAACACGTTAATTATTACCTTGCCCAAACAATAACTTAGGCAATCTTTTGCTGTCTTTACCCCAGATATTATGATAGAATAAAAATACTGTAATGATCATTTGGTAAAACTAAACCAACCCTGCGCCAATAAATTACGGTTGCTTTGTAATTGTAAATTATGCGTTTGGTTAAGGAGGGAAAAGATGAAAACATTATTTATTTTATTCTCAACGATGGCTATATTATCTGCAAATGTTGTGTCTGGTTTTTGTTCGGACATTTCCCCGGCTTTAATGTATGAACAGGAAAACGGGGAAGCGGTGTATTATGATAAGGAAAAAGGCGGAGAACGTGCACGCTGTGAGTTTAAAGTTACTAAAGAGTTAAGAAAAGATAAAGTGATTTATAAGTATAATTCACATACAAGCGGGGATTACTGTAAATATAAAAATGTTAGCTGGGATGTTACAGCTGAAATGGAAGAAAGGGATGGATTTTTATACCCGTTATTTAGTAAAAAAATCATTAAATCCTCAGATGGGAAAATACTGGAAGCTCATGATAAACAGTTTGACTACGCTGCTAACACCTTAAATATTATTATTACTAACGAAAAAGGAGGAATCGCGAAAAAGAAAAAATATACATTACGCGGCCACACTACAGACGGAGATTTATTAGCCTATGTTTTAAGAGCCTATGCAGAAAATATTGATAAAAGAACACATAAACAATTTTATTTACTTTCGGATAAAGCCAACCTTTACAAAACAACGATTCAGCCAAAGCTCGGCGAAGAGGTAACCTTGCCTGTAGGGAAGATGGAAACAATTAAAATGCGTTTAATCCCGGATTTAGGTATGTTACAAGACGCAGCGGAATATTTAGTCCCGCCAACTTTTGTTTGGTTTACAAAAGCGCCGCCGCATGTGTTGCTGCAATATGAGGGATTAGAAGCGGATTTAGGCACAGCGCATATCAAGACTAATCTGATAAAAAAAGAACCGTCGGTTGAGTAAAAATTTACTTCCAGCTTATCTAATCATAATATTATTTAATATTGACTAAAAAGGGCAAATCTGCTAGAGTTATGATAAGGATAATTGTCTCTAAAAAATAGGGTTTGTTTACAATATCTTGTGCCCATACCTATAGTTAGGGAAAATTTTACAAGGATGGCAAGACATAAAACATGAGTTATTTTTCAGTTTTAGGATTAGAAAAAGAACCTTTTTCATCAAGTCCTGACCCAGGATTTTTTTATGAGTCTCAGGAACACCATGCAGCTTTAATCCGATTGATGATTGAAATACGCTTAAAACGCGGCATGAGTGTAATTTTAGGCGATGTCGGTACAGGAAAAACCACTCTTTCCCGCAAGCTTTTCCAAATGCTTAATGCCCGCGATGATATTATATTCCACATGATTTTAGATCCGACAGATGAAACAGAAGAAATGTTTCTCGATTCCCTGATCCGGACATTAAAACTAGATATCAAAGGTCCTAATCCGAGTTTATTGGATTTTAAAGAGGCGATCAAAGAATATTTATTTAAAATGGGGGTTGAGCAAAAAAAGACAGTTGTGCTTTTAATCGATGAATCTCAAAAGCTTAATACTTTGTCATTAGAAATGTTACGTGTGCTTTTAAATTATGAAACCAATGAGTATAAATTACTGCAAGTATTGCTGATGGGGCAATTAGAGCTCTTGCCGCGGATTCGTGAAATGAAAAATCTTTGGGACCGAATCAGTTTAAAATATGTTTTAAACCCTTTAGATGAAACAGAAACAAAACAGATGATTGATTTCAGGCTTAAAACAGCTGGTTATAGTGCCGGGCCGGATTTTTTCACGGAAGGGGCAATTAAAGCGATATACCGTCAAACACAAGGCTATCCCCGGCGCATTTCCATGCTTTGTCATAATGCTTTGAAAATGCTGGTACTGGAACACCGCGCTTCTGTTGATGAACAAATGATTCGAGAATTAATTTCCCGCGAAGTAGCGTAGTAATTAAAGAGGTTTAAAAAAAGTAACTTACTATAAAATAAGAATAGGTCAAAAAAATGGCGCAACCGAAACGGACTTCAGAAGACAGGTTGTTAGAGATAATTGAAAATCCGGCAACGCCTTTAAAAAAAGTACCGCGTAGTTATAGCAAATCAGGGATAAAGCAGCAGATTAATTTACTGCTAAAACGCATCCCGTTAAAAAAAGAAACGTTATTAAAATTATTAAATTTTCAAGTATTAAATAAAATTTTGATTTTTATTTGTGTGAGCTTAACAATTTTTTTTGTGGTTGATTTTCAAAGGACAAAAATAAACTTAGAAAAAAATTTAAAGAACCAGGATATAAATGCACAAAGTTTATATATCCAGCAAGCCCAGGACAATATTTTACCGGTTGATTTCAATAAAATGATTGAATATGCAAACATGCGTAATATTTTTACTTTTTTATTGCCCGTAAAGCATGTAGAAACAGGGGAAGATGTTTCTCAGGAGTATCAAGAACTATCAAAACTTATCGCTAATTTTGTGCTTGTCGGGATTATTTGGTCAGAGGAAAACCCGCAGGCAATTATTGAAGATAAAAAAACAGAGAGAACATATCTTATCGAAGCCGGAAGTAAATTAGAAGAGTTTGATGTGCAAAAAGTATTTTCCGATAGTGTTGTTGTATCAGTCGGAGAAAATGAATGGACAATAAAATGAAAAAGAAAAACAAAGGATTAAAATTGTTATTAGTAGGAATAGCACTATTTATGTTTTACTATTCTGGTGTAATCTTTGCCCAAGATCAAAATATACAGCTGCCGGAAGAAAATTTAAATAGTTCGGATGTATCCTCAGTAATCACAAAACCCAGTAGTAAAGAAATGATTTCTTTAGATTTAAAAGGGGTTAATGTAGTTGAACTATTGCGGATTCTTTCCATAAAAACCGGGAAAAATATTGTTCCCAGCCAGGGAGTTACCGGGCGCGTCAGTATTTTTTTAACCGATGTGCATATTAATGATGCGTTAGATATTATTTTAAGCAGTCAAAATTTGGCCCGTGAAAATCGCGGCGATATTATTTATATTATGACTGCCGGGGAGTATAAAGCTTTATACGGGCGCAATTATGTAGAAAAAAGAGAGCATAAAAGCATTAAATTGACTTATGCTGCGCCGGCAAATGTGTTTAATACAATTTCCCAGCTTAAATCAGAAATCGGTAATGTTATTGTGGATGAGGCCTCGGGCACAATAATTTTAATTGATGTTCCGGAAAAATTAAAAATAATGGAACAGGCGATAAAACAATTAGATGCGCCGCTAGAAACAGTAGCGTTTGATTTAAATTATGCTGATCCGAAAGAAGTACAAAAACGTTTGGCGGAAATAGTAACGCCTGGGGCGGGGAAAGTTGTGATTGATGAGCGCGCTTCTAAAGTGATTGTGACGGATTTATCTTCGGCCATGGAACATATCAAAGAAATGATTAAAAATTTTGATGAGCCGGAAAGAGAAGTTTTTATTGAGGCAGAGATAATACAAGTAAGTTTAAACGATGCCAATAGCCGGGGGATTGATTGGAGTGCAGCTTTTAGTAAATCGTTCTTAAACGGAGTAACCTTATTAGGCGAAAACGCGGTAGATACGCCGGTTTCTACATCCGGTAAAATTTCCATCGGAACGATTGATACAAATGATTATTCTGCCGTGGTAAATTTTTTAAAACTATACGGGACAGTGGATATTTTATCCCGGCCGAGAATTGCTGCGGTCAATAACCAGGAAGCAAAAATTTTAGTTGGCAAACGTGATGCCTTTGTCACGCAAACAACCAGCCAAGGGGCAGAAACAACAATCACTTCAGAATCAGTGGAATTTATTGATGTCGGGGTAAAATTACATGTTGTGCCGACCATCAATAAAGACGGATTTGTCACTCTACGAATAAAGCCAGAAGTTAGTTCTGTTTCCAGCACAATCACAACAAGCATTGGCAGCCGCATCCCGATTGTAGAAACATCCGAAGCAGAAACTGTTGTAAAAATTAAAGACGGCACAATGATCATGATTGCCGGGTTAATCCGTGAACAAGTAGATGAGGAACACTCTGCTTTCCCTGGTCTGGAAAAACTGCCGTTTTTAGGGACATTTTTCCAATCACATAAAAAGGAAATTGATAAAACAGAGCTGGTTATATTTATAACCCCGCATATAATTACCGGAGAAAACAAACTGCCGGGGCATGAAATAGAAGATGTTATGCCTAAACGCATGATGACGCCGGATATAAAGAAAGAAATAATTTTTCAAGAAATGGACAAAATAAAACCTTTGCCGGGCGATGTACAGAATGAACCAAACGCTAAACCTAAAGATTTAAATAAAGAAGTTAAGGGGCTCAAAGAGATTTAATAATTATACTAGATATATTAAATCGGAGAATGGATAATGAAAAAATTTATGACTATTTTTTTTATTTTGCTTTTGATTGTAATTATGGGGTTACCGCTTTATGCTCAACAAGATAGTCTTGTGCCGGAACAAGAAGGATTGGAAGGGGAAGAAATGGAATATGCAGGCCCTCAGACCCAGGAGGATTTGAATTTTGAAATAGTTTATGAAGCGCCAAACGATTCTTTAGAAGAAACAACCGATCCGGTAGTTATAGAAGAAGTAAAGCGTTTGAATGTTTCTCCGGCTAATATTGGAGCAAAGAACAGAGAAGAATTCAAAGAGATTGAACAGCTTGCGCAACCGGCTCAAGAGGCAAATCCTCTAAGCCCGGATAATGCCATATACCAAAAAAAAGCCGAACAGCTAGAAAAAAAGGTTACCAGTTTAAGCCAGGAATTAGGCGTTGCTTACCATACCTTAGGACAAATATACACCCAGAAAAAAATGTACGCAGAAGCAATCGAAGCTTATGATAAATCCATACAGTATAATCCGGATAATGCCTTAGTTTATTATCATGCCGGGTTATTATACGCATATATGGGGGATTCTACAGAAAAGGCCATAGAATTATTAAAAAGATATTTAGCTATGGATCCTCACGCACAATACAAACAAAAAGCGAATAAGCTGATAAAATTACTGGAAGATTAAGCAAAACCAAAAGTTTGTTAAAATAGGTAATTATAAGTCGCTAAATATTTTTTAAACAACGAGTAAAATTATTATATTTTAACATAAAATAGTTGGCTAGATGATTAAGGATTGATAAATAAATTAAAAAATAACATTGTAATTTTTAAAAATGAAAAAAGCAGTTATTATCTTAAGCATATTATTAATTATTTGCCTTGCTTGCGGGATTTTTCTTTTCTTACAAAGTAAAGAATTACAAATAAAAATTTTGCAAGATGAGCAAATACAGGAAAAAATAAAAAAAGATTTAGAAGCAGAAGAGAGCAAGAACGACAAAATAAAAAAAGAAAATGCCACACTAAAAGCTGAATCCATAAAAATTATTAACTTAAAAAATGAGGCGGAAAAAAACAGTAAAAATTTTCAGGAAGAATATGCCCGTATTGAGAAAGAATTAGTTGAAAAAGATGCGCAAATGGAAGAACTTTTTAAATTATATGAAGCCTACGAGAAATCTGATAAAACTGCCGACACAGAAGCGTTGACAAAAAAAGTTGACCAGCTAACCCAGGAAATAAAAAAACTAAAACAAATTTCGGCAAAAGAAAAAAGTATTTTTTATTACAATTTAGGCGTAGTCTATACCCAGGCTAAATTTTACGAACAGGCAATTGAGGCTTACCAAAAGTCATTAGACATTGATAAAAATAATCCGGAAGCAAATTTTAATTTAGGATTAATCTACCAAAATTTTAAAAAAATGCCGGAGATAGCAACAGTATATTACTGTAAATATCTTGAACTTAATCCCAAGGCAAAAGATAAACAAAAAGTAAAGGATTGGCTGGATAATATTTATTCAGTCAGCTTAGCTCCTTAAGGTAAAAAATTTGGGGATTACAGGAAAAAGATGGTAGTTTTAAGAGAAAAACAACTATTAGTCGGATTTGGGATCGTTATCGTGATTACCGTAAGTATCGGGTTGATCGGGATATTGCAAATTAATGCCTTAACACAAACGATTCAGGCGTTAGGCCAGCGCCACCTGCCGCGGGAAAGTTTAATCTTGCAAATGAAAGAAAATAATGCGCTATATGCTATGGGGGTGCGTAATTATGTTTTTTGGCGGGTTTCAAAATATTTGCAATCAGCATCAATCGCATCAGATATCAATTTTATAAAAAAATCAGCAGCAGAATTTAGTAATTCTATTCTTGAGTATCAAAAATTAATAGACTCAACAGAGCAAGAAAATTGGATTTTGACTATAAAAGATTCAACCCAACAACTAAGCGCAATGGGCAATAGATTAATTGAACTAATTGACATCCGCTCCCCGGATAAGGATAAAATCAACCAATTATTAATGACTTTTGAAAATAAGTTTTATGAAATCGATGAATTTTTATCCGGTACTTTAAGCAAAAATAATCTCGCAAGCATAAAAAAACAATTAAAAATTGCTCAGGGCCAAAAACAAACAGCCATAACCGTTTTAATTATCAGTCTATGTATTTCAGTAGTTTTAGGGGTAATCATAAGTTTTCTGGTTTACCGCAGTTTACATCGGGAGCGCATAAAAAGAGAAGAATTAACTAATGTTATGTTGAGCATGGAAGAAAGAGAAAGGAAAAATTTATCCCGGCAGATTCATGACCAATTAAGCCAGGATTTAAGTGCGTTAAAAATATATTTAGATTTAATGGAGCAAAATATTTCGCAGGATAATACAAGCCAAAAAGAAAAACTGCAGAAAAGTAAAAAAATATTATCGGATTTAATGGAAAAGGGGCATAACATCTCAGAACTTCTCCGGCCGCCTGAGCTTGATGAGCTGGGAGTGGCAGAGAGTATTACCGCTTTAGTTAAAGAACACCAGGAAATTACCGGCTGCCAATGTAATTATAAAAAACCGCAGCAAGAATTAAAATGTTCGGCTGAATACAGCCTTACTTTATACAGGATAGTGCAAGAGGCATTAACGAATAGCGCTAAATATGCCCAGGCAAAATATATCGAGGTATCTTTAAGCCAAATATTGGGTAATATTAAATTAGTAGTTTTTGATGATGGGGTAGGGTTTGAATATGTGCCGGATAAGGAGATTCCGCACCGCCGCAAAGAAGACAAGCTAAAATTAGGGTTACAGGGATTAAGAGAAAGGGTGGAATTATTAGGCGGCACGTTTGCGATTAGAACAGCGCATGGCCGGGGGACAAAGATAGAGGTAACCTTAAAAGGCTAGCTCTTAAATCGTAAGAAACCGAAGGACGAGAGACGATCGCTACGCTAGGACGCAGGACGGAGTAAATAAAAAACAGGTATGAGTTACAAGTGACAAATGATAAATTATAAGCGAAAAGCATAAAAACAGCGGATAGAAAACATAGTAGTTAGAAAAAAGCAAAAAAATAAAATGCAAAAATTAATAACCAGAAAGCCAAGCAGATTAAAAGATTATGATTATTCATTAAATGGTTATTATTTCGTTACCATTTGTTCAAAAAACAGAGAAAACATATTTGGTCAATATCTTAATAATTTTGTAGGGACAGGGCTTGCCCCTGTCCGATATGATTACAAAATAAAATTATCAAAAATTGGTGAAATAATTAACAACCAATGGAAGGGCATACCAGATCTGTATACGCATGTCAAATTAGACCAACATGGCATCATGCCCAATCATACCCCAGGTTTTATGTTTTGAAAAATAAAACCTGCTGGAGTGCCCTTTAGGGTATTCATGGTATAATACAAATCGTAGGGGCAGGGTCTCCCTGCCCGGATAATATTGTTAATCAATTACATCGTAATAACGACAATAATATTTCCATTAACGGGCGCGGAAACCGCGCCCCTACGTTAGGTCAAATTATCGCATATTTTAAATATCAATCATCAAAACAAATCAATAAATCACAAAATACCTCAGACCGAAAAATTTGGCAACGGTCATTTTATGATAATGTGATAAGAAACGATAAATCTTTACGCGAAATACGTGAATATATTAATAATAATGCGTATAATTGGTTGCAAGACAAGGAAAACATACAAAATAAATAGTATAAACCAAGGATTCAAAAATGAGCACTTCTATATTAATTGCGGATGATCATGATATAATCCGCGCGGGGATTAAAAGCATCCTACAAAATGAACCGGGCTATAAAGTTATCGGAGAAGCAACTAACGGCGAGGAAGTTTTGCAAAGGGCAGAAGAATTGAAACCAGATATTATTTTGCTGGATATTACGATGCCCAAGAAAAGCGGGCTGGATGTAATCGCGCAATTACAACATATATTGCCAAAAGTAAAAACAATTATTATTAGTATGCACCGGTCAAATATTTATATGGATAAGGCTTTTAAAATGGGGGCGAAAGGATATTTAAATAAAGATAATGTGGCGGAGGAATTAATCCCGGCTCTGCGCAGAGTTGCTCGCGGCGAAGTATATTTGAATGCTAAGCTTTCTCAAAATCTCGTGGATCGGGTTACACAGCAAGAATGCGATAAATCAATAGAAAAATTAACATTAACTAGCCGCGAGAAAGATGTGCTGCGTTTAGTGGTTGAGGGCAAAACTGCGCGTGAAATTGCCAATGATTTGTTTATTAGCCGCAGAACTGTGGAAAACTATAAAAATGCGCTTTTAAAGAAATTAGGCCTGGCCCGTACATCTGACCTGATAAAATATGCGATAAAACACAATATTGTTGAGATCGAATAAAAATAATATCTTCCTCTAAAATGAAAAAAAAACGGATTGTGATCACTGGAGCAGGAGTTGTTTGCCCGATTGGTATTGGTAAAGATAACTTTTGGCAAAATCTATTTAAAGGCAAGTCAAATTTTAGCCCCATATCCTTATTTGATACGAGAAAATTAAAGGTAACAATAGCGGGGGAAACCAAAGATTTTAATGCCGCAGATTATTTGGGCCAAAAAGGCTTACGCGATCTTGATCGTACCGCAAAATTTTTATGCGTTGCGACAAAATTTGCACTTGAGGACAGTTGTTTATTAGACCAAAAAAGAACACATCGTACTGGTATATCTTTGGGTACGACGTTAGGTAGCACAAAAAGCTATATTGGCTTTGATTTGGATTTAATTCGTAATGGGCCAAGATTCGTTAACCCCTCTCAGTTTCCCAATGTTGTAGCAAATTCTGCAGCAAGCCGGATTGCAATAAAATTTAGTATTACTGGTTTTAATAGCACTGTAAGCAACGGCAGCTGCAGCTTTTCTGATGCCTTAGAATATGCTATTGGCGCAATTGATAATAATCGCGCGGATAAAGTTATTGTTGGTTCAGCCGAGGAACTTTCCGAAGAGATTTTTGCTGGATTCTATGCAGCAAAATGCTTAGCCGGAATGAATAAAAAATTGCAACTAGTTTGCTGTCCTTTTGATAAAAGAAGAAACGGTGTGATTTTATCTGAAGGAGCTGGAATCGTTATCATTGAAGAATTAACTGCGGCCCTAAAGCGTAAAGCAAAAATTTATGCAGAAATTATTGGAATAAATTCTCTTTTTTCTTCAAAAAAGTCAATGGCTTATGACCCTTCCGGAGCGGGGATCGCTAATGTTATGCAAGGCTGTTTAGATGCAGCAGTGGTAAGCAAAAAAAATATAGATTTAATTTTTGCTAATGCTAATTCAACAAAGTATGCTGATATAGCAGAAACAAAAGCAATAAAATCAGTGTTTAAACTTTACGCAAAGAAAATCCCCATAACTGCGGTTAAATCAATAATAGGAGAAACATATAGTGCTTCGGGAGCAATAAGTATAGTTGCGGGGCTAGGAGCCTTGCAAAATAATTTAATCCCTCCGACAATTAATCAGAAACAAAAAGACTTACAATGTGATTTAGATTATGTGCCTAATTGTGTTCGGCGTGCTCGATTAAAAACAATAATGTTCAATAGCTTTGATTTAAATGGAGCACACAGTGCAATAATTATCAAAAAGTTTCAAGGAGAGTGAAGTGAAAAAGATCTTATTTTTATGCGGCAGCCCTCGAGCTCATGCAAGTACAAGTTATCGTTTTGCTAAATACACAGCAAACTTTTTACAGCATAAATATGAGTTTATTGATATTACTCACTCTAAACTTTCATTAAATCCCAATCAGGCAGAGCCACAATTTTTAGAAATAGTTGATAAAATGAAAAAAGCAGATATGTTTGTTTGGGTTTTTGGCATAATGGTTTTTTCTTTACCAGTACAAATGCAGTGTTTTTTTGACAAGTTATTTACTCAAGGCAATACTTTTCCTGGCAAGTTGGCTACAAGTATTATTACCTCTCGCAGAATAAGAGATGATTTTGCTGTAGACAGGATCCGATTTCTTAGTGAACAGTTAGGAATAAGTTATTTAGAGGGGGTTTCAGTAGATGGAGAGAATATTTTCCCGTTCACAGAAGAGCAAATATCGGAGGCGAGTTGCCGTAGGTTGGCGCGAAAAATTAGCAAGATTTTATCAAAAACCCGTTTCCCGGTAAAACAAACACAATTTTTAGCACGAAAATTTCTTTCCTCCGAATATTTTGGAACACCCCTTAATATTTCACAGGAGTTGTTATCCCCAAAGATACAAAAAAAGCAAGGGAAAATAGTTATTATTACGGGGCATTCCTTAGAGCACAATCCTAACGCTAAGGCAATAGCAGCGTTGTGCGATAAATTCTCAGAGTACCTCATAGAAGTTATTGAGCTAGAAAAAAATAAAATAAAACCCTGCCGTGAATGTAATACTTGCATGGTTGATCTGTCTTGTCAGTGTCGATTGAAAGATGATTTAGGATTTATCCGGGGGAAAATGCAACAGGCACAGGGGATTGTGCTATTAGCCAATAGTGCTTGTGGATTAGTAGATGCTTATATGAAAACATTTTTTGAACGTTTAGTAATATTATCGCATCTTCCTAATCTGCAGAATAAATACGGGTTTGTTATTCTTACAGGAGCTGATTATTTAGAAAAAGAACCACTTGATTATTTTGACTATGTTTTGCAGTCTTGGGGAGTAAAAAGTATAGGGAAATTACTGCAGACAGATGACAATCTGGAGTATTT
>JBDRJV010000027.1:0-60422 GCA_043814605.1 Candidatus Omnitrophota bacterium | reverse complement strand
CCACTCCTTTTTGTTTGTTTAAAAAAGAATGACCATAGTATAAAACTGATTTCAAATCGATTACAGATATTTTTTTCATAACCTGTTATAATTAATTGTATTACAAAAATATTAAAAAAAACAACCGGACACTAGTGATAACTTATCACTAGTGATAAGTTATAACTTATAACTATGGTTAAAGTACATTACTGGCGAGTTCTGCTAATTCTGAGCGTTCGCCTTTTTCCAGATTAATATGTGTATAAAGATTCTGGCCCTTCATTTTATCAATCATATAGGTCAGACCATTAGAATAGGTGTTTAAATAAGGATGATCAATTTGGAAAATATCGCCGGTAAAAACCATCTTAGTATTATCACCCGCGCGGGTAAGAATTGTTTTTACTTCATGCGGCGTGAGATTTTGCGCCTCATCCACAATAAAAAATATATCCACTAAACTGCGGCCGCGAATATAGGCTAAAGGAGCAATAACCAATTTTTCTTCATCGAGTAGTTTCTGAATTCTTCGCTGCTTGGATGCAGATTCCAAAAATTTATGCTTGATTACGCCTAAATTATCGTACAAAGGCTGCATATATGGTTCTAGCTTAGATTGAATATCCCCGGGTAAAAATCCAATATCTTTATTGCTTAAGGGCACAACTGGACGGGCCATATAAATCTGAAAATACTCTTTTTTGTTAGCTAAGGCTCCGGCTAAAGCCAGAAGTGTTTTTCCGGTACCGGCTTTGCCGGAAATTGTTACCAGCTGAATTTTAGGGTCCATTAGAGCATCTAATGCAAATATTTGTTCGGCATTACGCGGCATAATACCATATGCAGGAACTTTTTGTACACGATGGATTTTTTTTGTTTCGGAATAAAATCGGGCTAAAGCTGATTTCTTACCATTACGCATGATTACATATTCATTCGGTAAGAATTCTCTTTTTGTGTTTAATTCGGTAATATCAATCTCATAAGGTTCTTTATAAAGAGAGTTAATAATTTCTTCTGAAACATCTTCGACAACTTGGTAGCCTTTATATAATTCTGAAATATCTTTAACATGGTCGGTTGTATAATCTTCAGCAATTAACCCTACTGCTTTTGCTTTCATGCGCAGATTAACGTCTTTACTGACTAGAGTGATTTGCCGATCCGGATTTTCCTGAGCTAAACAATAAGCTGTATTTAAAATTTGATGATCCTTAATATTACCGAAGAAATTAAGCGTAAGATTTTCATGGATAGCTTTACCTAACTTGATAATAATTTTACTGCGGCCGGGGGCAATATTAACTCCTTCGTCAAATATTTGATCGCCGCTTAAGTCATCCAAAGCGCGGACAAATTCCCGGGCATGAAAATTAAGGGTTTCATTGCCTTTTTTAAATCTATCTAATTCTTCTAAAACCTGGATAGGAATAACAATATCATGGTCTTTAAATTGGTACATACAGGAACTGTCGTGGAGAATTACGTTAGTGTCTAAAACAAATGTTTTGGCTTTTTTGGCAGGCATAACAAATCCTTTTGTTTTTGGTTTTTAATTAAATCTAGAATTAATTTTCATTTAAATTATAGCTGAATTAAACAAATTAGGCAATAAATTTTGTAAATAAAATTGTTATATTTTTTTTGTTTGTTTATAATAGCGGAGATTGTTATACTATTAGCTATGAACATCAATAAAAAATTTATCTATTTGGGAATGTTGGTTATATTTTGCATTGCTTTTTTAATTAAGGAAATTTTTGCTCAGGAATTTACAGCAGATGGCGCTCCGGATGGAATGGAAATGCGTGTTGTCGGACAAACAAAAATATTAGTGCCGCAGGGAGCAAAAGTAGACCAAAAAGGCGCGGTTTATACAGTTGAGCCTGTAGACAAGTATATGGCACGGATTCTTTGGCAGATGAAGCAGGAAATGCAGGAGCAGGTTAAGGAACAAAAAATGCAGAATGTGCAATTACAAGAGCAGATTAAAACATTAAAAGAGGAATTAAATATTTTAACTGTAAGAATTGAAGAATTTGAAACTAAAATTCAGCCTCCAGAGCAAGCAAAAGTAAAAGAAGCAGCCAAAACAGAGCAATAAGATAAATAAGATAAAAGGTAAAATTGTTGGTTAAAACGAGTTTAATTAAAAAAATTGAAAAAATAGTTGATAAGCTGCATAATAGTAAAAGTATTCTTTTTATTACCGGAGCAGGAATTTCCGCAGATTCAGGATTACCCACATACAGGGGGATTGGCGGGCTTTATAATGGTCAGTTGACAGAAGATGGCATTCCAATAGAAACAGCCTTAGCCGGAGAAACACTTTATGCAAAGCCGGAAACTGCCTGGAAATATCTTTTGCGGATTGAGCAAAATTGCCGCGATGCTAAATTTAATCAAGCACACAAGATTATTGCGGAATTTGAAAATCATTTTGAACGGGTTTGGGTATTAACGCAGAATATTGACGGTTTTCATAGTGCGGCAGGGTCACGGAATGTAATCGATATTCACGGTGATTTTCATAATCTTGTTTGCATGCAATGTTTAACGTGCACAAGGGTCAATAATTACAACGGGTTTTCACTACCGCCAATTTGTCCAGAATGCGGGGGTGTAATCCGGCCGGAAGTAGTATTTTTTGGGGAAATGTTACCGCGGGAAAAAGTAGAAAAATTAGCGGATGAATTAAATAAAGGTTTTGATGTATATTTTTCTATTGGCACAACAAGTGTGTTTCCTTATATTAGTCAACCTGTAATGCAGGCAAGCCGATCCGGAAAGTTTACTGTGGAAATAAATCCGGAAATAACAGAAATATCTAGTCTTGTTGAGATAAAAATCAATCAAAGTGCAAAAGAAGCATTAGAAAACATTTGGGAACAATATAAATTAAGGAGCAGAGTATAGGTTAAGGGAAAAAATAAAAAGCGAGGAATTTTCATTCTTCACCCCTTACCCGATATTCTGAAATTATCATGTATTTACAAATAATTTATTTATCTTTAGGCATAATTTTGTTGATGATGGGTAGAAAGTTATTCTGGCTTTTTGCCGGCGGTATTGGTTTTATTTTAGGTTGTGAGTATACGACTCTCCTGTTAAAAGACGCCTCGGATCAGGTTGTTTTAATTGCCGCTTTAGTTATTGGGATGATTGCGATTATCTTAACTTTTTTGATGCAAAAAATAGGCATAGGCATCGCCGGGTTTATGGCCGGCGGGTATGTCGCGGTAAGTATTATTAATGAGTTAGGGGTTAAACTCGGTTGGATTCCGTGGTTAGTTTTTCTCTTAGGCGGTATTATCGGGGCGCTGCTGAGCGCTTTTCTTTTTGATTGGGCTCTGATCATATTGTCTTGCCTTACCGGAGCATTCTTGATTATTTCAACTATGAATTTTAGTTTGCAATTGACACAAATATTGTTTTTAATATTGGTGATTATTGGTATTGCGGCACAAGTGACACAAAACAAATAAAAAAATAATGGGAAAATAAAATGAGAGCATTTTTAATCGGGCTATTTTTTTTAATTGCGGCAGCTTTATTTTTTGGTGTGGGTATTTTACTTTTTCCTTTTATTTTTGCTTTAGTGTTTTTTTTACGGATTATTGTAATGTTTATTTTGGTAATTTTTGCAATATGGTTTTTAGGTAAATTCATTATTTTTGTACTTGAAAAAATTATCAACAGGTTGTAATTTTTTTTACAATAAGATTATAAGGATTTTTTTAATGAACGAAGCGGATTTAGCTAAGGGTGAAGCAGTAAGAAATGTATATAAAGAAGCAGCCGAAATGAAGGCAGAAGGAGTTCCAGCTGAAATCATCAAAGATGTGATGCAAAAAAAACTTACGGAAAAAGGATTGCCTCAGGCTGCTGCGGTTATGATTTGTGATAATTTGCCGGGAGTTAAACCGGAAAGGGATGATTATCCTCATGCCGGGAAGAAAAATATGATCATCGGAGGAGTTTTATTTTGCTGCGGAGTTTTGGTGACCTGGATTTCAGAAGCGATGGCGATAAAAAGAGGCGGTGCATATTATGTAATTGCGATTGGCCCGATGCTTACGGGATTAGGAATTTTTGTAAAAGGGTTTTTTGACTACAAGGCAGATTGGTAATTATGGGCAAAGCAAAGTTAAATGCGAATAAATAAAATTGTTTATATTTTAATTATTTTTTTATTAATTTTATTTCCTAATTATTTAATCATGGCTGAATTAGAAACTCTCTCTCTACCTCAAATACAAATAGATGGAAAAATTTCTTTAGAGAAAACTCTTCAATCTAGACGTTCTCAGCGTTCTTTTCAAGATAAGGATTTAACCCAGAATCAATTAAGCCAAATATTATGGGCAGCCGGAGGAATAACAGAAAAAAACACAGGAGGTAATTTGCGCACTGCTCCTTCCGCCGGAGCTTTATACCCCATCGAAATATATGTAATATCAAAAAATGGAGTTTATCATTATCTGCCGCTTACACAGAAAATCGAAATATTGCAAAAACAGGATTTACGCCGCGCACTTTCCAATGCTGCCTTGGGACAATCGAGTGTAAAAGAAGCAGCTGTAAATATTGTCTTATGTGTAGTTTATTCCCGGATTACGGGTAAATACGGTCAAAGGGGAATCAGGTATAGCTATATTGAGGCCGGACACATCGGACAAAATATTCATCTGCAAGCAGTAGCTTTAGGTTTAGGATCTGTTTCGATCGGGGCTTTTGAAGATAAAGAAGTAAAAAATATTTTAAACTTGCCAGTTGATCATGAGCCTGTCTACATTATTCCGGTTGGGTTTAAAAAATAAAAAAATATTTTTTAAAGATTGATTAAATAATTAAACTTTCGGGAGAAAAAATGATAGAAAAAGTTGCTTTAAATGCAATATTTTTTGGAGCGGTTAAGCTTAAAACTAATGAATCTTGCTTGATTGTGACGGATAAAATAAAAGAACCGATTGCAAGAGCTTTTTATGAATATGCCGGGGCAATAACTTCCAATGTGAAAATTTGTGTTATGCAGCCGACAAAAGAACACGGAAGCGAACCGCCACCTGAAGTTGAAAAAGAAATGCTAGATTATGACGTACAGTTTTTAATTACAGATAAATCTCTTTCTCATACTAAGAGCCGGCGGGATGCTTCAAATAAGGGCGCGAGAATTGCATCCATGCCAGACATCACAGAAGATATAATTAACCGCTGTTGTGCAATTGATTATCGATTACTAAAAAATGAGTCCCAAAAATTGCATGCTGTTCTGTCTAATGCTAAACAAATAAAAGTAAAAACAGAATTAGGTACAGATATAGTTTTTGATGTAGGTAAAAGCAAATGGTTCGGTGAAAACGGGGGCAGTTTTGATTACCCCGGGGCTTTTGGTAATTTGCCGGAAGGGGAAGTATCGTTTGCTCCGGAAAATGCTCAAGGAACTTATGTTGTTGATGCTTCATTTCCAGGATTAGGTATTTTAGATTTCCCCCTTTACTTTGAAGTGGCCGCGGGTATAGTCAAAAATATTAGAGGTAAATATGCGCAAACAATAAAAGACAGGCTTGATCAAGCTGGCTTCCGAGCTTATTGTGTGGCAGAATTAGGGATAGGGTTAAATCCTAAAGCCAAAATAATTGGAATTGTACTTGAGGATGAAAAAGTTAAAGGGACAGTGCATATAGCAGTCGGAAATAATTTATCTTACGGCGGTAATAATGATGTGCCTTTACATCTGGATGGGGTTATTACCAAACCCGATGTTTATGCTGATGATAAAAAAATTATGGAATCCGGTAAGTTTTTATAATATTTTTTGTGTGGGATTAATCAATGAATATGCAAAGTAGAATAAATAAAAAAACTCAGATTAAATATCCTTGTATCTGGTTGTATAAAGTTATTGGTACAAATAGAAATGATATTGAAAAATCAATTAAAAATGTTATCGGAGATACTAAAATTAAAATCTGTTTTTCAAATATTAGTAATAAAGGGAAATATATCTCTTTTAATTTACAAGTAACAGTAAACAACCAAAAGCAAAGAGATGATATTTATGAAAAACTGAAAGCAGAATCAGGTATAAAAATAGTTTTTTAAAATTTTATCAAAAAACAAATTATTTTATGACCCAGGAGGCAGGATGAAAAGAATAGGTATTTATTTATTATTATTAGGATTGATTTTTACCGGGTTAATCGGAGAAGGCTATGCTGGCCCCCGGACAAAATCAAAAAGTGTTTTTGACAAAATCGATAAAAATAAGAATGGAACAATTGGTGCAAAAGAATGGCAGATAAAGGAGAATAAGGATGCAAAAGTAAATACTAAATGGGAGAAAAAAGCAGATACAAATCAAGATGGCATTGCGACAAAAACAGAAAAACAAGCATTTAAAGAAGAAACAAAAGATAAAGTTGATATTAATAATGACGGGATGGTTACAAAAAAAGAAAGAATTAAAATTAGATCTAAGGTAAATACTCAACTTGAAGCTAAATATGATGGCAACGGAGACGGTTGGCTGCAAAAAGATGAAGCCAGAGAACTTTTAAAAGACAGACACCAGTTTATTGCAACTAATGGCCAGGCAAAAGTGGATAGTGCCATTGAAGCAGAATATGATGCAGACAACGACGGAATGATCAGTTATCTTGAAGCTCAGATAATGAAGGAAGACTCACAATAGAATTCTGACATAATTATTTTAAAAATATACACCAATTTTCGTTATTATTGTATAATAGATTTAAGCAGTTTTAACCTAAATATTATAGATGATGTTAGGTTACTATTTAGTGGGCATATTTTTAGTGGTTATACTTGTAGGAATAATCTTTTTGTGCATAGAAAATAGCCAGGTAATGTAAGCTGCAAGTTTATTTTTAAAGAGGTTATTACTATTAAGTAGGGAAGAGTTTTTGTTTTTTTGGTTAAAACAAAAACTCCTTTTAATCCAATTTAATTAATGGAACCCCCACGGGCTAAAGCCCGTGGTTCCTGGGGTGGAATACTCAAGCGGCCTCCTTTTATCCGCGCCATAAATGGGCACGGTTTTAGGCCGCGGATGTATAAAAATGAAAATTAATATAAAAGGATTTTATTTTATTACATGTGCTCAGTTAAGTCTTAAAAAAAATATTTCTGATGTCCAAGCAGCTTTAGCTGCCGGCGTGAAAATAATTCAATACCGCAGTAAAAATTTAAATGATCAGCAGATGTTTGCAGAAGCTCTAAAGATTAAAAAACTTTGTCATGAAGTAATATTTATTGTTAATAACCGAGTTGATCTGGCGCAGGCAACTGAAGCAGATGGGGTGCATCTCGGGCAGGATGATTTACCGATTGAGAAAGCGCGGAAAATTTTAGGCAAAAATAAAATTATTGGGATGAGTACACATAGCCTTGAACAAGCCCAAGAAGCTCAAAACAGGGGCGCTGATTATATCGGGATTGGCCCGGTGTTTCCTACACAGGCAAAACCGGATATAAAAAATATAGGCATCAATGTCCTCAGGAACGTTAGACAAAGAATATCTGTCCCAATTGTTGCAATTGGCGGAATTGATCTGAATAATGCACAGGCAGTTATTGATACAGAAGTAGATATGCTCTGCGCTATATCTGCATTGCAGAAGCAAAACAAACTGACTGCTAATATATTAAAATTTCAAAAATTATTTGAGCTAAAAAAAGTATCAAAAATATGAAAAAAATATTAAACAAATCCCTGGGTCAGATAAATTTTGCTGTGATTGATTTAGAAACTACAGGATTTTCTGCTCTGCATGATTCAGTTATTGAAGTTGCCGCAGTTAAAGTTAAAGCTGGTAAAATAGAAGATAAATTTGAATCACTTATCTATACAGACTTTGTGCCTTATTATGCTACGCGGGTACACGGAATTAATGTGGATATGTTAATGGATGCGCCGACCTTAAATACTGTACGTAATCAGTTTTGTGAATTTGTCAAAGATTGTGTATTGGTTGGCCACAACATTAAGTCTTTTGACCTTCCGTTTTTATGTAATGATTTTGATGTTAATGCTAACGCCTATTGCGTGGATACGCTTTTAATGTCCCGAAACCTATTCTCCTGCGAACGCAGCCATAAACTGGAAAAAGTAGCAAAACGATTAGGGATCAAAAACCATAATTATCATCGGGCGTTAGACGATGCTTTGGTAACGGCAAAAGTATTTCTTAAATTTTTAAAGCAAGGTAAGAATAAATTCAAAATTTTAAAAGATATTATTGCCTGATTAAATTTATTTTTTTATAATAAAAAATAAACGGAGGAAATAATGAAGAAAGTATTATTTTTTAATTTCTCATTAATTTTTTTATTCACACTGGTTTTTGGCTACGTTTTTGAAATTAATGCAGCAGCTGGGGAACAAAAGGAATTAACTATTTCTGAAAAAATAGCTCGCCATGAGGCTTTGATTGAAAGCGAAAAAATAAAAAAAGAAGAAAGAGAAAATCAAGAAGAATTAGAGCAAATCATCAAACAAGCGGATGAGGAAACTAACCAAGGCATGAAAAAAGCTCAGATTGAAACAAAATTAAAAATAAAAAATCTTGAGGATGAACTGGAGAAATTATTAAAAGAAGCAGAGGATTATACAAAAAAAAGAAACAAAGAGTTAGAGGCAGAAGCCAAAGAAGCTTTAGAGCAAGCGATTAAAGAATCTCAAGCGCAGACAAAAGAATTAGAAAAAGATATCCAAAGAATTAGATTAAAACCGCCCCGCCCCTAAATTTATTGCATGGCTGAAATATGATTAATATTGAGAATAAACAGAAGAAAGAAGAGGAACACAACTTATTTCAACAGGAATTGATTGCGGTGATTATTTTATTATTGCTAATTTTTGTGATTATTGTGCTATGGGATAAGCTGTCTACCCCGGATATTATATCTAAGCCTTTTGAAGGGGAAGTGCCTACCTATAATGGATCTCTGCACCGCAATATTATTAATCCTCTAGGAATTGAATAAATGTCCCACTTTGCCCTCTTGACTTTTTTTTTAGATCATGGTAATCTTGATTTTTAATACAATGATGATATTGAATTTAATAATAACAAAGACGTTATCCTAAATTTAAAACTGGAAAATGTCTTTTTTTTGTTTCGTTAAACTAAGGTGAAAAAATGAAGATTTTAGCTAAAGAAAAAATTACCAAGGATTTAACTAAATTTATCATCGAAGCGCCGCTTATTGCGGAGAAAGCTTTGCCCGGACAATTTATTATGCTAATGGTGAATAAAGAAGGGGAGCGTATTCCGCTGACCATTGTGGACTCAGATAAAGAAAATAAGTGTATAACTATTATTTTTCAGGAAGTAGGATATACTACGAAATTATTGGCGGGGTTAACAGTAGGCGATTCTTTATATTCTCTGGTCGGGCCTTTAGGAAAACCTACACCGATAAAAAATTACGGGAATATAATTGTTGTCGGCGGGGGAGTTGGCATTGCGGAGCTTCTGCCAGTAGTACGGGCATTGAAACAAGCCGGGTGTTCAATCACATCAATTTTAGGCGGCCGCACCGCTGATCTAGTAATACTAAAAGAACAAATAAATGAATACTCAGATGCTTTATACATAACAACTGATGATGGTTCACTCGGGCAAAAGGGAATAGTAACGGATCCGTTGAAAAAATTAATTGAAAAAAAATCAAATTATAACCTGGTCTTTTGTGTCGGCCCTCTGCCTATGATGCGTGCAGTCTCTAATCTAACTAAACAATTTGATATATATACATTGGTTTGTTTGAATTCTATTATGATCGATGGGATAGGAATGTGTGGCGGATGCCGGGTTACAATCGGGGGAGAAACTAAATTTACTTGTGTTGACGGACCGGATTTTGATGGACATCAAGTTGATTTTAATGAGCTGATGGATAGACAGAAGAGATTTATTCCGCATGAGAATCGTTCTCTGTGTAAGCTTGAGGAAAAAATTAAGAACAAAAATTAAGGAATTAATAAATCATGGCAAAAGTAGATCCTACTCAAATACCCATGCGTGAACAAATACCCCGGGAAAGAATTAAAAATTTTAAGGAAGTCCCTTTTGGATATTCTGAAGAAGAAGCGGTTTTGGAAGCAAAAAGGTGTTTACAATGTAAAAATCCTTTGTGTGTTAAAGGTTGTCCTGTGGGTATAGATATTCCGGGATTTATAGATTTAATTGCTAAAGCAGATTTCCATGCTTCCATAAAAAAGATGAAAGAAACTAATGTGCTTCCAGCTATATGTGGCCGGGTATGTCCGCAGGAAGATCAATGCCAAAAAGTTTGTATTCTCTCTAAAATGGGAGAGCCCGTAGCGATTGGAAGGTTAGAAAGATTTATTGCTGACTGGGAAGCTAAACAGGATAACATTTTCAGGCCAGTTAAGAAAATTTCTACCGGAAAAAAAGTCGCTTGTGTGGGTGGAGGTCCGGCAGGGCTTACCGTTGCGGGTGAACTGGTAAAACTCGGACATGCAGTAACGATATTTGAAGCATTACATGAGATGGGAGGGGTACTTGTCTATGGGATCCCTGAATTTCGACTGCCTAATTCGATTGTAGAAAGAGAAGTTGAATATATTCACTCCTTAGGCGTAGAAATTGTAACTGATTTTGTGGTGGGTAAATTAAAAACTATCGATGAACTTCTTAATGAATTTAATGCGATTTTTGTCGGAACTGGGGCAGGTCTGCCCTGGTTTATGTCTTTACCCGGAGAGAATTATAGCGGAATATTTTCCGCAAATGAATATTTAACCAGAAGCAATTTAATGAAAGCATACAGTTTTCCGGCATATGACACGCCGACAATAAAAGGCAAAAACGTGGCAGTGATTGGCGGCGGGAATGTAGCTATGGATTCAGTGAGAACAGCATTACGTTTAGGCGCAGAAAAAGCAATGGTTATCTACAGAAGATCAAAAGCAGAAATGCCCGCACGTAATGAAGAAATCCATCATGCCGAAGAAGAAGGAGTTCAATTTGAATTTTTAACCTTGCCGATAGCTTATTACGCAGATAAAAAGGGCTGGGTAAGGGAAATGGAGTGCTTAAGAATGAAATTAGGAGAACCCGATGCATCAGGCAGAAGACGCCCTGTCCCGATTGAAGATTCTAATTTTAAAATCCCTGTAGACGTGGTTGTGGTAGCTATTGGTAATAGCCCAAATCCTCTAGTTCCGGAGACAACTCCGGGACTTAAAATTGGCAAAAAAGGTAATATCGAAATTGATTCTGAAACCGGAAAGACCAGTAAAAAAGGGGTATTTGCCGGCGGAGATATTGCAACCGGAGCAGCGACAGTAATCTCGGCAATGGGAGCAGGAAAAACTGCCGCACGTGTAATAGATCAATATTTAAAAACTGGTAAATGGTAGAGGTTTATAAAAATAATAATTTAGGGTATAATGTATTAAAGGAAAAACTGATCTAAAGAAAAAGAAAAGGTGATTTTAAAAAATATTAGAGGTAAAAAAATGTCGCAAGAAATGATAAAAAATGCACAGGAAAAATTTAAAATTATAATCCAAGAGCAGTTAGCACGCGTTGAAGAAATGAAAAAAGATGTCCAGAGCCCGGATTATACAACTTTATCGCCGATTATTATCGGTATTTGCTGGGGCGATGGGATCGGTGAAATTATTTCCAAACATGCGCAAGTAGTTTTAGAACATATGTTAAAAACTCAGATAGCTCAAGGAAAAATTAAATTTAAAGATATTACGGGATTAACAATTGAAAACAGGGTTAAACATAAAAAGGCAATTCCCGATGATGTGCTCGAAGAAATAAAATCATGCCATGTAATTCTTAAAGGCCCGACAACAACACCGCAAGCTGGGGATAAGTGGCCAAACATTGAAAGCGCCAATGTAGCCATGCGCCGGCATTTGGATCTTTTTGCTAATATACGGCCAATAAAAATTCCTCAAGAAAGCATTGATTGGTGTTTTTTTAGAGAGAATACAGAAGGGGCTTATGTTTTAGGTTCCAGAGGATTTGATGTTTCCGAAAATTTGAGTATAGACTTTAAAGTCATAACAGAGCAAGGTTCAGAGCGTATTATTCGTATGGCCTTTGAATATGCAAAGAAGAATAATATTAACCGTGTGACCGTAGTTACCAAATCAAATGTTATAAAAACTACAGACGGCCGGTTTTCCCGGGTTGCTTTTCGTGTTGCCCGGGAATATCCGAAAATTAAACTGGATGAGTGGTATGTTGATATTATGAGTGCAAAGTTAATTGATCCGGCTAGGCGCAAAGAATTTAAGGTGTTAGTTCTGCCGAATCTTTACGGCGATATTTTAACGGATGAAGCCGCGCAAATGCAAGGCGGCGTAGGTACAGCTGGCAGTGCAAACATCGGGAAAAAATGGGCAATGTTTGAAGCAATTCATGGCAGTGCGCCGCGTATGGTTAAAGAAGGGCGGGCAAAATTTGCTGATCCCTGTTCTATGATTCGTGCCAGTGCAATGCTGATTAGACATATTGGATTTAATAATCAAGCAGAAAAAGTAGAAATGGCTTTAGATATCTGCGGGCAATTTGAAAAAAAGATGATAATTACCGGCAGGGATACCGGAGTAACCGGAGAGGAATATACAAAATACTTGTTATCCTGGATTGATAATCCTAAACTTAAAGATCGCTGGAATCAGGGAGTTAAAAAATCTAGTATATAATAATTTTAATTTTTTGCTTTATATTGAAGCATTGGTTTATACATCCGCGGCCTAAAACCGCGCCCATTTATGGCGCGGATAAAAGGAGGCCGCTTGAGTATTCCACCCCAGGAACCACAGGCTTTAGCCCGTGGGGGTTCCATTAATAATAAATTAAAAATAAAATTTGCTTAAAAATCAGGCGATTTTTTTATTGACAATATTTTTGAATTTTGATAAGCTTATTTTCACAATACAATGTTTGTATTGTATATGGAAGAAACAAAGACGTTTCCTGAACAAGGAGGAAATGTCTTTTTTTATTTTATTATCCCGCCAAAAGGCGGCCCCGCCTAAAAACAGCGGGACAGGCGGGATTTAATTCGCACATATTACTTAAATCACGTTGTTCCTGAAATAATGTGCTCATTGCCCCTTGCTTAAACATTTGAAATTTTTTTGAGATTAATCATAAGCTTTCCCGAAAGAAGAATTTTTATTTAGATTCTCTTCGGGATCCCGAAGAAATTCTGCGAAGAAAACTTCATTCGGGACGGGATAAATTCGTGCAGATAATTTAAAAACACGTTGTGTTTGTAAATTATGCACTCATTTAAAGGAGGGAAAATGCCAATAGCAGTGAAAGAATTAAACAAGGAAAAGGTGGAGAAAATGTCAAAATCAAAAATTGAGCAGTTTATGGATTATGTTATCCAAAAAAATCCCGGCGAGGATGAATTTCATCAGGCAGTCAGAGAAGTGGTAGAAAGTGTTATTCCGTTTATCGAGAAAAATCCTAAATATGCAAAAGCTAAAATATTAGAAAGAATTATTGAACCGGAAAGAATAATTATGTTTCGTGTGCCTTGGCTTGATGATAAAGGGCAAATTCAGGTTAATCGTGGTTTTAGAATAGAGATGAATAGTGCAATCGGGCCTTATAAAGGTGGTTTGAGATTTCATCCGACTGTTCGCTTAGGAATTTTAAAGTTTCTGGCTTTTGAACAAGTGTTTAAAAACAGTTTAACAACTTTACCAATGGGTGGCGGTAAAGGAGGATCTGATTTTGATCCGAAAGGAAAATCTGATAATGAAGTAATGAAGTTTTGTCAGAGTTTTATGACGGAACTGCAAAGACATATTGGCCCGGATACTGATGTCCCGGCTGGCGATATTGGTGTTGGCGGACGAGAAATCGGGTTTATGTATGGCCAGTATAAAAGACTGCGTAATGAATTTACCGGAGTTTTAACTGGAAAAGGCCTTAACTGGGGCGGCAGTTTGATCAGACCAGAAGCAACCGGATATGGTTGTGTTTATTTTGTACAGGCAATGTTAAAAGAGATTGGGCAATCTTTAAAAGGTAAAATTTGTACTGTTTCCGGATCAGGTAATGTTGCTCAGTATACCATAGAAAAAGTAAATCAATTAGGCGGTAAATGTGTTACTTTATCTGATTCTAGCGGTTATATTCACGATCCGGAGGGAATTGATGCTAAAAAATTAGCGTATATTATGGAGCTTAAAAACGTAAAACGCGGCCGCATTAAAGAGTATGCAGAAAAGTATAAATGTAAATATTATGAAAATGAACGTCCTTGGGGTGTAAAATGTGATATTGCTTTTCCTTCAGCTACCCAGAACGAAATTAACGAAGCCGATGCTAAAAAATTAGTTAAAAACGGTTGTATTGCTGTGGGAGAAGGTGCAAATATGCCGACAACACCTGAAGGTATTAGAGTTTTTCAGAATGCTAAAATTTGCTATGGTCCGGGTAAGGCAGCTAATGCTGGCGGAGTAGCAACTTCAGGGTTAGAAATGTCTCAGAACAGCCAAAGACTGGGCTGGTCCCGGGAAGAAGTTGATCAAAAATTACACAATATTATGCTGGATATTCACGCACAATGTGTAAAATACGGCAAAGAAGGCAAATATGTAGATTATGTAAAAGGGGCGAATATTGCCGGATTTGTAAAGGTAGCAGATTCTATGATTGATCAGGGATTAGTGTAACGTTAATTTAGCAGCGAAGTTATAAGATAAAAAAGGCAGGTTCTGGGTTAAGAATCTGCCTTTTTTAATGGTTTCTGTAAAAACAATAGAAGTTTAATTTTTTAAAAAAAATCTTTCAAATTTAAATGTTATATATTATAATCATAGAGATTGAAAACCCTTCAAAACTCCTGTTTTTTTTGCAGGGCCTTAAAAAATACTGAAAATCTACTGAATAAAGTGCATTTTTTAATATATATTTTATGACTGATAATAAACTATATGGCAAAAGAACAAAAGCAAAGATTGCTTTAGAAGATGGCCGAATTTTTTCCGGATATTCTTTTGGGGCAACCGGAACAACATTCGGAGAAGTAGTATTTAATACCAGCATGTCCGGGTACCAGGAAATTCTTACAGATCCTTCCTATAAAGGTCAAATTGTTACCATGACCTATCCTTTAATCGGTAATTATGGTGTAAATTCAGACGATATAGAATCTACTAGGCCTTGGGTTGAGGCTTTTGTAGTTCGGGAATGTTCACGCTTTTATAGTAATTGGCGCGCAACTCAAACACTGAATGAATATTTAAAACAAAATAATATCATCGGAATTGAAGGCGTGGATACCCGGGCGCTGACACGTCATACGCGTTTAAAAGGAGCAATGAAAGCCGTAATCTCCACTGAAGATTTAGATGATAAAAGTTTAATTAAAAAAGCAGAAAATTCTCAAGGGTTAGTTGGAATTGACCTGGTTAAGGAAGTGACTTGCCAAAAAACTTATTGCTTTAAAAAAGAGGGTAAATATAAGGTTGTGGTTATAGATTGCGGCGTAAAACTTAATATTTTACGTTCTTTAGCCAATAATAATTGTGCTGTTTATGTTGTTCCGGCGCAAACCGGATTTGGTGAAATTTTAAAATTAAATCCGGACGGGATAATGCTTTCTAACGGCCCGGGAGACCCGGCAGCAGTAACTTATGTGATTGAGACTGTGAAAAAGATTTTGGCACATAAGAAAAAAATACCGATGTTCGGGATTTGTTTAGGGCAGCAAATGCTGGGTTTAGCTTTAGGCGGGAGAACTTATAAATTAAAGTTTGGCCACCATGGAGGCAATCAACCGGTTAAAGATTTAGAAACTGAAAAAATTGATATCACTGTACAGAACCATAGTTTTTGCGTTGACCTTAATTCTTTAAATAAAGATGAAATTGAAATTACACATATAAATCTTAATGATCAGACACTGGAAGGGATTAGACATAGAAAACTGCCGGTTTTTTCTGTGCAGTTTCATCCGGAATCCTGCCCGGGTCCGCATGATTCAGCATATTTGTTTAAAAGATTTGTTGCTTTGATAGAAACTTATAAATTAGGATTAAAAAAATGCCCAAGCGAACAGACATAAAAAAAATATTGATTATTGGTTCTGGCCCGATAATTATTGGCCAGGCTTGCGAATTTGATTATTCCGGTACCCAGGCTTGTAAAGCACTCAGAGAAGAAGGGTATAAAGTTGTACTGATTAATTCTAATCCGGCAACAATTATGACTGATCCGGAAATAGCGGATGCAACTTATATTGAACCGATAACTCCGGAAGTATTAGAAAAAATTATTGCTAAAGAGAGACCGGATGCAATATTACCGACATTAGGCGGACAAACCGGATTAAATACAGCAATGAAGGCCGCAGAACTAGGAATATTAAAAAAATATAATGTAAAAATGATTGGTGCGAATACCAAAGCAATCCAAAAAGCTGAAGATAGAAAATATTTTAAAGAAGCAATGCAGAAAATTGGGTTAGATTTACCCAGAAGTGCTTTAGCTTATAATATGGCCGAGGCAAAAGCAGCGTTGAAAGAAATCGGCCTGCCGTTGATTATTAGACCCAGTTTTACACTCGGAGGTACAGGCGGCGGCATTGCGACAACTGAAGAAGAATTTATAAGCATTGCGGATTTAGGTCTAAAAAATAGCATGATCAGTGAAATTTTAGTTGAGGAATCAATTTTAGGCTGGAAAGAGTATGAACTGGAAGTAATGCGGGATAAAAAAGATAATGTAGTAATTGTTTGCTCAATTGAAAATTTTGATCCTATGGGTATTCATACTGGCGATTCCATAACTGTGGCTCCGGCGCAGACATTAACGGATAGAGAGTATCAAAAAATGCGTGATGCATCTTTGGCAATTATCCGTGAAATTGGAGTGGAAACCGGCGGTTCCAATATCCAGTTTGCGGTTAACCCGGCTACAGGGAGAATGGTTGTTATTGAAATGAACCCGCGTGTTTCCCGCTCATCCGCCTTAGCCAGTAAAGCCACGGGGTTTCCCATTGCAAAATTTGCGGCAAAACTTGCCGTAGGTTATACACTGGATGAAATCTGTAATGATATTACCCAAGAAACCCCGGCTTCTTTTGAACCAACGATTGACTATTGTGTGGTGAAAATTCCGCGGTTTACTTTTGAGAAATTCCCGGAAGCTAAGGATATTTTAGGAATTTCAATGAAGTCTGTAGGCGAGACAATGGCAATTGGCCGTACATTTAAAGAGGCGTTACAAAAAGGATTACGCGGATTGGAAATTGAACATATTGGCTTAGATAATAAACAAGATTTCAATGAAATTGACGAAGAAAAACTTCTGCATCGTTTAAAAGAACCAAATGCTTCGAGAATTTTTTATATTAAATATGCCTTGCAGAAAGGTATGAGTATAAAGAAGATTGCTGAAATCACAAAAATTGATCTTTGGTTTTTAGATAATATTTTACAAATAGTTGAACTGGAAGATAAAATTAAGCAGTACAAAACAAAGCAGGGGATAAATAATTTTGATTCAGAATTATTACTCCAAGCCAAACAGTATGGATTTAGTGATAGACAAATTGCCCAACTAATTGATTCCGATGAGATTAGTGTCAGAAATTACCGTAAGAAAACAGGGATTATCCCGACTTATAAATTAGTGGATACATGTGCTGCGGAATTTGAAGCTTATACCCCCTATTATTATTCTACTTATGAAACAGAAGATGAAATGCGGGTTTCCCATAAGAAAAAAATTATGATTTTAGGAGGAGGGCCTAACCGTATTGGACAGGGCATAGAATTTGATTACTGTTGTTGTCATGCAGCATTTGCATTAAAAGAATTAGGGTATGAGACAATAATGGTTAATTCTAATCCGGAAACTGTTTCTACAGATTATGATACTTCGGATAAACTTTATTTTGAGCCTTTAACATTTGAAGATGTGATGAATATTGTGGATAAAGAAAAGCCGGACGGAATTATTGTGCAGTTTGGCGGGCAGACGCCATTAAATTTAGCAAAAGAACTCTCTGATGCCGGAGCGCCGATAATTGGTACATCTGTTGAATCAATTGACCGGGCTGAGAACCGGGATAAATTTGCCAAACTTATTAAAAAATTAAATATTAATCAGCCGCCGAATGGTTCAGCAACTTCGCTTAAACAAGCAATTAGTATTGCACAAGAAATTGGCTATCCGGTTTTGGTCCGGCCTTCTTATGTTTTGGGCGGACGGGCAATGCGGATTGTTTATCAGCAACAGGAATTAGAAAAATTTATGCAGGAAGCTGTAGATGTATCTCCGGAAAAACCAATTTTAATCGATAAATTTTTAGAAGGTGCAGTTGAAGTTGATGTTGATGCTTTATCTGACGGAGAAAATACAGTGATTGGCGGAATAATGGAACATATCGAAGAAGCAGGTGTGCATTCCGGCGATTCTGCGTGTGTAATTCCGCCGCATACTCTAGATGATGAAATAATTGATAATATCAGAAAATGTACTGTAGTTTTATCGCAGGAATTAAAAGTCAAAGGCCTTATTAATATACAATTTGCCGTGAAAAATAATACTGTTTATGTGTTGGAAGTTAATCCGCGGGCTTCGCGTACAGCACCTTTTGTTTCTAAAGCCACCGGTGTACCCTTGGCTAAGATTGCGGCAAAAATTATGTCCGGGAAGAAATTATCAGAATTAGGCATAACTACGGAGAAAAAAATTGAACACGTTGCTGTAAAAGAATCTGTACTGCCTTTTTCCCGTTTTTCCGGTGTGGATATTATTTTAGGCCCGGAAATGAAATCAACCGGGGAAGTTATGGGGATCGATAGATCTTTTGATATTGCTTTTTATAAATCTCAGATTGCAGCCGGCTCTTTTTTACCGAAAAAAGGTAAAATATTCATCAGTGTAAAAAATGATGATAAAAGAGATATTGTATTTGTGGCAAAAAAGCTTTTTAATTTGGGATTTAAATTAATTGCGACAAAAGGGACATATAAAGTGCTTAATTCAAATAATATAAAAGCCCAAAGTGTGAAAAAGATCAGTGAAGGCAGTTCAGAAATTTTAGATTTAATAAAAACTGGGGAGATAAAATTGGTAATTAATACTCCTACTGGTCCAAAGGGACAATCGGATATGAAGCCGATTCGCAATGCCGCAGTAATGCATGGAATTCCCTGTATTACGACTATTCAGGGTGCACAAGCAGCAGTTAATGGTATTGAATCAAGAATGAGGAATGATTTTACGGTAACCCCAATTCAGGAATATATTAAGAATTCCTAATCAGAACAGGATAAATATTATGTGTGGAATATTTGGCGTTTCAGGACATAAGGATGCGGCGAGATTAACTTATTTAGGTTTATATGCATTGCAGCATCGAGGAGAGGAAAGTGCGGGTATTGTCAGCTATGATTGTAAAAAAACCTATTCGCATCAAGGGATGGGATTGGTAGAAGATATTTTTGATGAACCGGCAATTCGTAAACTGCGCGGTAAAATAGCCCTGGGCCATGTACGCTATTCCACAACCGGATCAAGTTTGGCCAGGAATATCCAGCCTTTTTTAGTTAATCATAAACAAGGGCATATTGCTATTGCCCATAATGGAAATTTTACTAATACAGCACAATTGCGTGAACAATTGGAAGAACAGGGGTCTATTTTTCAAACAACAATGGATTCGGAAACCATAGTACATTTTCTGGCACAATCAAAAGAAAAGGATTATCAGAAAAAAGTGATCAATGCCTTGTTTTCTTTAGAAGGCGCATATTCTTTAGTGATGATGCTTGATAATATTTTAATCGGAGCACGTGATCCGCATGGGTTTAAACCATTATGTATCGGAAAACTTGACGGGGCTTATGTTTTTGCTAGTGAAACTTGCGCGCTGGATTTAATCGAGGCAAAATATTTCCGAGAAATTGAGCCCGGAGAAATAGTATTTATCCGCAATAATAAAATAGAATCTGTAAAACCGTTTCCGAAAAAAAAGCATGCTTTTTGTATCTTTGAATATATTTATTTTGCCCGGCCGGATAGTAATATTTTTGGCAAAAATGTTTATCTAACCCGAAAACGTTTAGGGGAACAATTAGCGAAAGAATCTCCGGTTAAATGTGATTTAGTTATGCCTATCCCGGATTCGGGAAATTATGCTGCTTTAGGTTTTGCAAAAAAAGCTAAACTTCCCTTTGAAGTAGGCATGATTCGTAATCATTATATCGGACGCACTTTTATTCAGCCCTCTCAGTTTATCCGTGATTTTAGAGTAAAAGTAAAGCTTAATCCGATAAAAGATATGATTAAGGGGAAAAACTTAGCGGTGGTTGAAGATTCTATAGTACGGGGGACAACAAGTAAAGCCCGTATCAAAACACTCTATAATTCCGGCGCAAAAAAAGTGCATATGCGCATTAGTTGTCCTCCAATTAAATATCCTTGTTTTTATGGTATAGATTTTCCCACTAAGAAAGAATTGATTGCCGCGAACTACTCTGTTTCTGAAATTCGCGATTTTATTGGGTTGGATAGTTTAAAATACTTGAGTTTAAAAGGGATGTTAAAAACAATGCTTTTACCGAGCTGTGAATTTTGTACCGCCTGTTTTGACGGCAAATATCCAACAAAGATTCCGAAAAGGTTTTCAAAAAAGATATTAGAAAAATAAATACTTATATTGGGAATTAATTATGAGTCAGAAAATCGGGTTTGATAATTAAAAATATTTAAAAAAACAAACTACAATAATTTTGAAAAGAGCAAAAAAGTTTGATAATAAATAATATCTTGAATTTATAAGATGCGATTAAGGCTTCGGGTTTATTTCGTTAACAGCTTTGCTTATATTGCTGGACAGGAGGGTGTCCAAGTGCTAAATTAAAAGATAGTAAAAAATGTTGTATTTGTAATATGGAATAGATGATTTAAAAGGAAAACTATCATGTCTAAATATATATTTATCACAGGTGGAGTTGTTTCAAGTTTAGGAAAAGGAATTGCTTCGGCGGCTATCGGGAAATTACTTGAGTCTCGAGGACTAAAGGTAACACTGATTAAATGCGATCCTTATATTAATGTTGATCCAGGCACCATGAATCCTTTTCAACACGGAGAAGTCTATGTAACCGAGGATGGGGCGGAAACTGATTTAGATTTAGGGCATTATGAGCGTTTTACTAATGCAAAGTTGACCAAAAATAATAATATTACTACGGGTAAAATATACCATTCGGTTATTACCAAAGAACGCGAAGGCAGTTATTTGGGAAAAACAGTACAAATAATTCCCCATATTACGGATGAAATAAAAAATTGTATCAAGAAAGTAGCATATGGGAAAAAAGTGGATGTTGTAATTGTAGAAATCAGCGGTACTGTGGGGGATATTGAAGGGCTTCCCTTTCTTGAATCTATCCGGCAATTAAAACTTGAATTAGGCAAGGATTATGCGCTTAATATCCATGTGACACTCGTGCCTTATATTAAGTCCGCCGGTGAAATTAAAACAAAACCGACTCAACATAGTGTGGGAACTTTACGGGAGATTGGAATTATTCCGGATATTATATTGTGCCGTACCGAAAAAATTTTAACCAAAGAAACAAAAGAAAAAATTGCTCTTTTTTGTAATGTTGACGCCGATGCGGTAATCCCGGCGGTAGATGTAAAAAGTATTTATGAGGTTCCCGGAACATTAATCAAGGAAAAATTGGATGGGCTAATCATAAAACTACTTAATTTAAAATGCGGCAGCAGTGATTTATCGACCTGGGAAGAATGCGTAATTAAAAGATTAAAATATCCCTCACAAGAGGTTAAGATTGCTGTAGTCGGCAAGTATATATCATTGCAGGATGCTTATAAATCTATATACGAGGCGCTTCTTCACGGAGCAATTGAAAATGATGCAAAATTAATTATTAAAAAAATTGATTCGGAGGATATTGAAAAAAATGGAGCAGAAAAATATTTAAAAGATGTAAAGGGGATTTTAATTCCCGGAGGATTTGGTACGCGGGGCATAGAAGGGAAAATTAAAGCTGTGAAATTTGCCCGGGAAAATAAAATTCCTTTTTTTGGCATATGCCTGGGAATGCAGACAACAGTAATTGAATTTGCGAGAAATGTTTGTAATCTAAAAAATGCAAATTCAACAGAGTTTGCTAAAAATACGCACTATCCAGTGATAAGTTTGCTGGAAGAACAAAAAAAAGTTAAAATTAAAGGCGCAACAATGCGTCTGGGCGCGTACGATTGTCAGATAAAAAAAGGCACAACCACCTATAAATCTTACAAAAAAGAAAAAATTTCTGAAAGACATAGGCACCGTTATGAATTTAATAATGACTACAAGGAAATAATGGATAAAAAAGGGTTAGTTTTCTCAGGTATTAATCAGCAGACAAAATTAGTTGAAATTATAGAATTAAAAAACCATCCCTGGTTTGTAGCTTGTCAGTTTCATCCTGAATTTAAATCAAAACCGGACAACGTACATCCTTTATTCAGAGATTTTATTAAAGCTGCATTAGGGAAATAAATAAATTAAGTTTAGGATTTGAAATGAAATCAGAAAAAAAATACATAGCCGCATTAAGTAAAATCAGCAATGCGATCACCAGTGATCTTTATTTAGAAGATATGCTCAAACTGATTGTAACTTTAACTGCTAATGTAATGAAAGCAAAAATTTGTGCGCTATGGTTACTGGATGAAAAAACTCAGGAACTTAAAATTAAAGCAACTCAAGCGATGAGCAGCGAATATTTAAAGGAAAGAAGTATAAAAGTGGGGGAAGGAATTGTGGGTTTAGTGGCGATGACAAAAAAACCCAATTTAATTATAAATGTCCAAAAAGATAAAAAATATAAAGAGAAAATTTTAGCTAAGAAAGAAAACCTTGTTTCTATGCTTAGCGTTCCGATGATGGTTAAAAATAAAGTCATCGGTGTAATTAATTGTTATACAACATCTGAATATAAATTTGGCAAAAGCGATATTGACCTCGTCAGTACGATTGCTAATCAGGCAGCAGTGGCGATAGAAAATACAGAGTTGATTGTGAAAACTAAAGTCATCCAGGAAGAATTAGAAGCGAGAAAAAAAGTAGAAAAAGCAAAAGGTATCTTGATGAAAGAACAAAATCTCAGTGAAGAAAAAGCATATAATTTATTAAGAAAAACGAGTATGAGTAAACGCCTGCCGATGAAGGATATTGCGGAAGCAATTATCCTGTCTTTTGAAATCAAGAACAAAAAATAAAAAAAGAATTAGTATTTTTTTTAAAAAAGAAGGCAAAAAAACTTTTTAAAAAAAATTTTTTTTCATTTTTTTTAATTTTTTACTTGAAATCAGTTATGATTATGTTGTATATTATTAATTGTAGATAAAATAAACAATAAAAATTTTTTTGTAAAGGTCCACCAAAATATTTTTAGAGGAAAAGTAATTTTGAGTTATATAAAATTTTAAAGAAAGGGGGTGAGTATTTTGGTAGTTAAAAAGAAAAAAGCAAAGAAAAAAGTAGCAAAGAAAAAAGCAAAGAAAAAAGTAGCAAAGAAAAAGAAAAAATAATAGCTGCTGATTTACTTTTTCATCTTTGATTAAATACTGAAAATAAGCAGTCCGGTCCCAATTTTGATAAGAACAAGGATGTTAAACATTCCCAAAGGCGGGGAAATCAAAAAAAGTTTTAAGATTAAATTTGAAGTCCTCCGCCTTTGGGGGGATCAAAGTTCCCCGCAAGGTTCTTCCTGAAACCACATTGATTTTTTAGTCGAATAAAAACAGCAATTTTAATATTAAACCCATAAATTTTCTAAAGTAAAATATTGACATTTAAAACCCTCCATATTAATCTAAACGTAAAAGGAGCGGATAATGAAAGCAGATTATTTGATAATTGTTGTTTTATTGGCAACTATTTTTATTTTGGAGAATGTTGGTTTTACAGCAATACCGGATGCCAACCATGTTAAAGCAGTATATAAGGAAGCAACGGTGAGTTGTACGGTTTGTCACCGGGAAGGTAATTTTAAAGCTTTAAATAGTTATGGACAAGCTTACAATGATGCCGGGAGGAATTTAGGAGCAGTTCAGCAAATCGATGAGATAGACAGTGATGGGGATGGAATTAGTAATGCGGATGAAATTAATAACGGGTCAAATCCCGGAGAAGCTGAAGTTGAATAAAAGGAAAAATTAAATTAAAACCCGGATATTTTTCTCCGGTTTTTTTATTTTAAGGGACAATGCAGGATTTAAAAAAAATAAAAATATTATTTGAAGATGATTACCTGGTTATTGTAGATAAACCAGCAGGATTATTGGTTGTGCCAACGGATAATTTGCAGGAAAAAGATTTGACTGCATTGTTAAACGAATCCAGCTCTCCAGAAAATATAAAAAACACACCAATTCTACCGTGCCATCGGTTAGACAAGGAAACATCTGGCGTGATGATTTTTGCCCGCGGACAAATAATGCAACAATTAATAATGGATGAATTTAGGTCAAGAAATGTTTGTAAACATTATATAGCTTTTGTCCAGGGAAGTCTGGATAAAAAAACGGGAATTTTAAAAAATTATATAAAAGGAGCCTGGCCTTATAATAAGCATGAAAAGAAAAAAATAGCGATTACGAAATATGAGGTTCTTTATCAAAGAAAAGAATTGAGTATTCTCCGGGTAGAACCTGTAACTGGCCGGACAAATCAAATAAGAATTCAGTTCAAAAATATTGGGCACCCCCTTGTGGGAGAGCGCCGATTTGCTTTTGCACGTGATTGGCCGATAAGATTCAAAAGAGTTTGCTTGCATGCAGCAAGTATCGAATTTAAACATCCTCAACATAAAAATAAATTGGTATTTAAATCAGAACTGCCGCAGGACATGAAAAATTTTTTACAAAAGCAGGGAATTAGGATTGGAAATATTTTTTAAAATTTTTTTAAATATACATATATTGCTTGAGTGTATTTACTGTGTTACAATAATTAAGTATTGAATCGTTATTTCACCCATTATAATAATATTCATTATGGAATATTTTTTTTTAGCGTTTATTCAAGGCCTGACTGAATTTTTACCGGTTTCCAGTTCCGGGCATTTAGCTTTTTTCCAAATGCTGTTTGGTTTTAAAGAACCGCTGTTCTGCTTTGATATAATTTTGCATTTAGCTACTGCTTTGGCAGTGATTATTTTTTTGCGGATGGAAATAAAAGAAATTTTTGAGGAATTTTTCTTAGGATTAATTGATTTATCAAAAAATAAACCGCTAAAGCAAATATGGCAAAATTATATTCACCTAAGGTTAATTGTTTTAATTACATTTGCCCTGATCCCGATATTTTTAGTGGGATTTTTTTTGCATGATTTAATTGAAAATCTATTTAATTCTGCAAAAATATTAGCAGGTAGTTTTTTTATTACTGGATTTGTTTTATTTATGACTAAGTTTAAAAAATCTCATAAAGAATTAAAAGAATTAAATTTTATAAATACTTTTTTAATCGGCATTGCCCAGGCAATAGCAATTATTCCGGGTATTTCCCGCTCTGGCTTAACAATTTCCGCGGGATTATTACAAGGTATAAATCGGGAAAAATGCGCAAAGTTCTCATTTTTACTGGCTGTCCCAACGATAATTGGGGCAACAGGTTATAAACTTAAATGCGGGTGGGGTGAATTAAACATCAGTTTTATAATTTTGAGCATAAGTTTTGTGATTGCATTTTTAAGTGGATATCTGGCTTTAATAATTTTATCAAAAATAATTAAGCGTGCAAAATTTTATTATTTTGCATATTATTGTTTTAGTATGGCAATTATCACGATTATTTTAGCACTAAGTAATAAAATGTAAAAAATCAATTAAATGAATTTAGTTAAAGGTAACAAATGATAAATGCTCCAGATTGCTTAGTTTTGATTTTAGGCGGGGGGAAAGGGACGCGGCTTTTTCCGTTAACTTCAGAAAGAAGTAAGCCGGCAATCGGATTTGCAGGTAAATACCGGTTAATTGATATTCCTGTTTCGAATAGTATCAATTCAGGATACAATAAAATTTTTGTTTTAACCCAATTTCTTTCGGCCAGTTTGCACGGGCATTTAATGCATACATATAGATTTGACAACTTTTCTAAAGGTTTTGTGGAGATTCTTTCTGCGGAACAATCACATAAAAGTTTTGATTGGTTTCAGGGGACTGCAGATGCTGTACGTCAGGTTTTAAAACATTTACGTTATTTACCGCAAGAGTATGTATTAATTCTTTCTGGTGACCATTTATATAAAATGGATTACCAGAAATTATTAAATTTTCATATACAAAGAAAATCCGAAGTTACTTTGGCTTCAATTTTTGTCAATGAAAATGAAGCCTCTCGGATGGGAATTCTTGATTGTGCTGATTCCGGGCGCTTAAGAAGAATTATTGAGAAACCTTTAAGCCCTGAGCGCTTAAAAGTAAAATCCAATTTGCTTAAGACCCAGGATAAAAAAGTAAAACAATATTGTGCTTCTATGGGTGTTTATTTATTCAATAAAAAATTGCTTTTTGATATTTTGACAAAAACAAAAGCAACTGATTTTGGCCGGCATATTTTGCCATTGCTAGTTAAAAATAACCATAAAGTTTTTGCCTATGAGTTTAAAGGGTATTGGCGGGATATTGGAACAATAAAAAGTTATTATCAAGTAAGTATGGATTTGATCAGTAAAAGTCCCAGTTTTAATTTGTATGATGATACTTGGCCGCTGATGACCCGGGCGCGGTTTTTACCGCCAAGTAAAATTATTAATTCTAAAATTACAAATACATTAATTGCTGATGGCTGTCATATTTTTTGCAGCAGTATTGAAAATTCGATTATTGGATTAAGAAGTCAGATTAAGAATGAGACAAAAATTAAAGATTCAATAATTATCGGTAATGATTATTACCAGGATAAGTCGAGTGAGTTTATAAAAGAACCACACATTGGCCGCGAGGTTATTATTGAAAAGGCGATAGTAGATAAAAATGCGACAATTGAAGATTTTTGTCATATTCGAGATAAAAGCAGCTTGCCGGATTTTGAGGCAGATACTTACTGTATCCGTGATGGTATAACAATTATCAAGCGGGGTGCAATATTACCTGCGCATACAATAATTTAGGTAAACTCTAAATCCGAAACACTAAATAAATTCTAAATTAAAAATACAAGGTAATAAAATTCGTTTTGCTATTATTGAAAAGTATTTTGGGTTTGTGATTTGGAGTTTGTTTAGGATTTAGTGTTTAGGGTTTTTAAATTAACAAGGTTAGAATTTAAACAAAAAGGAGGAAGTAATGTTTGAGGTGCTGGAAAAGATTATTTTAGCTGGAGTAGGATTAGCAAATTTAACTAAAGAAAAAGCCGAAGCTTTGGTGGAATTGTTAATCACTAAAGGTCAAATTAAGGCCAAAGATAAAAAGGCAGTGCTTAACCGGCTGCTTAAAGGGACAAAAAAGCTAGATCAGGAACTTGAGAAAAAAATAAAGAATATTTCTTTAAATGTTGTAAAAAATTCTCAAAAGCAAATTGATAATTTGAATAAAAAACTGGTTATATTATCAGAAGCTTTAGAAAGGGAAAAGAAAAAAGTTTTAAAAATTAAAAATAAAAAAACTTAAAAATCTAAAGTAATAAAAAATATTCAAAGAAGCTTTGAGGAATCAAAATGATTCCCGGAACTAAAGCCCTGGAAATCCTGTGGATTTCTCAGGGAATTCCCGCCATAAAACCTGGCGGACAGGCGCACAGATCACTTGTGTCGCTTATGCTCTATAAGTGATGTGCTCATTTTCCCAGTATTTTAGACTGTGCTCGAATTTCTTGTGAAATTCTAAACACAAAAATCCGGGATAAATTCCCGCCATAAAACCTGGCGGACAGGCGCACAGATCACTTGTGTCGCTTATGCTCTATAAGTGATGTGCTCATTTAAAGGAGGGGGTATGAAAAAAAAGGTGTTAAGAAAAATATCTTCACAAAAAGTAAGAATTTTTAAAATTATTAATCGCCGCGGATATGCAGCAATTTGTTTGAATAATCTTACTGAGGGTGCAACCCCAAATGTTGCCTATTGCCGCATGATTAAAGCGGTTAAAAGAACGGGTTATGAATTACCGCTAATTAGTGCGGATCGAGCTAAAAAAAGGGTTATTGCCAGAATATAATTTTTTTACTCTCAGCCATGATATAAAAATATAGGTAAAAAAGTAAGAAAGTTTTTATTTCTTAAAGAAATTCCGGTCATTTTTATTCTGAATATTATTGCTTGATAATAAAAGTGTTGTATGCTAAAATACGGCTGAATTTTGAAAGCCACTTTAATATGAAACCTGCCTAAATATTCTGAGTAAAAATTGAGAATAACTGAAAACCAGAAGATGATTTAAAAATATAAAAAAAAGGGTATAAAAATGTACAAAAAAACTAAAGCCCTCACCCGGATTGAAGCAAATATCGAAACAGTTGAACCCGGCAGCTTGCGGCAGTCAATTTTAATTTGCGCCAAAAATTTTAAAAGTTCCTGGCTGGAATTAGGCCAACATTTAATGACTGTACATAAAGATAAACACTATAAAGACTGGGGTTATCTTACCTTTGAAAGTTATGCGCAAAAAGAGATAGGGATAAGAAAACAAACAGCTTTAAAATTATTAAAATCATATTATTTTTTAGAGCAGGAAGAGCCTCAATATATTCGAAAAGAATATTTAGAATCTCTTAATACGCCTCAGGTTCCTTCCTATGAATCAGTAAATGTTATCCGCCAGGCAAAAACAAATAAAGCGATTGGCATTGCTGATTATGAGCGGATTAAACGCCATGTTTTAGAGGAAGGTAAGCCGGAAAAGGAAGTTAAGGATGTTTATCGGTCAATGTTAAAAGCAGTAAAAGAAGCTGATCCGGAAACAGCGAGGATATCTCGCCGAATTAATCATGTGCGTCGCATAATCGGGATGCTAAATTCAATTAAAAGAGAAGTAAAATTAAATAAATTTTTATCAGACAGCGTGCTGGATGAGCTGGATAAAATAATTAACAAAATTAATATGGAACTATCTTAAAACTATAAAGGTAAGTTAAATATTATAAAAGTATTGTTTAGGGAGGGATGAATGGTCCAGGGAATTATTTTTGGTGTTATTGGCGGCTTAGGATTATTTATTTATGGGATTCATCTCATGGGGGAAGGGTTGCAGAATGCTTCCGGAGATCGTTTGCGTCGCTTATTAAAAATACTTACTAAAAATAGATTAATGGGTGCGGCTGTAGGAACATTTATTACAGCTTTAATTCAAAGCTCATCCGCAACTACAGTTATGTTGGTTGGGTTTGTTAATGCGGGTTTAATGGGGCTTCGGCAGGCAATTGCGGTGATTCTAGGGGCGCATATCGGAACGACAATTACCGGGCAAATTATTGCTTTCAAATTAACGGATTATGCCTTGCCAATTATAGCGTTAGGAACTATTTTATTTTTATTTGTTGAAAGGAGATTTTGGAAATTCTTAGGATTATTTTTTTTAGGGTTTGGAATTTTGTTTTTAGGTTTAAACATAATGACTTCAGGGATAAAACCATTAGCTGATAATCCGGCAATAAAAGAAATTTTTATTAATTTTAGTAAAAACCCGTTTTTAGGAATATTAACCGGAGCAGTATTAACAGCTATTTTCCAAAGTTCGAGCGTAACGACGGGTATCATTATTGGATTGGGAGCGATGGGGTTGCTTGAGTTGCAAGCAGCTATTCCGCTTGTTTTTGGTTGTAATATTGGAACCTGTATTACGGCAGTATTGGCGTCTATCGGAACAACTATTTCTGCAAGGCGGACAGCATTTGCTCATGTTTTAATTCAAATCATGGGTGCGATTATATTTTTCCCAACATTATTTATTTTTAAAGGAATATTTATTCGGATAGTAGGATATACATCTGTGGATATTGCTCGTCAAATAGCCAATGCGCATACTATTTTTAATGTAGCGAATACATTACTCTTTCTCCCTTTTGTTGGTTTGATTACAAAACTTGTTACAAAGTTGGTGCCCGGGGAAGATATAATTATTGATACACAACCAAAATTTTTAGAAAAGCATCTTTTGCATACACCACCGATAGCCATAGATGCTTCGGTAAAAGAAATAATCCGGATGACAGGGATTTCCTGCAGCATGTTTAATGATGCCATGCAGGGATTTTTAAGCCAAGATATGAAATTATTGAAGTTTGTTCCGAGAAAAGAAAAAGTAGTGGATAATCTGCAGGAGTCAATTACAAATTATTTAATGGAGCTAATGCAGAAAGAAATTTCTCCGGAAATTGCGCAAAAAATCCCTTCTTTATTGCATAGCGTTAATGATATTGAAAGAATAGGTGACCATTCTGAGAATTTGACAGAATTAAGTGAAAGAAAAATTACCTTAGATTTACCTTTTACAACTGAGGCACAAGAAGAGCTTAAAGAAATGTTCTCCTTAGTAGAAAAAATGGGAAAGGTAACGATTAATTCTTTAGATACTAATGACCCCGAAGAAGCACAAGCCGTGTTGAAGTTGGAAAATCAAGTTGACCAGTTAACTTTTAAATTAAGAGAAAATCATATAAGTCGTTTATCTCAAAAAAAATGTAATGTTCTTTCCGGAATTATATTTTTAGATATGGTTAGCAATTTTGAAAAAATCGGAGATCATCTTACTAATGTTGCTCAGGCTGTCTTAGGTAAATTACAATGGGACAGGACAAGGATCAGCGAAAAACTGCATTCAGAAGACAATTCTTAAGGCAGAAATAATATAATTATTTTGACTTAAAAAAAGAGTGAGCTATTATTAATAAAGAGTGGGTTTATAAAAAAATATAAAGTGTTAGTATATGTTTTAAAATTAGGGATTAAAAATGTCTAAAAAAAACAGTAAAAAATCGTTAAATATTGCGGCGCTTTTTGTCCCGGAAATCAAATCTCTTTTAAATGAAAAGAAGTTTTCTGATGTAAAAGCAGTCCTTTCCAAAATTCCTTCTATTGATGTAGCAGAACGGTGGCATAAATTTGAAAATCAAGAAAAAATTTTAATTTTTAAACTCTTGCGTACGCGTTTAGCAATAGAAGTTTTTGAAGCGCTTAAGTTTGCTGACCAGGCATACCTCTTGGATAATTTAGAGAATGAGGAGGTTTCTCAAGTTTTAAATGAAATGGCGCCGGATGACCGTGCTAATCTTTTCCGGGATTTACCGCCTAAGGTGATGAAAAAGTTTTTTAAATTGATGAAAAAAGAAGAAGTCGAAGATGTGCGTGAACTGATTACTTATGAAGAGGGGACAGCCGGTGCATTAATGACCACTGATTATATTGAGCTGAGAAAAGAATACACCGCCCGTGCGGCAATTTTAAAATTGTAGGATACCCTAAGTTTTGACGATGATTTAGATATTAGTTCAATATATGTTACAGATACAGAGCATCGATTATTAGGACTTGTAGAATTACAGGATTTATTTAAAGCGCCTCAGGATATGTTAATCAAAGATATTATGGAAAGTACTGATTTTATTAAAATTAATGAGTATGCTCCGGATGAGGAAGTAGCACAACTTTTTAAACGCTATGATTTGATTGAAGCTCCGGTTGTTGATGAACAACATAGTGAGTTGCTGGGAGTTATTACAATTGATGATATTGTGGATATTATGGATAGAGAAGCAACAAAAGAAATTTACGAAGTTGGTAAAATGACTGCGGGTGAAGGGAAGATGATTACTTACACAACGGCTACAGTAAAAGACATTATCAGCCGCCGTGCCGGATGGTTAATGTTTTTGTTAGTCTTTGATTTTATTACGGCAACTATTCTAAAAACATTCCAAAGCACTTTAAACAGCGCAGTCGCACTGGTATTTTTTATTCCCATGCTTTTAGGTACAGGAGGTAATGCGGGAACACAAAGTTCAATTACCGTGATTCGCGGTTTAGCAACCGGCGATGTAAGTTTTGATAATCTCAAACGTATGATCAAATTAGAATTTGGCGCAGCTTTAGTAATGGGAGTAATTGTCGGTATTGTGGCGTTTATCCGGGCAATTTTACTGCAAAAAGATTTCTTTGTTGCAATCGTTGTCGGATTAACAATGTTTCTCATCGTGTTATTAGCTATTTGCACAGGAATTTCATTGCCGATTATTTCCAAAAAAATAGGCCTTGACCCAGCTGTATTAGCTGGCCCCATTACAACCAGCATTGTTGATATTATTGGCCTGATAATATATTTTAAAGTTGCTCAACTTATCCTGCCTGTTTTGCAATAGATTTTTTATAGCTGATTTTTTTATAAAATTTTAAAAAAATATAATTTATACATCCGCGGCCTAAAACCGCGCCCATTTATGGCGCGGATAAAAGGAGGCCGCTTGAGTATTCCACCCCAGGAACCACGGGCTTTAGCCCGTGGGGGTTCCATAATCTTATTATGAGGGAAACATACTATGTTTTTATATGGTAAAAATCAAATCATTGAAAGAATAAAAGCTAATCCCCAGAGTATTAAAAAGATTTATTTAAAAAAAAGTAGTGATTTTAATATAATTAAGGAATTAGCGGAAAAAAATAATATTCAATTTAATATTATTCAAGCTAAAGATCTATCCCAGCTATCCCAACATTATAATTCTCAAGGAGTTGCAGCTGAGATTGATGATTTTGTTTATGCAGATTTAGACGGTCTTTTAAATTCTAAGCCTCAGAACAAGTATACTTTTATCGTTTTAAGCCATATTACCGATACGCAGAATTTAGGAGTAATTTTAAGGACAGCTGCATGTTTTGGTGAATTTGCTTTAATTATTCCCAGGCATCGCAGTGTGAGTATCAATGAAACAGTATTAAGGATTGCTTGCGGCGGGGAAAATTATGTCCCGGTTGTGTTAACCGCGAATATTATCCCTGCATTAGAAAAGTTAAAACAAAATGGATATTGGGTATCCGCTGCGGTAACAAAAAATGGCCAGGATATATTGAAATCTTCTTTTACTTTTCCTTTATGTATTGTAATTGGATCAGAAGATAAAGGGATTCGTCCCGGAGTGTTGGCTTGCGTTGATTTTAAGTTTAGTTTGCCTATGCCCGGGCAAGAGCTTTCTTTAAATGCCGCAGTAGCGACTTCAATCCTTTGTTATGAAATTACTCGGCAAAAACAATTATCAAAAGCAGTATAGCTGATCTTACTGATTTAACTAGCTGTAATAACTATAATTACAGATAATATAGAGTTTTCAATATGAAAATTTATAAGTTAATTATTAAGTTAAAAATAATAGCTTTTTTAATAAGTTTCGGGTTTTTATTTTTTTTTATATCTAATATTAAATTGGCAAAAGGTGCAGAAGATAATATCAATGAAGATTATAAATGTCCTAAACACAGTTATCAATCTTCGGGCTGGAATACTACGATGAATAAACCCGAAGAGAAAAAGGATATATACCCTGATAAAAAGAAAATAACGCCCGAAACTGTACGGTTAACCTTAAATGAATACTATGTGCCCCAAGTATCGGAATTATTAGTTAAGGGGGTTGATTGCATCGAATGGCTTAACAGGCTGGATGATCCTTACTTAAATCGCTATAAGCTGGATTTAAGGGTTGATCCAGGGGATGATCGCCTTAAGTTGTTCTGGAAAAAACAGTTCTAGCGTTTATCGATTGAGTATTTTTACTCTGCCTATTTTCTTGACGTTAGTTTTAAATAGTGATATACTTAAGCTGACTTTTTAGAGTTTGGTGATTTTTGATGTTATGTTTATACGTATAATTTATAATAAAAATAAAAATTTAATATTTTACAAATAGATTTTTTAGTGTTTTCATACTTATTAAGGGGGTTAAAATGGTTAAAAAAGCATTAAAAGTAAATATTTTCCTTATTGCTTTATTACTTTTTTTGAATAATTATAATATATTTGCGCAAGATAAAGCAGAAACTATCTTAACTAGTAAAGGGATGCAAGATCAAAAAATATTTGGTGCAGTGGGTAAAGTACAATATGTTGATTTCAAGTCTAAAGGAAAAGCAAATTTTGTTGTAAAAGATAATAAAGGTGAATCTGTAGAAATTTCACTTAAAGATTTAAAGGATGGAACAACAATTTTAACAACTTATCGTAAAGAAACTGACAAGAAAGGTAAAGAAAAAAATGTTCTAATCTCTTTAAGTATAGTAAGGGCAACAGCAACACCGGAAAAAAATTAGGGGAAAATTTATAAATTTTTATTAAAAATTGATTTAAAATGTAGAGAAAAGTACATTTTTCTCTACATTTTTAGTCTTATCGGTCTTTGTAATTTTTTTACGGGGCATGGCTCAGCTTGGCTTAGAGCGCTTGGTTTGGGACCAAGAAGTCGGTGGTTCAAATCCACCTGCCCCGACCAACGCTTAAACAAAGGTAAAGATTTTGGGGGTCCCTGTAGCTCAGTTGGATAGAGCAACTGCCTTCTAAGCAGTGGGTCGGGTGTTCGAATCGCCCCAGGGACGCCACGAATTAGTGATAAGTGGTAAGTATTAAGAATGAAGTAAATTTTACTACTGGAAATAAAGGCGGATTTATTTTTGCTTACTACTTAAAACTTACAACTAATTTTATGGTGGGTGTAGCTCAGTTGGTTAGAGCGCAAGATTGTGGTTCTTGATGCCGTGGGTTCGAATCCCATCATCCACCCCAAAATTTTAGATGGGGGAATGTAAAGCAAATCATATATTGATTAGAAGCAGAAGCCAAACAAGTAAAGCTGCCTTAAAAATACTATTAACAAAGAAGAAGATAGCGATAAGAAAAGAGATTTTGAGTGAAAAATTAGAGGAGGAGTAGTAATATAATAAATAGTACATCGGTAAATTTTTAAATTACCAACATAAAATAAAAAGAAAGATTAACTAATATGGCAAATAAATTGAAACCACTAATACTGGGAGATTTAGAACTCAAGGTGCCGATTATACAAGGAGGCATGGGCGTTGCTATCTCTACAGCTTCTTTAGCTAGTGCTGTGGCTAATTATGGGGCCGCTGGCACAATAGCAAGTGTAGGACTAGGTTATCAGTCGAATGAAAATATGAGTAATTTTGTAAAAGCTTCCCGAGAAGGATTACAAAAAGAAATACGTAATGCCAAACAATTATCTAAAGGAGTAATTGGGGCAAATATCTTGGTTGCGGTAAGCAATTATGATGATTTAGTAAAGGTTGTGGTAGAAGAAAAAGCAGATTTTATTGTTTCCGGTGCGGGTTTGCCTTTAAAATTGCCAGAAGTTACTCAAGGTTCTTCCGTTAAACTTATTCCTATTGTTTCTTCTCCTCGGGCAACAACAATTATAATTAAGACCTGGAAAAGAAGATACAATCGGATTCCGGATGCTATTGTCGTGGAAGGCCCGATGGCCGGGGGGCATTTGGGGTTTGATTTGGATCAATTAAATAAAATGGAAGAAAATAAACTTGAAGATTTAGTGGCGGAAGTATTAAAAGTTGTTAATGATTTTGAAAAAGAGTTTAAAACAAAAATTCCCGTAATTGCTGCAGGCGGTATTTTTACTGGAACTGATGTCGCTAAATTTTTTAAATTAGGGGTTAGTGGTGTGCAAATAGCAACACGTTTTGTGGCAACGCATGAATGTACAGTTCCAGAAAAATTTAAAAAATTATACTTAGAAGCGAAAGATGAAGATGTCGTAATTATTAAAAGTCCCGTAGGAATGCCGGGAAGGGCAATCAAAACAGCATTGATTAAACGTGTTGTCGAAGGAGGAAGAGAGCCTGTAATTTGTAATTACCGCTGCCTAAGAACTTGTGATCCCGCGACAGTGCCTTATTGTATTGCCAAAGCTTTATTTAATGCGGTTAAAGGTAATATTGATGATTCTGTTGTTTTTGCGGGTAGTAATGTTTCCCGTGTGGATAAAATTGTTTCCGTAAAAGAGCTTTTAGACGAAATTGTTAATGAAGCACAACAAGCTTTGGATTAAACTGATTAATTTTCTTGCCCTTGAAAAAAATCAAAACTGTGGTATACTTGCTTGGCTTTATCCAGGAATAAATTGCAATCTAAATAAAGGGGAAATATGTCTATTATTGAAAAAAGAAGACATATGCGTTTTGAAACAGATGTAAACGGTGAGTTTAAATCATGTGGCTCATCTATACAGGGTTTATTTGTTACGAATAATTTTAGTCGTGGCGGCTTTCGGGCAATTTTTAATCAGCAAATTGAACAAAATTCTTTACTGGAATGTGAAATGACTTTTCCCCAATCAATCATGCCTTTTTTTGTTACCGCACGCGTTATCTGGGTTAAAGAAAGTGATACTCATTCCGGACTGGGATTTGAAGCCGGGGTCCAGTTACAAGAATTTGATGCAATCGAAAGACAGTATTTTGTTGAAGCTTGCTATGAAAATTGGAGCAAAACTAAAGACAATAAATCTCCCTGCGAATTTACCCTTGATTATTAAAAAATTACTCTATTAACCCTTTTCTTACCTCTAGAAAACGATTATCTTCCCCCTGATTGAAAGTTATATATTTATCGATATTTTTATAATGTTTTGTTATAATTAAAATAATTATTTCAACTGAATAATAACATTCATAACCATATTCACAGATATTTCTCGCACATTAAAAAATATATAATTGAGATAAATAATAAAAGGAGTGTTTATGAATCTTAAAGAATTGATTCTGGAAAGAAGATCAGTACGAAAATATAAAAAGAAAGCTATTTGTGAGGAAACTATTCAAAATATTTTAGAAACCGGGATTTGGGCTCCGTCAGGTTTAAATAATCAGCCGTGGAGATTCAAAATTATAACCGAACCGATTATTAAAAATAAACTTGCACAACTTACTAAATATAATTCTATTATTGAAAAAGCACCTTGTGTAATTTGTGTTTTTTTAGAAAAAGAAGTCATGTATGACCGGGATAAGGATATTATGGCAATTGGTGCTTGTATTCAGAATATGCTGCTTTATGCTTTTTCAATCGGCATAGGAAGCTGTTGGTTAGGGGAAATTTTAAATAAAAAAGACCAGGCTAATAAACTTTTAGGGATTAAAAATCAATTGGAACTTATGGCTGTGATCGCTTTTGGGTATGATCAGCTAAATGAGTTTAAATTAAGAAAAGGCCAGCGTGATAATTTAGAAAGTTTTATTTTAAAGTAGAATTTTTATATAAGTAAATTTTGAAAATTTTTTATATTATGTTATGATAATAAGAAATCTAATTAAAATTATTAATAATGGGAAAAACATACAAAATTAAGTTTTCAAGGGGAGATTATGGGGCAATATTCATTTGATGCAGCTATTTTTGATATGGATGGAATTATTACCAAAACAGCTTCTGTTCATGCAATGGCTTGGAAGCTGGTTTTTGATGAGTATCTAAAATTAAAAGAGTCGCGTGAGGGTTTAGTTTTCGGAGAATTTACGCATCAGGATTATCTGCAATTTGTAGACGGAAAGCCAAGATTGAAAGGTATTCAAAGCTTTTTAGAATCCAGAGGGATAAATCTGCCTCAGGGCCAAGCGGATGACCCTTACGGTGCAGAAACAATTTATGCTATAGGGAATAAAAAGAACGAAAAATTTAAAGAGGTTTTAACAACAAAAGGCGTGGAACTCTATACTCCTACTGTGGAATTGATTAGAAAATGTAAAGAAAACGGGATTAAGGTGGGAGTTGTGACCTCGTCCAAAAATTGTCAGTTTGTTCTTAAGGCTGCGAATATGCTGGATGTTTTTGAAACTCGAGTTGATGGAATAGTTGCCGAAGAGTTAGGGCTGGAGGGAAAGCCAGAAGGAGATATTTTTGTAAAAGCGGCTTTAGATTTAGGCACAATTCCTAGCCGCAGTATTGTTTTTGAAGATGCAATATCCGGAGTGCAGGCAGGGCGTAACGGAGGATTCGGATTAGTTGTGGGAGTTGCCCGGAGTAATAATATTGATGAATTAAATAATAACGGAGCGGATATTGTGGTTACTTGCCTGTCTGCGGTTGACTTAGATTGGTTTGAAAAATGGTTTAATAAAAAGCCTGTAGCTTTGTTTAATGTTTGGGCTAATCAGAACGGTATTAATCATGAATATTTACAATTGGAATTAGATGAAAGAAAAATCACAATTAATCCATATTATTTACGAACGCCGAAAACTATTTTTGAAGGGGAGAAAAAACCAGTATTTTTTTTAGATTATGACGGAACTTTAACCCCGATTGTTGAGCGCCCGGATATGGCAATTATTTCTGATGCAATGAGAAATATTGTTACCGAACTTTCTAAAAAATTTATAACAGCGATTGTTAGCGGAAGGATGAGAGAGGATGTGGAAAAACTAGCAAAAATTAAGGGAATTTTTTATGCCGGAAGTCATGGCTTTGATATATTAGGCCAAGGGGTTGCAATGATTCAGCCTAAAGCAAAAGAAAAAATTCCCGTAATAAGTAAAATTACTGACTACTTTAAAGATGAAATAGGAGCCATTGAAGGTGTGATTATTGAAGAAAAAAAGTTTAGTGTAGCGGTACATTTCCGATCAGTTAAAAAAGAATATCACAGCTTTATTAAAAAAATAGTGGAAGAAGAAGTTAAAAAAAATCCCGATCTAAGGTTAATGTACGGGAAAATGGTTTTTGAAGTTTTACCGGCAATTGATTGGAATAAAGGTAAAGCTCTGAGCTGGATAATGAAAGCATTAAATCTTAATTGGGAAGATAATGTAGTTTGTTATATTGGTGATGATACAACCGATGAAGATGCTTTCCGGGCTGTTGGGGCAAGGGGCGTAGGAATTTTAGTAAGCGAAAACCGAAAATATTCGGCAGCGCAATTTTATTTATCTTCGCCGGATGAAGTGGGACAACTATTTAAAAAACTAGTTGATAAAAAAGAAAACAAAGAAAATTAAAAAGGAAACTATGGATAAAGGTCATCCTTGGAAATTAATATATAAAAACTTTATTCCTGAGGAAGAGGGATTAAGAGAAGTTTTATGTGCTTTAGGTAATGGATATTTAGGCACGCGCGGCGTTGCTTCGGAAGCAGCTCCGACAGAAATGCATTATCCCGGAACTTATATTGCCGGTGTATACAATCGATTAGGGACGCATATCTCGGGGCGGACAATATATAATGAAGACTTAGTTAATTGCCCGAACTGGACATATTTAACATTTAAAATTAGAGATGGAATTTGGTTTAGTCCTTCAGCCACAAAAATTCTTTTTTATCGCCAAGAATTAGATATTCGCCACGGAGTTTTTTCCCGAAAAATATTATTTCAAACTCGGCATGGGCATAAAACCTGGGTGCAGGAAACCAGAATTGTGCATATGGATAATCCTCATGTCTGTGCGATTAAATATATTATTACGCCTGAGAACTATAGTGATTATATCAGTGTGCGTTCAATGCTTGATGGTGCAGTATTAAATATGAATGTAGAAAGATACCGGGAACTTAATTTTCATCATTGGCGGGCACATGTTTTAGGTAAATTTTCTCATAATGGTATTTTTCTGGGGGTTAAAACCAGTCAATCTAAAATTGAAGTGTATGAAGCAGCTAAATTAAGAGTATTTGTTGCGGGAAAAGAAAAGGAACCTTTAATTGATATTATCCGTCATGGAAAGAAAGTTGTCGGGCAAGAGTTTAGGATGTTTTTAAAAAAACGCCAGTCACTTCAAATTGAAAAAACAGTTTCAATTTTTAGTTCTCGGGATAAAGCAGTAAAGTTCCCTAAAACAGAGGCGATTAATTTAACGAAAAAATTACCCCGGTTTGAAAATCTGTTAAATTCTCATAGAAAAGCTTGGAATAAAATATGGAAAGAATTTGATATTAAAATTGAAGGTGATATTTTTTCACAACTGGTGATAAGATTACACATATTTCATCTTCTACAAACCGGGTCTAGACATAATATAAATATTGATGCAGGGTTTCCGGCCCGGGGTTTAAACGGAGAAGCATACCGGGGACATATTTTTTGGGATGAAGTGTTTATCCTGCCTTTTTTTAATTTACATATGCCGGAGATTTCAAAGGCAATATTAAAATACCGTTATCGGCGTTTAGGTCGAGCACGTGAATATGCCCGGAATAACGGATATCACGGAGCTATGTTTCCCTGGCAAAGCGGTTCAACCGGTAAAGAGGAAACCCAAATAGTACATCTTAATCCCCGTTCCGGGAGATGGGGCCCGGATTATAGCCGTAAGCAACGTCATGTTTCATTTGCAATTGCTTACAATATATGGAATTTTTGGAAAATTACGCAGGATTTTGAATTTATGGAAAAATATGGAGCAGAAACTTTACTTTCTATTGCGCAATTTGCTTCCAGCTTAGCAGAGTACGATCCTCAAGACAGAAAATTCCATATCCGGGGAGTTGTGGGGCCAGATGAGTTTCATGAAAGATTTCTGGGTATAAATCAGCCGGGATTAATTGATAATGCTTATACCAATATAATGGCAGTTTGGACATTACAGAAAGCTCAGGAAATATTGGCATTGCTGCCTAAAAAAACTCGAATTAGTTTAATGAAAAAAATTAAACTTAACGCAGAAGAATTAGAACGCTGGGATTTAATCACCCGGCGCATGAATATTATTTTTAATGAGCAGGGCATTATTAGCCAGTTTAAAGGTTATTTTCAATTAAAAGAGCTTGATTGGGATAAGTACAAAAAGAAGTACAAAAAAATTAACCGCTTAGATAGGATCCTAAAATCAGAAGGAAAATTTCCGGATAATTATAAACTAGCCAAACAAGGTGATGTTTTAATGATTTTCTATTTATTAACGCAATTAGAGGTTCAGGAAATATTAAAGCGTTTAGGTTATAATTTTAACGCGGGATTAATCAAAAAAAATTATGATTATTATGTTCAACGGACATCGCATGGTTCTACGTTAAGTAAAGTTGTGCATTGTTTTGTTTCACAATTGGCCGGGAGAGAAAAGGCTTTTTGGACTTGGTTTTCCGAAGTTTTACAATCAGATATTTATGATACTCAGGGTGGTACTACTCCCGAGGGGATCCATGCCGGGGTTATGGGCGGGTCAATTGATATTGTAATTAGATCTTTTGCCGGAATCCAAATTACAGACCAGGGCATTTTCGTTACACCACGATTGCCACATAAATGGCATAAAATAAAAATGCAATTAAATTATCAGAAACAATGTATTTGTTTTGAATTACAAAAAACAAAAATTCAGGTTTCGCTTAAAAATCCTTCAAAAAATCTTAAAAAATTTCCTATCCAGATAAATTTAAAGCAATATTTTGTTATTCCGGGAAAAATTCTTACAGTTAGCCTGGATAAAAATAAATAATTTGATCTTTAAGCTAATGTTAAAACCATTAGTTTTATCTAAATGGTAAAATTTCAATTCAATAATCTATTTCCAAATAATTTTGAAAAAAGCGGAAAATTTTACAAAAATCAATGCAACTTATTTAGGAAAAAAATAACTATGAATTTGTGCTTTAAGCTCTTTTGCCAAAATCATTGGCCAGAGATAAAAATCATTAAGGAAAGTATAAAATATAACGGCAATAAAGACTTTTAATAAAGAGAATGTTGTTTTTATCAGAAGATGGTATAATAACAATGAAATATTTTGGTTGATGGACTTGAACAAAGGTAATGTTTATTTTATTTGCCCACAAGGGAGATAGCCGAAGGTTTTAGATTCAAGCGATATGTTTTAGACGGCAGAAGGCATGGTTTTACCAGCAGATATTGAAGTTAATCGAAAAAATTAAAAAATTAATTTAAGTGCGATAAGTTGTGCCGGTTATAAAAATTACCTAAAGAGTATTTAAGGAGGGATGAGAGAGTGAATCGTTATCTTTGTGTACACGGACATTTTTATCAACCGCCCCGGGAGAATCCCTGGCTTGAGGAAGTAGAGATACAGGATTCTGCTTATCCTTATCATGACTGGAATGAAAGAATTACAATTGAATGTTATGCTCCTAACAGTGCTTCCCGAATTCTTGACCGGGAAAATAAAATAATTGATATTGTCAATAATTATCAAAAAATTAGTTTTAATTTTGGCCCAACATTACTTTCCTGGCTGCAAAGGAAAAAACCCCAAATCTATCAAGCAATTATAAATGCTGACCGTATTAGTCAGAAAAATTTTTCCGGGCACGGCAGTGCAATTGCACAAGTCTATAATCATATGATTATGCCGCTAGCGAATACTAATGATCGCTATACTCAAATTGCATGGGGAATTAAAGATTTTGAATACCGTTTTGGACGGTTTCCGGAGGGGATGTGGTTGGCTGAAACAGCAGTAGATTTACAGACTTTGGATATTATGGCAGAATTTGGCATAAAATTCACAATATTATCGCCTTATCAGGCCCAGAAGATTAAAAAAATAGAGGAAAAAGATTGGTTAGATGTTAGCAGCGGAAAAATTGACCCGAAAATGCCTTATCTTTGTAAGCTAGATTCCGGCCGGGCAATAAATATTTTCTTTTATGACGGACCGGTATCTCAAGATATTGCTTTTGGCGGTTTATTATCTAACGGAGAAAATTTAGTAGGCCGGTTAGTCGGAATTTTTTCCGATACAGATAATCCTCAGCTGGTGCATATAGCTGCTGATGGAGAAACATACGGGCATCATCATAATTATGGAGAAATGGCTTTGTCCTATGGATTTTATCATATTGATAAATTTAAAAAAGCGCAAATTACTATTTACGGTGAATATTTAGAAAAATTTCCGCCGAAATACGAAGTGAAAATTATTGAAAATTCATCCTGGAGTTGTTTCCACGGAGTTGAACGATGGCAGAATGATTGCGGATGTAATGTCAGGACTAATGCTAATTGGAATCAAAGCTGGCGAAAATATTTAAGAAAAGCCATGGATTGGTTAAACGAAAAATTAGTTCCTGTATACATTGAGCAAATATCTAAATACACAGAGGACCCCTGGAAACTCAGAAATAATTATATTAGTGTCATTCTCAACCGGAGCCAGGATAATGTAAATAAATTTTTGCAAGAAAATATAAATAAAACTTTATCTGAAACAGAAAAAACCAATGTGCTTAAACTGCTGGAAATGCAGCGTCATGCAATGCTTATGTATACAAGCTGCGGATGGTTCTTTGATGAAGTCTCTGGAATTGAAACGGTTCAAGTTATAAATTATGCAGCGCGGGCGATACAATTGGCAAAACAAGTAACCGGTACTGATCTGGAGCCGGATTATTTGAAATTGTTGAAAAAAGCTAAAAGTAATATTGAAGAATACGCAGATGCGGCAAATTTATACCAGCGTTTTGTAAAATCAACAGTGCTTGATTTAAAAAGAGTGGGGGCGCATTATGCAATTTCTTCTTTATTTAATGAGTATGAGCCCAAAACAAACATTTATTGCTATGAAGTAATCAGTGAAATTTGTGAACGGATGGAAGTGGGGAAACAGCAGCTGATAATCGGTAATATTAAAATTAAATCAAATATAGTTTACGAGGAAGATAAATTTAGTTATGCCGTGTTATCCCTCGGAGACCATGTTTTATTCGGAGGGGTTTGCGATATATTAAAAAATGAAGAATTTGCCCAAATGCATAAAGAAGTTAAACTAGCTTTTAATAAAAGCGATGTTTCCGCAGTAGTTTCACTTTTTGATAAGTACTTTAAGAGTCACGATTACAGATTATGGCATTTATTCCGCGATGAGCAAAGAAAGATATTAGATAAAATATTAGATTCAACTTTACTGGAAATCGAATTATCATTCCGGCAAATCAATGAACATCATTATCCAATCATGCTGGCCATGAAAGAAATCGGCATGCCGCTGCCGAGTATATTTGCGAATACTTTTGAGTTTATAATAAATAAGGATTTAAAAAGCGAATTAAATAATGAAGAAATAGATATTAACCGCCTCCAGGATTTGGTAAAAGAAGCTAAGCTTTGGTCTTTAAAAATTGATAAAACAACTTTAGGTTTCCTGGCTAGTGAAAAAATCCGTTTACTTATGGAGCGATTTAATACAAACCCCCAGAATATAGACTTGGCTAAAAAAATAAAAAATATTTTTATAATTCTAAACCCATTATCGCTGCAGTTAAGGATTTGGGAAACTCAGAACGTATATTTTTCCATAAAAAAAGAATTATTTGAAATGATGAGGACTAAAGCTGACCAGAAAGATGTTACGGCAAAAAAATGGGTAGAAAATTTTAATGCTCTAGGTGAATATCTTTCAATCAAGAGTAAGTAATGGATATTCTAAGTACCACAGATAGTATCCAGTTTAATCCGGCCTTTAATTTTCAAAAGATCAAGGAGGGAAAGTGATAAAAAAAGGCAGTGGTATTTTTCTGCATATTAGCAGTCTGGCATCAAACTATGGAATCGGGGACTTGGGGCCTGAAGCCTATAAATTTGCTGATTTTTTAACTGGAGCCAAACAAAAGTATTGGCAAGTTTTACCTCTTAACCCGACAAATTCTGTAAACGGAAATTCTCCTTACAGCAGTAGTTGCGCTTTTGCTGTTAATAATATTCTGATCAGTCCGGAAATTTTAGTTGAGGCAAAATTAATAAAGAAAAAAGATCTTAATGAATTAGAAAAATTGCCCAAAACTTATGTCGACTTTGAACAGGTATATAAACTTAAAGGGATGCTTTTTATAAAAGCTTTTGAGAATTTTAAAGCACAGGGAAAATTAGATGCAGATAAAGAATATTTAAAATTTTGTAAAGAAAATGATGATTGGCTGGATACTTATACAGTATTTATTGTGTTTAAAAAACACTTTAATAATATAATTTGGAGTAAGTGGCCGGAAAAAATCCGAGATCGAGATCTAAATGCGGTGAATGATTTAAAGAAAAGACTAGAACCGGAGATAGAGAAAGAGAAATTTTTGCAATATTTATTTTTTCAGCAATGGCATGATTTAAAAAAATACTGTAATAAAAAGAAAATAAAAATTATTGGCGATATCCCGATTTATGTTACTTATGATAGTGCGGATACCTGGGCTAATCCGGAAATATTTAAACTGGATAAAGATAAAAGATTAGAGTTTTTAGCCGGAGTACCACCGGATTATTTTAGTAAAACCGGCCAATTATGGGGAAATCCAGTGTATAATTGGGAGAAATTAAAAGAAAATAATTACAGCTGGTGGATTAAACGCATTGAGCATAACTTGAAACTTTTTGATTTAATCCGAATTGATCATTTCCGCGGATTTGTTGATTATTGGCAAGTACCCAAAGGCCAGACTACTGCCATGAACGGTGCCTGGCAAAAAGCACCGGTTTATGATTTTTTCGAAAAGGTTTTTCAAAAATTCTCCCGGGATCAGATCATTGCCGAAGATTTAGGTATTATTACCGATGAGGTTAAAGATGCGATTCGTAAATTAAAACTTCCGGGTATGAAAATATTGTTATTTGCTTTTTATGAGGATTTAGAAAAGCATCCTTACTTACCGCATAATTTTATTCCCAATTGTGTGGCGTATACCGGCACCCATGATAATAATACAGCGCGCGGCTGGTTTGAAAATGAGCTGGAACCGGAAAATAAGGCAAAATTATTTAAATATTTAAAAAAAGAAGTCAGCGCTGATCAAATCCATTGGGAATTGATTAAAGTTTTAATGGAATCTGTAGCTAAGATTATTATTATTCCAGCTCAGGATATTTTAGGCTTAGGTCAAGAATACCGCATGAATTTACCCGGAGCAGCACAGGGTAACTGGAAATGGCGGATTTTACCGCACCAGATCACACCCCCAATTTCTCAAAAACTACTGCTTTTAACTCAAAAAAATAATCGAAGTAAATAAAAACAATAACTCAATCTAATCTGTAACTACTTTAAATAATTATAGTTATAAAATTGTTTTCTCGTTTAAATTATGGAAAATTTTCTCAATTTAAATTTGTAAAGCAATTAATGTTATGGTATACTTTACTGCTTTTTATATATAAATATTTTAAAATCAATAAGTTTGTAAAGAATTTTATTTAGTGAATATTTAAAGTTATAAAATAAAAATAATAAGGAAATGAAAAAAAGGAAAAACAATATATTTTTTACGGTGATCTCTTTAGGTATTATCCAAATTTTAGTTTTTGGAAAAGCCGGCTTATGCGAATCTGCCCAATTAGGTTATGACTGCTTTCACAAACAATCAAGCAATTTGTCCCCGAGATTGTTAATTAATATGCAGATGCTTAAAGTTTTTCATAAGGATAATAGCCTGGCGAATAATTATTTCATACCGCCGGAAATTAAAAAATTTAAAGCGGAGATTAGTCAGATAAAGGATTCTGTTGATCTAGATAAAATTAGCCGTATTCTTTTAACAATTCAAGACTGGGTTAAATTATATAATTTTCGTTATGCTAATTGTAATTTCAAAAAAGATCTTTCTGAATTTAAACTTATTGATGATTCTTCCCTGGATGCGCCGGTTATAAAAGTTGAGAATAATTTAATCATCGTTAATATTGCTTATTTTAAAAAACAAGAAAATGATGATTTACTGCTTTTAGCTTTAGGTTACGGCATGCTTTTGCAGACGATTAAAGCGCAGTTTCCTGAAAATAAGGAGTTTGATCGGGCAGAAAAATTATATGTTTTGAACAAGCTTGTTTCTCGTTTTAATGCTTATGGAGAAGTTGATAAAAAAAGGCAAGAAAAAATTTATGATATTTTAAAATTAGAAAATGATCAAGCAACACCTGTTTCTTTAATTAAAAAAATTATTGGTAAAGAAGTCTATGATGATCTTAATTTTCCGGAAGAAGATTTTAAAGTTGAGATAATTAAGGATAAGATTAAAGCTGCAATAGATTTAAAAAATTTAAGAGAAAGTCCGGAAATAAAATTTTTTAAAACAGCTACCTCAGAAGAAATTATTGATTTTCTCCTGACCGGGAAAATTAGCTTAAATGATCAGGAATATATTTTTAATATCCAGCGTTTTTCTGATGTGGAAATTATTATCCGGGATATTTTTGTTTTTCTTTTGCTTTATGAGGATAAACCGCAGCAGTTGACTTATTTTACGCCGAAGATAATGAATGCATTGGTGAGCTTTTTAGCGATTACGGCAATGACAGATCGCGAATATCATCGGTATGTTATGTCGCGGATTAATTATTTTAAAAAAGAAATAGGGTTTACTTCAGTTAAGTATTTACAGGGTCCGATTATAACTTCGAATGCAAGACTGCGTTTAGAAGTTCTTTCCGATACATTATTGAAAATTAGTCAAGCAGAAAATATTGTGGCTAAATATCAGCAGATTAATCAGGTGCACAAGGTATGGAAACAATTAGAGGTTCGCGATGTTTCAGATGTCGATGAATTAATTGAACAATTAGATAGTCCTTTTTATAGTATTATCCCGATTTTACTTTTTGAGGCTTTACAGAAAAAAGGGCAGGATATTTCTGTTCAAAAAAGAATTATTAATCAGGCTTTTCCTAGATTATTTTTTGATATGATTAAAAAAAGAGGTAAGGACCGCTATACTATGGGGGGATATTTAACTTTGCTGATCAGTGAAGTTTTAGGGCAGATTGATGATTCAGAAGTATTAAATATATTAAGCATTAATGCTCATGGGGGAATAAACGAAATAATTAATTTGTGGCAAGCAGAGTTAAGTCAATTAACAAGTACTATTGATTTATTGGAAGGACCCCCTGAAGCGGAATTGCTTATTAAGTTGAAAAAAGAAACAGTAAATTTAGAAGAAAGTATCGCTAAATTAAAAAAAGAAAGAGCTAATTTAGAAAGAAGCATTGTTATTCTAGAGGGGCAGGCATGTGTAATTGATTCGGGAAATATTTACCTTACAAGAAATTTATTCGAAAAATACTTAAAGAAGTATATTGCTAAAAATGTGTTTGATGGGGAATTTATTGCGTTTATTTTAGCGATTGGCAACCAAGGGATTATTAATCCAGAGAAAATAAAGCAATTAGAAAAACTAAAAGCCAGCAGAGGTGGTGACCGGCCGGTTGTTGAAAAAACAGTTATTCAGGCAATAAATATATTATTACAGAAAATCTGTTTAGAACATGAAGACCCTTGGGGTAAAGGCAACCTGCACCTTCTATTAGCCAGTCAAAGCTTAAGAGAAATTACGCAGGAACAAATCTGCAGTTTTTTTGGCCGAGATATCGGAATAAAAGATATTGATGAAAGAATTATTCCTGAGTTAAAGAAAAAGATTGCTACAGAAGAATTAACCAGAATTATTTTTGGTGCGGGCATATCAATACACAAAAAAACCAGATTTGAATTATTAGAATTATTAGCGGAGATTTTCCCGCACGATAAATGGGTCAAAATAATTTCTTTAAAACCCAGCATTAGTTTAGAAGAAGTTGATAAGGCTGTAAAATTTTTAATGCAAGACCTTTCTTTTGAAAAAAAATTTTTGGTTAAAAATTATCAACCAATATTCAAAATTTTAGTAAAAATTGTGAATATCTATGGATTTGACAAAATAAAACCGTATCTTGAAGATTTTAATTTAAAAGAAGATTTTTTTAAATATTTAAATGAGCATTCTGCAGCTGATGATGTTTGTTTTGTAATCAAAAAAATAGCAGAATATTCTGAGGATAAAAGCTTTTTAGATTTTATCCCAGAGATTTTAAAACCTGATTTTAATGTTATTAACGATCCGAAGTTTTTAGGACAATCAATTTAATTTACGGATTTATTTTCTTGCCTGATTTAAACCTTTGTTATCCCGCTGGTTATTTATGGTATAATGTTTTAAAGGAAACAGATAGCCATTTTTTTGTTTACATAACACATTGTTAATTAAAGGATTATAAAAAAATAATAAATGGAAAAAATAATATTAGTAATTATAAATATTCAGAATATTAAATTAGACTGGTCAAACGATGAGCAGGAAAGTGAATTAAAAGTTTTAACAAAAACAGTTCGCGGTGAGGTTGTGGGAGAAATAAAATGCTCACGCCCCAGTCCTGATCCAGCTTTTTATATAGGGAAGGGAAAAGTTAAAGAATTGAAAAGCCTAGTTGAGCAAACACAGGCACAAACCATAATTTTTAATAATGATTTAAACCCAACGCAAAGCCGTAACCTCGAACAAAAAATCGGCATTAAAATCATTGACCGGACACAGTTAATCTTAGATATTTTTGCCCAACATGCAAAAACCCAGGAAGGTAAGGTTCAGGTTGAACTTGCGCAGCTGCAATATTTGTTACCGCGATTATCCGGCAAAGGTGTTGCTTTATCGCGTTTAGGCGGCGGAATCGGAACCCGCGGACCGGGGGAGCAAAAATTAGAAATTGACCGCAGGAGAATTCGCAAAAGAATCGACTATTTAAAAAAAGATATTGATGCCTTGAAAAAACGCCGTTTTGAGGTGAGAAAAAGAAGGCAGGAGAATGCTCTTTTTAATGTAGCATTAGTCGGGTATACGAATACCGGAAAGTCTACATTGCTGAATAAGTTAACTCAAGCTGAAGTAAAAGCGAAAGATGAGATGTTTAGTACGCTTGACCCAATCACAAAAAAATTTACACTTCCCGCGAGTAATTTAAAAATTCTTTTTTCCGATACAGTCGGGTTTTTACACGATCTGCCACATCATTTAATTGAGGCGTTTAGAGCCACATTAGAAGTAGTTACTGCCGCTGACCTTTTACTGGTTGTTTTAGATATATCACAGGAGTTGGTTTATAAACATAATGATGCGGTTTGGGAGGTATTGAACAAATTAAACGCGCAAGATAAGCCGGTAATTTATGTTTTGAATAAAATCGACAAAATTAATAACAACAACATTGTTAAAAGATTTATGAGAAAATTTGATGATTCCGTAGCAATATCCGCAAAATTTTCACAAAATATTAATAAACTTTTAGAAAAGATTGAGGATTGTCTGCAGCAGGCAACAATGGTTATCAAAGTCTCCCTGAGTCATTCTCAGATGAAACTCTTAAATACAATCCATGCACAAGGGAAAGTGATATATTGCGACTATAAAGAGGATGCTATTTTAATTAAGGCAAAATTACCAATTTTGATTGCAAAAAAGGTCTTGACAGAAATTTGACCAGTATGTTAAGATATTGGCACTCTGGGCGCGAGAGTGCCAAAAAAAGTAGATAAAAAAATGAAAATTGATATTAACGCCAGAAGAGATAAAATCCTAAGAATTATTATTAATAATTACATAACAACTGGTAATCCGGTAAGTTCACGGACAATCTGTACGCAATATCATTTGAACTTATGTGCAGCATCAGTGCGAAATGTTATGGCTGACCTTGAAGAAAGAGGGTTGATTACACATCTGCACACATCCGCTGGACGTGTCCCTACGGATAAAGGATACCGTTTTTATGTGGATCAGCTTTTAGATACTGCAGGGCTGACTTCCCAGGAAAAAACAGTACTCAGCAACGAATACATTGATAAACAATTAGCGTTGGATGAGATTGTCCGAAGGACATCGCGCGTTCTTTCACAATTTACCAATTATGCTGCGGTTGTTTCACAGCCGCAGTTAAAAAAAAGTAAGTTTAAACGGATTCAATTTGTGTTACTGGATAATAATAAAGTTTGTGTTATGTTAGTTACTAGTACAGGCATGACAAAAAGTTCTGTGGTTAATTTTGATATAAAAAACTTTAAAATTGATAAAGATAAATTAAAAAGAATTGAAAACTTCATGAATGATCAGTTAGAAGATGTGCCTTTAGATCGGATCAGGACAAAACTGCGTAAGATGATGATTCAGGAAAGAAACTCATTATTTATGCTTTTAAAGCAAGCAATTGAATTCGTTGATTCCAGTTCTTTAATAGAAGAAAAAACACATTTTTATTGGGAAGGGTTTAGTAATATTTTGAATTTTCCTGAATTTGAAAATTCGGCGATGATCCGCAGCTTTATGAAAATTTTTGATGAAAGAGATTCCTGGGAAATATTGATTCAGGAGATTATTGATAGGCAAGAAACAACGGGGGAGAAAATTAAAGTTTTCATCGGTAAAGAAGCACCGGAAATTGCTTTTGATGACTGTGCAATTGTTATGGGGGGATATCAAATTAATAAACAGATATTAGGTACTTTAGGAATAATCGGCCCCAAACGAATGGATTACGGTAAGGCAATTGCTACGGTGAGTTATGTTTCCGGAATTTTAAGTGCAATTTTAGAAAACTACAGTTTAGAATAGAGGGATTTATGTGCGAGAAACAAGATATTAATGCTGCAGAAAAAAAAACAGAATTTAGAAAAGCTGGATGAAAAAGAAATCGTCCCAGAAAAACAAGAAATAACGCTGACGCAAGATGAGTATAATACTTTAAAATCACAAGCACAAATAGCTCAAGATGCGGAAAATAGAATATTACGTTTACAGGCGGATTTTGAAAACATAAAAAAAAGGTTAACACGGGATAAAATTGAATTTATTAAATATTCTAATGAACAGATAATCGCAGATATAATTCCGTTTATTGATGATTTCCAGCGTGCTTTTGAAGCAGCGGATAAGACAAAAGATTTTGATATTTTGCATAAAGGAGTAGAAATGATTTTAAACCATATTTTAGAATTTTTAAAATCAAAAGGAGTCTCCGAAATCAAAGCCAAAGGGGTAAAGTTTAATCCGGCTTATCATGAAGCGATATTACAAGCGGAGACTGATGAATATCCGGAAAATACGGTTGTGGAAGAACTGCAAAAGGGATATTTATTAAACGATAGAGTTTTAAGAACAGCAAAAGTAAAAGTTGCTAAAGAAAAAGAACAGAATTAATTAAGAATAAAAAATAAATAAGGAGGTAGAGATCATGGCAAAAGTAATCGGAATCGATTTGGGAACATCTAATTCTGCAGCGGCAATTCTGGAAGCAGGCAGGCCATCAATTATTCCATCAGCGGAAGGAACAACCGTTGGCGGCGGTAAAGCATTTCCTTCCTATGTTGCGTTTACAAAAGAAGGTCAACGCTTGGTGGGGGAGCCGGCGCGTCGTCAGGCAGCGATTAATCCGCAAGGCACAATAATTGCGGCGAAAAGAAAGATGGGTACGGATTTTAAATTTGAAGCTTATAATAAAAAATTTACTCCCCAGCAAATATCCGCGTTTATCTTACAAAAAATTAAAGAAGATGCAGAAAACTATTTGGGGGATAAAGTGGAAGAAGCTGTAATTACTTGTCCCGCATATTTTGATGATAACCAGCGTGCCGCAACCAAGGATGCCGGAGAAATTGCCGGCTTAAAAGTTCTCAGAATCATTAATGAACCAACTGCTGCTTGTTTGGCTTATGGCTTGGACAAGTCAGGAAAGGAACAAAAGATCTTAGTTTTTGATCTAGGCGGAGGGACTTTAGATGTAACCATTATGGAAATGGCCGAAGGTGTTTTTGAAGTAAAATCAACACACGGAGATACACAATTGGGCGGTACAGATATGGATAATGTGATTATTGATTATATTGCTGAATCTTTCCAAAAAGAAAATGGGATTGATTTGCGTAATGATAGAATGGCAATGCAAAGGTTGCGTGAGGCAGCAGAAAAAGCAAAGATTGAGTTATCCAGCACGCTTACGACAGATATTAATCTCCCCTTTATTACTGCCAATGCCTCAGGACCAAAACATTTAACTTTAAATATAAATAGAGCAAAATTGGAAGAATTAGTCAATCCGATTGTGCAAAAATGCCGTTCTCCGATTGAGAAGGCAATGGCGGATGCTAAATTAACTCCGAATCAAATACACAAAATTATTATGGTTGGCGGTCCGACAAGAATGCCGATTGTACAAAAATTTGTTGAAGGTTTTGTCGGAAAGAAAATTGAAGGCGGAGTTGATCCTATGGAATGTGTAGCTATGGGTGCAGCGATTCAGGCCGGAATTATTAAAGGAGAGGTAAAAGATATTTTGTTACTTGATGTTACCCCGCTTTCTCTCGGGATTGAGACATTAGGCAGTGTTTGCACAAAATTAATCGAAAGGAATACAACAATTCCCACGAAAAAAAGCCAGACATTTTCTACCGCGGCGGATAACCAGACCGAGGTAACAATCCGGGTTTTACAAGGGGAAAGACAAATGGCTAATGATAATGTTGAGCTGGGACGTTTTAATCTTGTGGGAATTCCTCCGGCTCCGCGCGGGATTCCGCAAATTGAAGTCACTTTTGATATTGATGCTAATGGTCTGGTTCATGTTAGTGCAAAAGATTTAGGCACTGGTAAAGAGCAATCAATAAAGATTACTGCGCCGAGAAAACTTTCGGAAGAAGAAATTAAAAAAATGGTAAAAGATGCAGAACAGTTTGCCGAAGCAGATAAAAAAAAGAAAGAGGAAGTTGAGACAAGAAACCAGGCCGATGCTTTAGTTTATTCTACAGAAAAATCTTTAAAGGATTTTGGGGATAAGGTAAGCACGCAAGATAAAGAAAATATTCAGAAAAAAATCGACGAGCTAAAAGAAGTACTTAAAGAAAGTGATGCGGAAAAGATTAAAAAATCAATGGAAGAACTTTCGCAAGCTTCCCATAAATTAGCTGAAGCTGTGTATAAAGCACAAACAAAGGCAAATCAAGCCCAACAGCAGTCTGAGCAATCTCAGCAGTCTGAGCAATCACAAGCAGATCAAGCTCAGTCTGATGCGAAAACGCCAGAAGATGTAGTGGATGCAGAATATAAAGTAGAAGACGAAAAGTAAACACTTTTTGATGAACACAGATAAAGAAGGGATAAACACAGATACCCGCGTTTATCTTATTTCTAATCTGTGTTTATCTATGATAGGATAATTATGACAAAACGGGATTATTATGAAATACTGGGTGTTGAAAAAAATGCTTCCGTTGATGAAATCAAAAAAACATACCGTAAACTGGCGATGAAATATCATCCGGACCGTGTCTCAGGAGATAAACGTAAAGAATCAGAAGAAAAATTTAAAGAAATTTCCGAGGCTTATGCGGTTTTATCAGATACGAATAAGCGTGCGCAATATGATCGTTTTGGCCATGCGGGAATTGATAACCAATACAGTGAAGAAGATATTTTCCGCGGTGCAGATTTTAGTTCAATATTTGAGGAAATGGGTTTTAGCGGCGGCGGTATTTTTGAAGATATTTTTTCCGGATTTGGATTCTCAGGTTCAAGACGTTCACGGGGCGGTCCGCGGCGCGGCGCAGATTTAGAATACGAATTGGCACTTGAATTTGAAGAAGCAGCGGCGGGTATAGAAAAAAGTATTGCCATAAACCGTAAAGAAGTATGTTCTGCCTGTAATGGAGAAGGAGCTCAATCCGGAACAAAAAAGATTACTTGTCCTGCCTGTAAAGGATCCGGACAAGTTGGGCAATCCGCAGGGTTTTTTACCATTGCCCGGACTTGTGATAGCTGCCGCGGTGAGGGAGTAATTATTACTAATCCTTGCAAAAGCTGCCGCGGTACAGGAAAGGTGAGCGTACAAAGAAAAATAAATGTTAAAGTCCCCGCAGGAGTTGATTCCGGTTCGCATTTACGTGTACGCGGCGAAGGAGAAGCCGGAACGCGAGACGGCCCGCGCGGTGATTTATATATATTAATTCGGCTGAAAAAACATAAGATTTTCGAAAGGCATCGTAATGATATTTACTGCAAGAAATCAATCAGTTTTGTGCAAGCAGCTTTAGGCACTGAAATTCAAGTGCCTACTTTATACGAGGGAAAAATTAAAATGAAAATTCCCGCCGGTACGCAAAGTGAAAAGGTATTTCGAATTAACGGTAAAGGGTTTACAGATTTACGCGGGTATAAAAAAGGAGATCAATTTGTGCAGGTTCATGTTAGTGTGCCGGTTAATTTATCCGAACGGGAAAAGAAATTATTATTAGAATTTGCAAAATTAAGAGGGGAAGATATTCAAAACGGATCTATTTCTGAAAAACTAAAAAAAGCATTTGGCGGCTAAAACCTGATCTTAGCTATTGGACGCTAGATCTCAAAAAAGTCGATATTGTAAAGAAAAAGCGAACATATGTGTCTGTTTAAAATAAAACACGATTAGCAATAAACATAAATAATCAAGCAATTAAAAGTTTTTAATTTTTTATCCATGGTCTGTGGTTTGTTGTCTATAATCTGTTTTGAAAAGGAAGGTGCTTAAAATTGCCAACATATGATTATCAATGTGAAAGCTGTGCTCACGAATTTGAATTGTTTCAGAAAATGACCGATAACCCCATACGTAAATGTCCTGAATGCGGAAGATTGAAAGCAAAAAGACGCATTGGTTCGGGAATGGGTATTATTTTTAAAGGTTCGGGGTTTTATGAAACCGATTATAAACGCAAAGAGCCCCCAACAAAAGAAACTGCGCCTAAAACAGAAGATTCTCAGGTTAAAAAGGCCGGGGATAATCAGGGAAAAACAAAATCAGAAAATTACCCAGAGAAAAAACCAGGCAATTCAGAGAAAGCAAGAAAAACAGAAAAGAAAAATTAGAATGAATGACAAATTTATAAAGTATTGGCTGCCGGTAAGCTTACAAGCAGCTTTAATTTTTCTTTTGTCCAGTATATCTATTTTTCCTCTCAGTGTAAGTAAAATAATCTCTTTGGATAAATTATGGCATACAGTACTTTATGCGGGGTTATCGTTTTTACTGGCGCGTGCTTTTAAAAATGCATCCGGAGAAAAAACAAAGAATAATTTTAGAATTTTAGCAATAGTCATTGCAATTGGTTATGGAATTAGTGATGAATTTCATCAGTATTTTGTGCCATTGAGAATACCTTGCGTGATTGATGTCATTTATGATAGTATTGGAGCATTGATTGGAGCAGTATTATTTCGTAAGTAACTTCTCGGGGTTTTTAAATTTATTAAACAGGAGATTGATAAAATGGCAGATATTTTTCCTTTTTACGGGCTCAGATATAACGTCAAAAAAATAAAAAACATAAATAAAATCTTTGCTCCACCCTATGATGTTATCTCCCCACAAGAACAAAAGGAACTTTATACTCAGCATCCTTTTAATGTAATCCGTTTGATTCTCGGCAAAACTACAAATAAGGACAACAAAAAAAGTAATCGTTACACTCGCGCAGCGGGATTTTTAAATAAATGGATAACCGATAAAATCCTGGTATTTGACGAAAAACCTGCAATTTATGTTTATGTGCAAGAATATTTTATGGGCAAAGAAAAAAGAACTAGGCTTGGTTTTATCGCCCGCATGCAGTTTGGGGAAAAAAGAAAGGAATGTCTGCCGCACGAACAAACATTAGCAAAACCAAAAGTGGACAGATTGTTATTAATGCGGGCAGTAGAAGCAAATCTTAGCCCTATTTTTTCTTTTTATTTAGATTCTAAAAATACTATTGAAAACAGTTTTCAGCCAACAATCAGGAAAAAACCAATCATAAAGTTTAAAGATAAATATGAGATTACGCATAAGTTTTGGAAAATAGATGATCCGGAAATAATTAAAAAAATAAGTAAGTTAATGAAATCAAAACAAGCATTTATTGCCGATGGCCACCATCGCTATGAGGTTTCCAAAATGTTTCGGGATGAAATGCTTAAAAAGAAGATGAAAAATAACGGTTTTAATTATTGTATGGTTTATTTTACCGGATTTAATAAGCAGAACTTAAGTGTTTTACCAACACACAGATTAGTTAAAAACATACCGGATCTTGATGCCAAGGTTAGAAGCCTGGATAAATATTTTAAAATTACCCGGTTTAATGATATTAAAAATTTAAATTTGGCACAGCAAAAGGCGAGAGGCTTTTCTTTAGGCATGTATTTTAAAGATAAGTTTTATTTACTGCAGATGAAAGACCGGGTTTTACTGGACCGGCTAATGCGTAAATCACCGGTAGAGTGGAGAGAACTGGATGTGGCAATGCTGAATAAAGTTGTATTTGAACATATTTTCAAACTTAATGCAGCAAAAAAAGAAGAAAATATTTATTATACCCGGGATTTAGATTTTGCGATTAAAAGTGTGAAGAAAAAACAAGCGGCAATTGCATTCTTTCCTAATTCAACAAAAGCAGAACAAGTTAAGAAAATTGCATTATCGGGTATGCGCATGCCGCAAAAATCAACATATTTTTACCCCAAACCGATTACTGGCCTTGTCATCAATAAATTCTAAAAAAGAAGATAATTATGAGTAAAATACCCAGCTTATTATTTGCGTGTATAGAAAATTCCTGCCGCAGCCAGATTGCCGCAGGCTTTGCCCGGGAAATTGGGAAGGATAAGGTTACGGTTTTTAGTGCGGGGTCTAAACCTGCAGGCTATGTTAACCCTCAAGCGATTAAAGTAATGAGTGAAATAGGTATTGATCTTAGTAATGCTAAATCAAAAGGATTTTATGATTTACCAAAAAATGAATTTGATTATGTGGTTACTCTAGGTTGCAAGGATAAATGTCCGTATGTACCGGCAATTAAAAATATAAATTGGGATATTCCTGATCCGAAAGCAAAAGATCCTAGTTTTTTTTATGCGGTGCGCGATATTATAAAAGAAAAAGTTACTGACTTAATTAATGAGATTGAAAGACAGACTAAAAGCAAATAATTATGGGAAAAACCGAGAGAAAATTGCTAAATTTGTTAGGTGAATCAGGACTTTTAAAAAAAGTCAGGCGCAGTGGCTGGTGGGTAATCGGGATAAAAGATCCAGAAACAGTAGCAGAGCATAGTTTTCGCTGTGCAGTTATTGGTTATATTTTAGCAAAAAGAGAAAATGTCCAGCCTTATAAAGTAATTATGATGTGTCTTTTTAATGATATCCATGAGGCGAGAATTAATGATGCACACAAAGTTGCTGTGCGATATATTAATTATCAAGCGGCGGAGGATAGGGCTTTTCATGATCAAACAGAAAAATTGCCAACCGCAATAAAAAAAGAAATGCGCAGTTGGCGCAAGTCTTATACAGAACAAAAAACAAAAGAAAGTATTATTGCCCGGGATGCAGATATTTTAGAATGCTTAGTTCAAGCCAAAGAATATTTAGACCAGGGATTTCCGCAAGCGAAACTTTTTTTCAAAAAAGCGCCAAAATTTTTAAAAACAAAAGGTGCCAAAAATTTGTGGCGAAATTTAAAAGCTTGGGATAGCAGTACTTGGTGGCAGAAAATTACAAAGTTTAAAAGGTAATTTTAATTAACATATTGTTAATAATCAAGTTAAAAATTTTTTAAAAAGGCAAAAAAATGACAGGAAGATATTTAACAAAAGAAGGATTTGAGCAATTGCAAAAAGAATTAGAAAATCTTAAACAGATTAAAAGAAGAAAAATTGCTGAAGCGATTGAAAAGGCCAGAGCTTTGGGAGATTTAAAAGAAAACGCGGAATATCATGCGGCAAAGGAAGCGCATTCTTTAAATGAAGCAAAAATTGCGGATTTAGAAAATACTTTAGCTAATTCCCGCATGATTGATGAGACTAATATTGATAAAGATAAAGCATTACTGGGAGCAAAAATTAAAATACGTATTGTTAACGATAATGAAATAGAAGAGTATACACTTGTCTCAGAAGCAGAAGCGGATTTTAGCCAAAATAAAATTTCGGTAAGTTCTCCTTTGGGGCAAGGTGTTTTGGGATATAAAGTGGGTGATGTTGTTCAGGTGAAAATCCCGGCGGGCATGATTACTATTGAAATATTAGAAATCAGCAGGTAAACACAGCGTATAGCGTTTAGCGTAAAGCGGATAATTAGAAGGATAAAATGAAGCGACAAAAAGTTAAGGCTATAGGCTTGCTTTCCGGAGGATTGGATAGTATTTTAGCGGTAAAAGTAGTCCAACAACAAGGAATAGAAGTTGTTGGACTTTCTTTTGTCACGCCTTTTTTTGGGTCAAAATTAGCGGAAAAAGCCGCAAATGATTTAAGTATCTCATTAATAATTAAAGACATTACAAATGAGCATTTTAAAGTTGTAAAAAATCCTTTGCACGGATTTGGCAAAACCATGAATCCCTGTATTGATTGTCATGCGTTAATGTTTAAAATTGCTGGTCAAATAATGAGGAAAAGGAATTTTGATTTTATTTTTAGCGGAGAAGTGCTGGATGAGCGGCCGATGTCGCAAAACAGAAGATCGTTGGATATTGTAGCAAAAATTTCTGGATTTAAGAATCAGATTATTAGGCCATTAAGTGCAAAATTATTAGAAAAATCAGTTCCGGAAAAAAAAGGAGTTATCGATAGAGAAAAATTGTTGAATATCTGCGGCCGGGGAAGGAAAAGGCAGATTGAGTTAGCCCGGAAATTTAAAGTTAAGGAATACCCTAATCCTGCCGGAGGATGTTTACTAACAGATAAAGGGTTTTCCCAGCGGCTTAAAGATTTACTTAATTCAAAACAAAAATTTTCCGATAAAGATTTACATTTACTTAAATTAGGGCGGCATTATCGCTTTTCCGATGCGGCTAAATTAATTGTAGGCCGGGACAAAGGGGAAAATGATTTAATCGAAGCGGTTTTTGATCAAACAAAAGACTATTTGTTATTAGTGGAAAATATACCCGGGCCGATGTGCTTGCTCAGGGGAGATAAACTAAGTAAGCACGTTCAGTCTGCGGCGGAAATTTGTACTGCTTATAGCGATACACAAGAAAATATACAATATCGGGTTATTGTTCGCAATAAAAATAAAGAACGGGTACTGAAGATCACATGTAATAAGGCTAAAAAAGGGGAAAAGAGGATAAATTTGATGATTAATAAATAAAAAAAAGGACAGCTAAATTTTAACTGTCCTTTTTTTGTTTTAAAAAAATTATGGTTTATAATTTGGTGCGTGTAATGTAGGGAATGCTTTTAAATCATCTTGTTTGCCCCATTGTGAAACCTTATCATTTAAGAAAAATATCTGGTATTTTTCTTTGCTTTTTTGATCGTAAAATTCCCACAAATCTAAAACATTTCCCTCCGGATCTACTTTGGAAGCGATGGCTTTAAAATTATTGCCGAATAATGCACGTACTTCATCTTTATGCATACTAATAGAAAGCCGGTTCATTTTATCAACCAGCGTGCCGCAGCCAGATGTTGCTAAGATAATTGCTGCTAGTACCAGGTAAGTAGTAAATTTTTTATGCATTGTGATTTCCCCTCCTTTTGTAAAAGTTTAAATGTTTTTGTAGCTCTCAATTCATATACGCAAAATCTATACCTTTATAATATAAAAGAGTATTTTTTTTGTATAATGTAACTCTAATTTTAATAAAGAGATATAAAATTAAATTT
>JBDRJV010000026.1:0-2851 GCA_043814605.1 Candidatus Omnitrophota bacterium | reverse complement strand
TTGTATAAATATTGGAATGTGTTTGGGGCTTTTTCCAGTGGTTGGAATACCCTTGCCATTTGTCAGTTATTCTGGCTCTTTTACTCTGGCATTCTACATCGGCCTAGGTATTTTAATATCCCTTGAGCGAAAAGGATAATTAAATTTTTTACATATTTTGCCTAACCATTTAAAAGAATTAAAGCAAATCAAAGAAAAATATAATGACTTTTGTATTTTTGGGTAAAATGTTAAGATTAAGATAATGAACAGGGCTATTTTAAGTCGACAAATGAATAGAGAGAGAATTGATGAATTAAAAAACGACACAAGTGCCATGTCTTCTTTCTTACAAGACAGAAATGATGGAACGATAGTTTATGTTTTGGAAAAGTTAGGTCGTTTAGAGAATGGTCATAGCAAAGAACCATTGTTAAGTCTGTTAAATAATCAAAATGAAAATATTAGAGCATTGTCGGTAAAAAATTTAGCGAAAATGTCTGATATTTCTTTGCTTCCTATTTTTGTAAAGTATGCCAACACAGATGAAAGCACGGAAGTTAGACGAGAAGCTGTATCTGCAATAGGCCGTTTGAGAAATGAGCAAGCAATTCCAGCCTTAACAGAATTTTTAACTGATAGTGATCCAAAAGTAATAATGCAAGCTATAAGAGGATTATTAGTTTTTTCTAACAGATTAGACATAAAGCAAGAATTAAAAAAGCTTCTCAGCCACCCAAACGAAATGATAAAAGAAGTGATTGACAAAGAGGTGAATGGTTCTATGTATAAATCAAATAGTTCGCAAAAACATGATGAGTTCCCCCCTTTTTTAAAAAATGCAGTTGTGCAAGGGGATGTGCAAGAAGCTTTAAAATATGTCCCCGATGAATCGGTGCATTTAACATTTACCTCGCCGCCATATTATAATGCAAGAGATTATTCTATTTATCAAAGCTATGAAGAGTACTTAAAATTTTTAGAAGATGTATTTAGAGAAGTTTATCGTGTTACTAAAGAAGGCAGATTTTTTGTACTTAACACTTCGCCAATTATTATACCAAGAATAAGTCGAGCTCATGCTAGTAAAAGATATTCTATTCCTTACGACATACATCCATTATTGGTAAAAATGGGCTGGGAGTTTATTGATGATATTGTGTGGGTTAAACCAGAGGCAAGCGTAAAAAATAGAAATGCTGGATTTTTACAGCACAGAAAACCTCTTGGCTATAAGCCAAATGCAGTTACTGAAATGATAATGGTTTATAGAAAGAAAACTGATAAATTGATTGATTGGAACATGCAACAATATAGTTGGGATAAAGTTAAAAGGAGTAAAGTTTTAGATAAATATGAAACCACAAACATTTGGAGAATTGACCCTACATTTGATAAGATACACAGCGCTGTTTTCCCAATTGAGTTATGTAATAGAGTAATTAAATTTTATTCATTTGTTAGCGACTTAATTTTTGACCCCTTTGCTGGTAGTGGCACACTTGGACGAGCAGCGGCAATTTTAGACAGAGAGTTTTTTTTAATTGAAAAAGAAGTAAAGTATGTCAACAGAATTAAAGAAGAGTTATACAAGGATAATAATTTATTTAATCCAAAGAATAATCAACCTAATTTTGTGGATATAGAAAAATTTATTTTATTATCTAAAGAAAAAATATGACAATAACAGAACAAGTGGCAAAAAATATTATTAAAAAACTACTAAAGGGAGAGGATTATCGAATCGAGGTGGTTACTTTAATCAATGCGGAGTTTTTGCAGTTTGCGATTGATTTTTTCAAAAAAATTGTTGATGCGAAATTTAAAAATAAAAATATAACTGTTGATTGGTATAAAAAGGAATTTCTTAATCCTAATTTATCTGCTCGAGATATCGCAATCAATTCAGGATTAAACGAAAAAACAATTCACAATATGTTTAATTCATCTACTAAAGAAATTGTGATTGACGCTTCAAACGAACATTATGACGCCCTCTATGAGGCAATTAAGAATCTCGTGGATACCGAACACGATTTAGATCTTACCTTAACCATAAAATTTAAAGGTGTGAGCGTTGATTTGAATGTTAGCGAAAGTTTAATTGCGATAAATACGCTGGCAGTAAAAAGAGCGGCATTAAGAGGTGGTTTATGGAGTACAGCAGGCAAAAGAGTTGAAAAGCCCTTGATGCAAACCTTGTGTGAACTATATGGTGTTCCAAATAAAAGCTTTGCCCTAAAAATTAAAGGCGAAGTTATTAAAGAAGGTGATTTTGAAAGAGAAATTGATTTTTATTTAATTGAAGGCAAAAATCAATACAAATGCGAAGTTAAGCTAATGGGTCGTGGTAATCCAGAAAGCGCTGACGCAGTTATAGCCAGAGACAGCAAGGTTTTTATAGCTGATAAACTTTCGGATACCAATAAAAAACAGCTTAGTAGTTTAAAAATTGAATGGGTTGAATTGAGAAGTGACGGGGGATTCAAGAGATTTGAAACAGTTTTGAACAATTTGAAAATTCCGCACGAGAAGTTGCTGGAGAATATTGATAAAAAATTAGATAGCGTATTTAAAGAAATTTTTAAATAAAAAAATATGAATTATTATAATCAACCGAATCAATGATACTCTTCAAATTGTAAGCAAAAAGGACCCCTTGCGGGACCCTTAAGCTTTAGAAAGCTGATCATTTCTGATCAATTGCATTATGGCAAATAATTTTTAAAAGTAAAGTCAAGGGGGTTTATGCGCAGGCGCAGACAAAACAGTTGACATTTTTTTAATAATGATTATAATTATAAGTAATTGATGGTCTTGACTTTTACGGATTTGTTTTTCAAACTTTTTTTAGAGATTTAGAAATATTAAA
>JBDRJV010000025.1:0-37780 GCA_043814605.1 Candidatus Omnitrophota bacterium | reverse complement strand
GCTCTTTAACTTCGCAATCTCCTGGCTGTCTGCTTTAACCTGTGCTTGCAAATTACTGGTTGTTTCCTGCTCACGCACTAAACCCGCCTCTGCCTGCTGATGTTTTGCTTCCAATGCTTTTAATCCCTGCACAGCTTGTGCGTATTCCTGTTCCCGTACCTTTAACTGCTGTTCATAATCAGCCTTCTGCTTACTGGCTTTCTCTTCAATCCCAGCAATCTGGCTCTTTAACTCGGTGATTTCTTTTATTTTTTGCTCTTCTAATAAGTTTAGCTCTTTTATTTTTTCCATATTTTGAGCTAAATCTATCTTAAGTTTGTTTTGTTCGGATTCTAACTGTTTTATTTTTTTATCATATAAATCCTGATTAATTTTTAATTCTTTCTCATAAGAATCTTTTTGTTGATTAAGATTATTTTCTAAAGTAGCGATTAGTGTTTTGTATTCTTTTTCTCTTTCAGAGAACTGTTCGTCATAAATATTTTTTTGTTTATCACGCTCCTGTTCAAGCTTAGCAATTTTTTCTTTATATTCTGATTCTTTAGCGGTTAATTTCTGTTGGTATTCATTTTTTTGGTCATTAATATTTGTTTGCAAATTAACAATCTCTTCTTGCAATTTTACCATCATTAATTTTTCCTGGCGGGCAAGCTCCTGCAGGCCTTGAACTTCCTGCTGTTTTTGTTCTAAATTTAATTTAGCCTTTTCTTCTGCTTGTTTTAGTTTTTGAATTTGCGCTAAATAATCTTTATCTTTTGCTTCAAGAACTTGCACATATGCTTCTTTTTCTTTTATCAAACTATTTTCCAAATTAAAAGTTTGTTCTTTTAACTGGCTAATAATTACTGCGTTTTGTTCTAATCTTGACTGCAAATCAACGATCAATTCTTGTTTTTTAATCAGATCTTCTTTGATTTTTACATAACTTATTTCTGAATCCAAAATCTGCTTGGTATACCAACTTTCTAAAAAATCAATATTTTTAGCATTTTCTGTTTCTTGTTCCTTGCTCTTTTGATTTAATTGATCAATTTTTTCTTTATACCCTGATTCACTCCTTGCAATTTTCTGTTCATATTCCTGCGTTTGAGCTGCAATTTGTTCTTCTAAAGTAACAATTTTCTCTCTATACCCATTTTCACTCTGAACCAGAGATTTTTCATAAGCGTTCTTTTGTGCAGTTAATGCCTCTTTTAAGCGTTCAATTTCTTTTTTATATTCTGCTTTAGCCTGGGTAAGTTTTTTTTCATAATCATCTTTTTCTTTATCTAATCTTCCGGTTAAATCCTTTATCTGTCCTTTATATTCTGTTTCAATTTTTGCCAGTTCTTTTTTATAAAAATCTTTTTCATTATCTAATTTTTGTTTTAAAAGTTGTATTTGTTTCTTTAAATCGCTTTCATTTTTACTAATTTTTTCTTCATACGAATCTTTTTGTGCGTTCAATTTCTTATTAAGAGTATCCGTAATTTTCTTAAATTCTTGATCCTTTTTAGACAGCTCTTGTTTATATAGCTCCTGCTCTTTAACTAATTTTAGCTTTAATTCTTCTATTTGTTTTTTTAATTTTTCTTCATTGCTGGATATTTTTTCATCATATTTTTCCGAGCTTTTATCCACTGTTTCTTTTAAAGATAAAATTTGATTCCTTAAATCTTCAATCAGCAATGAATCGTTTTCGATTTGAGATTTTAATTGCTTCACTAATTCCTGTTTTTCATCTATTTCCTTTTTATTGGTTGTCTGCTGTATTTTTATTTTTTCAATTTGAGTGTTATAATCTTTTTCTTTTTCTTTCAGTTTTTGTTCGTATGATTTTTTTTGAAAGGCTAGTTGGGAGGAAAGATCTTTTAACTCAGTTTCTAAAATTATGGCCCTTTCTTTCGTTATGTCTAAATCTTTAACTATTTTCTCGGAATCATCTCTTTGCTCAAGAGAGGTTTTTAAAGCATTAAGTTTATTTAATTGCTCATTTAAATCGTTTATTTGACGGCCATGATCAAGCTCTTTTTGAATCAGCGCTTGTGCGTGAGACTCTTGTTGTTTTTTTAAATCGTCTTTTAATTTCTCCAGATCATTTTCTAATTTTTCTGTTTCTCCTGAGGAAGTTTTTTCTAATTCCTTTTGATAAAATTCCTTTTGCTTTTGAATCAAATCCTCATACTTTTCTCTCTGCTTTTCAAAAGATTCTCCTCCGCCTTCTTCCAGCTGTTTTATTTTGGCTTTAAGATATTTGATTTCATTTTCTAGAATTTTTTTGGAAAAATAATCTTTTTTACCCTGTAATTGTTCTGATTTGCCTGTAGTGCTTTGATATAAAACCTTAGGCTCTTCTTTTTCGCTCTCTTGAGCATAAGCCGGGAGCAATGAGGTAAGTACTAAACAAAAAACTAAAACAGAAATATTTAGCGGATACTGACTTTTCGGAACTCTTTGTTTTTGCGTCATTTTTACCTTAAAATTTCTCATAAAAAAACCGAAGTTTCCTATTTTTTAAAATGGATTTATTCGGCTTTTTTATTATTGATTTTAAAATGTTTCATAAAAAAAATTTATTAAATTAGAAAATGTCTAAATTAAAAATACTTTTGGTGTTAAATTAATTAAAGTATTAATAAACTCAAAAATTCTTTTTTAGTGCAATAATTTGTGATCTTTACTTAATTATCTTAATATTTAAGCCATTTGTCAAGTAAAAATAAAGTTTTGCACAATATTTAGTTAATAAATACATTGACATATACAATATGTTGTTAAATTTAATATGAAAATGGTTAGAATTAATATTATCAGTTGTGTTTGTAATAAAAATGAAACACAACATGTTGTATGAAAAAATAAACGTTTTTGGTTAAATTTACTAAGAAATCAATGTTGCCAGAGCCAGTTCTGTAAGGCAAGCTGTACACTTTTGTATTTTTTTTCGCTCATCTGGAGAAAATTTCTGCCAAAAGGGACGCGATAGGATAAGGTCACTTACATAACACAACGCAATTGATTTAATCTGTGATTTTTCTGCAGCCGCATAAAATAGAGCACATTCTAAATCAATTGTTTGAATGTTTTTTTCTTTAATATTTTTTATCAAATCTTCGTTTTGATCCCATAAACTGTGTAAACTGATCAAGGAAACATTTTTTAAATTGATTCCTTTTCTTTGGGCAAGCCGTAGGCTTAAATCTGCAAAATTCAGATCCGGTTTAAAAATTAAGGATGCATCATTAATTCCTATCCCAAATTTTTTATAGTAAGTTATATCAAAAAAAGCTTTTTCAATATACACGCATTCTCCAAAACTTAAATCTTTCACTGCTCCCACTGCTCCTAGAAAAATAATTTTACAATCTTTTTTATTGGCTAAACCTAAAACACAGTCAACCACAAATTCTTGCCCGATACCTGTATTAATATAACTTATTTTTTCCCCTTTATGCATTCCATTTATTCCGTAAAATAATAATCCTTTAAAATTTTTCGGTTCTTCTAATTTTTCTTTAAAAATTTTATTATTAAAAAATGGGCTGATAATAATCTTATGTGAAATTTCCTTTTTTTCAATACCAAAAAGAGTTTTAAATTTTTTTTCGGAAAAGTTTTTCTCTTTCATATTCACCTTATCGTAAAAACATTGATGATTTTTATTTAAATTCTGATCAGTTCATATTCTAAATTTCCCAGCCCAATTTCCTGGGCATAATTCAACTGATTAATATATACATCAGCATTGGGATATACTTTTTTGAAAATATCTTCTTTGGCCTGTGCAATAACCATTTCCGCAGCTGCTTTATCACAAGCTACCGGATCATTTGAGGCAAAAATTCCTAAATCTTCAACAATATTTGGTTCGTCTTTGGCCATGCAATCACAATTTTTTGTAATCCGTAAAGCAAAATTAAAAAACACTTTTTTCTTGGGATGTTTTAAAACTCCGTATGCATATTCAACCATTTTTTCACTTAAAATTTTTGCGTTTTCTCCATAATTATCGCAAATTGCATTAAATTTACAAGCCACGATACATTCTGCACATCCAATGCAAATATTTTGGTCAATAAAAACATGTTTTTCTTTTTCAATAATTGCGCTTACCGGACAATTTTCTATACACCTGCGGCATAAGACACAATTATTTTCACGAACTGTTGGTTTTATGTTTGAATGCTGTTTTAACTTTCCCGCTCTTGAGGCAAACCCCATGCCCATATTTTTAATTGAAGCCGCAAACCCGGTTAACAAATGTCCGGTTACATGCGCAATACTCACAATGTTATCCAGATAGAGAACCGGTTTGGCAATACTCACTTTTTCAAAATGTTTTTTATTTATGGTTATATCTTCGGCATTTTCACCTAAGAGTCCGTCACAAATAATTACCGGAGCTCCTAATTTTTCTAGACAAAACCCGTGCTCATGCGCAAGGATTAGATGATCCACAGCATTAACGCGATTGCCATGGTAGAGAACATTCGTATCCGTAATAAATGGTTTTGTAGCTTTAGATTTAAGCTTATCAATTAATACTTTAATTACTTGTGCATCCACATGTCCGGTATTGCCTTTTTCGCCCATGTGTGTTTTTATCGCAACAATCTCATCTTTTTTAAAATCTTCACAAAGTTTGCTTTGTTTAATTAACTCTTTAAATTTAGCAGCAACCTGAACTTTATCTTTTGAGTTTTTTACGGTTTGAAAAAAAACTTTTGATTTTGACATATATCTCCTTTCCTTGATAGCCATTAAACCGCATATTAATATTTATATCATAATCACTTAATTTTTTGAAGAAATAAAGAAAAATAAAGGAAAGATAAGACTTAAAAATAGTTAAATTGCAATCTCAACCAATTGTTGCACTCTATCTAAACTTTGTTTTTTAAGGAAAAATCTGGACTCAATTTTAGAATTTAGAATCGGATTTGGTAAAGCATTATTCAATTTACTTACTATCGGTTCCCAAACTTTATGTGTTTTTTCAAAAATATCCTGAAATTTATACAATGGCCCCTGGCTTAAATATTCTACTCTTAATAACCAAGTTACAAAATATTCTGACGTAGATATTGAATCATTATTATACCCTGCATCGACAAAATTAACTGCAGCATCGTATCTGTTAAAATCTTTTTTTACCTGTTTTATTGTTTCTTTTAACAACGCAATATTATTTTTATATTTATCATAAACATATTCTTTAAATAAACAAAAACCGTACTTTGAAAGATTGTGATAACTTTCCACTAAAATTTTATCATTAAACCTTGAATCAAATTGAGCATAGGTCGGGTCAATAAATAAAACAGGCTTACCCCGACAATAAAATGTTACCCAAAAATGGATACCATTATCTTTTAACCCGCCTTCAATAACAAAGCTTGTATTTTTCTTATCGCCAAAACCACAATTAAATTTGTCACTGAGAACCCTCGCTAAAATATAACTGAAATCAGAGCAAATTTGATTTTTCCTTACTCGTTCGAACGTGTCCACTTTTTCTAAATTTATCCGCACAATATCCCAAATTTCTTTTTGATGCGCTTTTAAATATGTTCTTATTAACGATACATATTCATCAGCCTGTCTAAGTTCATTTGGTTTATATTTTGTTCCGTATCCTTTTTGAGTAGCCAGCATTTTATTTTCCTGATTAATCCAATACACAAATTCATAATCAACCTCAACATTTTCTATGCTTTGAGTATTACCATAATTTTCTTTTTGAAATTTTTGTAAAAGTTTACAGGTAATTGCTAAGCGGTCTATCGGATTGCGTAATATCTTTACGATAAGCTCTTCCATCACATGAAAATTAGCAAGTTCTTGATCTAACCCAGGATTAAAATCTTCTGCAATACGATATATTTGTGCATGGCCATTTGGAGTATTTAATATATGAATAACAGGGTTATTATTAGCATAATAATAGGCTTCCTCTACTGATTTTTCAGAGATATTTCCTAAGCTAAATACATTTTCAGCTAAATACATATCTCTCACAAAAAATTCGCCATCCCAACGCACAGCAAAACTATTTACCGCATAAGCTTCTATCGTAGTATATCCTCCAAAACTTGAATTATCAGAAATCTCAATATATCGAGTTCTAATATCATGCGCTAAAAAAGACCTCCCCTGATCGTAGCGTGATAAAAAATTATATTGTTTGCCAAATAAAGCATGCCATCCTATATTCTCATTAAAAGATTTTTTCGTTTGATATCGTTTGCTTAGCTCTTCTGGTAAATTCTTAGCTCGGCCAAGTTCAACCAAATCTTCATATACGCATTTTAAAGTTCCATTATTTAATTTTACGTCACGAAATTTTAAAATACTGCCTCTGGGATCATTGATGATTCTACTGTCTTCAATAATCTCATTTCTCAATAGATCCACAAAATCAGCTAACTCATCACCCTGGGTATTTAAAAAACTGTGAACATAAAGTGTTGCCTGCGGAAATAATTCAAAAAACTTATTCACAAACTGCTTAACTGTTTTTAGGGGAACATATTTTTGATGAATTCTATCTACAGAAATCATGATCTCTGGCTGACCTTGTTTACGAAGCACTTCTATGCCTTTTAAAGCTTCTTGAACCCAGGGTTCATTTTTTAACCAATCGGGAATTTCATTTTTATATTTTTTTTGTAATTGTTGCCAGAATTCACCTGCCCAAGCTAACCGATGTCCTAATGGGCTACAATATATGTGATACATATCTTCTATATCTGTTAAAAATCCCTGATCTTTTGCCGTTAAAATCCAAGCTGGTAACGGGTGGAAATTTACTTTATCTTTTTCAAAATTATATCTTTGCTTTATTTCAGCAACGGTCTCAATGGCCAATCCTTGTGAGTTTGCCAAAGATAGTCCTGCTTGAATGAAACATTCTTTTAACTCTTTTTCAAAACTATTTTTCCAATACTTGTTTACCCAGTCCCAAGAATATTGATCCTGATAAGCGTCTCGCAACTGTAATAAAAAATCCTCAGCCCAAGGAGCCCCAATCCATCCCGCATTAGTATTAAAACCGCTGGGCTCAATCCCTAATTCTTTTGCAATCTTCACTGCCGCAATAAATTCATCTCTTGCATAAGATAATTCTCCGCCTTGAAACCGTACTTCTTTTATACCCATTTGTTTAGCCTGTTCTAATATTATTTTGATTTGTTCCACACTCAGCTTTTCTTTGTGGTATGGACCAGACTCAGAATAACAAATCTCACATTGCGCATTACACCTGCGCGTTAAACTTAGCGTGATATATTCTGCCTTATAATATGGCCTCCGGATATCAATATTATTAGTAATCCTGTCTTCTTCTAGTTTTGCCCAGACCATTAAATATAACCTTTTTTTCTGAGAATTATTTTCTTTTACAGCTAATTCACGAATATTATTTAAAACCTCCTGCTCTTTTAACTGCTTCTGATAAATCATTCTGCGAATACCCATGTAGATTTTATAATATCCTGCTTCGTCTTCTAAAAATAAATTATAAAACGACTCAAAAACAGCGTTTATCTTAGATTTTATCTCCGCTCTTTTTATATATAATCCCAGCTTATTTTCAGAAGTTATGACATTGATCATTAGCTCTGGGCTTAAATGTAACGCCGGTGAAAGTATTTGTTTTTCGTCATACTTATACAAAACCATACTTTCCTCAGCTAAACATAAATTACTGTAAAAAAATACTTGGATTAATATATAACTTGTTGATTTAAATAATTTATTTAATTTCATCTCTAACTCTTTTAATTGCATGTCGTTAACTTGCCCATAAAAAGATTTTAAAGTATACCATAGAAATAATAACTTTGCAAATATGTAACTGCTTTGGAATAAATAAGTTAAAAACAAAAATACCTTTGTGAAAAATCTGGTTGGTTTTATTAAAGGTCAGCGTTTCTGCAATTTATCATATTTGAAATTTTTTCATTTTGGAAGAGGGTGACGCGAGCCCCATGCAGAATGACAAGCGCTGTGAGGGGGAAACTGCGTTTCCCCTAACGGAACAAAAAACTCTTCTTCATAGTTGCTCTACCATGAAAAAGAGTTATTTTGTTGGAGCGGGAGAAGGGAATCGAACCCTCGTAAATAGCTTGGAAGGCTAATGTTCTACCACTGAACTACTCCCGCATTATTTAGCTAATAAAAATACTGATTTTTCGAAGCTTGTTAAATGAGGCTTAGGCTTGCGGAATGTTATGACGCAAGTCTTTAGCCGAATTTAATCCCGTCGATCATTATCAAATCTATCAATATCTATTTTACGGGAGAAGGCTAATGTTCTACCACTGAACTACTCCCGCAGAAAAACAGTTTGTAAGTATTAAGTGATAAGTTTCTAAAAAAAGCTTAAGAAATTATTTTTACTCACTGATCACTCGCAACTTATAACTTATAATTTTTAACTTAAAAATGGTGGGCAGGGAAGGATTTGAACCTCCGTAGGCTTCGCCGGCAGATTTACAGTCTGCTGCCATTTCCACTCGGCCACCTGCCCAAAAAAACAGTTCTAAGTCTTAAGTGATAAGTTTTAAGAAAAAGCTAAAAAAATTATTTTTAATCACTTATCACTCGTAACTCATAATTTATAACTTAAATATGGAGCTGGCGAGAGGAATCGAACCCCCAACCAGCTGATTACAAATCAGCTGCTCTACCGTTGAGCCACGCCAGCTTGAAAAATACTATATATCAATACTAAATTTTTTTCAATACCCTAGGTAAAAAATCTAAAATATCCGATGCCCGCAAACTTAATTGTCCCTTTTCCCCTGCAGCTATATCTCCAGCTTTACCATGAAAATAAACCGCTAATTTTGCTGCCTCAAAAGCATTTTCTGTTTGAGCTAATAATCCTGCTGCAATCCCAGTCAACACATCTCCTGTTCCTGCTTTAGCCATTCCCGGATTACCAGTAGTGTTAATATAAGTTTTATTATTAAAATCAGCAACTACAGTTTTATATCCTTTTAAAATAGTTACCATATTATACATACAAGCAATCTGTTTTGCAACCCTTAAGCGATTTTTTTGTATTTTTTCTTTAGTTAGCCCTAATTCCCGAAAAAGCCGCGCCATCTCTCCTGAATGCGGGGTGATAACTTTGGTATTTTTATTTACCTTAAGGATATCTAAATTACCAACTAAAGCATTTAATCCATCTGCATCAATAACCATAGGCTTTTTTATTTTTTTTACTACTTTTCTAATTAATTGCTGCGTTTGCGGATTTTGCGATAAGCCCGGACCAATTGCCAAAACATCAGCTTTCTGAGAAAATCTCTTTATTTCTTCATAAGCCTGAAGGCTTAAACTCCCTTGTTTTGTTTCCGGTAATGGTTTAGTCATAACTTCAGTCAGCTTCCGAGCGAGAATTACGTTTAAACTTTCTGGAATACCCAAAGTAACCAATCCTGCCCCAGAAAGTAATGCCGCTTGAGCACATAAATATGCTGCACCGGTTAACCCTTTTGAGCCCGCTAAAACAAAAACATGCCCGAAATTACCTTTATGAACATCTTTTTCCCTGTGTAAAATTTTTGTATTAATATTCTTCATTGTTTTTTGATAAGAATTGCGATGGCTTGCGCATAATTACGTGTATGAGACATGCTCATATTAATAGTTTTAACCTTTTGTTCTTCGCCTAGTTTTTTTAATTTTCCTTTTAATGTTACATTTGGCCGGCCGTTTTTATCATTAATAATCTCTATTTCTTTTAAATTAGCTCCGTTTATTCCATCGCCTAACGCTTTTAACACAGCCTCTTTTGCGGCAAAACGTGCTGCCAAGTGTTCAAAATAGAATCTTCGATCCATAGAATAATTTATTTCTTTTTGGGTAAAAATGCGTTTTAAAAAAGAATCCCCCCATTTCTTTATCGCATCTTTTATACGTTTGGTCTCAATAATATCTGTCCCGCAACTTATGTCCACAATTTTATCCTTTGTAAAATTCCAAATTACAAATCTCAAATTACAAATAAATCCACTTCCTGTTTTCAATAGGAAAAATTCAAATCCTTAAAAAACTGACTTCTTTCTGCATAACCTTGTAGTCCCGCTTATGCAGAATAATTTGGAATTATTCAATTATACAGATTTATTTGACATTTGGATTTTGGCATTTGTCATTTATTTGTATATTTATCAATTATTTCTTTCATTTCCCTTACTGCTTTATCTAATCCCACAAGCACAGCACGAGAAATAATTGAATGTCCAATATTCAGTTCCTCAATATCTGGGATTTTTTTTACTAATAATTTTGTATTTAAATAATCTAATCCATGCCCTGCATTTACTCTTAAGCCTATAGCCCGGGCAAAATCATGTCCTTTAGCGAGAAGAACTAATTGTTTTTCTATTGCTTTTAAACCTTTGGCATTAGCAAAAGATCCGGTATGTAGTTCGATAAATTCTGCACCTACATCTTTGGCCGCTTGGATTTGGAGTTTATCCGGTTCAATAAATAAACTGACCATGATCTTGTTTTTTTGTAACTTTCTTACTACTTGCTTAATCTTTTGTTTTTGAGCGATCACATTTAAACCGCCTTCTGTTGTTATTTCCTGACGCTTTTCCGGCACTAAAGTTGCCTGATCCGGCTTAAGACAAAAGGCAATATTCACAATTGAACTGGTTATAGACATTTCCAGGTTTAATCTCGTACGTACATTTTTACGTAAAATTTCCACATCCCGGTCATTAATATGTCTTCTATCTTCACGTAAATGTACGGTTATCCCGTCTGCTCCGGCTAATTCTGCAATTGCGGCCGCAGCAACTGGATCTGGCTCAAGCGCGCGGCGCGCCTGCCTTAATGTGGCAATATGATCAATATTCACACCTAATTTTATCATTTAAATTCCGATTTCTTTCTTAATGGCACACGCTATAGATTCCGCAATATTATTAATTTGTTTCTGGTTATTGCCTTCCACCATTATTCTGGCCAAAGCCTCTGTCCCGGAATAACGCATGACCAAACGGCCATTATTTCTTAACTGTTTTTGTGCTTTTTGAATTCTCTGCCAAACTTCCGGCATTTCTTTAAAATCTTTTCTGGTTTTAACTTTAACATTACGTATTAATTGCGGGTATTTTTTAAGCCCTGAGACAAATTTACTCGGGCTTAATTTTGTTTTCTGCATCATTTTCACCAATTGTAACGCGGTAAGCATTCCGTCACCTGTAGTGGCCTGATCCAGAAAAATTATATGCCCTGACTGTTCCCCGCCAAAAATTCCCTTATGTTTTATCATTTCTTTTAATACGTATTTATCTCCCACATCTGCACGAATAAATTTTACTTTAATATTATTTAAAAACTTTTCTAATCCAAAATTACTCATTGAAGTTCCGATAACAATTTTATTTTTTAGCTGTTTTGTTTTTAAAAAATTCTCTGCCACAAAAGCCATAATATAATCGCCATCCAGCACATTGCCTTTTTCATCAGAAAAAATTACCCGGTCGCCATCCCCATCAAAAGCAAATCCGATATTTGCCTTTCTTTCATAAGTTTGTTTTGCCATAAGCTCAGGATGTAAAGACCCGCAACCTGAATTAATATTTTTACCGTTCGGCTTATTTTTCAAAACAATTACCTGCGCCCCTAATTCTGAAAATATTTTCTGCGCATAATCAGAAACTGCTCCGTTAGCACAATCAATAACAATTTTAATTTTTGCTAAATTTAAACTATTTACACAATTTTTTAAATGATTTAGATAGCTCTCTCCTGATATTTTATTTAGTCTTATGCTTATTTTTTTTCGCTTTGATTTTTTCTTTAACAAATTCCCCGCGATTTTTTCCACGGTTTTTTCTTCCTTTTCGGTAAGCTTATATCCGTTATGCTTAAAAAATTTAATGCCGTTATCTTTAGCCGGATTATGGGAGGCGGAAATCATTATTCCTAATTGAAAATCTTGAGTATTAGTTAAGTAGGCGAGTCCCGGGGTAGGGATCACTCCGGCTGAAAAAATTTCAATTCCTGCTTGCGCAAAACCCGCAGCAATATATTTCTCAATACGATCACACGACTCTCTTGTGTCTTTTCCGATAACAATACATATTTTTTTTCTTGCTTTATATTTTTTTTTAAGCCACGCTGCTGCTGCTGCACCAATTGTTTCAATTGTTTCTTTTTTTAGCGGCCAAGTCCCAAATTCCCCCCGGATCCCGTCTGTACCAAATAATTTATTTTTTTGCATTAAATGCATCCTTTATTTCAACTCTCACTAAAGGCAAAGCACCGACAACTTTAATATTATTTGGAAAAACACAATTCACAACAGGACTGTAAGTACGCCCTGGGGCTAAACCCGTAATATCCACATAAGCAATAATATCCATATTTGTTATTTTAACTAATTCCTGTTCCGGGCCTTTTACTCTTAAGTCTATTGTTTTTCGCTCGAGTTCAACTGTATAAACATTTTTTCCGAGTAATAACGGATCTCCCATCAATCTTAGCTCAATGTCTTTCAAATCCTTATAGGCAATTGGCCCTCCCCGCACTATCCCATGAATATAAATCCAGACCACACAAGCCAAAAATAAACTAAATATTTTCAATCCTAAATCTTTATACTTCTTCTCTAATTTCTTCACTGTTTTTCTGTCTCCAGTTATAAAATACACTTTTTTTCTTTTCATGCTGTTGTAAAATATTTTTCAGGATAAAACTAAAATCCTTCCCTTCAAAATCCGTAATTAAATTTCCGCCCTGAGCAATAGAAATTTTTCCGGTTTCCTCTGAAACCATAACTACAATAGCATCTGTCTCTTCACTCAGCCCAATCGCAGCACGATGACGTGTGCCGAAAGTCCGAGCTAAATCCGGATTTTGAGAAAGCGGAAAGATACAACCCGCGGCAATAATGCGTCCGGCACTAACAATTACGCCTCCATCATGCAGCGGACCCAGCGGCGCAAAAAGTGTGCTGATTAATTCTGAGCTTACCCCGGCATCAATCCTGATCCCGGTTTCCGCATATGTTTTTAAACCAATTCCTCGTTCAAAAGCAACAATCGCCCCAATTCGTTTTTGCGCTAAACTCACTAAAGATTGACAAATTTTATTTACAACCCCTTCTTCCAGTAACGGAAAAAACAAATCAAAATATGTTTGGCCGATTTTACTTAACCCGCGGCGGATTTCCGGCTGAAAAATCACCAAAAATCCAATGACCGAAATGGCAAAAAGCCGGGTTAATATCCAGTTAATTACTCCTAAATTTAAAATATTTGTCAGTGAAAATAAAATTACGAGGACAACGATACCTCTTAAAAGCGGCACAACTCTTGTTCCGCGGACAAAAATTATAAACCGGTACAAAAGAAACCAAATAATTGAAATCTCAAGTACAATCTTTAATATTTCATAAAAATTCCAGCTCATATTATTAATTTAAACCCTTTGCTTTTTAATTGCTTCCGTTAATGTAATTACTTGCTTCATTTGTTTGACATTATGAACCCGCACAATAGAAGCCCCGTTTAAAACAGAAAAAACAACACCTGCGGCTGTGCCAAATTCACGTTCGGCAACCGGAACATTAAGCACATTACCAATAAAAGATTTCCGCGATGTTCCGACTAATATTGGCGCACCTAAAATTTTAAAACGTGTTAAAAATTTGATTATTTTTAAATTATGCTCTGTTGTTTTGCCGAATCCAATGCCTGGATCAAGCACAATATTTTCCTCCGCTATCCCATAACTTAAAGCTTTTTCTTTTGCTTTTGCTAAAAAGCTGATAATTTGTGTAATTAAATCATTGTATACAGGATTCTTTTGCATTATGCGCGGGTTTTTATTCATATGCATGAGAATAATTCCCGCTTTATATCTGGCAATTAATTTACCTAATTTTTTATCTTTACGCAAGCTAAATATATCATTAATAATGCTTGCCCCTAAATCCAAGCAGTGCTGGGCAACGACTGAGCTTGAGGTATCAATAGATATCGGGATTTTAATTTTCTTACCCAAAATCCGGACAATACCTTTTATTCTTTTCAGCTGTTTATAAGCCGGAACCGGCTTTGCCCCCGGACGAGTTGATTCCGCTCCAATATCAATAATATCCGCGCCTTCTGCTTCTAATTCAAGAGCATGTTCAATCGCTTTCTCTTCAGAAAAATACTCACCCCCATCACTAAAAGAATCCGGGGTTACATTTAAAATCCCCATAATACGGGGTTTTTTTTGAAGATCAATTTTGTAACTGCGGCATTTAAAACAAATGGTGTCTTTACTATAATTTAATAAAGCCGCATGCATATGTTTAATTATTTTTTTCTGGGCGCGGCCAAGTTCTTCATTACTTAAAAAAAAACAAAAATTTTTTAAATTGGGAAAAGTCCCGGAAATTGTGTATTCTCTCCCCGGAGCAAAAATACTATGATTACGTTTAATTTCCACAGAAAATCGTGAAGATTTTTTCTGCAGAATCTGCGCCAAAAACTCGTTCATTCCTTTAATCTGAATACCTAAACGAATATTTTCTTTATCCGTTTTCCGGTTGCGGGAATAACCTTGAGCCAAAGTTAAAATTGCAATATCCAATTTATCCTCATATAAAATATGATTTTTTAATCACTGTTATTTTTTTCTTTTCAAATTAAATCCTGAGAAATTTTATCAGAAGTTTTTTCTGCTTCGGGAAAACCCAAAAGTTTTCTCACCTGTGCTGAATCCATAACTTCGTGCTCTAATAAATTTTCTGCTAATTTTTTAAGCTTATCGATATTATCCATCAGCAGCTTTTTCGCTTGTTCATAACAGTTATCAATAATTTTTTTCACTTCCTGATCAATTAAAATTGCTGTCTGTTCACTATAATTTTTTTCATCTAAAATATCACGGCCTAAAAAAATCTGCTGCTGCCTGTGGCCAAACGTTAAATGGCCCAGTTTTTCGCTCATGCCAAATTCACAAACCATACGCCTAGCGCTACGATTAACCATTTCCAAATCATTATGCGCCCCGGTAGTAACTTCGGCAAAAATTAATTCCTCGCTCGCCCGCCCTCCTAAAAAAACAATCAAGCGTCCCACCAGTTCTTTTTTACTCATAATATATCTATCTTCAATCGGTAACTGCATAGTGTAGCCTAACGCCGCTGTTCCCCGGGGAATAATGGAAACTTTATGTAAAGGATCAACTCCTGGTACAAGCATAGACAAAAGAGCATGTCCGGCCTCATGAAAAGCCACAATATTTTTTTCATCCCGGCTGATTACTCTTGATTTTCTTTCCGGACCGGCAATTACTCTCTCAATTGAACCTTGTAATTCTTCCATGGCTACTGATTTTTTGTCATAGCGGGCAGCCAGCAACGCAGCTTCATTAACCAGATTTGCCAGGTCCGCACCAGAAAAACCCGGAGTTTGCCGGGCAATAGAATTTAAATTTACTTCCTCAGATAATTTTACATTTCGTACATGGACTTTAAGAATCTCTTCCCGGCCAATCAGATCCGGCCGGTCAATTACTATCTGGCGGTCAAATCTTCCCGGACGCAAAAGGGCAGGATCTAAAACATCCGGCCGATTTGTTGCAGCCATTAAAATTATTCCTTCTTGGGTATTAAACCCGTCCATTTCAACCAACAAAGCATTGAGGGTTTGTTCCCGCTCATCATGCCCGCCGCCAACACCGGCAAACCTTTGCCGGCCAACCGCATCAATTTCATCAATAAAAATAATACTGCCGCGGCCGCCAACCTTTGAAGCTTTTTTAGCTTGTTCAAATAAATCACGCACCCGGCTGGCTCCGACTCCCACAAACATTTCCACAAAATCCGACCCACTAATACTTAAAAACGGCACTCCGGCTTCCCCAGCAACAGCCTTAGCTAAAAGCGTTTTCCCTGTTCCCGGAGGCCCCATAAGTAAAACTCCTTTAGGAATTTTACCGCCTAAGCGCTGAAATTTTTTCGGATCTTTTAAAAATTCAATTACTTCCTGTAATTCGTTTTTCGCTTCATCAACTCCTGCGACATCGTTAAACGTAATTTTTACACGATTTTCATTTATTTGATGTATTCTACTTTTACCAAAAGAAAAAATACGGTTACCTCCAGACTGGGAACTTCGATACGCAAACCAAATAATCATTCCCAAAATAAACAGCGGCCAAAGCAGGCTTAAAATATTTATCCACATCATATTTGATTCTTTTATGGTAAAACCTTTTATATTTTCACGTAAAACACGTATTAAATCCGCATCATTAAGCGGAACCGGTACAGAAAAAGACTTCCCATTATTTAAAGTTACCTCTGCAATTCCCTCTCCCAGCTCAACGCTGGTAATTTGCTGCGTTTGAATGTTGCTTTGAACCATTTCAAAAAAATCAGAATAAGTAATTTTAGGTTCCAGCTTTTTCTCATACTGCTCAGCAATTAGTCCCATAAAAAATAATGTGAAGAGCACAATAAAAAACGGGGTAAAAAAACGGTTAAATTTGTTTTGCTTATCATCTTTTTTCTGTAACGACTTTTTGTTTCCCTGTTTTTGATAATCTGGATTTTTTTTCATGCTTGTTCCTCGTCCCCCTTCAACCGGCTAAATTATGTAATACTTTCTGGATAGTTCTAGATTTTAACAAAGGCTCTGCTAAATAGCAAGTTTTCCTTTATTTTAAATTATTTGATTCCAATAATTAGTATTAACTATTTATCAAATAAGGGGTTGCTATAAGATTTTCCGGTCAGTAATTTATAAAATGCGCACAGATTGCCATTCCCATTAAAAAAAGTATACTTTGGATTAAAACCATAAGATATCCTTGGATTAACCGTAATTTGTAAACTGTTTTGACTAAACGTGCTTCAATATCCAAAAGCCGTAATATTATCAAAACAAAAAGTAAAGTAAAAATTAAAGGTATTTGTTTTGCGTAAAAAATCACATGCAAAAAAATTATAAAAATCCATAGGGGGGTTACTTGAGCATGCGCCATAAAATTAGCAAAAAAATCAGAGGGTAAATTATTACCCTTGAATTTAAAACTTATTAAATATATCCAATCCAAGATAAAACTAATTAAAGCGGTTATTAAAATAAATAAGAAAAACACACAAAAAATTATTAAACAAGCTATTGGTAAAAAGATGACCAGGTCCGGTATAATCATTTTTTTATAAATGAATATACCTATGCTTGAAAAAAACAAGGCAGTTATAAGTAATGATATTAATGAATTAAACGGGCTTTTTTCTTTAATTATTTTTTTGAAAATTAAATCCGGAAAAAATAAAATTAGAAAATTATTAAAAAATTTTGAATACATCCTAATTGTTTTTCTTTTGTAAATTTGTTAAAAAAAGACACCCTAATAGAATAGCCACGTTTCTATAAAAATTAATACTTATTCTTGTTTTTTTCTAATTATAAAAAACCCTGCGATCAGCACGATCATTAGCAGAATCCATGCGTTAGAGGAGGAATTTTTTTGAGTTTCTCGTGCTTTGGATTCAACAGAATGAGGCTGGGTTTTTGTTTGAGAGTTCCCTGCAGAACTTTGCTTATCCCGAGCCAAACGTTTAAATTCCCCTGATTCGTTTTGTGCAGTTAGCTTAGCTGGCTCAGATGGGGACAACTCTCCAGAAATTTCTTGTAACGGTTTTTCTGTAGCGCCCGGAACAGCTCCAGAGATAGTTTGAACATTTTGTTCCTTTAAACTTTCCTCTTGTTCTGTTTTTATCTGTTCCATTTGTTTTCTTGGCTCATCTTTTTGTCTTTGTAAACTTAAGCGGGAACGTACTTGCTGCGGGTCAACATCATCCCGAAAAAGGCAAAATCCGGATTCATTAAAAACTAAAATCAAACTAATACATAAAAATAGAATTTTTATTTTTTTTGCTTTCATTTCTCTTCTCCCCCTTTGATTTTCCTGCGTTAGCAGGGAAATTAAACCTCGCCATTGCCCGCTACTCTGGGGCTTCTTGACGGGGTTTTTCATATTAATCTCTTTTTAAATATGCCACGTGCGGCAGGGCTAAAGCCCGCGGCAAATAAAATTCTTCTCCTTTATCTCTGGCCCGTATATCATAATTCATTGTAATATTGCCGCTATAAATAATCGCTTCATCCCGGGAAATAATCGAACCGTTTAAGGTAAACGCACCTACTTTACCGGCAAAAGCATGATTCGTATACATTACGGCATCAACATTACAGATTTGATTAGCCGGCTCTGAAATACTGTTAAAATATGCATCATTATAAGAGGATTCATAATATTTTCTATCTGATCCATCATCTTTACTGCCTCCGTCATTTGCAGTATAATCACCGTTAAAATACGGATCTCCTCCGGAATAATAAGAAACATAACCAATCCCGTTGTCTGTAGGATCAACTTCATAGGCCTGCGTAAAACTAGGTTTTAAATAACCGCTTACATTTACTTTCCAATCGTTCCTTGTGTAATCACCCACTACGATATTGCCTTTAGCCGCTAAACCTAAAAAATCTTTTGATGCATTGGCTATATCCGTAGCCGTAGGATCCGTGTCCGGCTTAGCATAAACCGGCGGATCAACATATTCAATATCTCCTAAAACATGCGTGTTCCGTCCGGAATAAATCGTGCCTTGTCCTTTTACTTTTCCCTTTATGCAAACATCTCCGCTGACTACTACCGGGCCATCAATTTCGATTGGATTAGCAGCAGTTCCAATTAAAATAATATCACCTGTATAATTGTTGTTTACTAAAGTCACACCGCCTTGTTTTACTGTTCCATTATGCGTTACCGCTAATCCGCTGTAATAACTTAAATCCCCTAAAAAAGGCATATCTAAGACTTGTTGTGCGGCAAATTCATCGCTTGTCCCGTCATAGCCGTTTTCATACTCAAAAGTCTCATCAATCCCATCCCCATCAATATCCTGAGGATTAGCCGTGGGATTAGTCGGCCGAGCCGCAGCATCTGCTTGAGTCCAATACTGATTGATTGTTTTATTCTTGTTACTTCCGGTAATAGTTCCGGCAGCCCCTAAGTCCGGATTTACCGAGGCATAAACATCCCCATCAACTGTGGGTTGGCCATTAAAACTAAAATTGCCATTACTACGGATATCTCCTTCACTAGTAATGCCGCCACCCCAAAACCAACCGTAATTATTAATAAAATATGAATAATCAAAAACCTGCGAGGGACTCATGGAATAACGTAAAACCGCAGTAATTGATTTTGTGATGTTATTTACTGTAGCTGTACTCACAACAGTTACATCTTTGGGTACAGCAGTTGTGGTATCCACATTAGTTATTTGCACAGTATATGTTGCTCCGCTAGCATCTGTTAATGTTGCGTCAGTTGGTAATCCTCCGGGATATTTTCCCGGATTTGTTGGTAAATCATTAAACCAGGAAAAAGCGGTTGTTGTATAATCATACTGATTATCTTTAAATTCTTCATACAAACCCCTTTTAACCTGATCAATTCCCGCTTCTGCTAAAAAATAAGCTTGTAAAATGTCTTTACTTCTTTGCACATCCCGGCTGTTAATTACACTGCGGGACATAAAGGAAACAAATAATATTGAAAGAATAACCATAACCAAGCAAAATATCACCAAAGCTGCACCGTGTTTATTACGTAAGAAGTTATAAAACCAAAAAATATTTTTCATTACTTGCCTCCTTTGAAAAATAATCCACCTTGCTTTAATTATGTTTATATTATAAAGTTGTATTAAAACAAAATCCTGATTTTATGCGTTATTCTCTTTTTAAATACTGCACATGCGGCAGTGCTAATGCGCGTGGCAAAAAGAAATCATTTTGCCCTTTATATCGCGCCCGCACATCATAATTCATAGTAATATTACCACTATAAATAATTGCCTCATCCCTTGAAACGATTGAACCGTTCATTGTAAAATCTCCAACTCTGCCGGTAAAAGCATGATTTGTATAAGTTACGGCATCAATTCTGCGTATCTGATCAGATGTATCCGCAATACTACTAAAATATATATGATTATAAGATGATTCATAAAATTTTCGGTTTGACCCGTCATCTTTTGTCCCACCGTCATTAGCGGTATAATCACCGTTAAAATAAGGATCTGAGCCTGAATAATAGGAATCATAACCAATACTGCTGTCTGTCGGGTCAATTTTATAAACCTTAGTAAACGGCGGTTTTAAATAACCCGGAATGCTTGATTGCCAATCTGTTGCGGTATAATCACCAATTACTACATTTCCTTTAGAAGCTAAACCCACAAAATCTTTTGTGGTATTAATTGCATCTGTACCCACAGGATCAATATCCGGCTTTGTCCATAACGGCGGATTAACATATTCTAAATCGCCTAAAATATGTGTATTCCGTCCAGAATAAATTGTGCCTTGTCCTTTTATTTTTCCTTTAATTAATACATCTCCGGTAACCACAACCGGCCCATGAATTTCTATAGGATTTGCATCTGTGCCGATTAAAACAATATTTCCCGCAAAGTTATTATTTACTAAAGTTACGCCGCCTTGTTTTATTGTTCCATTATGCGTTACCGCTAATCCGCTGTAATAGCTTAAATCCCCCAGATAAGGCATATCCAGTAATTGTTGCGCAGCAAATCGATCACACGCTCCATCATAACCATCCGGGTATTCAAAAGTTTCATCTATCCCATCAAAATCAATATCTTGCGGATTTGCGGTTGGATTTGTCGGACGCGCTGTGATATCCGCATTATTCCGGTAAAAATCAATTGTATTATTTAAATTGACACCAGTAATTGTTCCGGCTGCACCCAATTCCGGATTTATTGAAGCATAGGCATCGCCGTTGACTGTAGGCGAGCTGTTAAAACTAAAATTTCCGTTACTGCGGATATCCCCCTGGCTGGTAATTCCACTGCCCCAAAACCAGCCGTAATTATTCACAAAATAAGAATAATCAAACACACGCGATGGACTCATGGAATAACGGATTACAGCTGTAACATTTTTAGTGACATCGTTAACGGTTGATGTTGCTACAATGGTTACATCTTTGGGCACAGTAGTTGCTGTATCCACGGCAGTAATCTGTACGCTGTATGTTCCATTCGGCAGATCAGTCAATACTGCATCAATGGGAATCCCGGGATATTTATTAGTAGGATCAGTTACTAAATCATCAAACCAATTAAAAGCTGTAGCAATCTGGCCTTGGGCTAAATAATAATTTTGGAAAAGTTCAAATAATTCCCGTTTAACCTGGTCAATTCCGGCTTCCGCTAAAAAATAAGCTTGTAAAATTTCTTTATCTTTAACCGCCGCCCGGTTATTAAAAAAACTGCGGGATATGAAACTAACAAAAATAATAGAAAGAATAACAACAACCAAAAGAAAAATTACCAAAGCTGAGCCTTGTTGACTGCCAAAATTTAATTTAAAATTTTTGTGCATAATCACCGCCAGCCTCCTTTTTGCACAGCTAAATTCAAAAAATTTTTTCAACGATTTCTTAAAGCAATCTGAGTGGTAATTTGTTTTTGTATTATATCCCCTTTTATCGATTGCCGGGTTACAACCAAGACAATTTGAACTATATCTGACTCTGGCTGGGCAAAACGCAGTGTTGTAATATATTGTCCAATTGCTTCGCTGGCGCCGCTGGTCAGATTAGTCCTAACCAGCTGCTGTCCGTTTATACCGCCTAAAGAATATTGAATTTGATCGCCCCAAACAACTGCTCCGGAAGTAAAAGAATCGGGTAATTGAAAAATAATATCATCTTCATTTGCGCTAATATTCGTAACCGTAATATTCCCCGGAGCTGCTTCTGATAATTCTTCGAACTGCTGTATAAAGCGGCGTATTTGCGAATGGATATCTATTTGCGCCTCACTAGTCATCCAGGCCCGCTTGCCGCTGGTTAATATCGCGAAGATTGCTAGCATTATCCCGACAAAAATTAAAACTGTGACCATAATTTCGATTAAAGTAAATGCTTTGTCTTGATTAAAAACTTTCATATTTAACCTTTTCTGCAGTTTATCTTTTTCCCCTTATTTTATTTTATCTAACTGTGATTAAAGTAGCTAATGATATACTTCTGGGTCTTGTTCCGTCCTGCCAATTAACATTTACAGTTACCTCTAACGGATCATCATCTGTAGCGCTACCGGATGCATCACGATCAGTATAAACAACTATTATTTGTTCTGAATCTAAACTGTTTAACCCATTATTTAGCGCCCAAGTTGTCCAATTTTCCGATATTATTGAAGTTAAGTCACTCACGGATAAACTGCGCATTTGCTCAATTACCTGGCGTGCATCAGTTATGGCTACAGTTGTATTTTCAGACATCTCATTAATCCGTAAACACCCGATATAACCGGAAATTAAAGCCAGCAACACCACTGTTAAAATTGTGATACTAATAAAAAGTTCAATTAAGGTAAACGCTTTGTTGGTTTTTATCCGCATTTAATGTTCCTTCCTTAATTATCTAAAAATTCCGGTTTCAAAAACTAACTGTTTAATTATTATAACACGATTTCATAATAATATAAAAATATAAAATCCCCATGGCTGTCAACCGCTATGGGGTATAATAAAACAATATATTCCTATATAGCTTAAAAAAATACCCTATTTTCGGTAGCTGACTGCCATTATCTGCCATATATTTTAAACAGATTTTAGGCTCTTGAGCTTTGCCCCTAAACCACAACGAATTTAAGGCCCTGTTGTTACAGGGGACGCCAGTTTTCACAGGCTTTGCTATTATCGCATAGAGATTGTTCTGTTTGTTTTCTTACATAATAATTATAGCATAAATCTAAATATTTTTCAACTTAACTCATTTATTTTCAATATGATACATAGAAAAATTTTTCTCAGCTCAGAAATTTTTTTCTCAAAAATTAATGATTTTTATTATTTACCGCGGCGTTTAAGCGTAGATTTTGAACTAATTGGCTGGATTTTCTTGTTTTTTCCCTTATAAACACTAACGATATTGAACCCTGTAAAAATAAGCTCGATTTTTTTAATCTCTGCTCTGGATAAAGCCTTACAGGGATTTTTACGTAAGGGGGTATTGATTTGAATTTCTTCTGGTTGAATTTCCTTTGCGATTTTAGCAATTTTAGCTGCTAAATTTTGATTGCTTTTAAGAAACATTATCTGTAATGCTAGCTTACCGTTAAACTCTTGCTTAAATTTTTTCAGGCCGGAAATAATTCTATTAAATATTATTGCTTTTGCCGGACGATTAATGCAGAATAATGTTTTTGCTGAATCTGCATCTAATTTCGCCATGACCAAATCCGCTTTAGCCAATTGAATCCGGACATCTTTTCTGTACAGCAAAGAAGAATTCGTAATTACAGCAACCGGTTCTTTTCTGATTTTTTTTACCGCGGTTATTAATTCTCCCAGGTTTTTGGCTTGTGTCGGCTCTCCACGCCCGGAAAAAGTGATATAATCTGTTTGTATATTTTTAGTGCTAAAAACCTCTTTTATTTCATCAACAATATCCTGCGTCTTTATAAAACATTTCCGCCTGAGTATATCCGGTTTGGCTCGGCCAACTTGGCAGTAAACACAATCGAATCCGCAAATTTTATTTTTTTGTGAAAGCGGATCAATCCCTAAAGACCGGCCTAAACGCCAGGAAGAAACCGGGCCGTAAATATATTTAAATTCCTTTTTTTTATTTTTCATCTTTTTAAAAATCAATTAAAATTATTTTTCTTAAAGAGAACAGACAATAGATAATAATGTTTGCGTATCGTTATTTTTTGCTCCGGCCGCCGGATCAGAGTTATATTCATCAATAAAACTAAATCTCAAGGAAATCCTTTCACTTAAAGGACTGGTAAATTTTGTTTCACTTTTGAAGCGATACTGGTCAGATTCATCTAAATTAGGAAACATCACTAAATCCTGGGAAATTGTGGAATCCTCAAACACAGCTTTCTCAAAAAATATCCGCGGGACAAGAATGGTATCTGTTTTTTCTTTTGTCCCGTCATTATATTCTGTATGTTCCAAGCCAATACCGAGTTCCGCCAATGCTTTCCAGTCCTCAGTGTCAGAGAACCAATACCCTACACCAGCTGTAGGAATAATCCGGGAATCAATCTTTGCAAACCGGTCATGTTCGGCTTCAAATTTTAGAAATCCGTAAAGATTATCCATTAAAAAATCAAACCCGTACCGAACAGAACCATAATGTTTTTGTCCGTCCATTTTTTTATTCTGCGATGAATATAATGTCGTAGCTTTAATTGTCAATTGGTCATAATCTGTTTTACGTTCTGCATCAAAACCCGCATTTAACTGGCTATTTTTTGTATTTCCCGTGACTCGGCTATAACCCACAGAAAAATCTTTTTTCCAATTCATTTTATTCCCCGTATCTTGCTGAGCTAAGGCTAACAAATTTCCGGTAAATATTAAACTTGCACAAAAAACTATTATTTTTTTTAACTTCATTTCCTCTCCTATATTTAAATTGTTTTCTTTAATTCATAACTAAAATTTAGCTTGTTTTGATGTTATAACTAAAATTAACATTATTGTCAACATTTTTAGTTTACGAATAACAATTAAAAAGAAATTTGCAGTAAATTTTTAACTTAAGTTCGCTGGGATTGTTCAGAAAAGATTTTTATTGCTTTTGGCTCAATCGGACATTTAGTCTGGCAAATTCCACAGCCAATACATAATTCCTCATCGACAATTGGCCTTAATAACACTTTACCGTTTTCTGTCTCTCTTTTTATAATGATTGCTTTTTTAGGAATCGGACAATGTTCTTCGCAAACAATACACTCCTTATCTTTAGCCCAGGGTAAGCATAGTTTCCGGTTAATTTTCGCAATACCTATTTTAGTTTTTTGTTTCCTTTTAATATTTATTTTAGGGATTGCGCCGGTCGGGCAGACATTGCCGCATAAACTACAATTATATTCGCAATAGCCAATATTCGCATTTAAATACGGAGTCCAGATTCCTGCTATTCCTGTTTGCAGCATTGTTGGCTGCAAGCCGTTAGTCGGACAAACCTTCATGCAATTACCGCAGCGAATACATCTATTTAAAAAATCAGTTTCTTTTAAGGCAGCTGGCGGCCGGATAATTTCTCCGGGCAGGATTTTCCTTTCGCCCAACAATTCCCCGCTTAGAGAAACTGCGCCAATCCCTGCAGCCAAAGAAATTAGGAAATCACGCCGGCTCATGCCCTTTTCATTCAGTTTAATTTTTTTGTTTTTATAGATTACATTTTTTAAAAAGAATAAAAATTTTGTACTATTCCTCGGGCATTTATCTACACAGTCCATACACAGAATACATTCAGATTTTTTATAACGATTATCGGGGTTAATTGCATTCATCGGACATATCTTCAGACAAATCCCGCAGAAATTACAGTGTTCAAATACATGTCTTTGCAGCCAGCTAAACTTAGCAAAAATTGAATATAATGCGCCTTGAGGGCAAATTATCCGGCACCAAAATCTGTTTATCCTTAACGCCGGTAAAACAACTAAAAGAAAAACTGCAAAAACAAGTCCGCTATGTTTAAAATAGGCAATCTTAACACCCAATAATGAATCTTTTAGCCAATAATAAAAATCAAATAAAAACTCGGCTTTATCAAAGGTTCTTAAAAAACCAATAAAAATATTTTCTAAAATTAATGTAAATGTAGGGATAAAGTTTAGAGAAAAAAACCGGGCGGCAATAACCAGCGGATCAAAAATCCAGATTATTTGAAACCCGAATAGAGCCCATAAACTAACCAGTCCAAGAATAATATATTTTATATTGGCCTTATTTTTTAATTTTTTACTAAAAAAGTAATCCCGCTTTTTTTTATTGAGACTTCCCGTTAAATCGATTAATGTACCTAAAGGGCAAATCCAGCCGCAAAAAAATCTGCCCAAAATTAAAGTTGCCCCAATCATTAAAAAACATAATAGTAAACCCGGCAATAAAACGCGTTCGCTTAAAGATATGCCGATAATTGTCAAAGGGTTAACTTTAAAAAAAAAATCTAAAGCTAAACTACTTTTAAGCGGATAAGTAGTTGCCCAAAGCGTATAAATAAAAATAGTTAAAAAAATACCTTGGATTATTTTTCTAAATAATGAAAATTTTCTTTGCATTTTTGTAAAATAATTTTTAAATTTTAATATCAACCTAAATTTAATTTAAAAATATTGGCTTTTGCCAAATCATGCTTGCCAAAACCGCAATTTATTGCTTCTTGTAAATAATTCACACTTAAAACATCCTCATTCATTAACGTACACGCATAACTATCCGTTAAAACCGGATCAGTGCCAATAACCACTGTATCCTTTTGCGCTACGTCATTGAGATCTCCGCCTTGAGGCCCGTGCCGCAGTAGAACACGCACCGCATCAATAACAGTTAAATCAGGATTAATAAAATCCGTTAAATCCACAAGTTTTCTTCCAATATTAGAATGAATTTGTCCCCGGTTCCCGCTGCAAACTCCCATAAGGTTTTTCATGGAAAGCGTAAGATTGGTTAAACCATGGTTTTTAGCAATTGGGACATTAATGAAAGTATCGCAAGTTAATGCTTCTTTATAAATCAGCCAGCCTTCCATAGGGCTATCATATTTAAATTTTGCTTTAACTACATTCCAGCTGCTGGGAAAAAACACGTTTGCCCCGTGCTCACGCGCCGCTTGACTTATCCCGCTATTATCATAGCAACGCCTAGGGTCATTACAAGTTCCATCAAAAACATTCACCCGCTTTGCTCCCGCTTCATAACAAAGGTCAATTAATGCTGCCACAATATCCGGATTAGTGTTGGCTGCCTGCTCTGGATTACGATCCCAGCCAATATTAGGTTTTACTAAAACAACACTATCTTTCTTAACAAATTTCCCCATACCGCCCATAGCTTTTATGGCCTCTTTAATCAACTGTTCAGGATTCTTTCCCTGTACTACTACTAAATCATAATTCCCTTTTATGTCTTTTTTTAATCTTCCGTAACTAAAATCTTCCTCAATGCTTTTAACATTTTCAGCATAAGCATAATCAAATTTTGACAAAAACTTTTGCACACTAAAAAAAGCTGTGCTGGAAACTGCTAATTTTATGAACTCTTTACGCGAAAATTTTTTTTGGCATAAACTGCACATTAACCGATTTATTTTTTTTCTTTTATCCATTGTTCCCCCATTTTTGTGATTTATAAATCAATTCAATAAAATTCAATTGGTAAATATATAATAAAAGGTGATAAATATTTTATTTATCACCTTTTATTATAATCAATTAACATTTAAACTTATAGTTAAATATTTTTTAGCAAGCTGTTTGCCTTTGATTGAGCAATTTCCTGAGCAAATGATTTTAAAGCTGTATCTATTTTTTTTAAAGCTTCCGACTCTCCCACAGGAATATTATCCGTGCCATGATGTTCTAAAAGATCAATCACATCTTTTATTTTTAAATCCTCTACAGAGCGCCCTGGCTGATAAGCCTGGGCTTGTGTTTTCGGGTCTTTAGTTTCTGTTACAATGCCGGCTTCGCTTAATTCAAACAAAATCTGGTTAACCAATCGAATCGGCATTTCCAGTTCATGGGATATATCTGATGCGGTTAAAGGGCCAGCGGCTTTACAAAAATTCCCAATCAATAGATTGGCAATTCTTAAGGTAACCAGTTTTTTAAAATCATAACTTACTCTTAAACAATCCGGCTCAAATTCATATGTTTCTAAATTTTGCCGGGCAAAAGAAATTTCTGCGCCAAATAAGACAATCAGCCAGCTGATTTGTAACCAAACCAGGAATAAAGGCAGCGCGGCAAAACTGCCGTAAATTGCATTATACTTTGCTACCCCGACTTGAAATGAAATATAAGCCCATTGCACAATTTGATACAAGGTTCCGGCGGTAATTGCTCCGACTAACCCGGATTTAAAATAAACCTGTGTGTTCGGCATAAAAACATAAATAAAACAAAATAATATCCAGATAACCACAAATGGTAATAATTTCAAACCCAAGAAAATCAGCGGACTAAACATTCCCAAGAATGATATTCTTTCTATAATCAATTTTACTTGAGTGCTAATAATTACAGTTGCGGAACTAGAGATGATAAATAGTAACGGGCAAATCAACATGATTGACAAATAATCACTAAATTTCCTAGCCATACTGCGCGCCTGCTTTATCCCCCAGATATCATTAAATGATTTTTCAATATTACCTAAAACTTTAATCACCGTCCAGAATAACACCGCCACTCCGATTCCGGCAATCATTCCGCCTTTTGTATTTTCCAGCATAGCGCGGGAAAAATTAATAATTTGAGTGACAACTTCTTCCTGCCCGGGAAGTTTTTCAAATAATAATTTTTCTAATACTGTTTCAAATCCAAATCCTTTTGCAATCCCAAATGCCATAGCCAAAACCGGAACAACAGAAAGTAAAGAATAATAGGTTAACGCTGATGCCCGCAACTGGCATTTATCCTCATCAAAACTGCGAAATGCTAACAAAATAATCATTAGCGGTTTAAGTAAGATTGATTTTGTCCGGGTGAGATTTTTTACGCGTATTCGCCAGATATCTGTTTTAATAAAATTAACAATTTTTTTAATCATAATCACCTACTTTTTAAGAGTTACAGGTTATAAATTACAAGTTTAAAATGAACTATTCGCAAGATCTATTTACCCTAAGTTAGCTTCAGATAGATGAGAACCATTGTTTTTGCGGATTAGACTAGCTGATTTCATATGGATGCAATAAATCTACCCCCTGCTTCTTAGCCCTGCAGGATGCAAAAAGATAATGAGTAAAATCATTTGTACTTAGCTATCTTTAGAAAATATTTAAATTTATTAATTATATATTATAATTTTTAACTTCGAGTTAATGGAACCCCCACGGGCTAAAGCCCGTGGTTCCTGGGGTGGAATACTCAAGCGGCATCCTTTTATCCGCGCCATAAAGGGGCGCGGTTTTAGGCCGCGGATGTATAAAACTAAATCTATACTTTATTTAAAAAAATAGTTAAAATGAAAATAATTTTTTAATTTTATCTGCAGTTTGTTTTACTGCTTCTTGAGAAACATCCGCTGTATCTTTACCTAAGCCCAAAGCATCTGTAGCCAGCCCTTTAATCATTTCTTTAGATTCTTTGAGTGTTCCTTCAATGCCTCCGGCAATAGAATTTTTCAAAAGTTGCGCCGAAAGTTTAGGCAAGACTTTACGTAAAATAATTTTTACTACTTCGTTAGGATCAGTAATATTTTCAAAAGTTTCGTCAATGTTAATATTATATTCTTTAACTACTGGCTCTCCCCCGGCACTATAATCTTTTTCAATAACTTTCCCGAATTTTAACTTCAGTAAATCAATTTTAATTTTTGGCGCTTCTGTTTTTTCTGCTGTTTTAGGTTTTTCCTGCTTGGGCACAGTTTCTTTTTTCGCAGCTTGCACTGCTGTCAGAGAATCAAGGTTTAATACCCCTTTCTTATTCCTCACCACTAAAAACTCTTTTAAATTAAGCCTTACTTCTTCTAAATGCACTTCTTTTTTTAAAAAAGCAGCTAAATCATAATTAACATAGATTTCCGGCAAATCAACCATTAATTTATCTTCAAAATCAGGCGGGTTATAAAGTTTTAGACCTTTAATCCCCAGCAAAGTGTTCACGATCCCAATATCCATGCTGTCAATTTTCATCTCGAGGCCGGTCATTAATTTTACGCCGGTTGTAACCGCAGTTTTCGCAATAATGTTTTTACCGATTGCAACCACCGTAACTATAACAATTATAAAGAGTAAAACACCTATCAAAATTTTCTTAACCATTTCTCCCCTCCATAATTATCCCGCAATAGCGGGAGAATTAAGTCTCGCCACTGATCACTACTTTGAATGAGCTTGGCGGACCATTTTTAATAAACTTACGTAGATTTTAGTATAACTCGAGCAAATTTAGCTGTCAATTTTTAATAAAATTGGTTAAAATCCCAATGTTTTCAATTTCAATTTGAATTTTATCGCCGGGTTTCATTGGCCCAATCCCCGCCGGAGTTCCGGTAGAAATAATATCACCCGGGTTAAGTGTCATTATTTTTGAAACAAAAGATACAAGATAACTAACGGGAAAAATAAAATTCCCGGTATGCGAATCTTGTTTGATTTTTCCATTAAGATAAGTATTGATTTTTAATTTGTCTGGATTTAAATCTGTTTCCAGCCAAGGCCCTACTGGACAAAAACTGTCGAATGATTTAGCGCGGGTCCATTGCCCGTCTTTTTTCTGAATATCTCGGGCCGTAACATCATTTAAACAAGTAAATCCTAAAATGGAGTTTTTAGTTTTATTTTGCGCGATATTCCTTGCTTTACTTTTAATCACAATTGCCAGCTCAGCTTCAAAATCCAATTGTTTTACCTCTTTCGGATAAATGATATTTTCATTAGGATTAAGCAATGTTGTAGGAGGCTTTAAAAAAATTATCGGTTCTTGCGGCACTTTCATCTTAAGTTCTTGCGCATGATCTTTATAATTTAACCCCACGAGAATAATTTTAGAAGGATCAGCCGGGGCAAGCAATTTAACTTTATTTAAATAAATAAGTTGTGAAGTTTTGACAATATTAGTATAAGGACAGTTTTGCAGGACTTGCAGCCTATCTTTTTTTAAAATTCCCCATTTTATTTGTTTTCTGAATAAAAATTTTACAAGTTTCATATCCACCTCGAATTTAAAATATATGGTAATATTATATCGCGCAAGAGAGTTATTATCCAATAATTATTGATTCCGCAATAAATTAGATGCTCAGGTTATGAATTAAGGGAAATAACAAAATTTGTATAATTCAGATTATATTTTTAAAATTTCTTTTAACGATTTAATGATTTTTTTATCTTTATATTTCTTCACATCTACAATTTTACTTGAACCGCCGGTAATAAAAAAGGCATCCACCTTAGCCCTTTGGGCAGTTTCCATATCTACATTCATGTCTCCGGCATAAATTGCCGCTTCTTTTTTTACTTTAAGTTTTTTTAAAATTTTATACAAAATTTTTGGGTTAGGTTTCAAGCTTTTAATTTCATCCGCACACAAAATATAATCAAAATATTTTTTCATGCCTAAGCTTTTAAGAATAATTGCCGTGTAAGCTGCCGGCCGGTTTGAAGCAATTGCAAGCAATTTATGCTTTCTTTTTAAATTGTATAATAACATTCGGGCATAAGGCTTTGCTTTTGAGTATTTTTTTAAAGATTTCTTATGATGGGCTCGGTAGAGCTCTAAGGCTTTATTTAAATCTTTTTTAAAAAAAAATTCCGCTACGAAGTTTTTATCGCCATGACCAATATTTTTTTTAATAATCTTAAAAGCAATATCATCATATCCTAATTTCTGCCTTACATAATTTAGACTATTTGCAATCGCTTTATAGGCATTAACCAAGGTTCCGTCTAAATCAAAAATGATTAATTTTTTATTGTTTATTTTCATATAGATTATCAATCTTTATTTTATTAAAAATCAGCCCCACGCCATCTAAACTCTGATAACGTGGGGCCAGAAAATTTCGCGTTTATTTTAAATAAGCCTTAATAATTTTTTGCTCTTGAACTGGTTTATCCCCGGGGCCTGTTTGCGTATTTTCAATTTTTTCTACAACTTCATAACCGCTGACAACTTCACCGAAAATAGTATGCCTCATATTCAGCCAGGGGGTCAGTGCGGTAGTAATAAAAAATTGGCTGCCATTAGTATCCGGGCCGGCATTGGCCATTGCCAATATTCCTTTATGGTCAAATTTTATATCTTCTTTTACTTCATCGGCAAAAGGTTTTCCCCAAATAGATTCTCCTCCGCGGCCGGTTCCCGTGGGATCGCCGCTTTGAATCATAAAATTTTTAATAACCCGATGAAAGATAATCCCATCATAATAACCTTTTTCCACTAAACTTATAAAATTTTCGCAGGTTTTTGGAGCGATTTCTTCCTTTAGCTTAATTTCAATAATTCCCTGATTTGTCTCGAGTATAACCACGCTTTTCTCCCCCTTAACATTTTGTGCACCCGCATTGTTCATAAAAAGTAATCCGATTATAAGCATAAAAATAATTTTTTTCATTAATTCAATCCCCCTCCTTCTGATTTACAAGCTTGAATAATAAAATCTCTGATCCGTTCTTTATCCTGATCTTTAATTCTAACAAAAGTTACTCCGATTTCAAAACATTTTTCTTTTTTTTGATTTAGCCAAACAACTTTTCCCACAACTTCAATAATGGTTTTATCTTTCGGTAAATAAAAAGATACCCTGATTAAATTTTCCAGGTCAATACTCTCACCTAACACTAATTTCATTCCTCCGCAGCTAATATCAATAATTGTTGCGTTATTTTTTCTGCCAAGATCATCAACCAAACAATACATCGCATTTGTTTTTAGCTGCGTACGCACAAATTCTCTATTTTCATTTATCCGACTAGCATAATTATAGATAAATTGTGCTAACCTGCCTCTAATTGAAGCATTTAAATTAATAAAATAAACCCCTATCGTAAAACGATTATCCTGATTTTTAAGATGCCAAACAACTTCTCCGTCAACAAAAATAGTTGTTTTATCATCAACAAAGAACAGCTCTAATTCTAAAATTATTCCTTTATCAATACTTTCTTCTGTGAAGATATTAATCCCCACAACACTCAGATCTTTTACTTGACCATTAAAAAGCTCGTCCTCCCCTTTTATCCGGTATTTCACAGAATCCAGCGCTTTAACTCTAACAAATTTCCGTCTTTCTTTCATAATAATTCCTCCTGTTATCTTGAGGACATAATTACTAGAAAACCTGTAACATATTTAAGTTATTATACTGCATTTTTGGGAATATAAAATACTACTTTTCTAAAGCTTGCGCAATACGTTCAAGTAATCCCACAATTTGGGCTATATTTTTTTTCATAAATACTGGAAAGCCAATGAGATAGCAAGCTAATCCTAAGCCGACAATTGTCCAAATACAAATTAAAATTTTTAATAAAAAGTCACAAACCATTATTCTCCTCCTTTGTCTAAATTTTCTGCTAAATTATTGTTTCCCTGCTTTTTTATTTAATAAATTTATTGCTGACTTTGTCTTTTGCTCTTTTATCGAGAAAATATTCAAAATGTTTCCCAGTGTAAAACATCCCTTAAGGAGCGTTTTTTGTTTTGCTTTACGGGAACTTTTGGCCAGCCTAATGATATTAGGCTGACTAATTTCAGCTCATCTTGAGCCTTAAATATTTGTTTAATATTTTGAGCATAATCTTTCTTATCACCAGCTATCCAGCACGCACCCAGACCTAAAGCTGCTGCTGTAAGTAAAATATTTTCTGTGGCGGCGCAGCTATCTTCTAAATAGTACTTTGTGTTTTTTGAAAAAATTATAATTGCTGCCGCTGCTGTTTTTAAAAAATATCCATTAACAACAATTTCCCCTAATGTTTTTAATGTGTTTTTATTTTTAACCGCTACAAATTCCCAGGGTTCAATTGCACGCGCTGTAGGCGCACGCCTGCCCGCATCCACAAGCTTTTCCAGCATTTCATCATTTATTGATTTATCTTGATATTCTCGGATACTCGCTCGGGAACAAATAACCTCAAAAAATTCCATATTCTCACCTCTTATTTATCATTTTTTTAGGGTTACGATAAATCAGTGCTGTAACTACCACCATACTAAATAAAATTAAATTTGAAATATTAAATGTTTTCCAAACAATATCCTCAGAAATCATGCCGGAGGGAAACATTAACAATAAACATCCCCATACCCCAAACACCCAATAAAGGCTGATATCTTGAGATGATTTTCTTTTTACTATTCTCATAATTAACGGAATATTCCACAGCGGCAGTATTATCGCAGCAATTAATCCGATTTTTGTCACTAATGTTTCCATAATACCTCTTTCTAACACAAACCCTAATTTCTAAATCCTAAACTCGAGACAAACCCAAAATTCTAAATTAAAAAATAAAACCACTTATATCTTTTTTAATAAAATAAACATTAACTTTGAGTTTATTTAGGTTTTAGTGTTTAGTATTTATTTATCGTAATCTAAAATCAATACTCCGTCTAAATGATCTATTTCTTGCTGAACTGCCCTTGCAGCTAATCCCCTCATCCGTTCATAAAACTGCTGTCCTTGGTCGTCAAAGGCTTTGACTTTAACAATGCTTGCCCTTTGAATCTTAACACATTTATCCGGCACACTTAAACATCCCTCTGATTCATGCAAAATACCTTTTTCTGAAATAATTTTGGGATTAATAAAAATAAGTATAGACTCGCCGGATTTAGTAAAAATAGAATGTTCATCTAAATCATTAATAATAAACTCTTTTTTTAAGGCAAAAATTCGTTTCAAATAGCCAATCTGCACTGCTGCTAAACCCACTCCGTTCGCAGTAGCAAACAAAGTATCTTTTATGTCTTGGATTATTATTGGTAATTCCGGATCGCTAATTAAGATAGGCGATGATTTAGTTCTTAAAATTTGTTCAGAATCAAAAACAGTAAGAATTTTTTTTACCGGCATTTTACCCTGGCTTTATTTGATTACGGATTACATGATTTACACGGCATAAAACCCTGTTTTTTTGCTCCATCAATCGACTTAAAAAATATTTTGTTTTGTCCATTCATTTTTTGTGCCCATGGGCATTGAAACTTATGCAATTTTTTGTTTTTCTTATTACCGATATATACCGTATTTATTTTATCCAGATCAACCGTAATTATTTGCGAATTTAAAGATTCCTTTTTAACTCCTCCGGCTGCTGAATAAACATAAGCATCCAGTTTTTCTCCATCCCAAAGCTTGAAAAATTCAAATTTAAATTTTTCAGCTAACTCGTTTGATTTAATAAAGATAACATTCTCATCATTTCTTAAATCTGCGCTGGCTGTCCAATTAAAAGATCCGGTTAAAAGCAGACGATCATCAATAATGCAAAATTTATGATGCATTATCCCCTGCCCAAAAATAAGCTTAGGGGTTATGCCGTTTTTGGCTAAAAATTTTGCTTTAGAGTATTTGTTGGCAGCATTCTCGCCGTCTAAACAAACTTTTACGGAAACTCCCCGTTTCTCTGCCTGAACCAGGCTTTGGGCTAAAGATTCAGAGGTAAAAGTATACATTGCAATGAGAATAGACTTTTCTGCTTTTTTAATCTCTTCAATTATCTTACATGCACAATCCTCTTCCGGTGAAAACAAAGAAGTTATATCTATAATCTCCGCAAAACTTAAACTGTAAAATAAACTACCGCTAATCCAAAAAATGAGGAAAAAAGAAAATAGCTGAAAATAGAAATCTTTTTGATTTTTATTCATAAAAACTCATGCTCTGTTTTAATAATAAATATTAGTTTCCGCATCAGGAACACGTAATAAATACATACAGCCAATTACTAAGAATGGGATTAAACATAAAAGTGCAACCCGATATCCTAACACACCAAAAGGTTTAAATAACAACATCATTAAACCCCAGATTATTGACCCCACAATACCGGATACATATCCGGCACAATTAAACAAACCAAATGCTTCTCCGGTTTTTTCTTCCGGCACAATGTTAATCACCAAAGCCCGGGAAACAACCCAGGTTGAGCCTAAACTAATACCGGCAATAGCCCCGACAATCCAGTGAAACGGCTTAATTACTAACGCCCCGCCTAAAAGACATAAAATCCATAAGAAAAATATCCCAAACATTGTTCGTTTATAACCCCAGAAATCACTGATTATCCCGGAACAAATACTTCCCACTAACGCAAAGAATCCGGAAAAAATCGCAAAATTTGTAATTTCGATGTCATTCAGGCCAAAAACTTTTGTGACATATATTGACATAAATAACATTGTAATATTTACCACGCACAAACCAAAAAATCCGGCTTTTAAAAATTCTCTTAGTGCCAGATAATGCGGGGAGTTAAACAACACTATTTTTAACTGTTTAAATATATTTATAACCAGTTTTTTATTGATTACGATCTTTAGATTTTTTTCAGCAGTTTGACGATCATCTTTAACAAATAATAGACAAGGCAGGGAAAAAATCAAAAACATTAAACCCGTTGAGATAAAAACAGCTGAATATCCTCCGTGGGCAATAATTGACTTGCTAAAAAATAAAGCGATTATTGCGCCTAAGTAACCAAACATTTTCCCCAAACCGGAAACAAAACCAGCTTTATTTCCCGAGCTAATTGTTAACATTAGGGAATTATAAAAAATTACAGCTTGTTGGCATCCGATATTTGCGATGGCAAAGAATAATAAAGCTAAAACAATATTATTAGTAATCCCGAGCAGCATTGTAAAACAAATACAAAGCAGCGTGAAAAACACTAAAAATGGCCGGTGAATTTTTTTAAGATCGGCAACAGTTCCTAAAACAGGCGACATCACCGCAATAAAAAAAGTTGAAATTCCGAAAGCTAAGCTATAGAAAATTTCCGGTGCCCCTTTTTCTAAGATAATCCAGCGGACGAAATATAAAGACACTATATTTAAGGCAAAAAATTGATTTGCTGTATCATACATTGCCCAGGATAAAATTAGCAGTTTTTTCCCTTTTTTAGGCATATTTTTAAATATTCCATATTACTTTAAATCATTTTATATTTATAACTTGAACAGCAGAAATTCTTCTTCATAGTATAATATAGGTTATGAATTCTGTCTCTATATTTTTTATACCTTTTAAGATTAAGCTATCCAAAGCTTAGCCCTGAATCATTTAGGGAAGACTCTCACTTATAAAAAAAATACTGAATAAAATTAGGCTCTTTAATTGTTTTTTTACAGGATTAAACTTTAATCGAAACAATCAGGTTAGTTATAAAAAACCAGATGATTTTTTATTGCTAGGCAAAACCCAAGAAGTTTCTTATCGATAAATTATTACTGCAGCCACAATCCGCTTACTACATAACGCTTATTTTCCCTTGAAATTACTAGTTTAATCAAAACATCATTTTCCGTTTGATCAAAATTTGCTTTCCAAAGAATCATTGTCATCCCCTGTTTATTAAGTATCCCCATAAATTCTCGATCTACATAATTACCGAGATTATTGTGGATATTACGTCCCACTTGAAAGAATTTTGTCCGCGCGCCGGTCACTTTTAAATTTTCCGCTAAATCCCGAGAATATATCAAATAATCATCTAGAGCAAAGCCTTTAAGAATATTATCAATCATGGGTTCAGCAATTTTTTTAATTCTTAGAGTTGATTTTGTTTGTTTTTTTGCTGCATAAACCGGCACCACTAACGAACACAATAATACAGATATCACAAGTGTTTTTAGAACTTTCATCAATCCCTCCTGGTATAATCCTCACTCCTGGATTGGATTATCCCTGATTACCACGATTAACAATAGATTACGAAGATTAAACCATTAATCTTCTAACTTGACAACTCTTATTGCCAAAGTTTATCAATAACCCCACTTTGTATCCTGATGCTTTTAGATAAGATAAAACCTGTGATTCAAATACAGCAGGAATATTCCCGCTAAAAGCTTTCAGTTCTGTTACAATCTTGTCGGCGATGACTAAATCGAGCCTACATTTACCAATGTTTTTACCCTAAAAACAAACATCAAAACTTTTCTCAGTTTGATACTTTAAACCCTGTTCTTTTAAAGTTATTTTTAATGCCTTATGGTATATACTTTCGC
>JBDRJV010000024.1:0-3766 GCA_043814605.1 Candidatus Omnitrophota bacterium | reverse complement strand
TGTAAAGACATCAAAAAATAACATTAAATAATGATTTTAATTATTAGTTTTTAACTAGTAATTGATATTTAGTTTTTGTGTTAAGTTTTTCATTTATAACTTTATCCCAATGGATAGTTTTTATTTTTAGCTTTTAATTCGCAACTCATAACTTGTAATTTGTAACTTTATATCAATAGATAATTTTTATTTTTAGCTTTTAATTCGTAACTCGTAACTTATAACTCATAATTTGTAATTTTCATATATTATGTTAACAAAGGAGTAAGGGATGTTTTTAAGAAATAAAAAACATAGGGGAAAAAGGGGAAAGTATATTTTTACCGGGATATTTATTCTTGCTTTTATGCTGGGTAGTTTTTATTTGACAGATAGCGTTTTTACCCAGGAGGGAATAAATAATGTTGTGATTAAAATCATAGGGGTAAACCCTTCTAAAACCCAATCGCAAAAATTAACGCTCCGGACCCATTTACCCGAAGAAGTTACGCCTGAGGATATTATGGATAAAGAGGACCTGGAAATAAGTTATGATACGGAAAAAAGCGCGTATTATGTGTACGGAGAGTATGAGCTGGGGCCTGAGGAAACAATAGAAAGAGAAGTAGAAATAAAGAATATTTGGCATATCCCGGAAGTGGAAATAGAAAGCATCCGGCTAAAAACAGATGAAACTGTAGAATTATTAGAAAATACAGAGTTTAAAGAAAAAGCTGATTTTTTAAAGAAAAGCATTGAGGATAAATTATCAGAAATTGAAAAACGCCAAAAAGTGACGGCTACCAACCCGCAGAAACATATTTCTGATTTTCGTGATAATAAAAAACTGCTCGAAGCGGCTAAAAAAGATTTAATGCTGGCCCGGACATTTGTTTCTCAGGTAAAAGTATTGCCGACAATGACAATCTGGAAACTGTTTTTTATTGTGGTGATTATTTTACTCATTTTATCCAGCGGGTTTTATTTCTTTTGGTTTAGGCAGTCTAGAAGTTCTCAACCTTCGGTTTTAACCGGATCTGCCCGAGAAGATATAACTTTAGAACAGCATAAAGAAAAAGAAAAAAAAGAAGTCTCGGCGGATGACATTGAAAAAATGATGGGCCAATAAGGGAAACGATAGACAGCCGGTTATCGACTATAAATTGTAGGCCAGGATGGAGTTTTAAAGAGTTGGGTATAAAAAAACAGACATTTATATATTTGCTGTCTTTCCTTTTTTTTTCCTTTTTTCCCCCAAATCCATGTTTTGCGTATAATCCTAACAATGGTAACTTAGAAGAAGAATATTGGCTAGTAAAAAAAAGCATACACTTTTCACTTTACTATAAAGATGATATCCCTGCCTTAAAAATAGACCAGTTCTTGCAAAAATGTGAAAATTATTATGAATCAATCTGTCAAAAATTAAAGTTTACAAAATTTAATTTTTGGACCTGGAAAAACCGCTGTAAAATTTACATCTATCTTTCTCAGGCAGAGTATATTAACCATGCTGGCCGGCCGGAATGGTCACATGCGAGCGCAAATTTTAAAGAAAGGCGTATTGATGCTTTTTTATCCGAGCAAGGATTTGAATCAAACCTGATTCCGCATGAGATGGGACATTTATTGTTCCGGGAGATTACCGGAGGAAAAACCCAATTGCCGCTATGGCTTGAAGAAGGAGTTGCCTGCTACGTGGAAGAGGAGCAATGCAGACGCTTAGAATTTGCGACCAATTTAGCCAGCCATAATCTGTTAATCCCCATAGAAAAATTAACCGATATTAATGCGGACACCTTAGTTGTTCCGGAATTATTCTATGCAGAGTCAGCAAGTATTGTTAATTACTTGATTGCAGGGTTTGATCAATATAAATTTCTAAAGTTTTGTGCGGAGTTAAAAGCTAGAAAGAATTGGTGGCGCAGTTTAAAAAATATTTATGGCTTTGAAAATTTTGAAGATATGGACAAAAAATGGAAGGAGTATCTTAAAAAACAAAAGTAAATATTATTATACTTATTAATATCTCGAGAAATTAACTTTACTTATTAAATAAAGAGGAATATAATAAAAAAAATAAGGGTATTTTTTCGATATTTAGCGTAAAATTCTCTAATTTTGCGCTAAATATTGATGGGGAGATGGTAATGACAGGAATAGACATATTAGTTGTGGAGGATAACCAGGAGGCAGCGCGGGAATTGGAGGAAATGATCACGGCATTAGGTTATAAATGCTGGATTGCTTCTGACCCTCGGGAAGTAAAGGAGATGGTTAAAACAACTAATTATCCGGTTGTGCTTACGGAATTACGCATGCCGCACACTAATGGGGTACAGCTTACTCAGTCAATATTAAATGTTTCTCCGGCAACAAGTGTTTTAGTCATGACGGCCTATTCATTTATCAGTTTTGCCGTAGAAGCAATGGAAGCCGGAGCTTATGGATATATCACTAAGCCATTTAACCCCGCGGAAATCAGGATTGTTTTACAAAGAGCAGTTGAAAAATATTCGATGATGCTCACTCGGGATAAACAGGAATATTTAATGGGGTTGTCAGTTAAAGACGGCCTTACAGGCGTGTATAATCGCCGTGTACTTGATGTTCAGCTTAAAAATAAAATTACAATGTTCAGGACAGAAGTCTATAAAAAGTTTTCAATTTTAATGATTGATGTTGATAATTTTAAGGAATACAATGACACCCAGGGGCATCAAGCGGGAGATGAGTTATTAAAAGAATTAGCCAAACTGTTTCAAGATACAGTGCGGGCAGGAGATATTGTTTTTCGTTACGGGGGCGAAGAATTCTGTATCATGCTCGATGGTTCTAATAAAAAAGAAGCAATGATGGTCGGCGAAAGGATTCGCACGATAGTTAGTCTTTATGTGCCTACCACAATTAGTTTAGGGGTATCTACTTTTCCTGATGATGGGGATAATCAGGCAGATTTAATCTCTCGTGCGGATAATGCTTTGTATTGTGCAAAACGTACAGGTAAAAATAAAGTTGTTCCGGCAGAAAGCAGCTTAGAGCATTAATATTTTTAAATACAGAATTCAAAAAATAACATAATTTATGAGATTATCTGTTTTAAATTCAAAAGAAACTCTTTATGATAAAGATGCCAAAAGCGTTGTTCTCCCCGGAGAAGACGGGCAGCTTTGCGTAATGGATTATCATGAGCCGTTTTTATATAAACTTAAAGACGGGCAGATGCTGATTGACAATAAATTTGCGATAAATATTGTTGGCGGCGTTGCCCGGATGAAAGGCAACGAGCTGGTAATTTTACTGGAACGATAGCATTTAACAAAAAATTTAAATTTTATGCAGAATCTTAGTTTAATTTTATTAATGTTATTAAGCACAATGGGCCCCGCTGCAGTAATCGGGATTGTCGGATATGGAGCCGTGAAATCTGTGGCGCGCAATCCCGCGGCATCGCCAAAAATTTTATTAGCGATGATGACGGCTTTTTTATTCGCCGAAGGGATTGCTGTTTTAGCGTTACTTATGGTCTATAATTTATTTAAGTAATAGAGGATGAGTTACAAATTACAAGTGATAAGTTATAAGTTCTAAATGGAAAAAATGAAGTTAAAAATTAAATAAAAAAATTGGAGTTAAATTCTTAAGCGCTAATTTGAAGTGAATATTAAAATGGAAAATAATGTTAGTATTGTTGATAGAAGTTATAAATTTGCTTTAGAAATTATAAAATTAGTAAATTTGTTACCAAAAAATACTAGTGGATCTGTAGTTGGTAATCAGATAATGA
>JBDRJV010000023.1:0-16452 GCA_043814605.1 Candidatus Omnitrophota bacterium | reverse complement strand
AAAACCATAAAATTACAACAGCTAATAGAATGTATATTGCCTTTTTCATATTTTTACCATAACACTTACTCTATGAGTACTCCCCCTTCGGGGACACCAGCTCAAACATTTACAAAAATAAATCTTTGAGGGGCCAGCTCGAACATTTACCCAAGGTAAATCTTCGAGGTAAGAGCTCAGGCAGAAATTAGCGTATAGCGTCAAGCGGTTAGCGTTTAGAAAATTTAAAATACAAAAAAACTAATCCCTAAGCCCTATTCGCTACACGCTGTTTTTTTAATCGTCGCTGTCCGATTTTTCAATAGCCGTTTACTAATATTTTATTCTATAATAAACGCCATTAAGTTTTCATTGTTTTTTAAATCGGTTAATATAGCGGCAATACTGACAAAGCTTTTCGACCAATACCCCGTGCAAAAATCCAGTTTTCATGGCAGTAAATCGAGTACTATTAATGATCTCGTCTAAGGAGTGTTCTTTGAAATTACCCAAATTGATTACGGCATTTTGATCCAAACAACACGGAACAACCGAACCATCGGCATGAATACCAATATGGTTTAAAATCCCATTGCAGCGGCCTTGCGTTCCTTGGTAAGGCAGTTCAAATGACGGCCATTCAAAACGCGAATCAAAATGAAGATACAATCTATTCCAAATATTTTTAGATTTTATCGCTTCAACTTTGATATTTCTGTTTATCTTTACGTCAAAGTACTTTTCAATTTTTACAAATATATCTTCATTATCAGAATTACAGCTTTCCTGATTCCACAATCTGAAATTAGTATATAAAGAAGGTTTGCGATTATGTCCAAGTTTTACAAATTCAAAAATAGGCATAAGATACGCCGTAATATCTTGCTGGGGGGAATTGTCTTTAAATGCCTGTAAGGAAAAATTGACCTGCCGCACGCATTTTGAATTCACAATATTATCTTTGTGCTTATTGATCAGAATCCCGTTTGTCGTTAAGTCGATTTGTGCATTATGCTTTTCGCAAATCTCTAGTATTTGCTCGAATCCCGGATGAGCCAGCGGCTCACCCATAAGATGCAAGCAGACAATTTCTGTAAGCGGGACAATTTGCTTTAAGATATCTTCAAATTCAGATAAATCCATTATTTTTTTATCCCTTTTAACAACGGGACAAAATGAACACTGCAAATTACAAATATTAGAAATCTCTACATAAACTCGCTCAAACATCATTTTATCTGTTTGTCTCTCCCAACATACGCATTATTTCTGCGCGCTAGTTTTAAAGCTTTTAGCTTGAAGCTTGCATCCTACTGCCTGAAGCCTGATTTAAAGTCGCTGCTCGATTTTTTCTTTTATTTACATCTAGGTTTATTGTAAACTTCCTTGCGATGGCCGATTTTTAAAATTATAATCTCATTTTTTTCGATTTTATAAATAATTCGGTAATTTCCAACGCGCAATTTTCTGTATCCTTGCAGACTTCTCCGGAGTGGTTCTCCATATTTGATAGGGTCAGATAATAATCTGTTTTCAATCGCTTTTCTTATTCTATTTTTGATATTTTTAGGAATTCCTGAAATATCTTTAGCTATTTCAGGATGATAAAAAATAAGATATTTCATTATTTCCAAATATCCTTATGCGCTACATTTTTCTTTTTTGAAAAAGTTTTATCTCTTATTTGTGCTTGCTCTTGCCAATAAATATCTTCGCGGATTTCTAAAGCTTCCTTTATCAGATCCCGAGAAAACAAAGACAAGGAAATCCCCTGGCTTTGAGCTAATTTATTAAGAATATTATATATTTCCGGATCAAGCACTACATTTATTCTGGGATTCTTAGTCGGCATATTTTTCACCTCCGCAATAAGTGTATCATAAGTGATGAACCTTGTCAACGGGTTCTATTATTTTCATTAAATCCGCGAAAAGCACCCTTACAAGCACAGGTAAGAGCTGAGACCGGTGTTATCGGACCAGTTTTCGCGTTTTCATCTTTGCTTGTAACTTGAAACTTGCATCCTGATACTTGGAGCCTGCATCCTGTAGCTTGAAGCTCAAATTTAAAAGTGTCTGTCCCATTTTTTAAGTAGCGAGTAGAAAGTAGCGAGTAGCGAGAAAAAATCTTTTCCCTTCACTCTTCCACCTTCACCCTGCTTTTTTCTCAAGATTACCCGCCATTAGCGGGATTTCACGCACTCCCACCAGCCTGCCCCGTTTTACACGAAAAAGCGAATTGTTATATTTTTTTATTTCCAAAATATATTACAGTACCATTCAAAGTTTCTACTGCTTCTTTTAAATCCCAATCTGAAGTTAACAATATCATTTTATCTACAATAGCAATTTCTGCTATCAAAGCATCTTGGATGTTATTGTTTTTATTTTTATTTTTAGAATCCAATATATTTTTAATTTTTTTATAAATTTTTCCCTCGCCTAAACAACAGTTATCTAATCTAGAAACACCACACACAGTTGTTTTTGTAGGGACAATATTGCTGTTTTGTTTGGCAAAAGTCAGAAACAATTGTGCCCTTCTTTCCCCATCCGGCGTTTTATTTATTTCGTCAATTTGAATATGAGTAGAAAAGAATTCTGCTTTTTGAGGAAGATCTGCAATTGATAAATGCCCATCAACTAATCTATTGATAATACTTGTATCTACAATATATTTTTTCATATTTTTTTTCTTTTTTTGAATTATTCTTTTATCTCCTCTCCTTAACTACTCAAGCAAGATCTACCTCCATTATCTCAGATTAATATTCAGCTAATAAAGATTCCATTACCAACAGAAAATCCATCTTCATGAATTTCAAGTAATTCTGCTATGCTTTTTTGAATGACTTTATTATTTTTAACATCATCTAACCATTTATTTGTTGCGGCAACAATATCTTCACAAAAATGAAAAGTTGAAAGTTGTAAAATTTCTTTCCCATCGTATCTGTAATCACCAAATTGACAATTGCTTATCTTAGTACAATGTCCACCATTAGGAATAAAAACAATATGATCTAAAATCTTTTTTGCTCCTTGTTGTTCAGTTTTTCCTGACCCTTCATGTAAAAAAGAACACCTTAAGGCATAACAATCATCACCAGATAAAAAATTATCATATTTTTGTCCTAGATATTTGTCAAACCATTCTGGATAACGCTTTGATGAACTTTTAGTATTATCCTCAAGTTTGCCACAAATATCTGGTATTATAAGTGATAAAACAAGTGCTGAATACCAGCTCTTATTTTTCAAAGATTCTTTAATTGCATTTAATATTTTTTTCATGATTGTTCCTCATAATGTTTTATCTCTGTTACTGGGTTGAGATTATTTGCGCGCTCCCTCCAATTAGGTGGAATTAGTTGTTAGCTATTTATCTTTTTATATTATTTTCAAAAGATAATTATAATAAAAATTGATTAATTTTTGCCCAATCTTATAAAAGTTCTTTAGGTCAATACTATTAAAAGTTTCAATTAAGTTATGTGCAAGATCATTTCTATAATCAACATAATTGATCAAATCTTGCCCTATCGAATTATCCTCCAATACATTATTATTTATTATTATTTTTTTTACTGTTCCAAAGGTAAGCTTATTATTTTTTCTAATTTTTTTGATATCTTCCTTTACTTTTTTTTTATCAGCTTGAATACGAGCCTTTAAATAAAATAATGTTAAAGCTTCTATTATTGCCATTTGACATATTGCAGCCTCAAATTCCATTCCTTTATCATATAACTGATTTATTCTTTCGATATTCGTAAGTAATTTGTTTGATGAATCGAAAGCAGAAATTTTTGATTCAGAAGACATTTGCCCAAGTTTTACTACCATTTTATTTTCCTTTAACCTAATATAAAAATTACCTATCAGGTAATTTTTGACTCTGGAATCAGTTTTATGTACTTAATGAGTGTATCATTAGATTTTTTTAGTATCTTTTTTAATTCAGTGCTGCCCATTTTTTCTACATTGGGTGTTTCTGATTGATGTTTAACAATTAATATATATGGTTCAGCATTATTATCAGGGTCATCTGATGCTATGGGATTATGAGCAATAATATTGCGTTGCTCTGAAATTTCTTTGAGATCACAATAAAGTGAATCGATATCTGTTATCTCTAATTCTGTTCTTTCTTTCAAAAGACTTTTAAGAACATCTATTCTTCGTTGATAAGGGAACTTTATGATTTTTGCTGAGAGAAGATTATCGGTACTTAAGGCCTTGACAGAATTATTAACCAATAACTCTAGCAAACCGCAATTTTGAATTATTTTACCAACTAAATTTGTAAATTCTTCTGTCATATTTATATAGATAACAATTAATACACGTAATCTAGTTCAGACTACAGACCAAAGTCCACAGCCAAAAACCTGAAAATATTTTTAAATCCCCTTTTGAAATAAGCAATATCCGCCACAAAATTCGGCGAGACAAGTCATTTTCTTTGGTTTAGGCACGAACATTTAGACAGGACGTCGGAACGCCGTAAGCCAGGATGGTTTTTCGGCGGCGAAGTCGCAGTGACTAAACCATTAGAAAATCATCACTGTTTCATAGGAGCTGTTTTCCTTTGCTTCATTTCCTTTGTCAGCACAAAAGAAATGAAGGCTGGGGTTTAAGGGGCGGCACAGCCCCTTCTTACCTTGAAAATCTCAACCCTGTTTTTAAAGAACTTTTATTTTAAATATTCATTAGCGGGCGGGCGCAAGGACCGCCCCTACGTAAATTATTTTAATTATTTTTTAATATCGGGTCAACATAGGGTTCGCCCCCTACAATTAATTTTTCATAACACATAACACATTCCACAAAAATTCATTAATTATTCAGCAAATACCGATTAAATTCTTTTTCCGTGATTTTTTCCCTGGTCTTATAGTTTGCGTCTACATTCTGTAAATAGTATTTTTTAGGCTTTTTGATATCTTCGATTACTGAATAAGCCACATACCCGCTATTACTGACCATAAACGCAAAGTCTTCTTTTTGTTTTGGAGTAAAGGTTAAGCGTTTAGTTTCTTTTCCGTCAATTTTCTCCATGTACAAGTCACTGTTTTTACTCACCAGATTATAGTTTCCGTAACGCGCAAAATGCTGGTTATACCCGCCGCTCGCTAACATAACTTTCTGCCCGCATCCAGAGGCCAGAAAAGTAAGCATAACTAACATTAGAATATTTATCCTTTTTAGCATTTCCCTTTCTCCTTTAAATGAGTCCCACTGCATTCTTGCTGAATTCAAGAAGCGGGGCAAATTTATAATCTAATTTCCTTTAACCTATATTTTATGCCTATTCAGGAATGAATGTCTAGGGAAAAAAACTTTTAAATTAGTCCATGGTCAATGTCGATAAATCTAAAAAAATTTATGAGTAATATATAATGAATTACTTACTATAAGCCGTAAGCCATAAGCTACAAGTTACAAGCAAATGCTAAAAAAATATACTGCAATAAACTTGCTCTATTGACGAAAATATTCGTATATGATAGAGTAAATATCCTGTCGGGGCGTGGCTCAGCTTGGCTAGAGCGCTTCGTTCGGGACGAAGAGGTCGCAGGTTCAAATCCCGCCGCCCCGACCAAAAAAAGAAAAAGCCGCTATTATGAGCGGCTTTCTTTTTATAACTATTAATTTTTTAAAATCTTCCCTTTAATCTACAACTAAAATACCCGGAATCAGCTACTGATATATAGGTCTGGCGTTTTAAATACTCATACTCCTGCCAGAACACCTCGCCAAAACTTAATTTAAGTTTTATATCTTTAGTGATTTTTGTTTCTGTACCAATACCCATAAAATAATTGCTTACACTTAAAATATCCCCTTGATATTCTCCTCCTGCTATTTCAAATTCATCCCCTAAAAACCCGAATTCAAGAAATGCGTCTATGTTTTTAGTAAGAGAATAATTTATGGACGGGTTCGGGGAGAGAAAATTAAAACTAATCTTTTCGTCCATACGATAAAAAACCCCTACAAAAGGTATTAATGGGTTATCATATTCCGGTTGGGAAATTATGCCAACCGCAAGAATAAAATCATCACTGCTTCTGTAGCCTAAAAAATACACAGAATTAAAGCGAAATACATCGCTGTTAAAATCATGCTCTTCGGCTGTGTTCCAAATCGGGATAAAATTTATTTTTAAGAAAAGATCCTGGTTATTCGCATAAGGCAGGGGTAAATATGCTCCGAGATTAATTGATTTTGATTCCAGCGTATCCGGCAAATAAAAACTGGAACTATTATTAATAAAATAGCGGTTAAAACTAAACCCTGTATTTACCGGCCAATCTTGATAGAGAAAACTTTCTTTATTTAAGCTGAAAGAGAAATCTTTTAAACCTACTTCTCCATTAATACCCTTTGCATCACTTGCGCCGATAACTTTGCTTTCCTGATGTATATGCCACCCACCGTGCTCAAAAGCAAAACAATTATTAAGTGAACTAAAACAAAATAAAAGCAAAAGAACAAATATTTTTTTTATCACTTTTTATTCTTCCCCAAAACCCAAGCTATTTAAATATCCCTCTGAAAGCTTACTGCTTCCTTTACCCTGCTGTTCTAGATAGCGAAAAATATATTTAGAAAGAATATCATTCTCGAGATTAACCATATCTTTATTTTCTTTAAACCCCAGGGTTGTGTTTTTTAAAGTATGCGGGATAAGCGCCACGCTGAAATAATTTTCATACACATTAACTAATGTTAAACTTACTCCGTCAATAGCAATAGAGCCGCGCGGAACAAGAAACCGGATAACATCTGGCTCAGCCTGTATTTCTAAAAGAACTTCGCCACTGCGGCTGATTTTAGACTTAACCATGCCCATACCGTCAATATGCCCGGAAACTATATGCCCGCCGAAACGGGAATTTACAGCTATTGCGCGTTCGAGATTCACTCCTACCCCTACTTTTAAAAATTTTAAGCTGGATCTTTCTTGTGTTTCTTGCATCACATCAAACTCAACGCGTTTTTTATCTAAATTTACCACAGTTAAGCATACTCCGTTAACACTAATACTCTCACCGATATTTGTTGCTTTTAATACTGTCTGAGCCCTTACCACAAAATGCATTAATTTTCCCGGCACAACTTTTTCAATAATACCTAATTCCTCAATAATACCTGTGAACATAACATATTCTCCTGTATTAATGTTGTAGTGTTACAAGTTACAGGTTGCAAGTTACAAGCAAAATAAAAAGCTTTTAACCTGATGCCTGTTACTTGAAACTTATATATTGATCTCATTTTTTAGTAGCAAGTAGTACCCTTACGGGCACAAGCGAGAAACAAGTAGCGAGAAAAAAAAGCTTTGCTATCCGCTAAACGCTAACCGCTATACGCTATATTGAACTTTTCCTTTCACTAAAAAATCTTTACCAAGATTTATAATTTCAGTATTATCTAATTCTATTGCTTCAGCTAAATCACTAATTCCTTTACCACCCACAGAACTTATTGCCTGAATTCCGCCAATAATTTCCGGCGCGATAAAAAAATAAACTTCATCTATAAGTTTTGCATCAAAAAAAGCACCCCCGACACTACCACCGCCTTCAATTAAAAGACTGCTGATTTCTAATGCTGCGAGTTTTTTTAACAGATAAATTAAATCAATCCTGCCTTGTTTATTCATCGGGCAGATTAAAACCCGCGCTTTTTTTGAAATCTTTTTTAATTTAACCAAAGAAGCTTTTTTTGTTGTGGCAATGATTACCGGAGCCGGTGAATTCTTAGAGAAAATCTTACGGTTACCGGAAATTTTTAATGTTGAATCCAAAATTATTTTTACCGGTTTATCTTGTTTAATTTTATTCTTGTATCTGGCACTAAGGCTAGGATTATCTTTTAACACTGTGTTCACACCTACTAAAATTGCATCAACCTGATGCCGGAGAGATTGCGCGTAGGTTCTTGCTTCTTTCCCCGTAATCCATTTTGACTGCTTTGTGTTTGTAGCGATTTTGCCGTCAACACTCTGAGCAGTTTTAAAAATTACCCAGGGTATTTTTTTAGTGATATATTTTATAAATAATTTATTTAATTCCATAAATTCCTTGTTTTCTTTTAAAATTAAAACCTTAATATTATGTTTACGCAATTTTTTTATTCCCTGTCCGCTGGTTAACGGATTAGGATCTCTCATTGCGATAATAACTTTTTTAATACCGGCTTTAATAATTGCCTGGGTACAAGGCGGTGTGCGGCCGTAATGATTACAAGGCTCAAGATTTACATAAAGCACAGCATTTTTTGCTGACTTACCTGCTTTTGTTAAAGCATTAATCTCTGCATGCGCACTACCGCATTTTTTATGAAATCCCTGGCTAATCATGCGGTTATTCTTAACAATAATCGCCCCGACCATAGGGTTAGGAGAGGTTTTACCCTGTGCTTTCTGAGCCAGGGGAATAGTCATTTTAAGGTATTTTAAATCTGAATTAGATATACTGAGTAGTTTACTTGCCATATTTCAGGAGTTTAGCTTGTTTTAATTTTTCTAAAACTTCATAAGGAACCTTAACTTTTCCGATTAAAGGCTCTCCTTTTCCCATGCCATGACAATCTGAACCGCCGCTAATTAAAAGATTATATTTTTTTGCGATATTTTTATAATAATGCGTAATTTTATCACTATGTTTTGTATGATAGATTTCTATGCCCATTAAACCTTGTTCGACAAAATCCGGAATAAAAAAATCCGCCATCATCAAGCCGGGATGAGCTAATATGGCAATACCGTTTAGCTTCTGGATCATTTTAAACGCATCTTGCGGCTCAACATGCGACTTTTTGACATAGCAAGGCTTATGCTCCCCGATAAAACGGTTAAATGCCGCCTGCACAGAATGCACAACCCCGTCTTTGACTAAGGCCCGTGCTAAATGCAGCCTGCCGATGGCGCCATTCTTTTGACTTAAAGGGAAAATATCCTTAGGATTAATTTCAATCCCGTGGCTTTTTAATTTTTCAATCATTTGATGCATGCGTTCAACACGGTCATCACGAATTTTCTTTAATTTTTCAGCAAATTTTTGATTATCCCAATCAATTAATAATCCTAAAATATGAATTTCCATTCCGCTTTTTACTGCAGTGAGTTCAATGCCCGGAATAATTTCAAGCTCACTTGATGCTGCGGCTTCAAGAGCCGGGGCAATCCCATCTACACAATCATGGTCAGTAATCGCAATCGCCCTGATTTTCTTTTTTAGAGCATAAGCAACAACTTCTTCTGGAGAGAATGAACTATCCGAAAAATTCGTATGCACATGCAAATCAATAAATTCTTTATCTATTTTTTTTTGCATTCTGTTTTATTGATCTTATCCAGCACCCCGTTAACAAAGCGCCCGGATTCATCATCTCCGAATTTTTTAGCCAGTTCCACGGCTTCATTGATTGTAACTTTAGGCGGGATATCATCCATGAATAACAACTCATATGTCGCCATACGAATAATATTACGGTCAATCACCGCCATTCGGTCAATCCGCCAATTATCTGCGCTCTGCGTAATCAATCTATCAATCTCCGGCATCTTTTCTAAAACGCCTTTGACTAATTCTAAAGAAAACTCCTTAATCTTTTTATCTTCGCTATGTTCAAGCCAGTAATTTTCAATATATTCTTTGGCATCATCTTTTCGGATATCTATCGCATAAAAAATCTGCAAAGCACATTCACGCGCTTTTGTTCTTTTTCGCATAGTTTTAATTTTCCTTTACCCTTATCTTTAAACCAAGTTAAGCAAATTCGCCATTTCTATTGCTGTACGTGCGGCATCTTCTCCTTTATTACCACTTTTTGTCCCGGCACGGTCAATAGCCTGTTCAATATTATCTGCTGTTATTATACCAAATATTACCGGCACATTGGTATTTAAACTAACATTAGCAATCCCTTTTGCCGCTTCACTCGCGACATAATCAAAATGCGGGGTCTCTCCCTTTATAATAGCAGCTAAACAAATAACTGCATCATATTTTTTTGATTTTGCTAATTTTTGCGCAACCAGCGGCATCTCAAACGCACCCGGCACCCAAACCACGTCTACAGTTTTTTCGTCTAGCCCATGGCGTTTTAATTCGGTTAATGCCCCGTCTAATAACCTTTTAGTGATAAAGTTATTAAATCTTGACACTAATACCCCAAATTTTTTACCTTTTGCATCTAACTTTGCCTCTATCTGCTTCATGATTTACCTGCCTTTCTTTTTTTGTGTAATGTTTTTACAAGCCACAAGTCTCAAGTCACAGGCCTCAGGCTAAAAATATTTTTATGCCTTTAGGCTTTTGTCTTGCTACTTGCTACTTGCTACTTGCTACCCGCCGGGTTTCTTCTTTGAAGTAGCCTTCGGCGAGGCTCGCCACTGGATACTTCTTAGTGTCCACTTGACGGCTTGCTACTTTACTTATTTTTTTGCCTTCACCCATCACTATGCTTTTAGCTTTTAGCCTGCTGCCTGTAGCATGTTACCTGCAGCCTATATTTTTACTTAACAAGAGAAAGCATATGCCCTAATTTTTTCTTTTTTGTTGTTAGATAATTTTTATTTTTCTGTGAGGGCTCTATCTCAATCGGAACTCTTTCAATTATTTTTAAGCCATAACCTTCAAGCCCGATAATTTTATGTGGATTATTTGTTAACAGTTTAATTCTCTTTATTCCTAAATCCGATAATATTTGCGCACCGATTCCATAGTCTCTTAAGTCCGCATTAAATCCTAATTTTTCGTTAGCCTCAACTGTATCAAACCCATGATCCTGCAAAGCATAAGCTTTGATTTTATTTGCTAAACCCACGCCCCGGCCTTCCTGACGCATATAAAGCACTACCCCGGAACCATTCTTTTGAATCATCTGCATAGCTTTATGTAATTGATTACCGCAATCACATCGCTGCGACATAAATACATCTCCGGTTAAACATTCCGAATGCACACGTACCAGAGCGGGATTATTTATCTTTTTATAGACTAAAGCCAGATGCGGATGTTTATCCACATCTGATTCATAAACAAATAATTTAAACTCACCATAGGGTGTAGGTAATTTTGTGGAAGCAATTTTGTGTACTAATTTATCATAACGATGCCGAAACTTTATTAAATCCGCAATTGTACCGATTTTAAGTTTATGTTTTTTGGCAAACTTAAATAACTGCGGAGTGCGGGCCATAGTTCCGTCTTCATTTAAGATTTCACAGATTATTCCCGCTGGCCTTAATTTTGCCAATTTCATAAAGTCAACACAAGCCTCTGTATGTCCGGCCCGGACTAAAACTCCGCCTTCGCTAGCTCGCAAAGGAAAGATATGTCCTGGCCTGACCAAATCCGTTGATTTTGTGGTTATTTTTGTCAGCAGTTTAATTGTATGGCTGCGGTCATGCGCAGAAATACCTGTAGTAATGCCGTGCTTTGCATCTACAGAAACAGTAAATGCAGTGCCCATGGGCGCCTGGTTTCTACCAACCATAGGATGTAAATCCAGGCGGTCTAAATGTTCATTTTCCATACCCACGCAAATTAAACCACGGCCGAATTTTATCATAAAATTTATGTGTTTGGGGCTAACATGTTCAGCGGCCATAACCAGATCGCCTTCATTTTCTCGTTTGGCATCATCAAGGATAACCACCATTTTCCCTTTTTTTAAATCCCTGATTAGTTCCAGTATTGTATTAAATCTCATACTATTTACTCCCTAAAATAATAATCCCGAAGATATATTCTTCGGGATTATAAAAAATCTATCCAAAACACATGATTTTGGATTTGATTTAATTTATTTTACTTTTTCTCTTCTCCCATCTAGACTTTTCCAACATCCACCATAATTTGTGGCAGAAGCGGATCCGCTTTTGTTTGTAGCGGAAACTATTGGCGAAGGAATTTCACCTTCTCAGTCCCGCCGCTTTTTGGCGGGAGTCGCAGGCTTCAGCCTCGCCGTTCTCAGGCGGGCTTTAACTGCCAGTTGGGATTTACACCCTTTCCCGAAGATTGATAAAATATAACACTTAAAAGAACAAAAGTCAAGCACAAACACAAACCATATACCAAAATTTACTTAGAGTAAATTTTATGGTTTTTGATCCTAGATCCTTGAATCTGGATCCTAAAAAAAGCATTTACCAGAGTCTAGAATCTAGAATCTAGCATCCAGGATCTAGATTATTATCCATTTATCGCATTAATTGCTTTCTTATTATCATCAGCAACAAAGACAATATTTGCCGGCGCATTAGGCAAAGAGGATGTTGTACCGTAAATATATTTTATATCAACCTCAGCGGTTTTTAATTTCTTCGCCATATCCTTGAGCATACCCACTTTATGCTGCATTTCCACAATAACCACTTCTTCTTCGCTAACATCCATTCCTTTTGACTTTAATATTTCCATAGCCTTTTTATTATCCGAAGTCTTAAATAAAAAATGTGCTTTACCATTATCTGCATAAGCACAGATCGAATCGAGATTAATGCTTTTATCCGCCAGCCATTGACTAATATCAGATAAAGTCCCCATTTTATTTTCACCGACTGCGTGTATTTCCTTACCTACCCTTGCTTTTGACATATATAATCCTTTCGTTGAGTCCCGTTCAATCGGGACGAAACGACCTCGAACCTTTTAGGTGAAAATGGTGAGAGGTCTTATTAGCCTACCGAATTTATATAAAAAAAGCGTCTCCCCTAAAGACGCTTAATTAAAATTGCAATATAAAAAGATATTTAATTGATTTATTCCCATTAACAAAATTATATTCCCGGTTAAACTAAATGTCAACACTAGAAAAAACTTAAAATTTAAAGAAATTTTTGTAAACTTTTAACCTGTTTTCTACTTGTGATTTTTTAAGCAGCCCTGTACATTTCATGCCAAATCCACTGACATTAAAACTAGAAAATATAGTCCCATAGGCAATAGCTCTTTTCAATATATTTTCATTAATCTTAGGAGATTTAGCCAGATACCCCATAACCCCGCCGGCAAAAGTATCTCCGGCTCCTGTCGGATCCACAACTTTTTCTATAGGAAATGCCGGTAAATTAAATACATATTTTTTAGAATAAAAAAGACAGCCATGCTCTCCTTTTTTTACAATTACCATTTTTGGCCCTAAGGAATTTAAATGTTTTGCTGCTTTTAGTAAATTATCCTCTCGGGATAAAGCCTTGGTTTCGGCATCATTAATGATTAAAATATCAGCTTTTTTTAATAGCTTCAAGACATCCTGACGCATATTATGAATCCAGAGATTCATAGTGTCTAAACCTATAAATTCCGGGTTATTCAGTTCTTTGAGAAATTTTAACTGCACATCCGGCGCATAGTTGCCAAGAAAAACATTTTTAATATTTTTTTGAGTTTTATGCAAGCTAGGAAAACATTCTGCAATCACTCCTAATTCTGTAGTTTTGGTATGCGCAACATTTAAATCATCTTTTTTATATTCACCGCACCAACGGAATGTCTTGCCTTTTTGAGCAGCTAAAGATTTAGTTATAATACCTTTATTTTTTAAAAACTGAATATGTTTTTTAGGAAAGTCCTCTCCGATCACAGCGGCCAGATGAACCTGGGTAAAGTGGCTGGCACTCATGGAAAAATGCGCTGCAGACCCGCCGAGTAAATCTTTTTTTTCTCCGCAAGGAGTTTTTAAAGAATCTAACGCAACTGTACCTAAGACAACTAAACTCATATTATTACCTTTCTGTGTATAATTTTAAATTTTAAATGGTAAGTTTTAATATAGCAGTAAAAATTTGAAGAGTCAATATACTAGTCCATAGTCTGTGGTCTATAAAGGGGTTAGGGGCAAGGAAAATTAATAAACATAACCGCTTTTCTCCTTGCCCCTGTTTCCATAGTGAAAATTTTGATTGAAATTTTACTGAATTTATTATCCTACTTTAAATAATTATTTATTTTTAGAAGCCCCCGCTTCTCCCTACTTATTTATTTTCAAATAATTAAATACTTTTATAATGTATTTACTCTCTTTTCTATTGTATCATCTTTTTAAATTTTTTGCAAATTTCAAACATGTTTTTACGATTTAGGCATTCAAGGCATCCATTACAGTTTTTCGAATAAAAACCGAAGGTTCGAGATGAGAGTCCTGGGCCTTTAATAAAATTTTTAACCATTGTTCTTGGGTTAAGCGCACATTGATTGTTTTTATATATTTTATGGCTTTTTTCGGCCTGCCTCGAAGCCTGCCAGTTATTTTTGCCATATCTCCTCCTCATAACAGGACAATATTATAGCAAATATTTATTTTAAAGGCAACAAAAAAACACTAAAAAACACGTAAATAAGAACATTACTTATGGAGCAAAGCAACATAAGTTACTATGCGAATTCCCTGCGGAATGCTTTTGCATTCCCAGGACTTTTGTCCTGGAAATTCCTTGAATTTCTCGGGGTATCCCGCCGTATACTGAAAAATTTTCAAGAAAATTTTTCAGTGTTTAAATAAGGGGAAAATCAGCTCTTGCTTATTAATTACACTTTTCGATGTTGTTTGCAAAAATACTTAAAAAATGATACACTTAACATATAGTTTAAAAAGGAGTTATATTATGAAAATTATTATTGAGCCTAATTTTACCCTATTTATTGGAGTTTTGCTGTTTTTATGCCTTGTTTTTTTTACAACATCTGCGTATGCTGATTTTTCTGATTTTTTGAGGTTTGCAAATTCCTATGGTAAGACTGTAAAAGATACAGGATTTGACGCTAGTTTTGATTATGATATAAATGGAAAAATTGATGCAACAGATTTAGCTGCATACACATCCAGTAATTTAAACCGAGAAACATCTGATGATGAAGACGATAAAAAATCTAACTCAGATGAAGAAGAGCAAGTTCCCGGAGATTTTGACGGAGATAGACAAATAACTACCCGTGATATTAACATTAAGAATTATATGCTCCAGATGATAAATTTTCAAAGTTTCACAAATCAATTGTTTTCCAATTTCTCACTTCAGAATAATTATTATCCTTTGACAAATATCACCGCGATGAACCCGGTATCACAGACAATTCCGACGAAAAATTATCTGGATTTAGGACAGACTATAACAGCTACTATCGCAAACATCGGTAATAACACTGGGTTGAGTGTTGATCAGGAAATCCCTTATGACAAAATATATATGAATATTATCGAGCTCACTAGCTTAAACATGCTTGAAGCTGCACCTATTTACAATAACCTAGGGAAATTAACATCAATTGAGTTATCTGATAAGGCGGGAGTATTAAAACAAGCAATAACTTTTGACCAAACAGGTACTGTTTCCGGCAGGCAATTATTTTACTATGATATTAATGGGACATTGTCTAGAGTTGATAGCTATAGTAAGAACGGGATAAAAACTGCCTGTACATTTTTTGATGACCAGGGTAAAACAGTAAAAACAGAAAATTATGATAATACGGGTGCTGTAGTAGCCATAACTTATAATGATGCTATATTAACGCCACAAACTAAAAACAATTTTACGCCTAACTTAACTCCAGAAAAAAATGCGCTTGAACTTAAAACAATTAAACAAGAACAATCTATTTTATTCAATGTTCTTCCAATTGCAATAAGTGAGGATACCAAGACACAAAGCCATGATTTAAACACTGAGAATAATAAAATAATAGATGATGAAAAATACCAACATTAAAAAGAATAAATGATATTTTTATGCTACTTGCTAAACGCTAACCGCTAGACGCTAAAAGCCCTGTTGATATTTCTACCAACAGGGCTTTTTTTAAATTAATCCAGCTACTTCCTACTCTCCCACACAATAACTTGTGCAGTACCATCGGCCTCAAAGGGCTTAACTGCCGTATTCGGAATGGGAACGGGTGTTTCCCCTTTAGCATGGCAACTGGAAAAAATCTTTCTCGCTACTTGCTACTCTCTACTTAAGTATTGAGATTTCACAAGAGTTGAGCAACATAAAAATATACAACTGTATAACCAGGAGTATAGCTATTAAATTAAAATAATAGCAAAGTGATCAAGCCTCACGACAGATTAGTACTCCTCAGCTAAACGCATTACTGCGCTTACACATGGAGCCTATCAACCTTGTAGTCTTCAAGGCGTCTTTAGTCCCGCTAAGCGGGAGGGATATCTTATCTTGAAGGGAGCTTGGCGCTTAGATGCTTTCAGCGCTTATCCTTTCCGAACGTAGCTACCCAGCCTTTGCCACTGGCGTGACAACTGGAACACTAGAGGTTCGTCAGCCCTGGTCCTCTCGTACTAAGGACTGATCTTCTCAAATATCCTGCGCCCACGATGGATAGAGACCGAACTGTCTCACGACGTTCTGAACCCAGCTCGCGTACCACTTTAACCGGCGAACAGCCGGACCCTTGGGACCTTCTCCAGCCCCAGGATGTGATGAGCCGACATCGAG
>JBDRJV010000022.1:0-221003 GCA_043814605.1 Candidatus Omnitrophota bacterium | reverse complement strand
CACCTGGACCAAGACAGGAACCATAGCGAATGTAGAGTTAAGATATTCAGTTAACGGCGGGACAAGTTATGATTATGTAATTATTGCTTCTACGCCGGGAGCAGCATTAACCTATGCTTGGACAATTCCGGATGATATTGGAGCAACATTAAAAGTAAAAGTAACCAATGCAAATGATTCTTTAGTATATGATACATCCAATTCTAATTTCAAGATCATTGGTAATTTAATTCTCACTGCGCCTAACGGAGCAGAAGAATGGGTAGTGGGAACAACTTCTAGTATAACCTGGACCGTAACCGGGTCTATCACTAATGTTCGATTAGATTATTCGACAAATTCAGGCACCACTTATCCGAATTTAATTATTGGTTCAACCGGAGCTGCGGGATTAAGTTATTCCTGGACTATTCCGAATTCAGTGTATAAGACAATCAGGGTAAAGATATCTGATGCCGCAGATGTGAGTGTTTATGATACATCTAATGCAGATTTTACAATTATGCCGGAATTTACAATTACTACGCCCAACGGCGGAGAAGTTTGGGAAGTTGCTTCCAGTAAAGATATCACCTGGATTACAACCGGAGATTGTTCTAATGTAAAATTAGAGTATTCAACTAATAGCGGCAGTACGTATACAAATATTATTGCTTCCACGCCGAATACAGAAACTTATTCCTGGACAGTACCGGATAATTTATCCATATCCTGCAAAATCCGGATATCTGATGTCGATAATATTAATGCTGTAGATATTACGGATGGGTTATTTAAAATTCGCGGACAAGTAACATTAACTGCACCCAATGGATTTGAATCCTGGGATGTGGCAGATATAGAAAATATTACCTGGACCAGGTTTGGTTCAATAGCTAATGTAAAATTAGAATATTCAACCAATGGCGGCACAACTTATCCGAATTTAATTATTGCATCTACTCCGTGTGCAGATCTAAGTTATGCCTGGACCATTCCGGATAATTTATCAACAACAATTAAAGTAAAGGTAACCGATACCGCAGATGCAACAGTATATGATGAATCCGATGCAAATTTTACAATTAAAGGTGCTTTGAATTTAACCGCACCCAACGGAGCAGAGGAATTAGAAGTTTCTATTCCCACTTCAATTACCTGGACCAGATTTGGTTCAATAGCCAATGTGAAGTTGGAATATTCAACTAATAGCGGCACAACCTATCCGAATTTAATTATTGCGGCAACCGGAGCTGCTGCCGGAACCTATACCTGGTCAGTGCCGGATTCATTGTCTACTACTGTCCGGGTAAAAGTTTCAGACGTAGATAATGCATTGGTATTGGATACAAGTAATGCTGATTTTACAATTAAAGGCCGCTTGACAATAAATATACCAAACGGCGGAGAAGTTTGGTTTGTGGGTGAATCCCGTAATATAACTTGGGCGCGCAATGGATCAATCCCGACTGTAAAATTAGAATATTCAACAGATAGCGGAGTAAGTTATCCAAACATGATTGCACCGTCTGTAGATGCAACTTTATTAAGCTATAGCTGGTCAGTACCAGATGCATTAAGTGCAACATTACGGGTGAAAATAACAGATATTTCTAATTTAACAGTTAGTGATACTTCAAATAATGATTTTACAATTAAAGGTTCTTTAACTTTATTATCACCCAATGGCGCAGAAGAATGGATTGTGGGTTCAGCCCATAATATTACTTGGAATAGAAGCGGAAGCATTCCCAATATAAAGCTAGAATATTCCACTAATGGCGGCTCAACCTATCCAAATCAAATTTCAGCGTCCAGTGATGCTTCGACTGGTATTTATGCTTGGACAACTCCGGATGCAATTGGAACTCAGTTAAAAGTACGTATTTCACAAACTACAGATGCATCTGTTTATGATGTTTCTAATAATAATTTTGTGATCAAAGGTTCATTAACTCTAACTGCACCCAATGGCGCAGAAGCCTGGGGAGTGGGAACGACACATGATATTACCTGGAGCAGGAATGGGTCTTCTATTGCGGCGGTGAGATTAGATTATTCTTTAGACGGAGGAGTTACTTATCCTACTTTAATCACAGCTTCTACAGATGCAGCGAGTGCCTATAACTGGACAATACCGGATAACCCCTGTGCAACAGTAAAAGTAAAAGTTTCCGATGCTTCCGATAGTTCAGTTTTTGATATTTCCGATACAAATTTTAAAATTATTGGTTCTTTAGATTTAACCCAGCCTAATGGAGCAGAACAATGGGGTATTGGACAATCAAGAAAAATTGCTTGGACCATGGTTGGTTCAATTGCAAATGTTAAACTTGAATATTCAACCAACAGCGGAACAAGTTATGATTATTTGATTATTGCATCCACTCCGGCCGGCGGCCTTGAATATTACTGGACAATTCCGGATACAGCAACAACTACCGCTCGGGTAAAAATTTCTGATGCTTCTGATATTACAGTTTCGGATGTATCTATTGCTGATTTTAGTATCCAGGCAATATTTACAATCACAGCTCCGGATGGCGGAGAGGTTTGGACGGTGGCGGATTCAGAAGATATTACTTGGTCTACAGTAGGAAGTATTGGTAATGTAAAATTAGAATATTCAATTGATGGCGGGACAAATTATCCGAATGTAATAACAGCCTCGGTTTCGAATACAGGTACATATGCCTGGTCAATACCCGATGCTTTGTCTTCAACTGTAAGAGTAAGGATCTCTGATGTTAATGATGCCCTGGCCCGGGATACTTCTAATGCTAATTTTAAAATCAGAGGCGATTTAACCATTACTGCGCCAAACGGCGGAGAAGTAAAAATTGTGGGTAGTTCTGAAAATATTACCTGGATACGAAATGGTTCTATTCCCCAAGTAAAATTAGAATATTCAACAAATAGTGGATTAACCTATCCGAATACAATTAATAGTACAGTTGATGCTTCTCTGGGTACCTATGCCTGGACTATACCAGATAATATTTCATCAACTGTTCGTGTAAAAATTACTTATACCTCAGACAGTACGGTTTATGATGAATCTAATTCTGATTTTTCAATTAAAGGTTCTCTAACTTTAACCGCACCCAATGGCGGTGAAGAATGGGTAGTGGCAACAGGACAAAATATTACCTGGACGCGTAATGGCTCGATTGCGAATGTTGTTTTAGATTATTCAACAAATTCCGGGGCAACCTATCCTAATCCGATTGTGGCTTCTACGGATGCTTCCTTAGGAACATATAGCTGGGCAATACCAGATGCTTTAAGTACAACCCTTAAAGTAAGAGTTTCGAATACGTTAGATTCAGCGGTTTATGATGTATCCAATGCTAATTTTATGATTAAAGGATCATTAACTATTACTGCACCAAACGGCGGGCAGATTTGGTATGTAGGGAATTCACAGAATATTACCTGGACGAGAACCGGAAGTATTCCGGCAATAAAAATTGACTACTCTATTAACAGTGGAGCAAGTTATGATACTGTGATTATTACCTCTACCGATGCTTCAACCGGTACCTATGCCTGGACAATACCAGATGCAATCGGTGAAAATTTAAGAGTTAAAGTTACAGATACAGCTAATGCTACAGTTTTTGATACATCAGACAGTGACTTTACAATAAAAGGCAAACTCGCACTGAATATCCCTAACGGAGGAGAAGAATGGATAGTCGGCTCAACCCAGAATATTACCTGGACACCTACCGGAACAATTGCTAATGTGAAACTTGAATATTCAACCGACGGGGGCAATACTTATCCTAATGTGATTATTCCTTCGACTCCGGGTATGGTTGGTTCATATTCATGGACTGTTTCGGATGCGATAAGTTCTAACCTAAAAGTAAGAGTTTCTAATGTATTGGATGCTAGTGTATATGATGTTTCGGATAATATTTTTACGGTTAAAGGTTCTCTGACGGTAACTGCACCCAATGGCGGAGAAGCTTGGGGAGTTGGTACAGCCCAGGCAATAACCTGGAATAGAACCGGTTCGATTGCCACAATTAAAATTGAATATTCAACCAACGGCGGCAGTACATATCCAAATATTATAAACGCATCTACAGCAGCCAGCGCCGGTAGTTATAATTGGGCTATACCCGATGATTTATCTACTCAGTTTAGAGTTAAAATCACGGATAATTCTGATGCAACGGTTTTGGATACCTCTAATACTAATGCAAAAATAGTGGGTATTTTAACTGTGGTTTCACCCAATGGCTCAGAAGAATGGGATGTAAATACAAACCATAACATTACCTGGACCAGGATTGGATCAATAGCTAATGTCAGATTAGATTACTCTACAGATTCAGGAGTGAGCTTTCCTAATTCCATAAATGCTTCAACTCCGGCAGGAGCTTTGAGTTTTACTTGGACAATTCCAGATGCTGTATCTAAAAAAGTTAGAGTAAGAATAGCGGATGCCTCTGATGTGAGTGTAAATGATATTTCTGATGCTGATTTTGCGATTAGAGCCAGCTTTGATATTACTTCACCGGATGGCGGAGAAGTTTGGGTTGTGGGAGCATCCCGGGATATTACTTGGACAACAGTTGGCTCAGTTACTACTGTACAACTTGATTATTCAACTGATGGCGGAGCAACCTATCCGAATAGTATTACGGGATCGACTTCAAATACCGGTTCTTTCCCCTGGACAGTTCCCGATAATATTTCTGCACAAGTAAGAGTGAGAATCAATGATTATAATAATATAAATTCATTAGCTGCTTCGGGTGCAAACTTTAAAATTAGAGGCAGTATCACTGTGAGTGCGCCTAACGGAGGAGAATCATGGCTATATGCAAATAGCGAAAATATTACCTGGGCGATTGTGGGTTCAATTGCCAATGTGAAAATTGATTATTCAACGAACAGCGGGGTTAGTTATCCGAACGTAATTACAGCTTCAACCAATGCGGCAGCAGGTACCTATGCCTGGACAATTCCGGATAATTTAACAACAACTGCCCGAGTAAAAATTACGGATGCAACGGACTCAACAGTATATGATGAATCAGCCGCAGATTTTTCAATCCGCGGTTCAATCCAGGTAACCGCGCCGCAGGGAGCAGAGGATTGGCGGGTGAGTGATGTTGAGAATATTACTTGGAACTATAGCGGTTCTGTGCAGAATGTAAAAATTGATTATTCATTAAATGGCGGTTCAACTTATCCGAATGAAATTGTTGCTTCAGTTAATGCTTCACTAAAAATATATCCTTGGACAATTCCCAATACAATAAGCAATCAGGTTAGGGTAAGAATTTCTGATGTGAATAATGCAGCGGTTTATGATGATTCTGATACTAATTTCATGATTAAAGGAAAATTAGAAATAACATCACCCAACGGAACAGAGGTCTGGACAGTTGCCAGTAGTCATAATATTACCTGGAATGTAACCGGTTCGATTTCTAATGTAAAGCTTGATTATTCAACAGATAGCGGCTCAACTTATCCGAATGTAATCAGTGCCTCGTTAGTTGCATCATTAGGAACTTATGCTTGGACAATTCCAGATAATATTTCCTCAACTGTTAAAGTAAAAATAACTAACCTTTCTGATTCCACAGTTTATGATGAATCAGATGCAGTTTTTAAAATCGCGGGTATATTAATACTATCAGCTCCCAATGGAGGAGAAGTTTGGCCAGTGGGTTCTTCTCAATCCGTTACTTGGGCAGCTGTGGGTTCTTTGAATAATATAAAACTTGAATATTCAACTAATGGGGGTGTCAGCTATCCTAATTTAATAATTGGTTCAACTGCCGCTAGTGCGGGCTCTTACAGCTGGACAATCCCGGATTCGATTACACAAACCGCTCGGGTAAAAATCACTGATTTAGATGACCCAACGGTTGTCTTGGATACATCAGATGCAAATTTTAAAATCAGAGGTGATTTTACATTAACCGCTCCCAATGGGGCAGAAATATGGTTGATTAATTCATCCCAAAACATTACTTGGAGCAGGTTCGGATCAATTGTTAATGCAAGATTAGAGTATTCTAAAGATGCAGGAGTTAGTTTTCCGAATGTGATTACGGGATCTATAGATGCGGCATTGCAAACATATTCCTGGGTTGTTCCGGATGATGCAGGAGTACAGATTAGGATAAGAATTTCTGATGCATCAGATATTACGGTAAATGATATTTCTGATGCTAATTTCATTATCCGCGGCGGGTTTAATATCAGCGGTCCTAATGGCGGAGAAGTCTGGGCAGTTGGTTCAACGCATGATATAGTCTGGAGTACATTTGGATCAATTGCAAATGTCCGTTTAGTATATTCAAGTAATAATGGAGCTAACTGGACAAACATTATTGCTTCTACTCCAAACATAGATACTTATAGCTGGACAATCCCAGATCGAATTTCTACAGAATGCTTAATACGTGTTTCTGATACCGGCGATCCGGATGCTAAAGATGTTTCCAATGCAGTGTTTAAAATACATGGATTACTTAATTTAACTGCGCCTAATGGCGGAGAAGAATGGGGAGTAAATACAAACCAGGATATTACCTGGACATCAACCGGAACCATGACTGATTTAAAAATTGAGTATTCAACAGATTCCGGCTCAACTTATCCGAATGTGATCAGTGCGGCAATAGCAGTTTCCTTAGGTACTTATGAATGGACTATTCCGGATGTTATTATGAGTACACTAAAAGTAAAAATCACAGATGTGCTTGATTCTACAGTATATGATGAATCAAACGGAGTATTTAAGATTAAGGGTAGTTTTAATTTAACTTATCCTAACGGAGGACAATCTCTGATTGTTGATGAGTTAGAAAATATTACCTGGACTACACAAGGAACTGTGCCGAATATACGTTTAGATTATTCAACTAATGGGGGAGTTACTTATGCGAATGTAATAACTAATTCAGTAGCTAATATTAATACTTATCCTTGGACTATACCAGATAATATATCTAATCAATGCCGGGTAAGAGTTGCGGCTGTTTTAGATACAACTGCATATGATACAAGTGATAATGATTTTAAAATTAGTGGAAGTTTAACAATAACTTCACCTAATGGTGGGGAGACATGGGCAGTAGGAACCAGCCAGGTAATAACCTGGAATCGTGTAGGATCAATTGCAAATGTTATGCTTGCGTATTCAGCGAATAGCGGCACAATATTTGTACCAATAACTAATTCCACTCCGAATACAGGTGCTTATTCCTGGACAATACCCGATGACATTACTACTTATGCTTTAGTTAAAGTTACGAATGTTAATGATCTCTCTATCCAGGATGCTTCCGATGCAGTGTTTAAGATTCAAGGCAGTTTTACCGTGATATCACCAAATGGAGGAGAAGCATGGCTTGTGGCCAGTACGCATTCTATAGCTTGGAACTGGAACGGAAGTGTAAATTTTGTACAATTAGAATATTCAACCAATGGCGGTTCAAGTTATATTCTTATCGAGGATAATGTGAATAATAATGGCAGCTATGATTGGCAGGTGCCGGATGCAGTTTCTGGCAATTGCCGTATTCGAGTATCCGATGCTTCAGATGCTGCAGCTAATGATGCATCTAATGGTAGTTTCCGTATCCGTTGTGCATTTACATTAACAGCACCGAATGGAGCAGAACAATGGAAAGTAGGAGAAACGAGGAATATTACTTGGGCAAAATTGGGTACAGCCGCGGGAGTGAGGATTGTTTACTCACTGGATAATTTTGTCACAGATTTCCACACAGTTGTTGATAATGGAGCGAACACCGGAAGTTATGCTTGGACTATTCCGGACTCTATTTCTAGTAATGTAAAAATTAGAATATCGGATACTAATGATCCGGGAGCATATGATGATTCTAATGCCAGTTTTAAAATTACCGCAGCTTTTACAGTTACCGCACCTAACGGCGGGGAAATGTGGGATGTAAATTCAACGGAAAACATTACCTGGACTTGGCAGGGAACAGTTTCTGAGGTAAAAATCGAATATTCAAAAGACGGCGGAGCAAGTTATCCGAATATTATTACTGCCACCAATAATACCGGAACATATGCTTGGCTTATTCCGGATGATATTACCCCGCAGTTGAGAGTTAAAGTCAGCGACTTAGGAGATTCAACTGCTTATGATATTTCTAATGCTAATGCTAAGATCAGAGCTGATTTTACTCTCTTGACGCCTAACGGCGGAGAAATTCTCACGGTAAATGATTCTTTTGAAATAACCTGGAGTGTGTTAGGTACGGTGAGTATTGTAGATTTACATTATTCTATAAATGATTTTTCTAGTTCTACAGCAATTATTGGCAGCACTGCGAATGACGGTACGCATATTTGGCCAACAATACCAGATGCAATTTCAACAAATGTAAAAGTCAGAGTGAGGAGTTCTACAGATAGTGATGCTTATGATATATCGGATGCTAGTTTTAAAATCAAAGGTGCGATTGCCGTAACCTCTCCTAACGGAGCAGAAAAATGGGCAATTAACCAGGTGAGTAATATTACCTGGAATACAACCGGAACTATTGCCAATGTGCAAATTCTATACTCAACAGATTCAGGAGTTTCGTATCCGAATATAGTTACCGTAAGCACACTAAATACTAATACCTATGCCTGGACTGTCCCGGATACAGCCACGGCAAAAGCACGCGTAAGAGTTTTAGATGCTGCTGATGCAACAGTATATGATGATTCTGATGCTGATTTCCGTATTCAAGGATTCTTTACAGTTAATTCTCCCAATGGTGCAGAAGCGTGGATTGTGGGTTCAGTACATAATATTAGCTGGACTTGGGGGGGAACATTACCTTTAGCAAAAATAAGTTACTCAATAAATAGCGGCGTGAGTTTTTCAAATGTGATTACTTCTAGTGCCCCTAATGGCAGCGGTGCCGGCGGAACATACAGTTATACCTGGACAATTCCTAACAATATTAGCTTAACTGCTCGGGTAAAAGTAGAAGATCCAAATGATGATACTGTTTATGATATTTCTAATAGTGATTTTACAATTCGCGGCAACTTAGTGATTACCAGCCCCAATGGCGCAGAACGCTGGATTACCCGCGAATCAAGAAATATTACCTGGACCACAACCGGAACAATTCCCGATGTTCAGTTACAATATTCAAAAGATAATTTTGTTTCCAATGTTAATGTAATAACCTTATCTTTAAGCAACACTAATTCTTATGCCTGGAGTGTTCCGGATGACCGTTCAACAAGTGTTCGGGTACGCATTTTTGATAATCGAGATATTTCTGTATATGATGATTCAGATGCTGATTTTACAATTGATTACTACTCGATTACCTGGACAATCCGTGATTTATTAACCAATGAAGATCTTGGGGCATTAGCTGTTGATGCAACTTCTAACTTAGGGGATATTTGGGCTGCTGCTACTATGCCGAATAACCCAGGAGCGGACTTAGGATCACCGGTAACTGTGGAATTACCTTACGGATTCTGGACGGCTGTCTGGTCTAAAGTAGGTTACGGAGATAAGCAGTTTAGTTTTGAATGTAATACGGATAAAACATTAGATACTATTTTTATGGAAACAACAGTTATCCATATCTGGCGTGCTTATGCTGAATTCACCTATGATTCCAATAATGATCAGTTAAAAGCAAGTTCATGGCTGGAACGAGACGGTTTTGCTGTTTCTGGTGCAGAAAGTGTAGAGATTAAGATTTATAATGATACTGGTGCACAAATTAAAACTTTAACATCAACCAGCCCGAATGAAGAAGGATTTTTTAACCTGGTTTGGAATGCTCCCACAGGATTGGAAGATGGCGTAGTTTATACCGCAGTGACAATCATTATCAACGCATCGGGTGCGCAATTTAGAACTCCGACATCATTTAGTATTACAGAATCAAGACAAATGCGTGATACGCAGGATGCAGTTGAAGAAATGCGTGATTCGACTTTGCCGACATTCCAGACTTTGGTAGCAAATAAAATTGATACAGGATTAGCTGATCAAAAAGAATTGATTGAAACAAAAATGGATGAACAGATTACAATTATTGATACAAAAACGACACAAATGCAGGAATCAGTAGATCAAACCTTATCCAGTTTTGAGGAAAGAAGCGAAGAGGTTATTGAGCAGCTGCAAGCGGGTGCGGATCAGGCAACACAAGCTGGACAAGAACTGGAAACAATTGCTAAACGCCAGTCCGGGGAATTAATTATTCCTGATTCTGTATTAATCGGCGGGACAGTTGAAGTTCGTTACCGTATTGCTTCAGGGTTAATGCCGCTTATGGAAGTTACAACCTACGACGGGACAAAAGTGTTTAACGGCGTACCATTAATTGAATCTGTAATTACCAGAGGACTCTACGGATATGACATCTTTGTAGATGGAAAACAATTTATGCCGGGTAAAGCATTCTCCATTGTAGTAACTGAACATACAACCGGAAACCTCCAGGCGGGTTCAGTTATGGTTGAATCAACAACACTCACTTCTATTGAAGGGTTAGCTTCCAGCGTACCGCAGGTAAAATCTGTTGTTGATGATACCCTGGAAATGGTTGAAGAATTAAGAAAAACCTTAGCCAAAGGTGGAGATGTCGGAGGTGCTTTGGTTAGTTTGCAAGAATCTATTGATGATTTACCGCGGGTTTTAAGAGATGAAGGGCCAAGCGGAAAACTGGCGGATTCCTTAAATGAAATGGCAGAACGCTTAACGGAATTAGCCGGTGACCAGGGTTATGATATTTCGTCTATAGTTGAGGAAGCATTGGGCAAGTCTCCGACAATCTTAGAGTTGAAGAAGAAATCAGAAAATATTAAAACAATGGTAAACTTTATTCAGCAGCTTTTGCAGCATAAACTCGGGGGTATGGAAGATGAGCCAGTGGTTTCCACTTCATTATCAACCGGAAGTTTGATTGTTAATGTGATTGCGGCTAATCCGTCAGAGGTTAAACCGCAGACTACTCAGGTAAAAGTATATCTGCCGCAGGAAGTAACCCCAAAAGATGTTATGGATTTAGGCGGGTTAGAGCTTGAATTTGATGCCGATAAATCAATATATTATGTGTATAAACAAAATATTGATTTAGCTCCAAAAGAAATTCGTGTTTTTAAGGTAGAGATTGAAGATATTTGGAGTATTCCTCAGACAGCTTTAGATGTGATGAAAAAACGGGCAACTAAACTAGTCAGCATTATGGAAGGCACAGAGCAGGAAAAAGTCGCCACTATTCTTGCGGAGAAAGTTTACCTGACAGTAGATAATATTTTAAAGAATCAGAATGATATTAGCTTAAGCCGGGCGCAGCATATTGGCGCGTATCGGGTAAATATCAAGACAGTTGAGTCTTTAAAAACAGAATTAACAGATATGGAAAAATTGATTATTGAAAAACCGGATGAAATCGGAGCATTAACCCGGGCAATGACTTGGAAAATTATTCTGACGATAATTCTGTTTATTGGTCTCTTAGCCGGGGTATTCTTCTTTACCTGGCATCGCAAGGCTAAATTAGGATATGATATTGCTAAAGCAAAACAATTCTCTTTTCCGGAAGAAGAACAGGTGAAGATTAAAAAAGAAAAAAAGGAATAAAGATAAAATAAAATGCAGGGAGGCAGACAGGAGTTAGTTTGTGAGTATATAAGTGTATAAGTGTGTACGAATAATATTCTGCACACTTATGCACTTTAACTTATAAACTCAATTTCATGGCTGAAATTGTATGGCAGATAAAATATTGGATGTTACTGTGTTAAGCCCGGAAAAAACAGTTTGGCAAGGCCGGGCTAATCGGGTTATTTTACCAGGGGAAAGTGGGGTTTTTGAAGTCTTACCGTTTCATAAACAACTTTTAAGCCGTTTAATTTCCGGGACAATTATTATTGATGAGGAGTTGTTTCCTATATATAGAGGAGTTGCCCAGGTTGGTAATAATCGGGTAATGATAATTATTGAAAAGGAAAGCAAAAAGGCAGATCAAATATAAGTTGACGATTAGTAATGGGCTAATTTTTTGGAGGGATTGTGGCACGACAAATTATTTTATTATTGGTGTTTAGTTTGTGTATTTTAGGCCCGACTGGGGTGATGGCAGTTGCGGCATTTGCCAGTATTAATGCTTTAGGCAGAAATCCGTCGGCTGCACCAAAAATTTTTACAGCTATGACCATAACATTAATTTTTGCCGAGGCCCTGGCAATTGTGGCAATGCTGATTGTTTATCAGTTATTTATGACAGCGTAAAACAGGTATTATTTTTTTAATATTTAACTAAAAAAATAGTTAATAAGAATTTAAAAAAAAGAACAAAAATTTTTAACAAGGAAGTTAATTTATCCACCCAGTGAATATCACGCAGTAAACTGTGGTGAGACTAATAAATATCTCTTACCCATAACGGGTTCGAGATTAAGGAAAAGGAAAAAAAATGTTTATAATCAGTATAATTCTTTTACAGGTAATAATTTTTGCAGGACTTGCCTTCTTTTTACGGTATTTTCTTAAAAGTAATGTGACTAATGCTACTTCTCATTTACAGGGAATGATTCAAGACAACAGTGAAAAACAAGAGGAAATAAAGAAAAAATTGGAAGAGTCAGAAGAGCAATATCAGGATATGATACGAAAAGCAAAGCGGGAAGCAGCGGATTTAAAAGAAAAAGCAGTAAAAGAAACTGAAGCCGAACGGGATAAAATTATCGATGCGGCGCATAAAGAAAGCGAAGATTTACTTGATCGTGCTCAAAAAACCTGTGAAAATATAAGATCCCAGTTGCAGGAGCAAATTGATAAGGAAGCAATTAAACGTTCCAGTGATTTGATTTGTAGAGTTATTTCCGAAGAAATCCGTAAAATCATGCATCAAGAGTGGATTGAAGCCTTAATTTCTGACGGATTAAGTGATTTGAGCCGGTTAAGAATTCCGGATAAAATTAAAGAAATAGAAGTTTTTACGGCGTTTGCTTTAAATAAAAAACAAAAACAAGAGATTGAGAAAAAATTCAAAGAGAGTTTAGAGATTGATATAAAAATTAAGGAAACAGTCAAAGATGATTTAATTGCGGGGATGGTAATTACCGTAGGAAATTTGATTTTTGACGGTAGTTTTACTTCTAAGATTACGGAGGTTGTGCGTGAGTCTCTCGCCCAAGAAAAACAATAACCCAGGAGTTATTCAATTTGATATTAAAGAAATTGGGGTGGTCAAATCAGTAAGAGAATTTGTTGTGCTCGCCGAAAATATGCCTTCCTGTGTTAATGGTCAAATAGTGGAATTTGATAGTGGGCTAAGGGGAATAGTTATGGGGTTTACGGAAAAGGACGTGCAAATTCTTATGCTTGGACCAAAAGCGCAAATAAGAGCCGGAGATAAAGTTTATAGTAAAGCTAAAGCTTTGTTTCAGCCAGTCGGGGATAAATTTGTGGGCAGGATAGTAAATGCCTTATGTGAACCTGTTGACGGGAAAGGCCCTATTGAGAGTGATGAAATGTATCCGGTTTTTAAAGATGCCCCAGGTGTTATGGACCGGTCTACGGTAGAAAGAACCCTGGAATCAGGCACCCGAATTATCGATACTTTAATGCCTTTAGCCTGGGGGCAGCGTCAATTACTTGTCGGAGACAGACAAACCGGGAAAACTACAGTAGTTACAGATGCAATGATTAATCAAAAAGATAAAGGTATTATTTGCATTTATTGCTGTATCGGTAAAACTTATTCTAGTTTACTCAGGACGATTGATCTTTTTTATGAGAAAGGCGTAATGGATTATTCAATTATTGTTAGCGGGGTAGCTTCGACTTCAGTAGGAGAACAGTATTTAGCGCCGTATTCTGCGGCAATGTTAGGTGAATATTTTATGAGGCAGGGCAAAGATGTACTGGTTGTTTTTGATGATTTAACTAGGCATGCTTGGGTTTACCGCCAAATTTGTTTATTATTTAACCGCGCTCCGGGAAGAGAAGCATATCCCGGAGATATTTTTTATCTGCATTCACAGCTTATGGAAAGAGCTGCACAATTAAATAAAGAACTGGGCGGCGGGGCAATGACGTTTTTACCGATTGTGGAAACATTGCAAGGCGATGTTACAGGGTATATTCCGACTAACCTTGTTTCCATGACTGATGGACAAATTTATTTCAGCACAGCTTTATTTAATAAAGGACAGCGCCCGGCGATTGATGTCGGGCTTTCAGTTTCCCGTATCGGAAACCGGGCACAGTGGCCGGCAATGAAAGGTTCAAGCCAGACTTTGCGTCTAGAATTTTTGCAATATAAAGAACTTGTACAAATGACACAGTTAAGAACTACGGATTTGTCTAAAGATGCAGAGAAAAAATTACGCCGGGGAGAAGTAATTACCGAATTATTTATCCAGGAAAAAGACCGCCCGGTTTCTATGGAACATCAAATTATTGACATGTACGCTTTAAACCGGGGAATTTTAGATGATTTAACCTATGATGAAAGAAAGTATTTCAAAACTGATTTTTATAAAAAAATATGCGAGTGGTTTCCCGCTTTACCGCAAGAAATACGCAGAAGTAAAATTATTATTGATGAGAGCATTGCTAATCTGGAAGAATCAATACAGTTTTATTCAAGCTCATTAAAAGAGGGTTAATAAATGATTCCTGTTGCGCAGCTTAAAAGTGATGTAGAATTTTATAAATCATTAGCGTCTTTAATCGAGGTGCTTAAATTGATTGCTGCGGCGCAATATCAGATTTTAGACAAAAAAATAAAAAATTACAGTGTTTATTTAAATGCAGTGGCGGGGATATTTAAATGGTTTTACAGCGAAAGCATCACTGATATTAACCATCCTTTTATTAATAGTAAAAATAAGGCAACAGGATTTGTTGCCGTAACTACAGATGCAGGATTATTAGGCGGATTAAATGCGCAAGTTATAATACGGGCAATGTCTTTATTAGAACCAGAAAAAGGAGACAAATTAATTATTGTAGGTAAACGCGGACAGCTTTATTTAAATGACCGGAAAATGGCATATGCGAATTTTCCGGGGATTACGGATGAACAAAGATTAAATCAATCTTTAACAATCAGGGATTATTTAGTAAATAATGTTTTAGAAGGAAAATTTGGTAAAGTAAAAATAGTTTATCCCCGGGCTGTTTCGTTTACTGCACAACGGATTGAAGTTATTCAGCTTATTCCGGCTGCTTTGGAGGAAAATATTGAGGAAAAAGCGGATAAAAGTTTTTTGTCTGAAATAATTTATGAGTCCGAACCAGTACAGCTTATTGAATATTTAATTTTTTTGTGGATCGGACAAAAGATTTTTGAAATTTTTGGTTTAAGCCGTTTAGCCGAACAATCCGCACGGTTCATGCATTTAGAAAATTGTTCAGAGAGAATAAAAGAAATGGATTTAAAATTAAGGCACCAGTATTTTCGGGCCAGGCATGAAATCATTGATCAAAATATGAGAGAATTATATGCGGCGAGGTCATTAAATGAAAACTGATCGAAAAAAAAGAGGCGGGGTAGGACGGGTGATTGCCGTCCAAGGGCCGGTTGTGGATGTTAAATTTGAATTACAAGCAGATGTGCCCAATGTTTATGATATTATCCAGACATTCACGGTAGATGAGTTAAAAGTGACTTTGGAGGTTGCCGAACATTTACCGGGAAATATTGCACGGTGTATTTCGATTAATTCTACACATAATTTGCAAAGAGATGCTGCTGGATTTGCAACTGGCGGGGGAATTGAAATACCAGTTGGGGATGAAATGTATACAAGATTAATTAATGTTTTAGGTGAGCCGATTGATCAAAAAGGGCCGATTAAAGCTACAGAAACTAAAGCTATCCGGATTCCGTCAAAAGGTACGCAGATTAGGCGTAAAAATAATGATAAAAAAAGCACAGAATTTATGGAAACCGGGATTAAGATCTTTGATCTTTTATTTCCTTTAATAAAAGGAAGTAAAAATGGAATCTTAGGCGGAGCGGCGATGGGTAAAAGTGTTTTGACCCTGGAAATTATTCAGCATATTGTAAAAAGACATAAAGGTAATTGTGTGTTTGCCGGAGTCGGAGAACGTGTGCGTGAGGGGAATGAGCTTTATCATGAGCTTTCCCGTCATGATATTTTATCAAAAATGAAAATTGTTTTTGGTCAGATGAACGAACCGCCGGGAGCGCGTTATGAGGTGGCCATGACTGGGATGACCTTAGCGGAGAATATTCAAAAACAGAATAAAGATGTGCTTTTATTTGTGGATAATATCTTCCGGTTTTTACAGGCAGGACAGGAAATCTCTACTCTTTTGGGCCGGGTCCCTTCAGAAACAGGTTATCAGCCGACATTAATTTCAGAAGCCAGTGAATTTCATGAACGTATTCGTTCAACCGGTGAAACTGGCGGTTCCATTACTTCGATGGAAGCGGTTTATGTTCCAGCGGATGATTTAACTGATCCGGCGGTAGTGGCAATATTCAGTTTCTTGGATTCTGTCATTGTTCTTTCCCGGGAAAAAGTCCAACTGGGTCTTTATCCTGCAGTTGATCCATTACTGTCTAGTTGTGCTAATCTTGATCCCAATATCATCGGAGAAAAACATTTTGATATCGCACAAAAAGTTTTAAAAATTTTTCAAAGGTATGAAGAATTACGTAAAATTGTTTTGGTTATCGGAATTGATGAACTTGCTGCCAATGACCGGGTAATCTATGAAAGAGCACGTAAATTACAGTTTTTTCTAACACAGCCTTTTTTTGTCGCGGAATCCTACACCGGCCGCCAGGGTGAATATGTATTACTGGAAGATACTTTAAACAGCTGTCAGAGGATTATTAGCGGTGAATTTGACGATAAAAATGAAAATATATTTTATATGATTGGGGCGATACGATAAAGCAGCAATTAGCGCTTAGCGTTTAGCGAATAGAAGTTTAAAATTTTAACTGCTGGAAGCAAGGGGAAACGTTGACAAAAGAATGTATCAATGTGATAATAAGATTCAATGATTAAGTTAACGTAACTATTGCAATAACTATTTGTTATAAAATTACTATGGATAAAAAAACTGATACCAGAATTATCGGACTTTTGAAAAATAAAAAGAAATTGGATGAGAAAAAAATCCAGGATTTTTTTGATATTGCTTACACCAAACAGGTTTCACCGATTCCTTTAGTTGCCAAGGAAAGTAAACTTTCTGAAAAAGAACTGCTGGAATTTTTGGCAAAGGAATTTCATATTAAATATTTAGATATTACAGATATTGTAGTTGATGTAACTTTAATTCAGAGAATTCCGGTAAAAATTGCTTCTTATTTTAAGTTTATGCCGCTTTTTCTGGAAAATAGGATTTTAACCGTTGCGGTTGCCTATCCCTTGGATATTAAAATACAGGATGAAATAAGAACACATTTAGGCTATGATGTCAAAATTGTTTTAAGTTGTGAACATCAAGTTTTGGAAATGCTTAATAAGTATTACGGATGGGGCGCAGATACAGTTGATAAAATTATTGCTCAGAAAACCTACCAGAGCCATACCCAGGCAGAAAAAGAAGCAAAAGTCGATGATCTGGAAGAATCAAGTGACCAAATCTCAATAATTCAATTAGTTAACCAAATAATTTTAGAGGCGTATAAAAAAAGAGCTACGGATATTCATATTGAACCTTACCGTAAAAAACTCAGATTACGTTATCGAATCGACGGGATCCTTTATGATGCTAATGTATCCGGGGAAATGAAAAATTTTTTAATACCCGTGCTTTCCCGGATAAAGTTAATGGCAAATTTAAATATTGTCGAGCGGCGTATACCGCAGGATGGAAGGGCAATTGTAAAGATTCAGGATGAAAATTTAGACTTAAGGGTTTCCTTTATCCCAACACCGCACGGAGAAAGCGTGGTGATTAGGCTTCTGCCTATGGTTATGCTTTTTAACTTGGATAAATTAGGGCTTGCTCCGGATGAACTTAAATTTTTTAAGGAACTAATCAATAAGCCGCATGGTATTATATTTCTGACTGGACCCACAGGTAGCGGAAAAACCACCACACTTTATGCGTGTTTATCTTCGATTAATACGAGTGAACGTAAAATTATCACGATTGAAGATCCGATAGAATATGAACTTGAAGGCATAACGCAAATTCAAATCGCTTCAGAATTTGGGTTAAGTTTTGCCCGGGGATTACGCAGTATGCTGCGGCATGATCCGGATGTGATGATGGTCGGAGAAGTACGCGATCGGGAAACTGCCGATATCGCAATCCGTGTAGCTTTAACCGGGCACCTAGTGTTTTCTACTTTACACACCAATGATGCAGCTAGTGGTATTACCCGGTTAATTGATATTGGACTTGAACCTTATCTTGTGGCATCAAGCGTAGATGTTTTTATTGCCCAGCGTTTAGTCAGAGTGATTTGTCCGAAATGCCGGCAGGAAGATAAAGACGTATCGCTTACCTTAAAAGAACAGATCACAAAGGAATTAGGTTTAAATGCTCCCCAGGAAATTAAAATTTATAAAGGGAAAGGTTGTCCGGCGTGTAATAATACCGGGTTTTATGGACGCACCGCAATTCATGAGATATTAACGATGAGCGAACAAATTAAAGAATTAACATCTCGCAAAGCGGCAAGCGATCAAATTAAAAAAGTTGCGATTACTTCAGGGATGCGGACTTTACGCCAAAGCGGGTGGTTAAAAGTTTTAGAAGGGATAACAACGACAGAAGAAATCTTACGTGTTACCCAATCCGATGATTTACAGGATATGGTTCAGAGGGAGGATGTGGTTCAGCAGGAAATTAAGAATAATGAAAATTTAAAAAAAGTAAAATTAACTATCGATAAAAATAAAATTAAATCCCCGAATAAAGCTGACCGGCGTATTTATGACCGGAGCGAAGATGATTCTTATATCCGGTTTAAATTTTTTAAGCAAAAGCAACAAGGGCAGAAAAATGCAGAATATGAACCGGAAATGATCGGAGTATTGAAAAATATCAGCGCCGGAGGTGTTTTTTTTAGTGCGTCTGAAAGCTTAAATAAAGGGGTAATTATTGATTTAGTTATTGAATTAAAAGAAGGCGAAAAGAATATTGAATGTTTAGCCCGGGTGATCCGATGTAATGAACTGGTGGCAAACAGAAATTATGATATTGGTGTTTGTTTTTTAGATTTACCCAATTCTGAACGCAGCAGATTAAACCGTTATGTTTTAAAAATGAAAGAGTGAAAAAAATGAAAGTATTTAAATATTTAGCTAAAAAAAATATTGGCACTGTTATTGAATCAATCGTCTATGCTGAATCGCATGAGGAGGCAACCGAAAAAATCAAAGATATGGGGTATAAGCCGGAAAAAATAGAAGCTTTGGCAATTGCGGATAAACGTATTTATGAACGTTTAGATATTGAGTTAAAAGTTCTTTATAGTGTGTTTAAACCGGGAAAAGCAAAGACCCAGCCGCAATTTAGCGGGACGACTAAAAATATTAGCGCCGGAGGTTTGTTTTTTAAAACAACTAAGGAATTATTACCCGGGGCTGTAATTGATATTATTTTAATTCTTCCGAAAAATTACGGGACTTTTCAATGTTTAGCCAAGATTGTCAGAGTTAATAGTAAAACCGATGATTTATATGAGGCTGCTGTATCTTTTCTGGATTTGCCTCAGGATGATTGCCTAAAAATAAATAAGTTTGTCATAAAATCAAATCGACGATATTGAACATAAATAGTTAGCAATATTAGCAGAAAGAAAAAATGGCGACATATAAATATAAAGCAAAAAAAGGTCCGGGTAAGATTATTAATGCCCAAATCAGTGCTGCTTCTCGCGAAGAGGCAGTTGAAAGAATCAGCCAAATGGGATATATGCCGGTTCGGATAGAACTGGCTGAGGGCACAGAAGGCTTGGCCCCAGCGAATTTGGGGTTTTTGGCTGAGCGTGTTGGCGCAAAACAAATAACTGTTTTTACGCGTCAATTAGCAGTGCTTTTGAAATCCGGAGTGCCGATTTTAAAAGGATTAAAAATTTTATCAGATCAGGCAACAAACCGTTATTTTCAAATTGTTTTAGGCCGTATCCATAACGAAGTAAAAGACGGGAAAACATTATCGTCAACTTTAGCGGTTTTTCCGAAAATTTTCCCGGCTCTTTATATCGCCCTGGTCAAGGCAGGGGAAGAAAGCGGGACACTGGAAAAAGCGCTGTTAAGAATTGCGGAATATCGTCAAAAACAGGAAAGAATTTTTTCTCAAATTAGAACTGCGCTCACTTATCCTATCCTTATGGGTATAGTAGGGATAGGAACAATTATTTTTATGCTCACATTTGTGATGCCTAGGTTATTGAAAATTTTCACACGATTAGGGCAAGATTTACCACTCCCGACAAAAATTATTATTGCGTTTAGTAATTTTTTAAATAATCCCTGGGTTTGGTTAATTGCTCTGTTAATAATTAGTTTTAGTATCTTTTTACTTAACCGAAAATCTCTTTCCTCGAGAGAATTATTATTACTGGGTAGTTTTAAATTAAAAATGCCGATTTTTGGTCAAATGTTTTTAAAAGCAGAATTAGCTTGTTTTAGCATTACCCTGGAACTCTTATTAGCGAGTGGTATCCAATTATTAAAAGCAATACAGACAAGTATTCCTACGTTAAATAATGAGGTTATCAAGCAAGAGTTAGTTAAAGGTTATAAAGCTATTGAACAAGGGGAATCTTTTGGCCTGGTGCTTGATCAATCTAATGTTTTTCCCAAGTTTATGGTGAATTTAATTAAAGTAGGCGAAGAATCCGGGAATTTAGACGAAGCTTTACATGAATTAGCCAATACCTATGAACAGGAAACAGAGGAAGCGATTAAAATCATGACTAATTTGCTTGAACCGATAATGATTTTGATTATGGGGGCTGTTGTCGGCTTTATTATTGTTTCGATGCTCTTGCCTGTTTTTCAACTAAATATTATGGTTAAATAGGTTGATCAATTTGAAATTAAAAATAATTTATTTGTTAATATTTTTTTTTATGTTTTTAAATTTAAGCCAGGCGGCTGCAGAATGGTCAGAGCTTAAAGGCGAACATTTCCTTGTCTACTACCAGCCAGATTATCAGGATTTTGCCAAAGAAGTAAGTCTACAATCAGAAAAATATTATGATTCCATCGCCCGTGATTTAGGCTATGTGCGGTTTTCTAATTTTTGGAAATGGAATAACCGGGTTAAAATATATATTTACCCTGATCATGAGTCTTTTATCCAAGGAACAGGGCAGAATGCTTGGTCGCATGGAGTAGCTGATTACCAAAAAAAAATGATTGTAAGTTATGCTTGGGGGAGAGGTTTTTTGGATTTACTTCTGCCCCATGAAATGGCGCATTTGATATTCCGTGATTTTGTCGGGTTTACCGGGCAAATCCCCTTATGGCTGGATGAAGGAGTGGCTCAATGGGAAGAGGAAAAAATTCGTAATCAACGAAAAAAAATGGTAAAGCAATTAGCGCAAAATAGCCTGCTGCTTTCTTTGGATGAATTAATGCAGCTAGATGTGCGGAAAATAAATGGCCAGGAAAAAATAAAAATATACAGTATAAATAAAGATAATTTTCAAAAACAACTTTTAGAATTAGAGGGAAATACTTTAGTTGATGTTTTTTATTTGCAAGCGTTTTCCTTAATCGGATTTCTTATTGAAGAATATAGTGCTGAGAATTTTTTGATTTTTTGCCGTCAATTAAGAGACGGCAAAACAATTAACGATGCTTTGAAGTTTTCTTATCCAGTACAAATGAGGACAACGGCTGAATTAGAAAAAAAATGGTGTGAATACGTATTCAATTAAGCTATTTTTAAAATAGCTTAATTGAAATGACAAATGGCAAATTTCAAATTACAAATAAAAAGCAAAAGATGAAAGGAAGGGGATTATTGTGAATAGAAAAAAAGGATTCACATTGATCGAATTAATGCTGGTTGTGATTATTATCAGTGCATTAGCGGCAATGGTTTTGCCGCGGTTAACCGGACGCTCTGAACAGGCTAAAACTGCTGCAGCCCGGGCAGATATTATGGCGAATATAGCTACAGCTTTAAAACTCTACGAATTAGATAATGGTCAGTTTCCCTCGACGGCAGAAGGGTTAAAAGCACTGATGGCTAATCCCGCCTCATTAGCCAGCTGGAATGGTCCTTATTTAGAAAAAGAGCCGCTTGACCCCTGGGGCCGGACTTATGAATATAAATCTCCCGGCCAAAATAGACCGCAGGATTATGATTTATATTCCCTCGGCCGAGACGGATTAGCCAGTGAAGATGATGTTACGAATTGGTGATTAAAGCAGTGTATCGCGTTTAGCAGATGGCGAATAAAAAAATTGAATATGAAAAAAATATCAAATTATAACCGTAAAGGATTTACATTGGTTGAGGTAATGGTAGCAACCGTGATCTTAGCTGTGGGAATCGTGGCGATTTTTGAAATATATTTGATGTCTTTAGATGCAATAAATTTATTTAATGACCGTTTAAAGGCACAGTTATTTATCAATGAAAAAATAGCACAGCTGCAAAATGATTTTAACAGTCCCCTGGAAACCTTTGTTACGCTTAATGATGCCGGCATTGTAAAATTCGGCAATAAAATTTTTAATTGGGAAGTGCTTTTAGAATCAAAAGATTTAAGGCAGGGGCTTTATTTAGTGAAAGTAAGGATGAGCTGGTTTGTAGGTTCAAAGCAGTATTCGGTTCAAAGATTCACTTTGATAAAAAAATATTTCAGTAATATTTTAATCGTTGATTTTCTGATAAAAAAATATAAATTCAATTGCGCATGAAAATTAAAAATAAACAAAAAGGACTCACTCTTATTGAAATGCTTTTAGCTGCGGCAATGAGCGTTATTGTTTCGGTAACAGTATATGTAATGATCTCTAATGGTTTAAAAGTATGGCAAATTGTTAATCAAGAAACATCGCAAATTGATATGACTTTGTTTTTAGACTGGCTAGAAATGGATTTAAAAAATTGTATTTATTTTCAAGGCATTGATTTTACAGGAGGTGAGCATAACTTAAATTTCCCGGGAGTGATAAATATTCCGGTTAGCCCGGGAGAAGTTTCGCAGCGTATCGGGCAAATAACATATTTTTATGATCAAAATAAAGGCGCAATTAACAGGCAATTTTTTAGTTATCAGAATTTATTTTCCGAGCAATCTAACAAAAAAAAATCAAACCCGCGAATTTTACTAGAAGGATTAACTTCTCTTCTTTTTGAGTATAATTTTTATGATCAAGAAAAAAAATCTTTTTTTTGGATAGATTCCTGGCCGCCTAAAGATGAAAAACAAAAGAACACAAAATATCCTTTAGCTGTGAGGCTTACCTTTAATATTAATGAAGGTCAAACAATGACTAAGCACAGTAAAATAATTGAACTGGCCGTCGGAGGGGAAATATACTAGTTTGTAATTATAGATAATTCGAAATTAATCAGACCAAAGATAACCGGTGGAGTTTGTAAACTGAAAAATAAAGAAATATAATATTAAAAAAGGTATAAATAAAATAATGGGAAGAAAAAAAGGGGCGGTTTTGATTTTAGTATTATGGGCGCTGGGATTTTTAGCTGTTTTTGCCGTATACTTAGGCTGGGGGATTCGTTCCCGCTTAGATTTTTTAGGCAGAATAGAAACAAGAAATAAGTTATCAGATGCTGCGGAAGCCGGGATAAAACAAGCGATTGCCGAGATTGGAAATTTTGAAGCAACGCAAAGTTATATCAGGCTTAAAGACCTGGGGAGTAATGATCAGGAATCTTTCCATAATGTGTTAATCGGAGAAGGGTTTTTTGATGTGGGATATTGTTATAAAACTGATGATTTTTTACCACGGGGAACGGAAAATGAATTTCAAACTATGTATGGAGTGTGTGATGTTGAGAGTAAACTTAATATTAATAAAGCCGAAGACGGCGAGCTTTTTTTCTTAATTAATAGGACGACAGGCTTAAAAGCATTGGATGCAGATAAACTTGCCTCTTGTATTATTGATTGGAAAGATACCGATGATCAGGTATTGCCGCGGGGAGCAGAGGATAAATATTATCAAAATTTAAATGTTCCTTATGATTGTAAGAATGCATCGTTTGAAGTGCTGGAAGAATTGCTTTTAGTTAAAGGTATGGATGAGGAAATATTTAATAAAATTAAACCTTACCTTACTGTATACGGTTCCGGCCGGGTAAATATTAATACTGCCTCAAGGACTGTACTGTTATCTTTGGGATTAACGGAAAATTTAGTGGATAAAATAGTTTCTTTTCGTTGCGGAGAAGATAATCAGATCGCAACTCAAGACGATCAGTACTTTTTGTCCGAATCATCCATTATCGGAAGCTTAGAAAAAGTTTTTTCTTTAACTCCCAGTGAAGTAGCCAGTTTAAGTAATTTAGTTGCCGCGGGAAAAGTTTCCACTTTTTCCAATATTTTTTTAATTGAAAGTACAGGGCGGATTCGTCATAAAAAAAATTATTGTAAAGTTGAATGTATTTTTAAAAAAGATTTAACGGAACAGGCAAAAAAAGCCGGGGTTATTTTAGGTTGTCAAAAAGGGTATTTTAATTAAAAAAAATGCAGATCAGGAAGAATATAGATATTATCAGTCTGGATTTAAGCCATGATGAGCTGATGCTTGCGCATTATAAAAACACTGGTAAACAAGCAGAATTTGTGGATTTAATTAATCAATCCATTCAGGGTTTATCCGACGATAAAATTGCACAATTAATCTTTAAGGAAATTACGGATTTAAAAATTAAAAATCCCTATATTATTAATGTTATCCCTTTACATTTGGCAATAACTAAAAATTTAGAAATTCCTTCCCTGGATGATCAGGAAATCAGGGAAATTATTGATCTGCAGTCCGGCCGGCAAACGCCTTATTCCCGGGATGAAATTATCGTTGATTATATTAATTTAGGAGTAGTTAAACAAAGTTATTCAAAAATCTTACTGGTAATTGTTGTACGCAAAGCAGTAAAGCGGCAATTTGACCTTATTGATAAAGCTGGATTTAAAACACAACGAGTGATTTTTGCTCCGGAAACGATCAGTAAAATTTGTACGGAACAAATAAGAAAAGAAGTACAGGAACATCCTGTGGCGATTTTGCATATGGGGTTAGCTTTTACAGATTTTATCGTTTCTTTTAAAGGTATGCCTATTTTTTTAAGAACTATACCGATTGGAACAAAACAAATTACTTTAGATAAACAAAAATCAACAATTGATTTTATCGAGGAGTTAAAAAAATCACTGGAAACTTATCAGTCTGAAGATATTGATCAAGCTCCCGGAACTTTAATTTTAACCGGAGCTACAGAGTATATGGGAGAATTAAGGTCAGAGTTAGCAATGCAGGTATTTATTCCCATACAGGTAATTCCTTATTTTGAGTGTGTACCGGTTTCAAAAATAATTTTAGAGACAATATCAAAAAATAAACACATTTCATTTTTTAATCTTACCAGTGCGGTTTTAAAAAAAGAAGACGCGGTTTTAAATTTAATTCCGGATGAAATTAAATTAAAGATCTCTTTTGAGCAAAGAATCCAGGAACTAGTAAAAATGTGTGTTTATTTTTTAGGAATATTGCTGCTTGTTGGAGCGATTTTTATGGCTAAACTTTATTTTAAGGGGGAGTATTTGTCTCGGTTAAAAGCAAAAAACGAATCATTTTCTCAGGAAGCTAAAGTTTTAGAAAAATCCATGGAAAGAATGCGGGTGATCAAGCATTATTTAAAAGCGCGCGGTTATTCTCTGGAAATCTTGGCCGCATTGTGTGATATTCTGCCTAAAGATATTATGGTAAGCAATATTAAAATGGATCAAGAAAAAAATTTAAATATTAAAGGTACAGGCCGGGCGATGTCGAGTGTTTTTTCGTTTGTCAGCGCGCTAGAAGATTCCGAGTTTTTTAGTAATGTTAATACTAATTATACAACTTCGCGAAAACAAGATGATGAAGATTGGGCAGATTTTGGCATCACCTGTATGATTATCAAATAAAACATTAAAGATAAAGCTAAAAATTAGGTGAGTAAATGCAAGAATTTTTAAAAAAATTTTCAAAAAGAGAAAAAATGGTTCTTTATGCCTCAATCGCGTTTGTCTTGATTGCCTTAATCGACAGAGTTATTTTATATCCAATTATCCATAAGATGAAAACTTTGGAAGAAAATATTAAAACTACAGAATATGAAATGAGTAAAAATTCAAAAATTCTCATGCAGCGCAAAAAAATAGAAGCAGAAGAAAAGAAATATTCTTCTTTTATCGTAAAACCGGGTTCAACCGAAGAAGAAAAAGCAGCATTATTAAAGGAAATTGAGGGTTTAGCAAATACAAATTATGTTCATTTAAATAATTTAAAGACACAGGAGGTAATTAAAAAAGGTGCAACCCAAATGTTTCCTTTAAACATAAGTTGTGAAGCTGAGATCGAAGATCTTGTTGTATTCATGTATTCAATCGAAAAATCATCAATGCTTATCCAAATAAATGCTTTTGAAATCAGCCCTAAGTCCAAACAATCCAACCTGATTAGATGTGAATTAATGGTTTATAAGATTGCGATTCCTTAATACATTATTTTATAATAGTTATATTGCCTGCTAATTATTTTATTATAACAATATTTACAAAATACAGGTTTGAATGCTATAATAAATTCTTAAAAATAATATTTATAATTAAAAGGAGAAAGGCATAAAAAAATGAATAAAATGACAATTAAAGATATTGATTTAAAGAATAAAAGAATTCTGATTCGGGCGGATTTTAATGTGCCGTTAAATAGTAAAGGCCAAATTACGGATGAATTAAGAATTATTTCGGCAATTCCCACAATCAAGTTTTGCCTTGAACAACAGGCTAAAAAAATTGTACTGATGAGTCATTTAGGCCGGCCAAAAGGACAGGTTGTGGAATCGATGAGGCTTGATCCTGTGGCGAAGAAGTTAAGTCAAATTTTAAAAATGCCTGTAAAAAAGTTAAATGATTGTGTGGGAGAAAATATTGAAAAAGCAGTTAAAGAAACAGATGCGCAAGTCATATTACTGGAAAATTTACGTTTTCACCCTGAAGAAACTAAAAATAACCCTGATTTTGCGGCAAAGTTGGCTCGACACGGCGATATTTTTGTTAATGATGCTTTTGGTACTGCACACCGTGCGCATGCTTCAACAGAAGGGATCACGCATTTTTTACCCTCAGTTGCGGGTTTTCTCCTAGAAAAAGAGCTTCAATATTTAGGAAAGGTTGTCGAAGCACCGGAGCAACCCTTGGTAACAATTTTAGGCGGAGCTAAAGTTTCCGATAAAATTAAAATGATTGAAAATATGATGAATAAAGTGAGCTGCTTCCTAATCGGAGGCGGGATGGCCTATACTTTTTTAAAAGCACAGGGTAAATCTATTGGGAATTCAAAGCTGGAAGCTGATTATGTTGATTTAGCCCGCTCTATTTTAATTCAAGCAGCAGAAAAAAGTATTAGTATGGTTTTACCCGTAGATAATAGAATTGCCGATAAATTTGATGCGGAAGCTAATATCCAGGATGTTGGGGATGAGATTCCTGAAGGATGGATAGGCGTAGATGTTGGCCCAAGAACAATTGAATTATTCAAAGAAAAATTAAAAAATGCAAAAACAATTGTTTGGAACGGTCCTGTTGGTGTTTTTGAAATGGCGCCTTTTGCTCAAGGCACAAAAAAGTTAGCCGAATACATTGCCGGTCTTAATGGGGTAACGAGTATAATCGGGGGAGGAGATACAGCTAGTGCGGTAAGACAGTTTAATGTGCAGGATAAAATGTCTCATGTTTCGACTGGCGGCGGATCCAGTTTAGAACTTTTAGAAGGATTAGAACTTCCCGGGATTACAGCTTTAAAAGATAAATGATGAGGTTAATTTTAAAATTATTTTAATCGGTTAAAAATGCAAAATAATAAAATATTTAAATCAGGATTTACAATTATGGAAATCCTAGTTATTATTGCGGTTCTAGGTATTTTAATGGGGCTGGTTTCACGGGGGGGAACTTTAGTCCGTAAAAAGGCAAAGATTTACCAGGCTAAGACCATGATCGCTGCTTTAGAAACAGCTTTGGCTTTATATCATGTTGATTTTGGGGCTTATCCCGGCAGCGGAAATCAAAATTTAGTTAATTTATTAGCAGATTCCGCTACATATTCAAGTGTTAGTGATTGGAACGGGCCTTATCTGAGTTTTAAACCAGAGGATTTAAACGCCACGATTCCGAACGCAACTGTGATTGATTCTTGGGGAAATGATTTATATTATAATTTAGATAGTTTGCCACCTTATAGAATTTGGTCCAGCGGGCCAAATTTAATTGATGAAAATGGATTAGGTGATGATATAAAAAGTTGGTAAGTAAGATTAAAACTTATCGAATAAAATGATGTAAGTTTTATGATCGAAATTATTCTGAGCGGCCAGAGGGAGTCGAAGGATTAAGGCAGTATTAGCTTAAATTATTTAAACCAGATATCTTATTCTAAAAGATTCAACACTTAATTCGTCCGCCAAGCAAACTCAAAGAAGTGGACAATGGCGAGACTTAATTTGCATGGATCATTTATGCCGCTAATGCTCTATAAATGATGTGCATTAAGAAAGGAAAAACATGAGAATACCAATTATTGCGGGTAACTGGAAAATGAACAAAACCGTGACCGAGGCTTTAGACCTGGTGCGACAATTAACTATGGAGCTTAAAGATATTAAAGATGTAGATATATTGGTTTGTCCTGTTTTTACAGCTCTTTATAGTGTTAATGAAGCGATTGATGGATCGAATGTTAAGTTAGGAGCTCAGAATCTTTTTTGGGAAGAAAAAGGTGCTTTTACAGGTGAGATTTCGCCCATTATGTTGAAAGATGTCCATTGTGAATATGTGATCATCGGGCATTCTGAGCGGCGTAATATTTTTAAAGAAACTAATGAAAATGTAAACAAAAAAATTAAAGCTGCTTTAAAAGCTGGTTTAAAACCAATTGTTTGTGTGGGGGAGAAACTGGAAGAACGTCAGACAAATAAAACATTTGACGTAATCCGTGACCATGTTCAGGGAGCGTTAGAGGGACTAAGTGCTGATGATTTGGAAAATATTATTATTGCCTATGAACCGGTATGGGCAATTGGCACAGGCCAAAACGCTACTCCGAAACAAGCCCAGGAAGCACATCAATTTATCAGAAAACTAATTGCCGATAATTTTGGTAAAGATATTGCCGATGATTTGAGGATTCAATACGGGGGCAGTGTTAACCCGGAAAATATTAAAACTTTAATCAATCAGCCGGATATTGATGGGGCATTAGTGGGTGGTGCTAGCTTAAAGGCTGAGTCTTTTATCCAATTGGTACAAGCCTGTACACAAGATACAAAAGATGCCGAATAAACAAAAATTTATCAGTGAATTATTAATGGCTAAGGGAGTTATTACCTGCGAGCAATTACAGCAGGCAGAACAAACGCAACAGCGTTCACAAGAACGCATTGATCATATTTTCCAACAGCTAAATATAAATTGTGATGAGAATTTAAAAGATTTAGTTATCCAGGAATTGGGGTTAAGTTATGTTAATCCCGAAGAATACGCACAAAGTACAGAAATACAAGAATTAATCAATCCTTTTTTTGCTAATCGTTACAGGATCTTTCCTTTATCAAAAAATGGAGAGAAAATTCTGGTTGTTTTTGATAATCCGTTAAATTTTTTGTCTTTAGAATATTTTGAAAAAACGTTAGGGTTTTCATTAGAAGCAGAATTAATCCCGAATCATAAAATGGATAATTTGTTGGAAAAATATTATCCAATTCAGGCAGATATTGATTCCCCTTCCGTAGATCTTGATAACGAACAAGAAGTTATTAATGATGCTCCGGTTATTCATTTAGTAAATATGCTGATTTCTGATGCTTATAAACGTAGAGCAAGTGATATCCATATCGAACCGATGAATCATCAATTAAGAATTAGATTTAGAATTGACGGAGTTTTACGGGAGATTGAATCTCCGGAAAAAAAATTACAAGCTTCAATTATTAGCCGGATAAAATTGATGTCCGGGATGAATATTGCGGAAAAACGTTTACCGCAAGACGGCCGGATCAGGACAGTTGTGGATAATCGAGAATTTGATTTAAGAATTTCTACTCTGCCGGCTTATTACGGTGAAAGTGTAGTAATGAGAATTTTAGATAAACGGATTATGTCTTTGGAAGAATTAGGATTTTTACCGAAACAACGCAGCATTTTTGATGAAATCATCAATTTACCTAATGGGATTATTTTAATTACCGGGCCCACCGGTTCCGGGAAAAGTACTACTTTGTATGCAGTGTTAAGTAGTGTGGATAGATCAAAAAAGAAAATTTTAACAACTGAAGATCCGGTTGAATATCAAATTAACGGAATTAACCAGGTGCAGATAAAAAACCAAATCGGATTAACTTTTGCGCGGGTTTTACGTTCAATGCTGCGTCAAGCGCCGGATATAATTATGGTGGGGGAAATACGCGATTTAGAAACAGCTAAAATTTCTGTGCAATCAGCCCTGACCGGGCATTTAATTTTTAGTACATTGCATACTAATGATGCGCCTTCGGCAATAACCCGGCTAGTGGATATGGGCATAAAACCGTATATGGTTTCGGCTACGTTACAGGCAGTTTTAGCCCAAAGACTTGTGCGGTTGCTTTGTCCGGATTGTAAACAGCCGTATATTGCGCATAAAGATGAAATCAGAATTCTGGAAGTAAATGATCAATCTAAATCCCTACAGCTTTATCGCGCTGCGGGTTGTAGCCTGTGTGCTCATACTGGGTATTTAGGGCGTACAGGGATTTTTGAGCTGCTTGTCCTTAATGATCAAATGCGGCGGTTAATTCACGAACAAGTACCCAGTAATATAATCCGTGAAAAAGCCAGAACTATGGGCATGGTGACTTTAAAAGAACATGCTCAAGAGAAAGTATTAGCCGGGATTACTTCGTTTCAGGAGATGGTCAGAATAACGCAGAGTGATGTGGATTGATTATTTGATTGGTAGCGAGTAGCACCCTTGCGGGCGCAAGCGAGTAACAAGGAGCAAGAATAAAAGCAACAAATTAATTGTTTAGAATATTAAGTTCATTTAAAAAATATGAGGGCAGTTGTAAGTAAGATTAGGGTTGCTTGTGTTTTCATTTAAAAGTGAAAAACTTTTTTCTCTCTACTCTCTACTTGCTACTCGCTACTTAAGAAAAAGGGGGTAAATTATGTCAGATATTGGAGAATTATTGCAATTGTGCGTAAAGCATAATGCATCGGATATGCATTTAACTGTGGGGAAACCGCCGACCTTAAGAATTGATAATACCTTAATGAGTTTAAATTATGATCCGCTGACTCACTCTGATACAGAAACATTAATGAAATCAATTACCAGTACAGAAAACCAGCGGCGGATTCAAGAAGTCGGGGGAGTTGATTTTGGCTTTGCTTTTGAAAAGGTTGCTCGATTCCGTGTGGCTGTGTATAAACAAAAGGGTCATTATGGAATGACTCTGCGGTTAATTCCTATGCATTTATTAAGCTTTGAAGAGATTGGTTTACCGCCGGTGGTCAGGGAGTTATTATTCAGGCCGCGAGGATTAATTTTAGTTACCGGGCCAACCGGTTCAGGAAAAACAACAACCCTGGCCACAATAACAGATTTTATTAATACAGAACGGGATTGTCACATAATTACAATTGAGGACCCGATTGAATATTATCATACCCACAAAAAAGGGATTGTTACCCAGCGTGAATTAGGGGTGGATGTGCCCAGTTTTAGTGAAGCTTTAATTAAAGGGTTAAGACAAAATCCCGATGTTATTCTCGTTGGAGAAATGCGTGATTTAGCGACAATTGAAGCGGCAATTCTTGCGGCAGAAACAGGCCATTTAGTTATGGCAACTTTGCACACAACCAGTGCCGCATCTACAGTGGATAGGATTATTGATGTTTTTCCGCATGAGCAACAAGAGCAGATCAGAACACAGCTTTCCACTTCTATTCTGGCGGTGATTTCACAACAGCTTATTGTTAAAGCCTCAGGCCGCGGCCGAGTGGGAGCATTCGAAATTATGATTAACACTCCATCAATTCAAAACCTGATTCGCGAAAGAAAAACTTATCGGATCACATCTGATTTACAAACAGGTGCTAAATTCGGCATGAAACCGTTTGATTCGTCTTTATTTGAATTGTATTCTAAAGGTTTAATTCGTCCTGAGGATGCAATCTCAAAAGCATTTGATCCGGATCAAATGAAATTAAAAGTACAAGGCAGAGGGTAAAACAGGTAGCAAGCTCCAAGTTGCAAGCCACAAGAAAAATCCTGAAGCTTGTAGCTTGGAACATGAGGCATGGAACATGGAAACTAATTTTCGTTTTAAAACAATCGGACATATCTTAAAAGAGAGAGGTTTAATCAGCCCGGAGGCATTATCTGAAGGACTGGAAAATCAAAAAACGAGCGGTTTGCCTTTAGGGCAAATTTTAGTAAATCTTGGCTATCTTAATGAAAACCAGCTGCTTAAGGCACTAGGAGTACAAACTAAAATGGAAATTGTGGATTTGGAAAAAATTTCCATTGACCGCCAAGCTATAGATAAAGTTCCTGGTTCCGTGGCGCGTCTTTATAATATTGTTCCGATTAGTTTTAAAAATAACATCCTCACAGTGGCGACTTCCGATCCTTTAAATTTTAGTATTATTGATGATTTAAGGTTTATGTTTAACTGTAGCATAAAAGGAAAAATCGCTTCCCCTACAAGTATTTCTCAAACATTAAAAAAATATTATGCTCAGGAAGTCGAAAGTGTTGATGATATTTTTTCTGAGATTAAAGAAACAGTTCCGGAATTAATTGATGAGACAGAAAAGATTGAAAACATTGAAGAGATGGCATCGCAGCTGCCGATTGTTAAATTAATCAATTTTATTTTAATCCAGGCAATTCGCAATAAAGCTTCGGATATTCACTTTGAACCGTTTCAAGATGAATTTAAGATCCGTTACCGTTTAGACGGATTGCTTTATGATATTGTTTGTCCGCCAAAATCATTGCATCGGGCAATTACATCCCGCATTAAAGTAATTACAAATTTAAATATTGCGGAAACACGGCTGCCTCAAGATGGAAGGACTTTAATCAGAATTGGCGGCAGAATGGTAGATTTAAGAATTTCAACATTACCGACGATTTTCGGGGAAAGCGTGGTCATTCGTATTTTGGATAAAGCTACAGTGGAACTGTCTATCGAGGAATTAGGATTTGAAGCAGATATAAAGCAAAAAATAAAAAATTTAATTAAAAAACCTTTCGGAATTATTTTAAGCACCGGGCCCACAGGCTGCGGTAAAACCACAACACAATATTCTGCGCTGAGCAGTATTAATACAATTGAACAAAAAATAATAACGGTTGAAGATCCGGTGGAATTTGATTTAGCCGGCCTGATTCAGGTTTCGGTCAGGCCAAAAATAAATCTTACATTTCCCGTTGCCTTGCGTCATATTTTACGTCAAGATCCGGATGTAATTATGGTTGGTGAAATTAGGGATGCAGAAACTGTGCAAATGGCAATCCATGCTTCCTTAACCGGACACCTTGTTTTCTCAACCTTGCATACAAATGATGCCCCTTCTGCGATAACTCGGCTTGTGGATATGGGAGTTGAGCCGTTTTTAATTGCTTCTGCTGTTGAGGCAATCCTGGCGCAGCGTTTGGTCCGCTGTATTTGTAATAAGTGTAAATATGAATATACCCCGGCGCAAAAAGAATTAGATGAGCTTGATCTAAGATTAAAGGAATTAGGGAATAAAAAATTTTATCAAGGCCGGGGTTGTAATTTATGCAGCAATACAGGCTATAAAGGAAGAATTGGGATTTTTGAATTATTGGTTTTAGATGAGGATTTGCGTTCGTTAATTTTAGATCAAGCTCCTGTCGGGCGTTTAAGAGAGCAAGCCATCAAAAATGGGATGCGGACATTACGCGATGATGGGCTTTTAAAAGTATTTGCCGGGAAAACGACAATCGAGGAATTAGCGAATGTTACTTTAGGTTATGTATAAAAATCTAAAAATATAAAATTGATGGAAAAATATATTTACACAGCAATTAAAAAAGACGGGCAGGAAGTAAGAGGTAGTATTGATGCCGCGACGCTTAATGAAGCGTTAACTAAAATTAAACAAAAAGAACTTTATCCGGTTAGTATTAATAAAGCAAGCGAAGCAGACAAAAAGAAATCAACCAGTGATGGCGTGAATTTGAATTTTTGGGATAAGATAAATTTTTTTAATTTAGGCCGGCGGAAAATTAAACAACAGGATTTAGTAATTTTTACCCGCCAGCTTTCTGTGCTGCTTGATGCCGGATTGTCTTTAGTCCGGGGCTTGCAGACATTAAAAAAGCAAGCAAGGTTTGAAATGATGGCAACAGTAATCGGAAATATTATCGATATGATTGAGTCTGGCCGGTCTTTTAGTAATGCACTGGCTCATTATCCGGAATCATTTTCCAAAGTATATATTAATATTGTTAAAGCCGGGGAAACTAGCGGAGCTTTAGATAAAGTACTTAAGCGGTTGGCTGATTATTTGGAACGTAACCTAAGATTAGTACAGAAAATCCGTTCGGCTTTAGTTTATCCCTGTCTTGTGCTTTTAGTTTCTCTGGGAATTTTAGGGTTTATTGTTGTTTTTGTGATTCCCCGGTTTATGGAACTTTTTGAAAACACCGGAGTAGTTTTGCCGTTTTTAACTTTGGTTTTAATGAAAATAAGTAATGTACTGCTGGTGTACTGGTATGTTGTTGTGGGGATATCAACCGTAGTTATTATCGGTTATAAGCTATTATTAAAAAATTATTCTTTCCGTTATTTTAATGATAAAATCATGTTGCGTTTACCAGTTATGGGAGTGTTGATTCAAAAAATAACCTCTGCCCGGTTTTCCCGAACACTAGCGACTCTTCTTAGCGGCGGGGTACCGATATTAATGGCTTTAGAATTAACTAAACAAGTTTGTGGCAATGAGGTTATGGCTCAGGCTGTTAACACGATCGGAGAAAATGTCCGCGAAGGGGGATTTATTTCTGCAGTGCTTGAGAATAGTGAAGTATTTCCAGAGTTAATGATTAATATGATTGGTGTGGGAGAAGAAAGCGGTTCATTAGACCGTATGCTTTCTAAAGTTGCGGATACATATGAAGAAGAGGTAGAAATTACAACTAATATGTTAGCTGCTTTACTTGAACCACTATTAGTTATTATTATGGGTGTAGTTGTGGGTATTATTGTTTTAGCAATGTTTTTGCCTTTAATTACTTTAATCCAATCTTTAACTTAATGATATTAATACTGTTATGATCTCAAAAGAACAAAAATATTAAATTTGAGTATAAAATTATTGAGCTAAATATTGACAAACCTTTATAAATATGTTATATAATATATAAATATAGCGACTTATAACTTTCTACACTGCAAGTACAATCAAAAGTCTTACCTTCATTAATCACCTTTTCTAGGGAGGGGAAAGGTAGTAATAATAAAAGGATATTATTCAAAAGTTGTCCTAAGATTATTGCATATCTAAATTAAAAATCAACAAGGAATGTAGATTTAAAGAAGAATTATGTCTGGTTCATCAAATTTATCGAAAAATTTATTTTTAGGTATTGATATTGGGGCAAGTTCGCTGAAGATTGTCTTATTAGACAAAAGTAAAGGCGATTCCCTGCATTTATTAGATGCTGTAAATGAAGTGTATGATGCGGAAAATCCTAATGTTGAGGCTAAACAGCAGTTTGTTCACCTAGCTTATTATTTAAAAAAATTCCTGCGTAAAAATAAAAATTTGATTAATACCAAAATTGGTATATCCATAGCCGGACAATCTGCTTTTGTCAGAATGCTCAAGATTCCGATTACTCCCATTCAAAAGCTTAAGCAAATTGTATTGTATGAAACCCAGCAGCAAGTGCCGTTTCCGATTAAAGAAGTTGTTTGGGATCATCAAATTTATTCACGTGATAAAAAGCAATTAACCGTTCTTTTAGCGGCAGTAAAAAAAGAATTAGTAGCGCAAATAATTAAGTGTATAGAAGAATCAGGCTTAGTTGTAGATTTTATTGATGTGAGTAATTTAGCTCTCTACAATTGTTTGCAAAATTTCTATCCGGATTTAGAGCAAACTTTAGTATTGGATTTAGGAGCTAAAACAACAAATATTATTGTGATTGATTCCGGCCGGATTTGGACCCGGAGTTTACCTTTAGGGGGTGAGGATATTACCGAAGCAATCACAAAAAAATTGGAAATTAACCGTAATCAGGCAGAGCAAACAAAAAAAGAAAAAGCAAAAGTGTTAATGCTTTATTACGGGCAAAAATCACAAATTAATGAATTAGATCAAAAAATTGCTGAAGTCGTCACAAGTGTTTTAACAGATTTAACAAATGAAATCGTAAAAACACTTAATTTTTATAAGACACAATATTCTTTAAGTATTAATTTCCAAAAAGTGTTAATTACCGGAGGCGTAAGTAAAATTGAGAATATTGATAAGTTTTTTGAAAATAGTTTAGCCGCGCCGGTAGAGAAAGTGGATTTTTTAAATCTTCTGGATATCCATCATAAACTGGATTTAGAACTAAATGAATTTTTAGGCCCGGCCATTGGTTTGGCCTTAAGGGGTTATGGCCGAAGCAGTTTAAATATTAATTTATTACCCGTTGAATATTTTAAGATTAATTTGGTAAGAGAAAAAATACCTTATGTTCTTGCTGCCGGGGTCTTGCTATTATTAATATTTTTAAGCACAACAATATTTTTAACCGCTAAATACAGTATTTTAAAGAGTTATGAGGGGAAGCTGAAGCAATTTGTTCAGGCTTACAATGAGGCGGATCGCAACATAACTCAATTAAATCAGGCAATTAGTAAATATCAGGGAGATATAAAGATTATGCAGTCTCAGCTAAAAAATAAACATGCGGGAATTACTTTAATTGATTTTTTAGCAGCATCAATGCCGAAAACTATTTGGGCAAGCAGTCTGGAGCTGGATTTAGCGAATAATACTGTTTTACTCGAAGCAAATACAGAACAGGATTTAAATGTGATTGATGATTTTTATCAAAGTTTAAAGAAACACCCCTTAATTAAAACTATTAAAGTGGATAAACTTAGTAAGATAAGCGAAAAAGTGATCAAGTTTTCTTTTTTTCTAGAATTAGAGTTTAGCCAAGTGCAGCTAAAACATTAAAAAATGGATAAATTACTCTTGAAAAAATTTAAAACGGTGTTTATTGTCGCCGGTGCGATCGCAGTTATTTGTATTTGCTTAGTAATTGCGAGTTTGTGCACTTTAGTTTTAAATACCCGATTAAATAAAAAAGTACTAAGCTCCGAAAATTATTTGCAAAAATATGAAAAAGTTTTGACGGAATTCCCGTATCAGGCAGTTGATCGGCAAAAACTTGCGAAACGGAAGATTTTACAGGAATATTTAGCGCTTAAACGAGAATTTAGATCTTCCGTAATTGATGAGCCGGTTAGCCAAACGCCGCTTTATTTTAAACAAAAGCTTTTTGAAGTACAAGATTCATTGCAAATTAAAGCTGAGGAGAAAAAGCTTATTTTACCGGAACTTATTGGGTTTTTAGAATATCAGGTTTCTCTGCCGCAACAAAATCAGACGGGATTACTTTTACAGGAATTAGTGATGGTAAATGAAATCATCAATGAATTATTGTGCGGGGATGTTTTTGCGGTTAATGAAATAAAATTAACGCATGAAAGTATAGTGTATGCGCCGGATAAAAATCTAAAAGAACAGAATTCGGGGATTACTTTTGAAGCGATTCCTGTATTTTTAAAAATAGAGACAACTTTTGAAAGTTTGCGAAAATTTTTACAGGTGATATCAGAAAAAGATAACAGCTATATGCTAAAAAAACTGGATATTAAAAGTAAAGATAACCAGACAAACAGAATTTTAGTTTATTTAAAAATTGAAAATATTAAAATTACCGGTAAATAAATATGAATAATTACGGAAGTTGGGAAAAAATGCTTTGTGCAATTTTAGGGGGTATTTTTATTTTTAGTGCAGTTATTTTAAATAACTCATTGCTGAGACAAGGAAATAGCGTGAGAGAAAAAAGCGAGAATCTTAAGGCAAAGCGCATAATTAAAACCGCAACCGAATTAGATGATGAGAGTAAGATTCAAGCAGACTATGGCTTTAACCCAAAAATATCATTCGATAAAGAAAAATTCAGAGATATTTTTGTTAAACATGTTATCCGGGATGAATCAGAAGTAGTTGTTTCATCGGATAACCCGGTAATTGAGGTAGTGGAGATCAGTTATAAACCTTTAGAAATAGAATATAAAGGCAGGTTGATTTTTGATGATGGAAGAATAGTTGCGCAAGTTAATATGCAGGAGAGGAGCTATTTGGTTAGTTTAGGCTCAACAATTTTTCAATATCAGATTGATTATTTAGATGATAAATATATTAATTTAAAAGATAAAACTCAAAAAAATACTAAGATTCAATACCGTCATGCAGCGTACAGTAATGAATTGGTAGCTCAAATTAAAGAACATACTGACCAACGCGTGTTTACGGTAAGTAAAGACAGCAATTTTTTAGGGTATAAGGTGCTTGACATCGACGAAGAATATGTGTTAGTATCAAAAAAAGGACAGCACCTTAGATTAGAGAAAGGAATGGTGCATAAATGAAACGTGTTATCTGCTGTTTTGTCCTCTTGTTAATTTTGATTTTCTTGCCAAATTCAATTTTTTCACAGGAAGAAAGGGGTGTTGACTTTGAGCAAGAACAGGCGTTAAATATTGCGGGTCAAATTGCTAACCAAAAAAGTTTTTCTGTAGATAATCCTTTGGCGGGATTGGGTGATGATACTTCGGCGTTAATTGATGCCGGCTATCAAGCCTGGACCAATTTAGATTTTAACCAGGCAATCACTAATTTTCAAAAAGCGTTAACTCTCGAGCCTAACAATAGAGAAATCAGTGAGTTAATTTATGAAGCAATGCAGGCAAAAATAGATTTTCAACAAAAACAAGCCCAAATTCAAAAAAAGATATTACAAGAGCAAAGGATGTTAGAAACAGATAAAGCTTGGTTAATAAGCGAACCGGATTTAGTCACAAAATCTAAATACGAAAAAAAAGAATTCGGTACGAAAAAAATCAAAAATCTTGCCGATGCTAAAAAAGTCAGTGTTGATTTCTCTGATGCGAAATTAAAAGATGTTTTTGAATATTTATCCAAGACGAGCGGGATAAATATAATCATGGATGAAAATGCTGTCAATTCCGCTGGGACAATCAGTATCCATTTAAAAGAAATAACGCTATCGCAGGCATTAGAATCAATGCTCAGGACAAAAGGATTAGGGTATAGATTTGAAAATGATTTTATTTGGATATCCAGCAGTAAAAATATTAAGAACGAAGATTTAATAACCCGGATTTATCATCTTTCTCAGGGACTGGCGGCTTTTACAACATTTACGACGTTTGATACAGTTACGGTTAACGATATCCGTTCGGATGAAGGAATTGCGCCCGGAAGTAAAGAGGATAAGAATAAAGACAAAAAATCTTCAGATTCAAGCTCCGGAGGAGTGCGTACTTATGAAGGAGTTAAAGTCGGCGGCTCCGGCGGTATTTCCGGTAAAATAACCACAACCATAGAGGATGTTCTCAAGAAAATTGTTAGTTGGCCGGAAGGGGCAACTATTTTTCTGGATAATCGAACCAGTACATTAATTGTGCGCAATACGCCTAGCAATTTAGCGATTATTGAACAAGCGCTTGCGGTTTTGGATGTTAACCCGCCTCAGGTAATGATTGAAGCGCGTTTTGTGGAAGTTGGTGCGGATGATTTATTTTCATTAGGTTTAAAGTTAAATTCAGAATTTTCCGCAACCGGAGCGTCATCTCCGACAACTTATCCGTTTAATAAAGATCAAAATACAAAATATGCAAATGCATTTCCGGCAAATAGTGCGACTGATTTTAGTTTTGGCACATTAGATTTTACCCAATTTCAGGCAGTGCTTTCGGCAATTGAAGAAAATAAAGATAGTAATACATTATCCAGCCCTAAAATTACAACAATCAGCGGACAGGAGGCAGTAATTAAAATTGTTAAGGAATACCGTTATCCGACAAAATACGATATTCAAACATTTGATAAAACTGTGAGCGGAACCACGGTTACGTATTATGCTACAGTTCCGGCGGAATTTAAAACCAGAGACATCGGAATTATTTTAAAAGTTACGCCTAATGTTGGTGCGGATGGTAAAACAATAAATCTTACGCTTGTGCCGGAAGTAAGTGAGTTTGATATAAATAATGATATGTATAATTACGGGACCGAGGAAACTCCTTATAAGCAGCCTTTTTTTAATGTACGCAATTGTACGGCAAGTATTGTGGTTAATAATAATGATACTGTGGTTATGGGAGGTTTAATGCGGGAAGTGGTTGAGCACACAGTTGACCGTGTGCCGGTTTTGGGGCAGCTGCCGTTACTGGGAACCCTGTTTAGCCGTACCTATGATAATAAACAAAAAAGAAATCTATTAATTTTTGTTACAGCTAAAATTGTCGCACCAACAGGAGAAACAGTGGCCGGTGAATAATTGTATTAATGAGAAAAATTAAGTTATTAAAAACTAAACCACAAGGTATTCATGCCGGAATATTTAAATCCTCAGGAAAAGGTTTTTTACTAATCTATGCAGAAAAAAAATCTCTATCTTATTGACGGAAATTCTTATTGTTACCGTGCGTTTTATGCAATTGGCGATTTGCGTGCGTCTAGCGGGCAGCCGACGGGAGCGGTATTCGGTTTTGTGAATATGCTTAATCGCCTCAAAAATCAAAGAAAGCCGGATTATTTAGCAATTTGCTTTGACCTTAAAGGCCCGACTCTGCGGCATGAAAAATTTGCGGATTATAAAATACATCGTAAACCTATGCCGGATGATTTACAAAGCCAAATGGAGATTATTAAAGATATTGTACGAGCTTATGGTGTACCCATCTTTGAATTACCCGGATATGAAGCGGATGATATTATTGCCACATTAGCAACCCGGTTTAAAAAAGAATTAGATGTTTTTATCGTAAGCGGGGATAAAGATATGTTGCAACTTGTGGATAATCGTGTTAAAATTTATAATCCTCAAAAAAAGGATAATGGGGAAATTGATGCGGAAAAAGTTTTTGAACGGTATAAAATTACTCCCAGCCAAATTACTGACCTTTTAGCTCTAACTGGTGATAGTGCGGATAATATTCCCGGCGTACCAGGTATTGGCCCTAAAACAGCAGCAGAATTAATTGCTAGCTTTGGAAGTTTAGAAAAAATTTTTGCAAATACTGGAAAAATTCAGCAGAAAAAAAGAAAACAGCTTTTAGAAGAATTTACCAAACAAGCAATATTAAGTAAGGAATTAGCAACGGTAATGATTGATGCCCCGATTACAATAAGCTTAGAAGGCTTGGAGTGCCGGGGGCAAGACAGGCAGACTTTAAGAAAAATTTTTCAAGAATTAGAGTTTAAAAATCTTTACCGGTCAGTTTTAGAAGAAACTGCAGATGATTCTACTAATGTTTTGATAATAACAATCGAAACAAAAAGCAAATTTGATCAAATTAAAGGTTCTCTTGGACAAATTAAAGAGATATCTTTCTGCCTGAAGCCGGATGAAGAAAAACAAGAAGCAGCCGGCGGGAATATTAATGTTATAGAATTTGCTGTTTCCCCGGAGCAAATTTTTAAAATTATATTTAATGATAAATTAAAAATTAAAGATATCCGGGAAGATTTAAATTCTATTTTCCATAATGAAAAAATTAAAAAAGTCGGTTATGATCTAAAAAAATCATGTGTTTGGCTTAAACAGAACTCCATACTTTTAGAAAAACCTTTTTTTGACATAATGATTGCGGCTTATTTGCTTGAGCCTGGCGCAGGGATTAGAGTCATTGCGGATATTACGGGTACCTATTTAGGTACGAATATAAATCCCCGCACTCAAAGTGCAACTCAACTAGAACTAATGCGGGTAATTGAGAAAGAATTTGCAGCAAAAGATTTAGCGGATTTATTTAACAAAGTGGAAATGCCTTTAGTGGAAGTTTTAGCTTCGATGGAGATTTCGGGCATCTGTGTAGATAAAAAAGTGCTGGCGGATATTGATCAGGAAGTACAAGAAAGATTAGATACGTTAACCAAAGAAATTTATAAATCCAGCGGATGTGAATTTAATATTAATTCGCCCAAACAATTAGCGGAGATTCTTTTTGAGAAGCTGAAATTATCAGTAATTAAAAAAGGCAAGAGTGGCCCTTCCACTAATGTGGAGGTACTGTTGCGCCTATCTGCCGAACATGTTTTACCGGCGATGGTTCTAGAATATAGAGAATTAGCAAAATTAAAATCAACTTATATCCTGGGATTGTTAGAGTTGATTGATCCAAAAACAAATCGAATCTATACAACATTTAACCAGGCAGTTACCGCAACCGGCAGGTTAAGTTCAAGTGCTCCGAATTTACAAAATATTCCGATCAGAACTCCAACCGGCAGAAGAATCAGAGAAGCATTTATTTGTTCAGCTCCGGATAATTGGTTTATTGCCGCTGATTATTCACAGATTGAATTAAGAGTTTTAGCGCATTTATCCAAAGATAAGCGTTTAACTAATGCATTTAAACAGGATCGAGATATCCATTTGTTTACCGCTTCTTTAATCTTTGAAATTGAACCAGAGCAAGTGACTGAAAAAATGCGTAATTTAGCCAAACGTGTTAACTTTGGCATAATTTATGGAATGGGAGCGTATGGTTTAGCGCGGGATATCGGAGTAACGCATAATGAGGCAAAAAAATTCATTAAAGAATACTTTAAACGCTATCCGCAAATTAAAGTTTACTTAAACCAACAAATCCAGGAAGCTAAAACTAAAGGATACGTTACAACATTGCTCAACCGGCGCAGATATATTCCGCAAATTCATGCCAAAGATGCAATGCAACGAAGTTTTGCCGAACGTACAGCGATGAATACACCGATTCAGGGTACAGCCGCGGATTTAATAAAAGTGGCTATGGTTGATATTTATGATATTTTTAAGCGGGAAAAATTAAAGGCAGCAATGCTTTTACAGGTACATGATGAATTAGTTTTTGAAGTTTCGCATAAAGAATTAGAGATAGTGAAACAAATCGTAAAAACACGGATGGAAAATGTCATTAAATTAGATGTGCCGATAAAGGTGATTTTAAACGCAGGTAAAAACTGGAAAGATTTAAAATAAAACTAGGGGAATAAAAAAAAATGAAATTATTATTTTGCAGTTCTGAGGTGGTTCCTTTTGCTAAAACCGGGGGATTAGCGGATGTTGCCGGCACTTTGCCAATGGCTCTGGCGGTACTGGGAATTAAAGTGCAGATTATTATGCCTTATTACCGTAAAATTAAAGTAGATATTAAAAAATTTAATTTGGTTGAAAGGGGAAAAAATATTTATTATAAGGAACTTGGCAAAAATCTGGATATATTTTTTATTGGGCATAAGGAATATTTTGATCGGGATGGCTTGTACCAGGATAACGGGGTTGATTACCCGGATAACCTCGACAGATTTAGTTATTATTGCCAAGCGGTACTGCAACTGATTAAAAAAACAAAATTTAAACCGGACATTATTCATTGTAATGACTGGCAAACGGGATTAATTCCGGTTTACTTAAAAACATTGTTAAAAAAAGATCCATTTTATAAAAAGATAAAGACTGTTTTTACAATACATAATTTAGGTTATCAAGGGCTTTTTTGGAGAGAGGAAATGGAAAAGACCGGATTGCCGAAAGAGTTGTTTTCTGTCGGAGGTCTGGAATTTTACGGCAAAATAAATCTTTTAAAAGCCGGCTTGATATTTTCTGATAAAATTACAACAGTTAGTTCGACTTATGCCCAAGAAATTCAAACCGCAGAATTCGGCTGCGGACTGGAAGGAGTATTAAAAACGAGGAAAAAAGATATCCAGGGGATTTTAAACGGCATAAATTATGAAGAGTGGAATCCCTGTAAAAATAAATCTCTGGTGCGTAATTACGGAGTGGATGATATCGAAGGTAAGTATGAAAATAAAATTGATTTGCAGAAATTAGGCGGCTTAAAAACGGATAAAGAGATTCCTTTAATCGGAATTATTACGAGATTGGCGGATCAAAAAGGTTTAGATATTCTAGCTAATGTAATTGATGAAATAGTTCAAATGCCGGTTCAATTTATTCTTTTAGGCACTGGCGATTCCCGCTATCATGTTTTATTTGATAATATTAGTAAAAAATATAAAAATACTTCAATTCATTTAACTTTTGATGCGGTGTTAGCCTACAAGATTTATGCGGGCAGTGATATATTTCTCATGCCTTCTTTTTATGAGCCATGCGGTTTGGGGCAATTGATCAGTTTAAATTTTGGTACAATTCCTTTAGTCCGTAAAACAGGCGGTTTGGCAGATACCATAAATGATTTTAATCCTTTTACAAATCAAGGCAATGGTTTTGTTTTTTCCCGCTATGAATCAGGAGCGTTATTGGAATGTTTAAAGCGTGCATTATGTGTATATAATAATAAATCAGTTTGGGGGGATTTAATAAAGAGAGCAATGGAGTGTAAGTTTTCTTGGGATGAATCCGCCAAAGAATACCAATCTTTATATAAAAAGTTAGTTAAAAAATGAAAAATATTTTAATTGTCGGGTTAACTGGCGGTATTGCTAGTGGAAAAAGTGTTGTTTTGAAGATGTTCAAGAAATTGGGGGCAATTGTTTATGATGCCGATAGAATTGCGCACCAGGCTCTTTTTAAAAATAGTGAGTGTTACAAATTGGTTTTGGACCAATTTGGCAAGGAAATTTTAAATTCTGATGGATCGATTAATCGAAAAAAACTCGCTAAAATTGCTTTTATTAATAAAGATAAACAAGAACAGTTATGCCGGATAATTCATCCTTGGGTTTTTGAATATTTAAAACAAAAAATTACACTTTATAAAAATAGTAAAACAAAAAAAGTGATTGTTGTCGATGCCGTATTATTAATTGAATCAGGGTTGTATCTAGGAATGAATAAGATTATTGTGGTCAAGGCGACAAAACAACAACAGTATAAAAGAGCCCATAAATTCAGAACAATGTCTCCCTCACAAGTAAAAGAAAGAATGCAGTTTCAAATGGCTAACCCGGAAAAAATTAAGTATGCAGATTATGTTGTAGATAATCGTAAGACTTTAAAATATACAGAGCGGCAAGTAAAAAAAATTTGGCAAGAAATTATGCTTAATAACTTATGATTTAAAAAAGGAGAAACGTATGAAACCAAAGCCGGAAAAAAGTAAACAGATTAAACAATGGAATAATAGCAATAATAATAACAACAATAACAATAGGTCGCAGCAAGGGATTAAGAATTATAAGCCCCGGCCGACTAATTATGCGAACCGGGATATTGTGCAAAGTGAAGGAAATATGGATATCGGAGAATTAAAGAAAATGAGCGGCTCAAGCCTGATTAAAACAGCCAAGGATTTAAAAGTAACTGGGATTAGCGGTGTGAGAAAACAAGATTTAATATTTAAAATCCTCCAGGCTCAGGCAGAAAAAGCCGGAAATATGTTTGGCGAGGGGATTTTAGAGGTTTTACCGGATGGATTCGGGTTTTTGCGCAGTCCGAATTACAATTATTTGCCTTGTCCGGATGATATTTATATATCCCCTAGCCAAATCAGAAAATTCGATTTAAAAACCGGAGATACGGTAAGCGGGCAAATTCGTCCCCCCAAAGAAGGAGAGCGTTATTTTGCTTTACTTAAGGTGGAAGCGGTTAATTTTGAAGCGCCAGAAAAGGCAAAAGAAAAAATATTATTTGATAACTTAACTCCGTTATATCCGGAAGATCGTTTTATTTTGGAGACGACATCAGAGGAAGTCTCAACCCGGATAATGGATCTTTTAACCCCGATAGGGAAAGGCCAAAGAGGATTGATCGTAGCGCCTCCTTATAGCGGTAAGACAGTGCTTTTACAAAAAATTGCCAATAGCATAACGACTAATAATGAAGATGTGATTTTAATTGTACTTTTAATTGATGAACGGCCAGAAGAAGTTACCGATATGCAGCGTTCTGTCAAGGGCGAAGTAATTAGTAGTACTTTTGATGAGCCCCCGGAGCGTCATGTTCAGGTTGCGGAAATTGTTTTGGAAAAAGCTAAACGACTGGTTGAATGCGGCCGGGATGTAGTGATTCTGCTGGACAGTATTACCCGTTTAGCCCGGGCTCATAATACTGTTGTCCCTCATTCAGGAAAGATTCTCTCTGGTGGTGTAGATTCAACGGCGTTACAAAAACCAAAGCGGTTTTTTGGTGCAGCCCGGAATGTCGAAGAAGGCGGATCCTTGACTATTTTAGCCACAGCCTTGGTAGAAACCGGATCACGCATGGACGAAGTAATTTTTGAAGAATTTAAAGGAACCGGGAATATGGAGTTACAGCTTGATCGTAATTTATTCCAAAGAAGAATTTATCCGGCAATTGATATTAAACGTTCTAACACCCGCAAAGAAGAATTACTGGTTAATAATGATGAATTAAAATTAATTTGGATATTACGTAAAGCTCTTAATGAATTAAGCAGTGTCGAAGCTATGGAACTTTTAACCGGGAAGCTTTCTAAAGTTTCAACTAATGCGGAATTTTTATTAACATTAGCCAAAAATGGCTAACTGAGAATTAATTTAGAAATTTGTGTTGAATTTTATAATTTTTACTGTATAATTATTTTCTTAAACTTTTCTATTTATGTTAATAAAATATAAATAGGCAGTTAATCTATATAACATTTTGTAAAATATAAACTTATAATCGGAGGGAAGAATGAAAAACAAAATACATCCACAATATAAACAAACAACAATAACCTGTGCTTGTGGAGAAGTGATACAGGTTAGCAGTACAAAAGAAAATATCCGTGTTGAAATTTGCAGTAGCTGTCATCCTTTTTATACGGGAAAACAGAAGTTAGTAGATACAGCCGGCCGCGTAGAACGCTTCAAGAAAAGATATGCAAAATAAAGAGTTTATTTTAAAAAAATTTAAAGAATTTAATGACCGTTTCCAATTTTTGGAAAACCGGATGAGTGATCCGGAAGTAATTAAGAATGTTTCCGAATACAAAAAATTTGCTAAAGAACGGGCTAATCTCGCGCAGCGGATTAATAAATTCAGAGAATTTGAAAGAACAAATAATGAAATAAACCGCTTGGAATTGATACTCAAAGCGGGAAAAGATGAACCAGATTTTTTAGAATTAGTTTTAGAAGAACTAAACAGTCTTAAAACTGCCTTTAATCAGCTTTATACTGAACTGGAAGAATTCCTTATCGAAGCAGATCCTCAAGCAGAAAAAAATATAATAATGGAGATTCGGGCTGGTACAGGAGGAGAAGAAGCAGCTCTTTTTGTTACGGATCTTTACCGCATGTATAGTCATTATGCAGACAAGTGCGGGTTTAAGGTTGATGTGATTGCTTCTAGCCCCACGGCTTTGGGCGGATTAAAAGAAGTTATCTTCTCGGTTGAAGGAAATAGGGTTTATAAAAAATTTAAATTTGAGAGTGGAATTCATCGGGTACAAAGAGTTCCGCGGACAGAAGCTTCTGGCCGTATTCATACTTCTGCGGTAAGTGTTGCAGTTTTACCGGAAGCAGAAGAAATGGATATTCAAATTAATCCGAATGATTTAAAAGTTGATGTTTACAGGTCAACCGGAGCGGGTGGACAAAGTGTAAATACAACAGATTCAGCAGTACGGATGACGCATTTACCTACAGGTATTGTAGTTACATGTCAAGACGAGCGTTCGCAAATAAAGAATCGGGCGAAGGCATTAAAGGTATTAAGAGCGCGTTTATTAGATCATGCGATAACCGAACAAGAATCGAAAATTTCCAATCAAAGAAGGATGCAGATCGGATCCGGAGACCGAAGTGAGAAAATCAGAACTTATAATTTTCCGGATAGAAGAGTAACTGACCATCGGATTGGGTTGACTTTATATAAAATTGAACAGATTCTTGAAGGTGATTTAGAGGAATTAATTTTTGGATTAATGCAAGCCGAAAAGCAGTTAAAACTAAAATAAATATAATTAAGGTTTTATTATTTAGGTTTTAGCTTGAGGAATTAGGATTTTTATTTAGTTGCACTGCAAGCTGTGCAATTTTTTATTATAATATTATTTTTTTGACCAGAACAGGAAATTTATGAACTTTAGTAAAATACTAGTTATCCCATTCCTCGTGAGTAGTTTTTCGATTTTTTCTGCAGAGAATTCTTTTTCTTCAAGCCAGGAACTTTCAGTTGCTCAAAAAAATGATAACGTTGTTTGTGAAAGTAAGATGCCGTTAAAAAATATTCCGGAGATTAAGCAGGTAAACAGTAAAGATTCAAAAAATAAATTATCTGATAAAGGGTTTGATCTTTTTAATCTGGAAAACTCCGGGCAATTCAGCAATAAAGAAGCAGCCAATTTTTTTAAAAACATAATGTTTCTTATTGAAGATTTTTTTAATTTAAGTAATTTAAATTTAAAAAATAATCCAAAATCCCAGGATTTAAAGAACCCAAAAAATTATAATTCAGAACACACAGAAAAAGCAGCGGAAAACGGGTTTAGGCAATGGGGAGAAAATTACCAATGGAAGGGCTTAAGAACAGAGAAAAATAAATAGAAAATGATAAAAACAGAACCGAAAAATACAATATCTGAAGCAATTAAATTTGGTGATGATTTATTGAGGAAAAGTAATAATTTATCCTCACGTTGCGAAGTGGAAATTTTATTAGCTTTTCTTCTGAATTGCAGCCGCCTGCAATTATACCTTAATCTAAATCAAGAGATTTCCGATTCAATTTTAAATAAATTTAAGATATTTTTAAAACAACGCTTAACCGGTATTCCTTTACAGTACATAATTGGCCAGACTTATTTCTTTGGTTTAAAATTTCAAGTGGAAGCAGGGGTTTTTATCCCGCGGCCAGAAACAGAAGTTTTGGTTCTCAGGCTGGTGAGCTTGATTCGACAAGAATTCCCGGGAAAAGCTAAAATCCTGGAATTTTGTACAGGCAGCGGGAATATTTCTGTTGCATTGACAAAAAGTCTGCAATATTGTAAAATTACAAGTTCAGATATTAATTCTAAAGCATTGGAATTAGCGCGTAAAAATGCTCAAATCCATGGGGTTAGGGATAAAATCACCTTTATCCAGGGAGATTTATTCCGGGCATTATCACCCCTAAATCAGACTCAAGATAAGTTTGACTTAATTGTTGCTAATCCTCCTTATCTTGCAACTTATGATTTAGAAAAGGCGCCGGTAGAGGTGTGTTTTGAACCGCAGAATGCACTGGATGGAGGTATTTTAGGCATAGATTTTTATAATAGAATCATCTCCGGAGTAAAGGCTTATTTAGCTAAAAGAGGATTTATTGCTTTTGAATTTGGAGATAATCAGAAAGAACAAATTGAAAAATTGATTATTAACAGTAATTTTTTTGAAACTCCCGAATTTTTTGCAGATTTAAATGGCATTTTTCGTTTTGTAATTGCGAGGCGGGTTAATGGATAAGATTATTATTGAAGGAGGAGTTCCTTTAAAAGGAGAAATTGAAATCAGCGGGGCAAAAAATGCTGCCCTGCCGATTTTAGCGGCTACTTTATTGACAGAAGAAAAATGTGTGATTAAAAATGTGCCGGTTTTACGCGATGTCTTGACAATGCTTAAAATTTTGCGTGCCTTAGGTGCAAAAACACAGATGGATGGCAATAAAGTTATTGTGGAGCCGAAAAAATGCAAACAGTTTATTGCAGACTATAAATTAGTGAGTACAATGCGGGCTTCGATTTGTGTTTTAGGTCCTCTTTTGGCCCGGCACAAGCAAGCCCGGGTATCTATGCCTGGAGGATGTATAATTGGACAGCGGCCGGTTGATTTACATTTGAAAGGATTACGTACATTAGGCGCTAAGATAAAAATAGAACATGGGTATATTGTTGCAGAAGCCAAGAAATTAAGAGGTGCTAATGTATTTTTAGGCGGAGCGTATGGTTCCAGTGTTTTAGCAACTTCCAATGTATTAATGAGTGCGGTTTTAGCCAGAGGCCAGACACTGATTGAAAATGCAGCTTGTGAGCCAGAAATAGTTGACCTGGCTGATTTTTTAGTGAAAATGGGAGCTAAAATAAAAGGCCAGGGAACGCCGCTTATTGAAATAGAAGGAGTAAAGCATTTAAATGGGACTAGTTATTCAATTATTCCGGACCGGATTGAAACCGGTACACATATTCTGGCAGCCGCAATTACCGGGGGAGAATTAATCATTAAAAAAGCTAATTTAGCTCATTTATCCGCACTTGTGGATAAGTTAGCTCAAGTTGGCATAAAAATTAAAGAGCAAAACAATAATATTATTGTAAAAAGAAGAAGTTCTTTAAAACCAGTAGATATTACAACTTTGCCTTATCCGGGATTTGCTACGGATATGCAGGCGCAAATGATGGCATTATCCTGTATTAGTGACGGGATTAGTGTTTTAACTGAAAAAATTTTTCCGGATCGATTTATGCACGTGAGTGAGCTTAATCGAATGGGCGCAGAAATATTTTTAGAAGGAGCTAGTGCAATTGTTAAGGGAGTTAAAAAACTTAGCGGGGCACCAGTCATGGCTTCAGATTTAAGAGCATCGGCAGCTTTAGTTTTAGCCGGGCTTGTAGCACGGGGAAAAACTGAAATTTCTAGAATTTACCACCTTGACCGAGGATATGAAAAAATAGAAGAAAAATTAGAAAAAGTAGGGGCAAAAATAAAGAGGGTAAAGGAATAAGGGAAAATTTTTGAAATAATGATTTAAGAGATAGCTTAGAAATAAGTTTATTTCCCCAAAGCTTAAACATTTGAAAATTTCTTTGAAATTTTCCGCACCCCTAGAAATTGTAAGAACAATTTCAGGGACTAAGTCCTGGAAATGCAACGCATTTCTCAGGGTAAGCTTCGGGATAAATTCGCAGACGGCCTAAAGGCCTAAAATTTACGCAAAGCGTAAATTATCTGCTCATTTAAAGGAGGTGAGAAAGTGGCAGTAGTTATTCGTTTGTCAAGAATGGGTTCGAAAAGAAAACCGCATCATAAAATTGTTGTTATTGAACAATATCGACCTCGTGAGGGCCGTTTTATCGAACAAGTTGGGCTTTATGATCCGTCAAAAAAACCGGCTTTAGTGGAAATAAAAGAAGAAAGAGTTTTGCATTGGCTAAGTGTGGGAGCAAAGCCGTCAGCAACTGTAAAAAGTATTTTTAAAAATAAAAAAATTCCATTAAAAGTAAAAAAGGGGAACTAATGATGTTTCAATCAATCATTATTGTTTTATTGCTCGTGGTCAATTTATCTGTTTCGGGATGTAAAACATTTGAAAATTTTTTATCTAAAGATAAAGAAGAGATAGAGTTATCAGAAGTAATGCCGGCGTTAACAAGTGAAGAGAAATATTATTTAAATTCCTGGAATGAAGCCGCTGCTTTAGCGGATGACACAGAAGATAAGCAAACAGCAGTTTTTTATTACAAAAAAATTGCGGAGAATTTTCCCGAAACAAAAGAAGGCAAACATGCCTTAAGACGGTTGGAAAAGCTGGATAAAAGCTATAGGGATCAAGCCGTAGAAACTAAAAAAGAAAAAGTTAGAATAAAAAGCCGTTAAAAGTATAGAATACGCTTATGCAAATTGATATTTTAACATTATTCCCAGAGATGTTTAATGGGATTTTAAAAGAGTCAATTTTAAAAAGGGCTCAAGAAAAGAAAAAAGTAAAAATCAATATTTTTAATTTGCGTCACTGGACGCATGATAAACGTAAAACAGTTGATGATAAACCATTTGGCGGCGGTCCGGGAATGATCATAAAACCAGAGCCTGTATATGAGGCCTGCGATGATCTTTGTAAACAGAAAACACATGTGGTTTTGCTTACGCCTCAGGGACAAAAATTTCATCAGAAAAAAGCAAAACAACTTTTAAAATATAAACATTTACTGCTAATTTGCGGCCACTACGAAGGTTTTGATGAGCGGATTAGAACACTTTGTGACGAAGAAATTTCTATTGGGGATTATATTTTAACTTGCGGTGAAATCCCGGCAATGGTGATTATAGATTCCGTGACCAGACTTATTCCGGGGGTTTTAGGTGAGAAAGATTCATTAGCGGAAGAATCTTTCTCAAATAATTTACTAGAATACCCGCAGTATACCAGACCTCAAGTTTACCGAAATTTAAGAGTTCCGGAAATTATTATTTCCGGTGACCATAAGAAAATAGAAAAGTGGCGTAAACAGCAATCCCTGAAAAGAACCAGATTAAGAAGAAAAGACCTTTTAGAATAATTAACAATGAATTCGTCCGCCAAGTAAACTCAGAGAAGTAGACAGTGGCGAGACTTAATTCGTCCGCCAAGTAAGCTCAGAGAAGTGGACAGTGGCGAGACTTAATTCGTCCGCCAAGTAAGCTCAGAGAAGTGGACAGTGGCGAGACTTAATTCGTCCGCCAAGTAAACTCAGAGAAGTGGACAGTGGCGAGACTTAATTCGTAGACGGCCTAAAGGCCTATAATTTACATACATGAAGGAGGAAGAGAAAGTGTCTAATACACAGAAAAAAGAAGTAAACGAAAACAAAAAAATAGCTGAATTTAGTCCCGGAGATACGGTAAAAGTATATGTAAAAATTCCGGAAGAAGAGGGTAAAGTGCGTATCCAGTCATTTGAAGGTATTGTGATTAATAAAAAAGGTTCTGGCGCAAGCAAAACATTTACAGTCCGACGTATTTCTTACGGAGAAGGAGTAGAACGGGTTTTCCCGGTTCAATCTCCGATAATCGATAAGGTGGAAGTAGTAAGAAAAGGTAAAGTGCGCCGGGCAAAATTGTATTATTTAAGAGGCCGCAAAGGTAAAAAAGCAACCAAAATTACCGAAAAAAAGGAACTGGAATCTTAAACGCTGAAGGTCATCATAAAATGTGGCAGTTAGAAAAAGACCTTTTTGCCCGCGGTGTAAAAAATATTGCGGGTGTTGATGAAGCAGGCCGGGGGCCATTGGCTGGGCCGGTTGTGGCTGCGGCTGTAATCGTTACACCAAACTATTTATTTAAAGAAAAAATTGCTGATTCTAAAATATTAACCTCTTTACAGAGAGAAAAAGCCTACCAGGAAATCACGGAAAATTCTCAGTTTGCTTATTCGATAGTTGATGAAAAAGAAATTGATACCTTAAATATTCTCCAGGCTACTTTAAAAGCAATGCAGCAGGCAGTCGATCAACTAGAACCAAAACCTGATTGGGTATTGATTGATGGCCCACACACTCCGAATTTAAATTATCCTTGTAGTGGCATTATCAACGGTGATGCTAAAAGTATTTCTATTGCCTGTGCTTCCATTATTGCTAAGGTTGTGCGGGATTCTTTAATGCGGGAATTTGATAAAATATATCCAGAGTACGGGTTTGCTCAGCATAAAGGCTATGGTACAAAAGCTCATACCCAGGCAATTTTTGAGCATGGCCCTTGTCCAATCCACCGTAGAAGTTTCCAGCCGATAAAAGGAATGCTGGCCTAATTTTCTTTCGTTTGTTAAATTTTTATTTTTAAGACATATTTTAGTTTGTAACTATTTGCAAATAAAGAAGATACAAATTTAGTTTCGTTTGCATAAAACTCTGTGGTATGGTATACTTTTACATCTGTTTTAACTACTAAAAACACAGAAGTCTAAATGCTGACTACTAAATATGTCTAAGCTTATTTATCGAAAAACTGTCTTTTATATTACAATAATTTTAAGTTCAATATTTTTAACACAAAATATTGTTTTTGCGGTTAATTTAAATTTTATTCATGCGCAAGAAAATAAATCATTTTTATCCCCCCAGATAACCATAAACATTAATATCTTTAAATCCGGATTTAAGACAATTTCTGCTAATTTTAGTAATCAGCAATACGCTCATGCTAACCCTCAGGAGTTATTTGAGCTTTATGAAAAAGCCCATTATTTAAAACCTGCATATCAATTATCTTCCAAAGGAGAAAAGGATAAATATAAAACTCAGAAAGGTAACATTGAAAAAGGCAAGTATTTTGAGCAATTATTTTTTAAGCTAAGAGAAGAATTTATTAAAAGAGAAAAATCTTTTGAAATTGTTTTAAATAATTTTACCGAGAAAAAATTCATTACTCTTTCGGGTATGCGTTTATTAAAAAATATAAATATATATAATGTAAAAGAACCGATCCATCAGATTTTACCCCGTATTCTGCCGGATGGAACAGTAATCTGGTCTGAACAATTATTTGGCAATAAAAAGATAGATAATGAATTTAAGTTATTTTGCTATGTTTATACAGTAAATATATTGTTTTTTCATACTAAATCTCAATCAATGGGGAGGACACTCTTATATTTTCAAAGATTAAATTCAAATCAAAAAAAATAATTATTAAAACTTTGGAAAAACTGGCAAAAAAAGATAAACAGGTAAGAGCATTATTAAAATTAGTAAAAAAACATCAGAGATTGACTTTTACCCAGAAATTTCAAAAAGAAATTATTGATAAGTTTGTTATCGATGTAGTAAATGATTTTTTAGAAAAAATTGGATTAGCCCAAAGCAGTATTAGTAAAACAACCCCCAAGGAAATGAAAACAGATATTCATAAGTTTTTAGATATAGAATCTGATAATGTAATATCACAAGATGGAACCCGCATTCATTATATTTACGGCGGGAATAAAAAAAGTGCGTTAACTTTATTTTTCTTGCACGGTATTTCACAGAATTCAACTATTTGGCGTACAACCTTAAGCTGGTTTGAAGATTGGGCAAAAATTGTAACCATGGATGCGCGTGGTCATGGAAAATCAGGCCCAAGCCAGGATGATAATGATGATCCGGATATTAATAATTCGATAAGAGATTTAAAGGCAGTTGCAAAAAAACTGCATTTAAAAAATATTGTTGCTTTTGGATTTAGTAAAGGAGGTATAGAACTAAGTAATTTGCCGCAATTAACAATTAAAATCACCGTGCAAAATTTTGTAAAAGGGGCAGTTTTCATTTCCACAACTTTTTTAAATCCGTTCCGCAGTTTTTTAAAAGTTAGAAATAAAAAAAATGCTGAAAATGTTTATGAGCATGTTATAAATATATTGGATCTATTAGGTTCAGAAAAAAAAGGGAGTATCAGGAAAATAATTAATACAGCTGTAATTTTTAGTTATCGGTATACCTTTCTCAGACAGGTAATTAATACATTTGTGGCTATGGCCCTGATCAACCCGGATTTTAAAATTGCCATAATTGATTACATGGAAAATTTTAATCAAACAACTTTACGGGAAATAACATTGAGATTGAAAGCACTAAAAAAAGTAGATAACCGGAAGCGCTTAAGTAAAATAGAAATACCTGTGCGTTGGATTATAGGAAAAGATGATTTGCTTGTACTTGAGCAGGAACAAACATCTCAGGCAAAACTAATCAAAGATGTTTATATTGAGTATGTTGAAAAAGCCAAACATAGCCCTTTGATTACGAATAAAAAAGCCCGTATCTCCGGTATTTATGATTTTTTACTGGCGTATATTTATCCCAATCTTTGTTTAGACTATTTGACTGAGATTTTAACGCAGGAAGATATTGATGAAGCAAAGGTTTTAGCGGATTTAGAAATTCTTACAATGTTTGAGAATATGGATTTTAGCCAGCAGCAATTCGGCCTAAAGCCGATTTTAAAAAATCAAAATAGTTTAGCAGCAATAATAAAAAAGTTTTTAAATGCCAAGGGAGAGGACTCCCAAAATTTAAAAGCAATGATTCAGCAAAGGCAATCTGAAAAAATATTATTAGACCAATTGCGTAAAACCTTTAATATGTTTTATCAAAATCGTAATAATTTAAAAAACATAAATAAAAACTATTTACTTAGCGAATTAGAAAAAAATACTAAAATTGTATCAGAGTTAACAATAGATAGTTGGAATGAGAGAAAATGGCAGGATATTTTATTGATTATTAAAAAATACTTTAATCAGGCTAAATTAAGCACTATTTTTGCGGTTTTAAATGCAAAAGGTAAATACAAAGGAATTTCAGAGCAGGAGAGTCTTTCCCTATTTGCACAAGGCTGGCTGAGTATTTTAAAGGCTAATCAAACAACAAAAGATTTATATGTTGATGAGAGTTTTCTCCTGAAATTTAATAAAATATCACCGAAGGGATTAATCCTTCCCGCAATAATCAATACTTCAATATAAACAATAAAAACTTTCTCTTCCAATTTTTTGTGTTATAATAATTTTCAAAGCAACCATGAGCTAAAATGAGGAAAAATTAAAAAATGAATGAAATTCAAACCGGACTAGATCACTGGCCTAAAAAAAAAATCTGATTTTTATCTGAATTTAATCTTTGGCAGTATGTTTTTTAATGCGGGAATGACAATATATCATGGGGTTATGGGTTTTATTTTTATTCGTTCCAGTGCATTTTTAACTCCTTTTATTTTTCATATTATTACAATTTGTTTAGGAATTGTGCAGTTTTTTGTGATCATTAATTTTAAAAAACAGGAAATTTGGACAAAAAAGGCAATTTTTGGGGTTATCGGAATAAAATTAATCCTGAATTATTTTCAAAATATGGGAGCGTTGAATATATTTTGGCTGATTTTTACAATTTGTCTGTGTTTTCTCTTAAAATACACAAAAATTGGCTGGTTATTTCAAATTCGTGGGTCTAGAAAGGCTTAAATTTGCATTTCTTGACATTTATTTTGGTTTAAGGTACAATTTTAAAGGTAAAGATTTTAATGGAAAAACAGCAAATCAGACTGAAAATACTCGAGAAATTAAAAAAGCAAAGAGAGGAGTTAAGACAAAAGAGAAGTTTAAAAATTAAAAAGCAGTTATTTTTACAACCTCAGTTTTTACAAGCAGATACAATAATGTTTTATATAGCAAAAAAAGATGAAGTAGACACAGCAGCAATGATTAAAGATGCGCTTAAAATGGGAAAAAAGATAGTTGTTCCAGTAACATTGGTTAAAGAAAAAAAGATTATCCCCTGCCAGTTAAAAGGATTTAATAAAGAATTAAGCCGGGGTCCTTATGGAATCTATCAGCCAAAAAAACAATTTATGAAAAAGGTATTACTAAAAACTATTGATTTAATTATTGTTCCGGGAATAGCTTTTGACCGACAGGGCAATCGTCTAGGCCGCGGGGGAGGCTATTTTGATAGATTCTTAAAGAAATTTAGTAAAAGAAATGTGACAATGTTTGGGCTGGCGTTTAAATTTCAAATCGTTAAACGTTTAGCTGTCTTATCCCATGATGTTCCACTCACTAAGCTAATCTTTGCCTGATTAATCATCACTTTTTCTTTCATTTGCTATCGAATAATTCAAGTTCAATTTTAATAACTTTAATTTACGCTTAGGTTATACAACTTAAGGAGGTGTAGGGTCAGATGAATATTTTAAATTTAAATTCAATAAATATAATGATTGGCGTTTCTTGCGGGGTTATTGCCTTTATTCTGGGATATGCCTTCCGTGTTTTAAGAGCTAAGAAAAAAATACACAGCGCAGAACAAAAGGCAAAAGTGATTTTAGAAGAAGCAGAACGTGTTTCTCAAGCTAAGAAAAAAGAAGCAGCTTTAGAAGCAAAAGATTTGCTTTATAAAACAAGAATCGAATTTGAAAAAGAGTCGAAAAATAGGCGCCAGGAATTATTAGCCTTGGAACGCCGTTTAATCGGGCGCGAAGAAAATTTAGACAGAAAAGTTGATTTGCTGGAAAAAAAAGAGCGGGATTTAAGCAATAAGTCAAAAATTCTTATAGATAAGGAACAGCAGAATGAGATTAAGTCGAATGAATTGAATAGGCTGATCTTAGAAGAAAAAGAACGGTTGCAAAAGGTTTCCGGTTTAAGCAGTGAAGAAGCAAAGAAGATTTTACTTAAGCATATGGAGGATGAAGTTCGTTTTGAGGCAAATATGATGATTAAAAAAATTGAAGATGAAGCTAGGGAAACTGCAGATAAAAAAGCTAAACATTTAATTAGTCTGGCAATTCAAAGGTGTGCGGCAGAGCATACCGTTGAGTCAACCGTTAGTGTGGTGAGTTTACCGAGTGATGATATGAAAGGACGCATTATTGGCCGGGAAGGAAGAAATATTAAATCATTAGAAGTTGCAACCGGCATTGATGTAATTATTGATGATACGCCTGAGGCAGTAACTCTTTCCGGATTTGATCCGATTCGCCGGGAAATTGCCCGATTATCACTGGAACGGTTAATCTCAAACGGACGAATTCATCCTGCCCGGATTGAAGAAGTTGTCGAAAAAGTAAAAAAAGAAATGGCCCAGAGTATTAAAGAAGAAGGGGAACGCGTAATTTTTGATGTCGGGATACAAAGAATACACCCGGAAGTGGTAAAACTTCTCGGCCGTTTAAAATATAGAACCAGCTATGGGCAAAATGTATTACAACATTCTAAAGAAGTTGCCTTTATTATGGGTTTATTAGCCGGAGAACTAAAACTAAATTCGATTTTAGCAAAACGTATCGGCTTATTACATGATTTAGGAAAATCTGTAGACCATGAGTTAGAAGGTACGCATGCGGGTATTGGTGCGGATTTGGCTAAGAAATACGGAGAAACCGAAGAAATAGTCAATGCAATTGCTGCGCATCATGATGAGGTTGAGTCAAATTCAATTTATGGTGTTTTAGTGCAGGCGGCAGATGCAATTAGTGCAACGCGTCCAGGCGCACGGCGGGAAACATTAGAAATTTATATTAAACGCTTGGAAAAACTTGAAGGAATTGCCGATTCATTCAAAGGCGTAGACAAAGCTTTTGCAATTCAGGCCGGACGGGAGATCAGGGTTATTGTGCATCCGGATAAAGTGGGTGATACAGAATCTGCGGTACTGGCAAGAGAGATTACTAAGAAAATTGAAAACGAACTTGAATATCCAGGACAAGTTAAGGTTACGGTAATCCGGGAAAAGAGAGTTGTCGAATACGCAAAGTAAATATAGGGTATAAGGTGAAGGTTGAAGAGTGAGGAAAATAATTTTTTCTCACTCCTAAAAAAGGCAGATCCATGAAGGTACTAATAATCGGTGATATTGTTGGTGAACCAGGACGGGAAGCTGTAAAAAAAATAATTCCTGAATTACAGACGCGTGAAAATATTGATTTTGTTATTGCTAACGGAGAAAATGCAGCCGGTGGTTCAGGGTTAACACCGCGTATTTTAAATGAACTGCTTAATTCTCATATTGATGTAGTTACTTCCGGGGACCACATTTTTAAGAAAAAAGAAATATTAGATGTGATTAATTTTCAAGACAGGTTAATCCGCCCGGCAAATTATCCAGAGGGAGTTCCCGGAGCTGGATATACAATCCTCAAAGCCAAAAATAATCAAAAGGTCGGAGTGATTAATCTGGTTGGCCGGGTATTTATGGAATCATTGGACTGTCCTTTTTATCGGGCGACTGAAATTATCAGAAAAATAAAACAAGAAACAAATATTATTCTTGTGGATATGCATGCTGAGGCAACCAGTGAAAAAATTGCTTTAGGCTGGTATTTGAATGCACAGGTCAGTGCTGTTTTTGGCACACATACACATGTGCAAACTGCAGATGAACGGATTTTGCCCGGAGCTGAGCATACAGCTTATATTACGGATATCGGCATGACCGGATCCGTTGATTCAGTTATTGGCAGAAAAATTGAACAGGTTTTAATGCGTTTTTTAAGCCATACTCCCACGCATTTTGAAGTTGCGGATAAAAATGTTCAGCTGCAAGGAGCAGTGATTGACATAGAAGAAAATACCGGCAAATCCAGAACGATTAAACGCATAAAAGAATTTTTAATTTAAAATCTCAAAAATTGATAAAATTTTTACGTTTTTAAATTTTTAAAATTTTTAAATAAGGATTAAAAGCCGCATCCCTTAAACAATAAAAAACAGGTTTTTTCTATAATGTTATTTGAAAAAGGGGTTGTTTATCCGTTATAAATACTAAAAAACATAAAATACTGTTTTCTTTGCGTGTTCAGGTATTTTGTGTAAAATAATGACATTAAATTATAAATTATATTTTAATCACTTATATTGTTTTAATTTTAAAATAAGAGGTGGAAAATGACAGATAAATTGGAAAAATTAACAAAACAAATTTATGATGAAGGCGTAGGTAAAGCCCAACAGGAAGCGGAAAAAATTATTCAGGCAGCTAATGATGAAAAAAAGAAAATTCTGCGTGCGGCCCGCCAAGAAGCAGAAGATATAACTAACTTAGCCAAAAAAGAAGCAGATGAACTAAAAAATAGGGTGGAATCAGAAATGCGTATGGCTGCGGGCCAGTCTTTGGCGCTTCTGAGACAAAAAATTACGGAATTAATTTCTGTAAAAGTGGCGTCTTCCTCGGTTAAAGGAATTTTTGATGATAAAGATTTCTTAAAGAAAATTCTTGAGGTTGTGATGAAAGAATGGGTAGGCTCTGGCTGCCAGCGGGGCCAGGATTTTTATTTAAAACTTTCTAAAAATGTTCAGAAAGATATTCAGGAACATTTCTTAAAAAAAGGCAAACAAGAATTAAATAAAGGGCTGGAAATCGAGTTTGATGAGAAAATTAAAAGTGGGTTTGTGATCAGCCCTAAAGATGAGAGTTTTCGTATTGGTTTTACGGAGGAAGATTTTAAGGCCTTAATCCAATATTTTTTGCGTCCCCGGATGCGGGATTTTCTCTTTAAATCAGAAAAATCAGAATCACCCGAATAATCTAATTGGTTATGTTAATGGAAGATAAATATTATTATTTAGTTTCATCATTGCCGCAATTAAAGCTTGATGATTATAAAGGACCCTACAGGGTAAACGATTTTGTCACGGAGCTTTACGATAATCTGCCTCCCCGGCACTATGATTTTGTAAAAGATATTCTCAGGGTTAATGATCATATCCATATTGTAAATGTGCTTTTGGGCCAGGAAACACCGCGGGTTGCCAGCCCGGGAAATTTAACTTTTAGCCAGTGGAAAGAAAATCTGCAAAATCCGGATTTTGAACATGCCGGCTATATCAAAAAATTCTTGCAAGAATTTGAATTTGCCCAAAAAGAAAGTCAAAAGATTTCCCGCCGATTTTTAGAGAATTTAATAGAAAAATATTTTTATGAAACAATGCTCAAGCATGATAATTATTTTATGCGGGAATATTTTAAATTTGATTTTGAATTAAAAAATATTGTTTTAGCTTTAAACCAAAGAAAATTTAATTTAGAAAATAATGATTCTTTAGATTTAAATAATGAAAATGTGGTTGTAGCTTATTTAAAATCATCTAAAACTGGTGATTTTGGCCTGAGTAAAGAAATTGATTATTTACCCGGGTTAATGGAAGCATTTGAAAAGAAAGATTTAGTTTATTTTGAAAAATATTTAGATTTATTACGCTGGCAGAAAATTGAAGATATTAATGTGTTTAGTTATTTTAAAATTGATATCCTCTTAGGTTATCTTGTAAAATTGATGCTGGTTGAGCGCTGGATTTCTTTACAGGTTAAAAAAGGCCGGGAAATTTTCCAGGCAAAAACTCAAATTAACGTTGAAGCGTTATATAATTAAAATAAAAGTGTAAAATTTTCGGAGGAATCATGTCCACAAAAGGAATAATTATCGGAGTTGTCTCGAACCTGGTTACGATTAAAGTTGATGGGCCGGTAAGTCAAAATGAAATATGCTATGTTAGTTTGGATAATGTGCAGTTAAAGGCCGAAGTGATTAAAATCCAGGGCGAGCGGGTTTTTGCCCAGGTTTTTGAAAGCACCCGCGGTTTAAAAACAGGAACTCCTGTGGAATTTACCGAGCATATGCTGGAAGTTGAACTGGGGCCCGGGCTTTTATCTAAAAAATATGATGGATTGCAAGGTGATTTAGAGTCAATGACCGGTGTGTTTTTAAAAAGAGGGGAAAAAACCACAGCTTTTTCTTATGAGAAAAAATGGGGTTTTTCCCCTTTAGCCAAAAAAGGAGATCGTGTACAGGCCGGTGATTGGCTGGGTGAGGTAAATGAGAATTGGATAAAACATAAAATCATGGTTCCTTTTATGCTGGAAGGTGTTTGGCATATTGATTCTCTGGCGGAAAAGGGAGACTATACTGTTAAAGATAAAATCGCGGTGTTAAAGGATTCAGAAGGACAGCTCCAAGAAGTGTTCATGTCCCAGCGCTGGCCAATAAAAGTTCCGATACGTGCTTATGCGCACAAACTGGTGGCGTATAAACCATTGCAAACTGGAGTCCGGCTTATTGATACAGTTAATCCGATTGTTGAAGGCGGTACGGGATTTATCCCTGGACCTTTTGGTTGCGGCAAGACTGTTTTACAGCATATTATTGCGGCTAATGCCCAGGTGGATATGGTTATTGTTTGTGCTTGTGGGGAAAGAGCCAATGAAGTGGTAGCGATTTTTAAAGAATTTCCAGAATTAGATGATCCGAATACAGGCCGTAAATTAATCGAGCGGACAATAATAATTTGTAATACTTCGAATATGCCGGTAGCAGCACGGGAAGCTTCTGTTTATACAGCCATGACCATTGCTGAATATTACCGGCAGATGGGTCTGAAAATTTTACTTTTAGCTGATTCAACTTCACGCTGGGCTCAAGCCTTGAGAGAAATGTCAAACCGGATGGAAGAACTTCCCGGGCCAGATGCTTTTCCCATGGATTTAACTGCAATTGTGGCTAATTTTTATTCTCGGGCTGGACTCATAGAACTTAATCACGGTAAAACCGGATCGGTTACTTTTATTGGTACGGTAAGCCCGGCCGGTGGTAATTTAAAAGAACCGGTAACTGAATCTACAAAAAAAGTTGCCCGTTGTTTTTATGCGCTTTCACAAAAAAGGGCGGATAGTAAACGCTACCCCTCAATTGATACAGTGGAAAGTTATTCCAAATATCTAGAATATAAAGAAGCACAGGAGTATATGCATCAGAATTTTGAACCGCACTGGGTTGAAAAAGTTTTATATATTAAAGATATTTTACTGCGCGGCAAAGAAGCTTATGACCAGATAAATATTTTAGGGGATGATAGCGTCCCGGTTGAATATCACCAGAGGTTCTGGAAATCAGAACTTGTGGATTTTTGTTTCCTGCAGCAGGATGCTTTTGATAATGTAGATAAAGCAACTCCGATGGATAGACAACGCTATATGTTTGATTTGATTCATAATATTTGTCAGACCGAATTTGATTTTGAAGCTTTTGGAGACATTTCATTATACTTTAAGAAAATTATTCATCTGATTAGGCAGATGAATTACTCTGAATTTCAGTCCGAGGAGTTTAAAAAATTTGAAGATGAATTGCAAAGTACGCTGATGGAAAGAAAAATTCAATAGTTTGCTAAGGTAATTATCCTGATACTAGAAATTACCTTAAATAATTTGCCCGCCAGAAAACATGGCGAGGTTTAATTCGCACCGATTACTTAAATCACTTTGTTTCTTAAGTAATGTGCTCATTGCCCCTGGCTTAAACAAAAGTAAATTTCCTTGCGATAATTTGCTTTTAAGCTGCGGGATAAATTCGCGCAAATAACTTAAGTTGCTTTGCTCCTTAAGTTATGCGCTCATTTAAAAAAGGAGAAAAAATCATGACACGCCAGGCACCGGCATTCACAACTGTTTACACAAAAATTGAGCAAATCACAAAAGCAACATGTGCGTTAAGGGCAAGTGGTATTTCTAACGAAGAAATGGCTTTAATTGACGGGCGTCCGGCACAGGTAGTAAAAATTCAAGGCGATTTAGTTACTCTGCAGGTTTTTTCGGGGACACAGGGTATTGGTACTAATGTGGACGTAGTTTTTCTGGGCGAGCCGCCGACCTTAAGAGTCGGTCCGGATTTATCCGGCAGATTTTTTAATGCTTATGGACAGCCGATTGACGGAGGCCCAAATTTAGATGGCCAGAAAATTCCTATTGGCGGTGCAAGTGTTAATCCGGTCAGACGTAAACAGCCTTCAGAATTGATTAGTACGGGAATTGCCGGTATTGATTTAAATAATACTTTAGTAACCGGCCAGAAAATTCCGTTTTTTGCTGATCCGGATCAGCCGTTTAATCAAGTTATGGCGAATGTTGCTTTGCGGGCCGGAGCGGACCGTATAATTTTAGGCGGCATGGGTCTTTCGAATGATGATTATTTATATTACCGCAGGATTTTTGAAGATGCAGGAGCTTTAGAAAAAATCACTTGTTTTATTAATACAAATGACGATCCTCCAGTAGAACGTCTCTTAATTCCGGATATGGTGCTTACGGCTGCGGAATATTTTGCGGTTGAGAAAAAAGAAAAAGTTTTAGTTTTGCTTACAGACATGACTTTATTCTGCGATGCTTTAAGTATTGTATCTAATCGTATGGACCAAATTCCCAGTAAAGATAGTATGCCGGGGTCGCTCTACAGTGATCTAGCAAAAATTTATGAAAAAGCCGCACAATTTGAATCCGGTTCAATCACAATTATTGCCGTAACCACGCTTAGCGGGGGAGATATTACGCATGCGATTCCGGATAATACAGGTTATATTACCGAAGGACAATTGTTTTTAAGACGGAATACGGATATATCTTGTGTTATTGTTGATCCTTTCCGCAGCCTTTCCCGGTTAAAGCAATTAGTTATCGGCATAAGAACCCGTAAAGACCATCCTCAGGTTATGAATGCCGGCGTCAGGCTTTATGCGGATGCAGCCTATGCTAAAACTAAACAGGAAAACGGATTTGATTTAACCGATTATGATAAGAGAACCCTTGATTTTGCGTTTGAGTATGCTCAGGAGCTTTTAGCAATCGATGTAAATATTGATATAGATAAAATGCTGGATATTTCCTGGAAATTGTTTGCGAAATACTTTAAAAAAGAAGAAGTAGGAATTAAAGAAGAATTAATCAATGAGTTTTGGCTAAAAGCCGCGGAATGATAAAAAATGTCAAAAATTCAATACAATAAAACATATTTAATCCAAATCAATAAAGATTTAAAAATCAGGGAAAATGCTTTGCCGGTTTTAAAAAGTAAGGAAGCGGCCTTACGGGCAGAGATTAAAAAAATCCGCACACACATTATAGAACTAGATAAAAAAATTGAAGCTGTGATAAATTCTTATGCGAATATTGACCGATTATGGGTTGAATTTTCGGACATAGTAAAATTGGATAAAATAAACTTTAAACCTAAAAAAATCGCCAGTATTACCGTTGATGTTGTCGATGCGGTGATTTTTGATGTTGCGGATCTGAACTTGTTTTCCTATCCTGCCTGGATTTATCAAGGTATTGAAATTTTAAAACAAATAATCCGCTTAAAAGCCGAACGGATTAATGAAGCAAAAATTTTAGACAAAGTTGAATATGCGCGCCGAAAAACTACACAAAAAGTTAATCTTTATGAGAAAGTACAGATTCCTTTTTTTGAGGAGTCGATTCGTAAAATTAAGCGTTTTTTAGAAGATGAAGAAAATTTGTCTAAATCTTCACAAAAAGTTGTTAAAAAACGCATGGAGGAGGTAGCCGTAGCATGATTACTCCCATGGAAAAAATCACGGCTTTAATCTATCATAAAGAAAAAAATGATTTTCTTATTTCCTTGCAGAAACTAGAAGTGATTCATGTATCTATTGAGAAAAAAGAAGAAGCGGATAACAACACTAAAGCATTAGAATTGCAAATCCAGCAGTGTAATTCTTTTTTGGCTGCTGCCAAAAAGAATATAGTGCTTCCCCCAGGAAAACAGACAACAGCTAATGCTTTTGAATATGTTCAGAGCTTTGAGAATATCAAAACTGATTTAACAGATAATTCCAGTGAACTGGAAAAAATCGAACGCCAGATTAGTAATCTTGCTCCTTGGGGAGATTTTGATATTCAAATCATTAAAAAACTTAAAAATAATGGGGTGGACATCCGATTTTTTATTGTGCCGATTAAAAAATTTACTAATTGCGCAAATAACCAGAAAATTTGTTTGCAGGAAATATCACGTGATAAAATTTATGTTTATTTTGTTATATTTGAAAAAGGGGAAAAGATAGAAATTGGTTGTGATGAGTTTTTTTATCCGGACCTAGATAAAAAAGAACTAAAAAAAAACCTGAACACTTTAAGGAAAAAGATTAAAGAAAAAGAAAAAAAGCTGCAAGTTATATTAACGTACAGAAAAGCAGTGGAAGATTATCGAAATAAAAAAGAAACAGAATTGCGTTTTTTATCCGTCAGTAATAATTTACCCAGTGCAGTGGAGCAAACAGTGTATATTGTAAACGGCTGGATTCCCCGGAAATTAAAGGCTAAGGTAGAATCTTTTTTAGAAGAAAAGGGTATTTATCATTATTTTTCACAGCCGACAGCAGATGAAAATGTGCCGATTTTATTGACTAATAATTGGTTTTCACGCTTGTTTGAACCAATCACGAAACTGTTTTCTTTACCGAATTATACGGAGTTAGATTTAACCGCATTTTTTGCCCCGTTTTTTACATTATTTTTTGGTTTTTGCTTATCTGATGCGGGTTATGGGTTAATCATTTTATTCGGCTGTGTAATATTCTGGAAAAAGGTAGCACCAGAAAAACAGCCGTTTTTAGTTTTAGGGTCGATTTTTGGCATTTCTACTTTTTTATTCGGTCTGATCACCGGTAACTTATTCGGAGTAGAACTTGTGCATATTAATTTTTTCCGGAAAATGGTTTTGCTTGATTCTAATCAGTTATTCTATTTATCGCTTAAGATCGGAGTTGTACAGATATTTTTCGGGATTTTTTTAAAGGCAGTGGGGAAAATGCGTCAATTCGGATTTTGGGTAAGTGTGTCCAGCTGGGGTTGGATGATTATGCTCACCGGAGTTTTACCCTTGGTCCTGGCGTATTTAGGTAAAAAACCATCATTGCCATGGGCCCAATGGACAGCATTAACAGGGTTGGTATTAATTTTGTTTTTTAATGATTTAAAAGCGAATATTTTGGTGAGAATCGGGAAAGGGCTTTGGGAATTATATGGCGGTTTAACCGGTTTTTTAGGGGATGTTTTAAGTTATATCCGGCTTTTTGCTTTAGGAATCTCAAGTTCCATCCTCGGCCTGGTTTTTAATAATATTGCATGGCAGTGTAAAGATATTCCGATAATTGGTTTTTTTGTAACATTTGTATTATTAATTGTTTTGCACAGTATAAATTTTGCTTTGGGAGTATTGTCTAGTTTTGTGCATCCGCTGCGCTTGACATTTGTGGAGTTTTACAAAAATGCCGGTTTTTCCGGCGGTGGCAAAGCATACAACCCGTTTCGAGAAGGTTGATAAATTTAGGCACGCGTAAATTAATTAAAAATAGAAAGGAGAATTCCATGAGCTTAGCATTAATTTTAGGATTTATTGGGGTAGGGTTAATGGTCGGATTATCCGGCTGTGGCAGTGCCATTGGTACTTCAATTGGGGGCTCAGCTACAGTTGGGGCTTTAAAAAGAAAAGAAGAATCATTTGCGACTTACCTGGTCTTAAGTGCGTTGCCTGGGACTCAAGGATTATACGGGTTTGCGGCTTTTTTTGTACTTCAAGATGTTTTAACCCCGGAAATTACAATGATACAGGGAGCAGCTTTGTTCGGCTCAGGCCTGATTATGGGCTTAGCGGGTTTAGTTTCGGCAATTTACCAGGGTAAAGTTTGTGCTAATGGTATTGCGGCTATTGCCAGCGGGGCTGATGTTTTTGGCAAGACAATGGTTTTAGCTGTGTTCCCGGAATTGTACGCAATTGTGGCTTTTGCAGCTTGCTTTTTAATCAAGGGAATTATTTCTTAACAGGATACAGGTAGCTGGTTACAAATAACAGGTAATAGGGATTAATAAATTATGAGGGAGATTGCAGATAAAATGATTTATTTGCAGTCTCCCTTTTTTTTGCTATAATTTTTTTAGAAGAAAAGGGTAAATAGTTTTTGTGTTTTTTATATGTACAATTGTAACTTGGTATTGAGAGAACAGAATGATCAGCTGTTTCTGGTAATCAAATAAAAACGCACTTTGTAAAATTGTGTTCATTTTCTAATAATTTATGCCTGAAGACTTCGCCGCCGAAAAACCATGCCTGGTTTACGGCGTTGCGACGTCCTGTCTTCATCTTCATGCATAAATTAAAGAAAATTACACATAATTATCCGATTACTGCTTTTTTTGTTTGATTACCAGATAAATATTTAAAACTAGAAATTATTAACTTCATATTGTAGCAGTACATTTTACATTACACATTGCACATTTAACAATTAACATTCCCAAAAACAAAGGAGCAGATTTATGGAAATTGATAATACGTTAATAAATATTCCTAAAAATGCTAATGTAATTATCGGACAAAGTCATTTTATTAAAACCGTGGAAGATGTTTATGAATCATTAGTCGGGACAGTGCCGGGTATAAAGTTTGGTTTAGGTTTTTGCGAAGCCAGTGGTGCCTGTCTGGTACGCTCAGAAGGCAATGATAAGGAGTTGAAAAAGTGCGCAGAAAAAACAGCTTATAAAATTGGGGCTGGCCATAGTTTTGTTTTATTTATCCGTAATGCTTTTCCGATCAATATAATGCAGGCTTTAAAAAATGTGCCTGAGATTTGCCAGATTTTTTGTGCAACCGCCAATCCCTTACAAGTAATTACTGCAGAAACTAGCCAGGGCCGGGGGATAATCGGGGTAATTGACGGGTTTAAGCCTAAGGGTATTGAAAAACAAAAAGATATTAAATGGCGCAAAGATCTGTTAAGAACTATAAGGTATAAATTGTAACGTTTGGCAGATAGCGGTTAGCGTGAAATGTAAAAAATGTTTTAGAAGTGGATTAATCCTGCAAGTATATTTTTTTGTGTCTTTATTCTTACCGGTAAGCTTCCATTTACTTAGTAAAAAATTATTAAATATGGTATACTTTAATATATTAAAAATTATGTCTATCGTCGGAAAAAAAGAATTATGCATAAAAAAATACCAAAAGTTATTCAAAAATTCACATTTTTTTTATTGAGCATATGCTTAATTGTTCCTATTGGCTTTGCGCAAGTAGATATGCTTTCGCCTAAATTGAACATAGTTTCGCCGGTTTTACAAAATGCCAGCCAGAATTTAATCAGTAAAACGGAATTACTTGATCCGCAGACAAAATTACCGGAATGGCTTAATCTGGAGGCTTTGGAGAAAATAAAAGGGCTAAAAATTACGAAAATCGTGAATAAAGATCAAATCTCAACTATTGATAGTGATGAAGGAGATGAAGTTTTTGATAGTGTAAGGTTTGAACTTGATTTCATTGCCGAAGATGGCTTGCCCAAAACAGGTAAAATCACAATTTGGGAATATAAACGTCCGGAAGGGGCAAAAATGTTTTTGCACAAGTCCAATCGTTATAATTTGCGAGTGGTTACTTTTATTCCCGGATTACCCAGAGGAAAAGCAGTTAAAAATTTCGCAGAATTAGAAAAAGCAGGTGTGGGAATAAGTTTGTTATGGCTTTTACTTGCGCACGATCCGAATTGGCAACATAAAAAAGCCATAATTTTCAATGCGGAAACTCCTTCAAGGAAAGCTTTTGGGAATTTAAATAAACAGTGGCCAAATTTAATTTTTTCCGCACTGCCTTATCATGCCCAAGGCACAAATTTACCGCCTTTAATGCATATTGGTTTTGAATCGCCAAAATTAACGCAAACGTAAATGATGTTAGTTAAAGATTTTTTTGAAAATAAGATTATTTTTGTTGATGCGCAAAATACTTTGATCAATATCTCTCCTGGGTTACAAAACCAAATTCCGCAGGTTAATAGTCCTGAGCCGGGAAAACTCCGGTTAGAACCTTTTATCCAGCAAGCTATCTAATTGTTGCTAACTAATTGCAAACAAATATGTTGCAGTATTAGTTTTATTTGCGAGGTTCTGTGTTGTGTGATATACTTTATACCCGCTGATTTTAACAAAAATAGAGAAAAAATAATGGGAAAGTATTTTAAAAGAAAAATCATATCCGGAATTATTTATCTGGCATTTTGCTTTATGGCAATCTGCCCGGTAAATTCTTTTGCCGCTAATAATACTGCGGCGGCTACGCTTGCGCCTCAAATCAATATTTATTCTCAAACCATACAGAGAACATGGCTGGATTTATCTTCCTCTGTAATTTTTAATAGAGAAAATAATATTCAGAAAAAAGAAATTGATTCAAAAAAAATTTTGGATCGTAAACAAAGAATAAAAATCATGAAATTCTTTTCAGGGAGGCTTAAAAAAGAATTAAGAGAATTAATTAAAAAATCAGATGGTAAAATTACTTGTTTAGTACATCCTAATTCTGGGGCAGATTTTGTGGGAGCATCAGAGGATTATATCGCGTATTTAAAAAATATTGTTTCCTGGCTAGAGAAAACAGAATTACCAGTATTTATGTTGGTTGAGAAAAGTGAAATAGAAGATATGAAACAATGGTTAATGAATTTTAATTTCAAAACAAATATTATTTTAGTGCCGACTTTTTATCGTAATCCGGAGCCTTATTGGGGGATAAAAGGTATACTCAGTGTTTTTATTTATCATAAAACAAGATGGAAAACAGCATTTGGTGGATTAGGTATTAAAGAAGTCCTCTTAGGCGGAGAGGAAGCAACTGGGGCCAAAATAGATGATCAAGGGAAATTTATAGAAAGCGGAGAAAAATGTCTGGGTGCGACGTACCAGGCGTTGCAAGCTAATTTTGACTTTAACATAACAGCTGATAGAAATTTACTCTACCCTTTTATTGATAAAAATTCCCAGCATATTTGGCAGGGATTAATTTCGGATAATTTTGAGAAGTTCTTCAATGCTGCTTATGAAGTTTCTTCTGATGCTGATTTTAAACTCACCGGATTGATTGAAATATTAACTTCACGCCAGAAAAGACCATTATTTTTAACGCACGAGAATATTATTAGAATATTAAGTTTTTTTGATAAAGAAAAAATAATTATAGATTTTCCTGCGGATAAATCAAAAACTTATTTGTCTTTTTTGTTGGAAGATATTGGGGAAGAAATATTATTTCGGAGTATTTATAAGAATGAATTTAAAACCAAAAAAATAAAATTTTCGCAACTTATGCAGATATCAACATTGAAAAAAATATTGTGTTTATTGGATTGGAACCCGATAACAATCGCGAAATTAGAATCGATTGCTTACGGGGCAAAACCTAAACCTTTTTCGTTAAATGTGAGTTATTTAAGAGGGAAAGTAGGAAGGGAATTTTACCGGCTAATCTGGGAAGATTATTTGAATTTTCTTAAGGGGCAGAAAACAAATTATGCAGAGACTTTTATCTTTAATTTTTCTTACCGGAAATATTTTGCTGATTATTATCAGGAACCGCAAGTTGCCGCAGATTCTGCATTCTTTTTTGCCCAGGATTGGCAAACAGTAATGAGAAATGCCGGCCCGGTGATATTAGAAGAAAATTTACCAAATGATTTTCAATCCTGGATATTGCCGGAAGGAGCCTTGTATGATACTACAAAAAATTGGTATTTTCGCAAAGGCAAAGTTATGAATAATGGGAAGAGGGATAAAAGTCATTCGGGGATTGATTTAGGGGTGTATTTAACTGTTGATAGTAGAGTTAAAAAAATAGGGTTCGGAATTCCGGTTAGTGTAATCGCTGATGGAATAGTTGCGGCTATTTCTGGTAATACAATTTTTGTTCGCCATACCGATCGTTTTCTGGAAAAGCAATTGGTCAGTGCTTATGCGCATACCGAGCCAATCGGGTTAGAAGTAGGGATGTGGCTTAATAAGTCTCAAGTAATAGGTTTGATCGGGACGGAAGAAATACGTGAGCATATAATTGGGGAAGGGTTTTCTTTAGGAATTGCACACTTACACGTAAGTTTTTTACAATTGCCGCGCGATGTAACGAGATTTTATGATGAACAATTTCGTAAGGCAGATTTCTCTGATCCTTTGCAATTATTATCCGGTAAAATGAACTTTAAGTTGCAAAGGCAAAAAAAATTAAAACTTTTATCTGAAATAAATTTTTCGGAGTTGCTGGAGAGATCAATTTAAATTTTTTGGTAGCCCCAACGGGATTCGAACCCGTGTTACTAGAATGAGAATCTAGCGTCCTAGGCCAGACTAGACGATGGGGCCAATTTTTGGTATGTAAGTTTATAAGTTTTTAAGATAATATTATTTTCAGAGCTTGCTACCTGTAACCTGTTGCCTGGATAAATTAAGTAATTGAATTATATCATAAAAAGTCTGAAAGTCAACGTTACCCATTCCCCAGCCTGGTTAATGTCCAGAACGAGAAAAAACAGTCAGACGCTTGTTTTTGGTTCCGCTAGTTTGTACTTTTAGTATTATAGATTGTATGTTACAATAAAATTCAAAATACTTATATTGAATTCATGAGGGCACAATTAAAAAAACACATGGAACTTGTGAAGTCTACACAAAAAAAGATTAATATTTACGATTGGATTGTTTTCAGCTTGATAGGTATTTATGCCGGCATATTGAGCTTTGTGTGTTTTCGCCGCTATTATTGTTTTGATTATCTGGATATGGATTTAGCTGCGTATAATCATATTCTTTGGAATATTGTGCACGGCTCTTCCTTTACTTCTATCCTAGGTGTAAATTTTTTAGGCCACCACGCACATCTCATTTTATTTTTATTTGCACCTTTATATATTTTTCTGCAAAGCCCGCTGACTTTAGTATTTCTGCAAATATTTTTTCTGGCTTTAACCGCTTATCCGCTTTTTTTAATTGCGCGGGATGAACTTAATGGGCAGATAGGATTATTTGTAGTTATTGCGTATTTGCTTTATCCGGCAATGGGCTATACAGCATTATATGAGTTCCATGTGACGGTTTTTTCAACAGCTTTTTTAACGTTTATGTTTTATTTTTTTATAAAGCATAAATTTAGAATTTTTGTTTTATTCATGTGGCTGGCCTTGCTTTCTCAGGAAAATATCGCGCTAATAATTATACCTTTTGGTATCTTTGCAGCTTGCAAAAAACGAAGTTTAAAATGGTGGCTAGTGCCCCTATTATCAGGCGGATTTTGGTTTTTGTTTACGGTAGGAATATTGATACCGCATTTTAACAAAGATACAATTCAATTTTCAACAATATATCGGCATTTAGGCAATTCTTTACCGGAAATTACGGGGTTTATTATAATGCATCCTTTAAAGGTAATTAATATAATTTTTACCCCGGAAAAGCTCCAGTTTCTGTTTAAATTATTTGCCCCGGTATGTTTTTTTTCACTACTAGACGGACGCATTTTAATTTTAGGTTTAGTTTTTCTGCAGCATTTACTCTCAACGCGATTGGCTGAATATCTGATTGAATATCATTATGATGCAGAGATGCTGCCGTTTATTTTCATCTCGGCGATTTATGGCATAAAAAGATTATTGAACTTTCCCTGGATAAAGAAAAATATACGTTTTGAAATTATCGGAATATTTTTAATCACCGCCAGTTTTACTTGTGCAGTCAGTTTTGGCCCTTTTGTTGAAATAATTTTTAATAAAAATAAAACAAACCGTGATCTATTCGATGATCAAAAGGAAAATTTTGTAAAGATGATTCCGCAAACAGCAAGCGTAATTGCTACCTTTAATTTTTTACCTCAACTATCTAATCGGAAAGAATTATATTCATTTCACTATGTGGTCAATGGATTTCATACTCTCTCTTACAAGCCGTATGTTTTACCGGAAAATATTGAATATGCGTTGCTGGATGTCAACGATCCTATCGGGATGAATGCTTTTTATCGTAAGGGAAGGTCTGAGGCAAACATGGTTAATTTTTTTAAATCAAATAAATGGGGAATTGTAGAAACACTGGATAATATTTTGCTTTTAAAAAACGGACATAAAAACAAACAAAGGCTTTTTAAAGTTTTAAGAAATATGCCTCAGGATTCAGCGGTTTCTTTAAGAGAAGCCCAGACAAAAGAGGGGCTGATGTTTCTGGGCTATCAAGAATTAAAGACAATGAATATCCCGGGAGGGCAAAAAATTGAACTAATGTTTTTCTGGAAAGCTTTGGAGAAAATTCAGAGTGATTACAAAATGATTATTACAATTAAAAATAAGGAAGGGCAGCTTTGTTATAAGACGATAAGGCCTTTATGCTATAGAATATTTCCTACTTATGCCTGGGGGCAGGGTATTATTGTTCAAGAATATTATTCTTTATTTGTTCCTGATAATATTAAGGAAAGCGAATATAGTGTGAATATTAGTTTAGTAACGGGTGATGATCAGGAAGTAATTCCTTTTTATCGAGATGATTTTGAGTCGGATAATCCGGCGGATGATGAATTAACTATTTTAAATAAAAAATTGAGGTTAACTGATGCAAGAGATAATTTGTAATTTATGCGGATCAAAGCATTATATTATTGTGTATAGATCAAAGAAAAAGACAAATTTAGACAATAAAAATTCGTATTTAATTACAGAAGAAAATTTAATTCCTCCGGAAAAAATAATTAAGTGTGTAACTTGCGGCTTGGTTTTTGTCCCGCAGGGAGAAAATGCGGATAAAATATTGACTCAGTACCAGGAAATGATTGATGAAAAATATCTGGAAGAGGAATCAGGCAGAAGAAGAACAGCGCGGTTAGTTCTTAAGAAACTAGAAATATATAAAAAAAGAGGCAGCGCTTTATTAGATGTGGGGTGTAGTACGGGGTTTTTTCTGGATGAAGCCAGAAAAAAAGGCTGGGAAGTTTCCGGGGTTGAGCTTTCTCGTTGGGCAGTACAATTTGCGCGAGATAAACTTGGTTTAGAAGTGAAGCCGACAACACTAAAGCAAGCAAAACTACCGGGTAATTTTTATGATGTTATTGTGTTGCATGATACAATCGAGCATATTTTAGATCCGCGAAACCTTTTGATTGAAATCAGAAGAATCTTAAAACCCCGCGGAGTTGTTTATATCAATACCCCGGATATCGAAAGCATAGCCAGCCGCTTGCTGCGGGCAAAGTGGTGGGGGATTAATCAGCATCATTTATTTTATTTTTCTAAAAAAACTTTGAATAAATTACTGGATGCAGCGGGTTTTAAAAGCTGCCGGTGGGGTTTATATGCACGCAGTTTTTCCGGCAAATATTGGCTGGAAAGAACCAGGCCTTACAGTAAAATTATTTACCTTATTTTGCGGTTTTTTAGCCGGATAAGCGGGTTGGAAAAATTGCTAATCAATATAAATTTTAGGGATCAGATAGAGGTCTTTGCTGTTAAACGCCGGTCTTTAGAGTATCTGAGTGAACTGGAAACTGATTCGCAGGATATAAGGAAAAAAATGAAGACTGTTGTAGTGCTTCCGGCTTATAATGCCGCAAAGACATTAAAAGCAACGTATGATGATATCCCCAAAGATATTACGGATGAAATTATTTTAGTTGATGATGCGAGTACAGATGCGACTGTTTTAATTGCAAAAGAATTAGGCATTAAAACTTATGTGCATAAAAGAAATCAGGGATATGGGGCTAATCAAAAAACGTGTTATAAGAAAGCTCTGGAATTAGGGGCGGATATTGTAGTGATGATTCACCCTGATTATCAGTATGATCCGCGGGTTGTCCCGGATTTAATCGCGCCGATTCAATCCGGTCAGGCAGATGCTGTTTTTGGATCCCGGATGCTCAAAGGAGGGGCTTTAATCGGAGGCATGCCGCTTTGGAAACATAATGTGAATATTCTCTTGACCGCATTATCGAATGTAATTCTTAAAACTTATCTGAGTGAATATCATTCCGGCTTTAGGGCTTATAGTGCGCAATTTTTGAAAAATGTTAAATTTAATGATAATGCTGATAGTTTTGTTTTTGATTTTGAAATTATTGTTCAGGCAATAATAAATTATTGCAAGATAGAAGAAATCCCGATTCGTACGCGTTATTTTGATGAAGCCTCCAGTATAAAATTGTGGCCGGCAATTATCTACGGCCTAGGGATTTTGAAAACATTATTGAAATATATTTTACAGGATCATAATATTATACATTTTAAACAGTTTGAATAAATTTGGGGGAATCATTAGATAAAATAAATTATTTTAATTTTTAGCGTCTATTTTTATTAAAATATATGTTAAAAATAATGGAAAAATGTTTATTGACTAATTTTTTTAAAATGTGTTATTATTAAGCTGAGAAAAGCTGCGGGTAAAAAGAAATAATTTGAGATAGGTTATTAATCTTTAAGAAATAATGTATTCTTTAACCAGAGGAGGAAGAATATGCTTGGAGCATTATTGAAAAGAAAAGGGATTTTAAAGTTAATGCTTACCTTAGCTGTGCTTTGCGGAATTTCACCGGGCAATTGCTTGGCAATGCCTGTTGATTCCCAAATTACGCTGCAGTCAACATCCACTCAGAGCCTTTATGCTGAGAAAATTCAAAGTTTTCTTAATCAAGAAATTATCCAGAAAAAATTATCTAAAATGGGCTTAACCCCAGAAGCGACAGCAGAATATATTTCTCAATTAGACAGCGGGCAAATACAGAATTTAGCCGCACGTATTGAAACAATTGAATCTGCTGGAAATTCAGGGATTACAGTGCTCTTGGTAATTTTACTTGTGGCAATGTGTGTGCTTTATTTTGCGGATTACGGGTTTAAACTGCAACCCCGCCGTAAATGAAGCTCACCCGGGATAAAGCCCGGGGTTTTGAGCGGAATCCCGCAGATCAGCTTTCATTCCTTTGCTCTAAAGGGATATTTTTAAAGCGTGCGGGATAAAATCAATGTAGAGTTTTTAATTTTATGCTGAGAATGTTTAAAAAATTTTTAACAGGAGAACAGATTGTTCTCCTGTTAATATTTTTACTGCTTTTATCTGGCTGCAGCCTTTGTCGGAAAACTCATCCGGAAAATTATTCCCAAAATTTTTATATTGAAGACTTAAAAGTTTTACTAAATGTTCCTTTTATCAAACAAAAAGAATCTTATTGCGGCCCGGCAGCTCTGGCGGCGGTTTTTAATTATTGGTGCCAGGATCAGAAGCCGGATCATAGCCAGGAAAAAATAGCCGAACGCATTTTTTATCCGGAACTTTGCGGCGTATTAAATATTGACCTGGAACAATATGCTAAAGAGCAGGGATTTTGGGCCAAAGGATATTCTGCTGATTTTAAGCAGGTCAAAACCAGGTTAAAATCCGGGATTCCGGTGATAGCTATTGAAAAATTGCATCCCTATATTTTTAATAAACGGCATTATGTAATAATTGTGGGTTTTGACGATGAGAAAAAAATAATTTTTCAGCATGATGGAAAACATGCTTTTAACAAACGCAGTTACCAGGGGTTTTTGAGGAATTGGTATGCGGCGGGAAATTGGATGCTGGAGATTATTCCCTTGGATAAAATACCGCATGATTTTAAAAAGGAAGATTATTTTGAGTTAGCGCTTTGGCTTGAGAAAAATCAGCAAGATGATCAAGCCATTCAATATTATAATCAGCTGGTTAGTTTTGAGGCATCAAATGAAAAAAAAGCAGAAGTGTTTTTTAATTTAGGAAATATTTATTTAAAACAGGAATCTTACGGAAAAGCAGAAGAAATATATTTAAAGGCATTAGCATTAGATAAAAATTTTGCTGATGCTTATAATAATCTGGCTTTTGTGTATTTAAAACAGGGAAACCTGGATCAGGCGCATAATTATGTTAACAAGGCTCTAGAATTTCAAACAGCCAAACAATTCTATTATTTGGATACACAGGCTCAGATTTTTTGGCAGGAAAATAATATTGATGCTGTGCTTAAAATATTAGCATCCATAAAATCCATTAAAGACCAGGTGAACTCGGAAATTTGGCAAAATTTCTGCGATTTTTGGCAGAAAAAATTTCTTTCGATTAATAAAAGCAAGTTGCTTTTTAATAATATTTAATCCCCTTTTTGGAAATCTCCGGGCTAAAGCACAGAGATAAATAGGGATTGTTCGCAAAAAGAGGAAGCCCCGGCCGTTAGGCCGAGGGGTCCCCACGAAGTTTCTCAAAACCAGCCGATTAAATCAAATCATAACTCATTTTATTACAATATGTTATATTTTTAAAAAAATTTGCTAATATTTATATCTTATGGTATACTTCTTTGTTCTTTTTAAACTTTTTAAATTATTTTTAATAACAGAATAAAGGAGTTATCTTATGCGTAAGAGAATATTTTTCAAATTGATTTCCTTAATGCTGATCCCATCATTTATTTTAACTGGTTTTTCCTCAAGCTTAATTGCCCAAACTCTGAATAATAAACCAGAACAAAAAACAACATTATCGCCGCATATTTCGCTGAAATTAGCAGATATTCAACAAGCATATTTAAAAGAGGGCATTGATGTCCTAAATAAAATTAGCCAGGTGAATTCCTCCGAATTAATAGGAAAAAATTTTATGGGTAAAAATCTACCCCTTTTATTTAAAAAATTATTTCCCCAGGCAGCAGATAAGCTTATTGAATTTTTTGTTACCCAGGACCACGCAGAATTATTTGGGAAATTTTTAAAAAATACAAAACAAGCACAAACACCTATGGTCAGAGCCGGAATTATTACAGCCCTGGCTGAAATAAAAGTTGAAACAGAACATGAAAAAGAGGTTTTACGGTTATTAATTACTCCCTTATTGGATTCGATGAGCATGCCGGAAAGAATCGCTGCAAATTATGTACTAAACTGGATGGGTAATGCCGAAGAAAAAATCACATCCGTAACTAAACTTTTACAGGCAGCTGAGCTTAAGGTCAATGAATACAGTCTTGAAAATATTAATCTGGCTATAAAATTGCTAGCTCAATGCGAGATACCGGTAAATATGCAAGAGGATTTATCTTTTCGCATTGCTCAAGTACAGGTTAAAGGAATTGGTAAAGGCGTTAGAGGCTGTTCTAAAATTCTAAAAAAAACCGGACTAACTATAAAAGCGGCAAAATTATATGACCGATTATTTATGGATACACATCTTTTGGGACCAGACCGTTTTGAATTAATTGAAATGCTGGCTGTAAATGCCAACAAACATAAGTTTTTACAGAAGATCGCCAGAAAAGTTATGGAGCCGGCTTTTTATGTGATATTTTTAGGCAATATGAAGCCGTCTTTTAGCGTAATTTGGCAACTTAAAACACTTAAGAAAGAAAGTATTGATGAGAATGAAGAAAGATGGAGGCTGCACAAATCATTAGCCAGAGCTTTTTTAGCCAAATTTAAAACAGAGATCAAAGCTCAACAGACAAATAACGTTATCCAGATAATCAGAAATTATTTTCTTTTACAATTTATTGGCGATGCCCAGGTTTATTCAGCAATTGATTCGTTACTCATGCGGGTAAAAGAACTTGAGGCTAGGTATCATTATTTAATTTTCTACGGAATTGAAAAGATATATAAAAACGGAAAAGTTGAAAACTGGGAAGTTGTAAATAATTTTTTACAGCAATATGAGAAGGATTCAGATATAAGAAAAGCGAATTTATCTTTGGAGAATTTTCCTTCACCTGCCTTAATTACAAGTGTGAGTATGTTGTCCCCTGATAAGGTTAATTCCCTCAAAAAAATGATTACTGCAAATGATCCAAAAGTGGCTCTACGCGCGATGGAACAGGTAGAAGGTTCTTTATATTTTAATGATGAATTATTACTTATTTTAGCTGAAAAAGCTGACCAAAATACACCCTGCAGTTATGCAGCAACAGTGGCTTTGTTTAAATGTTTATTAAAGGATAATAATTATAACTGGAGAGTAAAAAAATCTTTTATGCAGTTAGCCAAAGCAGCTGATTTGACGAACATTTTCATAACCCCAGCCAGCCAAGAGGCAATGGATAATATTTTAGCGGTTCGGGATGGGAAAATTACTCCCGAAGTCCGTGCGGGGCAGATTGTTTCGCTTTTAAATTTCTCCCAGAGAACAGAAAAAGAAAAAGGTTTTATCCGTTTATTAATCCAGCCTTATTTAGATACAGATGATTTACCGGAAAATATGGTGGTTAAGATTGCAGCAAATTATGTTTTGAATAAAGTGGGTACAGCTGAAGATAGAGTTAAATCCGTGGAATATATTCTTTCTCAAGCGACAAAACAAATTAACGGACATAATTCAGAAAGATTAATGGTTGCTTTAGAGCTTTTATCAGAGTGTGATATCCCGGATGAACTAAAACCCCGGGTGTCAGAAAAAATTACCAGCGTTCTGACAGAAGAAAAAATTACGTATTTCTATGATTTATATGCCAATATTTTAGAAAAAACAGGACTTTCAAAAAATGCAGCTGAGCTTATAGTTGAAAGCAATATTATTGATGATCTGATGAGGGATATTCACCGCTTTAATTTTTCCCTGATTGAATTCTTAGCTAATAATTCCCATAAAAATTCTAAACTCAAAAATAAAATTAAAAAAGTTATACAGGAAGATAAAAAATATACTAATCTTTCTGCATTGGTTATGATTTCTCATATGGAGCCGGATGCAGAGTTATTTTTTGTGTTTGAGAATTTTTTGAAATGGGGCGCTCCTTTATATGTAAAAATAGCGTATGCCTTTTTACTGAAAATTAAATATGATTGTGTAAGAGCCGGGGATAACCAAGCAAAAGAACTTGTTTTAGAAATAGATGACATCTTAGAAAGAGTGTATCAGAATAAATTTAAAGATACCACAGCGGACATGTTTAGTAAGGCGATTTTTCCCATCGACGGAGAGATAGAAGAACTGATTAAAAAAGAGAGTACAATACGTTTATTGGGAAAAATGCAAGAGGAAAAACATTTTTATGATTTAAGTAAAAAGAAAACAAATGAACCGATAGAAGCGGCAATGAATTGGCTTATAAAATATGCGCTAGAGGAAAGTAATATCTCGGAGGCAAGAAACCATGCTCTATACGCAATTCAACAGCTACAAAACTCTGTATATTTTTATGATCAAGAAAAACTGACTTTTTTAAAAAGTATAATTGAAATTGCCTATAAAAGGCATAGTAGTCATGACCGGGCCTTAACTACTAAATTAATTTGTGGATTTGATCTCATCCACAGAGATCACAAAGAAAGTTTATACGATATTTTGTTAAGAAATGCATACAGCCGTGATTATACTGTTTATCTTGATAATGTAGAACAAATATTTTTTGAGTTAAACCAGGATCCGTACAAGTATGGAATATTTAATGGGGGAGTAAATCCAATAATAAAAATGATGTTTTCTGATTTTAATAATTCAAGATATGAGTTTTTTAAGACCAGAATTGCATTCCAGATGATTTTTTTAGATCAAAGGATTCAAAAGGAAGCGAACATACAGTTTAGTGAATTATCAGAAAAAGTTTTTGATTATGTTTTAACTCAGCCGGAATATCTGATAGAAATTCCCAGGTTGCCTGATTCTGAGAATATTCTGGGAGCGCAGAAGAAACTCGAAAATAACCTTAGTGAAGAATTTCCAGCAAGTAACGGGCAGTTTTATTCTCCGGAAAGAGCGGGAAAGAATATTTTGAGTGTGCTTTATAATGCGCTTAATTCTGCCAAAGGTTTTAATGTCCAATGGCCGCAGGTAAGAGATACGGATAGTTTATCTGAAAATGTTGTTAATTTTGTCCTGAATAAATTTGCTCAAGGTAAAATTGATGAACAGTATTTTGAATTTTTGCAAGAAGTTTATAATCAATCAACCGAGGCGCAAAAAAAGGAATTAATAAATAAACAGGATAAGTTTGCGCAAAATTTATTAAATGAATTTATTACAGAATTTGAGGTAAATAGGGAAGATAAGGATAAACTAGCGAAATTATTTAAGACAAGCAGTTTTAGCGAGTATCATAAATTAGTTAAATATTTTCAGATGATCGGCAGATTAGCCGGCAAAAATACTTACGCATTAATAATAAAAAACATTAACAGCCGCTTTAGCCAAATAATGCAGCCTAATTCTAACCTTACAGAACAAAGATTTGAAATATTGCTTGCGGCCAGGTTGATTGCCAGCTTAGGAGAAGTTCAGCGAAAGCCGAAATTGCCTATATATGAAAATATTTTAGCCTGGAGCAGGATTGCCAGTATAAGCAGCAATGGGTATCTATCCGAATTAGGCGGGTATGCTAATGAAACATTAGGAAAACTTGCCGCAAAATATTTAGTAAATGGTGACTCGGAGCAGGGTGGATTATTTTATCGAATAAGAAATTTTTTACAGGGTATACTTAAAACTGATCAGGAAAAAATTTCTGACTACATGTTTGCCAGTTTAGGCGCAGGTAAAGGGCTGGCAATAATGCAGACCGGGTCTTTAGATGCCTGGAACGGGATGTTTTACGGCGGAGATTTAGACCGGGGCGGTTTTGGTGTACACCCTTGGGTAAAAAAACTGTTGCTGACAAAACAAAGTTTTTTAGAATATTGCCTGCAGAGGTTTGATGATGCAGCTTATTTTATGACAGAAAAAGAATGGATAAGAACAACTGTTATTAAACTGGTAATTGCGCATGAGAATTATTTAAAACAGCAGCAAAAAGATTATAAAGCACAAGTAGGGTTGAAACTAATTGAGCAGTACTTAAGCGATAGTTATAGAAAACTTAGTTATGATGAAGAGATTTTTAATATTTTACAAAAAAACGAAAACATTTGTGCTCACGGGTTTAAAATCCTTACTAAATATTTTAATGTTAAAAAGTTTTCTATGAAGTACTCCTGGAGTACAACCCAAAAATATTTGCAAGCAGTATCTTCATATCCAAATTCAGAAAGTATTCAATTGCTTCTTGATTCTTATCAAATCGCGAATTTAGAGGAAAGTGTTTTTATACTGGCGCAATTTAAAAAAAGTGATTTTAACCATGAACAATGGGTAAAATTTGGAGAACTATTAGGAGATTGTTTAGGTCAAGGCAGAGAATCAGCACTCAGGGTTTTGTTTTATACAGCGGCGAAAATGAAATTAAAATCGTATAAAAAAGTTTTAAAGGGTATTATCGAAACTCAAAGTTTAGATAAGGACAGGAAAAACCTTGTTGCCATGGCAAAAACAGCACTGGCAATTTTAAACAACAGAAACCGTGCTGCGGCAAAAAATATAATCAGGGCAAATTTATCAAGTAGAGAGGCTTTATCTATGCTGGATATTTTATATGAGAACTCTTTCCCGGATAGAAGATTGTCAATATTTAGAAATATTGCTGCCCAGGCTCAGAATCAGGATGTTGTGAATAAAGCAATATCCCTTTTATTAAAAAACAGCCATCAATTAAAAAGTACAACTTTAGCCCAAAGATTAATATCTAAATTACCAAAAGTCAGCATTAAATCAATTAGGCAAACATTAGGATTTAATAAAAGCCCGGTTTCTTTAATAAGTCAGGCAATATAGATATTTTTATATATTTATTGTATTAATAAAATAAAGACCTAAGATTATAAATTTTAGGTCTTTTTTACTATATTAAATTATTTGACCAAAAATGAATAATTTGCTATGATTATATATTCCTAAAAGCGAATCAGATAAAAAAAGGGGAAAATTATGATTAGCCGTTATACACGTGAAAAAATGGGTAAAATATGGACAGAAACTGCCCGATGGCAAAAATGCTGGATGTGGAAATTGCCGTTTGTCAGGCCTGGGCGCAGCTGGGTAAAATTCCCAAATCTTCACTCGCCCGCATTGAGAAAAAAGCAAAATTCAGCCTGAAACGAATTAACCAAATCGAGCAGAAAACAAAACACGATATTATATCTTTTTTAACCTCTGTAGCAGAAAATGTTGGCCCGGATTCTCGCTTTATCCATATGGGCTTAACTTCCAATGATGCCATTGATACCGCTCAAGCCTTACAGCTTAAAGATGCCGGTGATGTTTTAATTGGCGAACTGAAAACTTTACTTAATGTGCTTAAGAAAAAAGCGAGAAAATACAAAAATACTCCCATGCCTGGCCGTTCCCATAATGTGCATGCAGAGCCCATAACTTTTGGCTTGAAAATGGCCCTTTGGTATGAGGAAACAAAACGGAATTTAACCAGATTAGAAAATGCTAAAAAAAGTGTCTGCGTTGGTAAACTTTCCGGAGCAGTGGGAACGTATTCTAATATCGATCCCAGAATTGAGAAAATTGTTTTGAAAAAATTAGGCATTGGCCTGGAACCTGTAGCTAATCAGATTGTGCAAAGAGATAGGCACGCGGAATTTTTAACCTCTATTGCCTTGATTGGTTCAAGTTTAGAAAAATTCACAACAGAAATAAGGAATTTACAGCACACAGAAATTTTAGAAGTAGAAGAATTTTTTTCTCAAGGCCAAAAAGGCTCATCCGCAATGCCGCATAAGCGCAATCCCATAACTTGCGAACGAATTTCGGGTTTGGCCCGGGTGTTAAGAGGCAATGCCCTGGCAGCCATGGAAAATATCAGCCTCTGGCATGAGCGGGATATTTCGCATTCGTCAGTAGAGAGAATTATTTTGCCGGATTCAACGATCATCCTCGATTACATGCTTTCTTTAGTGATTGATCTTGTAGATAAATTAATTGTTTACCCGAAAAATATGCTGGAAAATTTGCAGAAAACGCGTGGCCTGATGTTTTCCCAGACTGTTTTAATTGCTTTAGTCGAAAAAGGGCTTACCCGGGAGCAGTCGTATGCACTGGTACAGAGAAATGCCTTGGCAGTCTGGAAAGAGAAAAAAGATTTCAAAACCCTTTTACTTAATGATAAGGAGTTGTCAAAAATTCTTACCCAAAAAGAAATAGAGCGTTGTTTTGATCTTAAATATATTCTGCGTAATATTAAAATTATTTTTAAACGAGTGGGAATCTAAATTACAAGTGGCAGGTTTCAAGTATCCGGCAGCAGGTAAAGCTTTTAGCCTGTAACCTGAAACCTGTTACCTGTAGCCTAAAATAGGAACATCATGCTTTGGCGAGTAGAAGTAAAATATAAATCAAATATTTCTGATCCGATCGGTGAGGGGGTTAAACGGGGAATTATTGATTTGGGAATTAATTCTGTTAATGATGTAAAAATGGTTCAGGTTTATATCATTGAATCAGAAAATAATAAGAAGGCTGAAAGTTGGGTTGAGAAAATAAGCAGAAAGCTCTTATGCGACGCAGTAATCCAAACATTTAAATTGGGGATGCTGGATGATAAAAAATTTATAATTAAAGAAAAAAAAGATTTTCATGTTTTGGAAATTGCCTATAACCCCGGAGTTATGGATCCTTGGCAGGAAAGTACGCTTAAAGGCATCAGGGATTTAGGGTTTAAACAGATAAGCGCAGTTTATACCGGCCGGCAATACCTGATTAAAGGTGTTTTAAGTAAAAAACAGCTTGAATTTATCGGGGATAAACTGCTTTATAATAAAGTGATTCAGCATGTAGTTAAAATTCAAGATTTAAAAAAAACCCTGGATGCGCATAAACATGTAAATTATAAGTTTAAAAAAATTGAAATTGAAATTTTAAACCAAAATGCTCAGGGCCTGTTGAAAATTAGTAAAGCCGGCCAGCTCTCGCTCACCCTTGAAGAAATGCAGGTAATAAAGAAATATTATAAAAAAATTGGCAGAAATCCTACGGATTGTGAACTGGAAACTCTGGCCCAAACTTGGTCAGAACATTGTGTCCATAAAACTCTGCGCGGTAATATTGATTATACCGATAAAACCCTGCGGAAATCTAAACAGAAACGAATAATAAAAAATCTGCTTAAAACCACAATAATGAGTGCTACAAAAAAACTGAATAAATCCTGGTGTGTTTCTGTTTTTCAGGATAATGCGGGAATTATTAAGTTTGACCAGAAAGATAATATTTGTTTTAAGGTTGAAACCCATAACCACCCTTCAGCCCTTGATCCTTACGGCGGAGCAGGTACAGGCATTGGCGGAGTTATCCGCGATATATTAGGAGTGGGTTTGGGCGCAAAACCCATAATGAATACAGATGTTTTTTGCTTTGGCTTGCCGGAAATGAAAAGGGAAAAATTACCGCAGGGAGTTTTGCATCCTAAAAGAATTATGCAAGGAGTGGTTAGTGGTGTACGCGATTACGGAAATCGTATGGGGATTCCTACCTGCAATGGAGCGGTGGTTTTTGATGAGCGGTATACCGGCAACCCCTTAGTTTATTGCGGGACATTAGGGATCATGCCTAAACAATATTCGTTTAAAAAAGTGAGTGCGGGTGAATATATTGTAGCTGTCGGCGGCAGAACCGGCCGTGACGGAATCCACGGCGCAACTTTTTCATCTGTGGAATTAACTCATGAATCAGAAGCCATATCCAGCGGGGCAGTACAAATTGGAAATGCGATTACTGAAAAAAAAGTTTTGGATACACTGATCCAGGCACGCGACCAGAAATTGTACACTGCTGTTACGGATTGCGGGGCCGGAGGATTTTCCAGTGCTGTGGGAGAAATGGCTGCACAAACAGGTGCGCGTGTTGATTTAGATAAAATCCCGCTTAAATATGACGGATTAAGTTATACGGAAATGTGGATTTCCGAAGCGCAGGAACGTATGGTTTTTTCTGTGCCGGGTAAAAAGTTAAAGAAAATATTGTCTTTGTTTGAAAAAGAAGCAGTGGAAGCGGCAGTTATCGGAAAGTTTACGAACACAAAAAGATTGGAATTGTTTTATCAGAGAAATTGTGTTTGCAGTTTAGATATGGATTTTTTGCATCAGGGATTGCCAAAATTTAAACGTACTGCAGTTTGGGAGCCGCCGGTGATTAAAAAAATGAGCATGCGGCAAAAAAAAGATTTAACCGCTGATCTTTTAAAAGTACTATCAGATTTAAATATTAGTTCTAAGGAATGGATTATCCGGCAGTATGATCATGAAGTACAGGGAATGAGTGTTTTAAAACCATTAGCCGGAGTTAATAATGACGGGCCTCAGGATGCAGCAGTATTAAAACCAAAACCTGATTCAAAAAAAGGAATTATTGTTTCTTGCGGCATAAATTCGCGTTATTCGGATATTGATCCCTATTGGATGGCCGTAGCTTGTGTGGATGAAGCTTTGCGCCAGATAATCAGTGTGGGCGGGAATTTAAAACAGGTTGCCCTCTTAGATAATTTTAGCTGGGGGAATACTGCCCGGCCGAAAGTTTTAGGGCAGCTGGTGCGTGCTTGTTTTGGCGCTCGCGATGCTTCGTTAGCTTTCGGGGTTCCGTTTATTTCCGGTAAAGATAGTTTGAATAATGAATATAATATCGGGCATAAAATTATTTCCATACCTCCGACATTGCTGATTTCTGCTGTGGGAGTTATGGATAATGTGGAAAATGTAATATCTGCAGATGCGAAAATGCCGGGTAATTTAGTCTATTGTATCGGTACTACTTTTGATGAAATGGGCGGCAGCAGTTATAACACTGTTCAGAACCTTAGAAGTCCGAATGTGCCGCAGGTTAATTTTAAAAAAAGTGCGCAGATTTTTGAACTGATCAGCTATGCAACCCGTAAAAAACTGGTACGTTCATGTCATGACTGTTCTGAAGGGGGTATTGCTGTGGCAATGGCAGAGATGGCGTTTTCCGGAGGCCTGGGGATGGAGATTGATTTAAAATTTTTAATTCACAAAATTCCGGCGCAGGATTTAAATGACACTGTATTATTATTTTCTGAATCCAATTCTCGTTTTATTGTTGAGATAGAACCAAAACATAAAAATTCTTTTGAGAAAACTATCCAGGGAATTCCCTTTGCTTGCCTCGGGCACCTAACCGATAATAATAAATTTATGATTAAAGGGATTGATGGAGCGCTAAAGATAAATTATACTATTAATGAATTAAAAGAAGCCTGGCAGAGTCCATTACGCTGGTAAATTAGAGGATGAGGAGTAAGTTATGAGCATTAATGCATTTATCCCGTTTATTTCCGCTTGTTTTAGTTTAGGCACCGGTATTTATATTCTCAGGAAAGCGGGTAAGTCTTATTTAAGTAAACCCTATTTTTTTGCTGCATTAACTTTATTCTGTTATTTTTTAATGCATTTTGGGTTTATTCAGTTCGCGGATAACCCGGAACTGCTTAATATTTGGTTCAGGATTTTCTTATCCGGAGCTTGTTTTTCTGTGCCGGTTTTATTAAATTTATTGCTGATTATGCGGCAGAGAAAAGGCAGATTATCCCAGGTGGTATTGGGGCTGTCTTATCTTTTAAGTCTTTCTGTTTTTTATTTTTGGTTCAACGGTTATCCCGTGTATTTTCAGCGCCGCATTGGAGTGAGTTTACCCAGCTTAGAAAATTTGCCTTATTATGTTTTTGGATTAAATAGTTTTTTATTTTTACCTATCGGAATAATAGTTAATGCTATTAAATTAAGAAGTGATAAAATTTCCGAATTAGCAAAAAGACAAGCGCGGTTTACAATTCTGGCTATCTTGGGAATAGAAATTGCTTTGATTTTAACTTTTAGCGCTCATTGGGGTATTGATCCTTATCCGTTTAGCCTGATTTTAATGATCATCTCTTTTACCGCGATGTCTTACTCTATTGTGCGGTTTAGATTTTTAGAATTTGATTTAATTGTTAATAAAACAATGTCTGTTTTCTTATTTATCGGGCCGCTGCTCTTGGGGCATATTCTTATTACAGGCTTGTTTTTGGATACATTGGGATTCTTTTTAGCAACAACATTTTCTGTATTAATAATCGTTTGCCTGATTTTGTTTACACCTTATAAAGGATTAATGCAAAAGAGTGTGGAAAAAATAGTGTATAAAGGCAGGTACGATTATCAGACTGTACTTAAAGAGCTCTCGCAATCGCTGGTGGCAATCCTAGACTTTGATCAGTTATTTGATTATATGATTCATGTTATTGAGCAGACAATGGGGGTTAAGAAAATGGCCATCTTTTTAGAAGATGATATTGCTAAAAAGTTTATGCTGCGGTCTTCTTTTGGTGTTAACAAAGAAAAAATAAAAAACTTAAACTTCAATTTTAGCCATGGAATTATTGAAAAACTTAAAAAAGAATCAAAAATTTTAATCCGTTCGGAATTAATGCAGTTTGAAGACAGTTCCTGCGTCAATCAATATTTTGATGAATTTACAAATTTAGACGCAGAACTGATTGCGCCATTATTGTATAAAGATCAATTAATCGGGGTCATGGCCTTTAGTCAAAAAGGATCCGGCCAGATTTATAATCAGGGAGATATTGATGTTTTAGAAATTTTTACGCAGGAAGCGGCAAAAGCAATCGAACATGTGCGGCTTTACAGCGAAGCAATCGTGGATAATTCTACTAAAACATTCAATCAAAATTATTTTTTAACACGTTTACGAGAAGAGATTGCGCGCTCTAAACGTTACGGGCATGCAATTTCTTTAATGTTTCTGGAAGTGGATAATCAGGGACAATCCGGAGAGATTTTGGATTTAAAGGGTAAAGATTTATTATTAAAAGGAATAGGATTGCTTTTAAAAACTAATGTTAGGAATGTTGATGTTTTGGCGCATTACGGAGAAAAAAGATTTGGAGTGATTTTGCCGGAAACAGCAAAAGGAGAGGGTTTAAACAATGAGCAAATCTATGAAAAACATTTAAAGGATACAATGATTGTTGCCAACAGACTAAAATTAAATATCAATAAATTTCAAAATGAATATAAAAATGAAAAAATAATTATTAATTTAACAATAGGTTTTGCCTGCTTTAACGGCGTAGATAAAAAATTTACCGAAGAGCAGTTTATTAAACAAGCCGAATTTGCGCTAACCCAAGCAAAAAAATACGGGAAGATTGTTCTGTATCAGCCGGCTCAAGAGGAGAGATGAAAAGTATTAAGGTTCTAATTTTACGTACGGCTGGCACAAATTGTGACCAGGAAACAAAATTGGCTTTTGAATTTCTGGGAGCGTGTGTGACGGTAACGCATATTAATGATTTGGTCAGGGGAGCAGATAAAATTTCTCGTTATCAGATTATTACTTTTCCCGGAGGGTTTACTTACGGGGATGATATTGCCGCCGGCGTAATCCTGGCGAATGAATTACAAACAAAATTAAAAACCAATTTACATAAATTTTTGGATAAAAATGGATTGATGATCGGGATTTGTAATGGATTTCAGGTACTTGTAAAAATGGGGATCCTGCCGGATAGTAAAAACTGGAAACAAGTACTCACTTTATCTTGCAATGATAGCGGTAAGTTTGAAGACCGCTGGGTATATTTGAAGAAACCAAACGATTGTGATCCAAAAAAAGATTCTAAATGTGTTTGGACAAGAGGCATTGATCAAGTAATTTATCTTCCTGTGGCTCACGGAGAAGGTAAGTTTATTGCCCGAGATGGTCAAGTTTTAGATAAATTAAAAAATAATGGTCAGATTGTTTTTCAATATTGTAATAAGCAGGGTGGTTTGTCCAGATATCCGGAAAATCCAAACGGTTCTTTGGCTGATATCGCCGGAATTTGTGATCAAACCGGAAGGGTTTTTGGTTTAATGCCGCATCCTGAGCGCTGTGTGTTTAAAACGCAGCATCCGCATTGGACAAGAAAAAAGCAGGATTTTATTCCGGATGGCTTAAAAATTTTTCAAAATGCGATTGATTACTTAAAGAAGTAGCGAGTAGCAAGTAGAGAGTAGAGAGAAAATTAAAAAATATATTTAAAAAAAAGAAAAAATAGAGGCAATTATGGCAAAAGCTATGACTTATAAAAAAGCAGGGGTAAATATAACCGAAGCTAATAAATTCGTGGATAATATAAAACCGTTGGTAAAAGCCACGCATCGGAACGGGGTTTTAAACGATATCGGCGGTTTTGGCGGATGCTTTGGCTTGGCTCTAACTAAATACAAAAATCCGGTTTTAGTTTCCAGTGCCGATGGAGTGGGAACTAAGTTAAAAATTGCGATTCAAGCTAATAAACATGATACTGTGGGTTTTGATCTTGTGGCGATGAATGTTAATGATATTTTGGCGATGGGAGCAGAACCTTTGTTTTTCTTAGATTATATCTCAACCGGGAAGTTAGATAATTCTAAATTGGTAACGATTGTAAGGGGAATATGCCGGGGATGTAAAGAAGCAGGTTGTGCTTTGATTGGCGGGGAAACCGCAGAAATGCCGGCACTCTATGCCAAAGAAGAATATGATTTAGCGGGTTTTTGCGTAGGCATTGCAGAAAAAAATAAAATTATTACAGGGAAAACCATAAAACCTGAGGATATTTTAATCGGCGTGGCTTCCAGCGGTTTGCATTCTAATGGGTTTTCTTTGGTAAATAAAGTTTTTTCAAAGCAGGAAATTAAATCAAGAGCCAAAGAATTACTGGTTCCCACGCGAATTTATGTAAAGCCGGTTATTTCCTTATTAAAAAAAATAAATGTCCGTGGTATTGCCCATATCACCGGCGGCGCATTTTATGAAAAGCTGATGCGAATATTCCCTGTAAATACTGCGGTGATAATTAATAAAAAAAGCTGGAGTGTGCCTAAAATATTTAAGGAGATTAAAAAGCGGGCAAATATTAATGATCCGGAAATGTACCGCACCTTTAATATGGGGATCGGCCTGGTATTGGTAGTTAGTCCTGAAGATGCAAAGACAACGCTTAATCATTTGAAAAAATTTAAAATAAAATCCCAAATTATCGGAAAAGTAATTAAAGGCAATGGAGATATTAAGTTTATTAATTAGGATTCTGGAAAAAAATAATATGAGTTCAGGATTTAGAGCTTAGTGTTTTATAATTTTAATGAATTCGGAGGGATAAATGCGAATTTTAGTTGTGGGTAGTGGCGGCCGCGAACATGCTTTAGTTTGGAAAATTGCTCAGTCAAAAAGAGTTAATAAAATTTTTTGTGCCCCAGGTAATGGGGGGATTAATGAACTAGCTAAAAATATAGATATTAAGGCAGATGATATTGAAGGGTTGCTTAAGTTTGTAAAAAAAGAAAATATTGATTTGACCGTAGTCGGGCCAGAAATCCCGTTGGCTTTAGGCATTACGGATGTATTTAGAGCTCAGGGGCTAAATATTTTCGGGCCAACTAAGGCGGCCAGCCAGCTTGAATCCAGTAAAATTTTTGCCAAGAATATAATGAAAAGATACGGAGTGCCCACAGCGGATTTTCAGGTTTTTTCTGTACCCGAAGAAGCATTAGAATATGTAAGAGATGCTAATCGGCCATTAGTAATTAAAGCCAATGGATTGTGTGCGGGTAAAGGAGTATATGTTTGTACTAATTTGGCGGAACAGGAGAAAGCCATAAAAGAAATTTTAGAAGAATGTGTGTTTGGTGCATCCGGCCGGACTTTAATGATCGAGGAAATGTTAACCGGGGAAGAAGCGTCAATTATTGTAATCAGTGATGGGGAAAATATTTTGAGGCTGGCTTCCAGCCAGGATCATAAAAGAATTTTTGATAAAGATCAAGGGCCTAATACCGGCGGCATGGGTGCTTATTCCCCGGCTCCGGTAATTACACAAGAAATGTTTGCAAAGATTGAAAAAGAAGTAATTATTCCGACTATCCGGGGAATGAAGAAAGAAGGCATCCCTTTTACCGGAGTATTATATGCCGGGATGATGATTACAGAAAATGGTCCGAAAGTACTGGAATTTAATGTAAGGTTTGGTGATCCGGAAACCCAGGTAATTTTACCTCGATTGAAAACTGACCTGATTGAAATTATCTTAAAAGCCCAGGAACAAAAAATAAATCAAATCGAGACACAATGGGATGAGCGAGATTGTGTTTGTGTGGTTATGGCGAGTGGAGGATATCCGGGTAAGTATGAAAAAACCAAACAAATTTTTGGATTGGATCAGTTAAAACAAACAGAAGATATTATTATTTTTCATGCCGGAACAAAACAAAAAGCAGGCAATATTTTTACCAACGGCGGCAGAGTTTTAGGCGTAACAGGATTAGGCGCAGGCATGGAAAAAGCTATGGATAAAGCTTATTCCGGTGTTGAAAAAATTAAATTTGAGAATATGTTTTTTCGTAAAGATATCGGAAAAAAAGCATTAAACAGAAAAACGGCGTTTAGCGGTTAGCACTCTTGCGGGTAAAGGCGTTAAGCGGAGAGAAAAATAAAAAGCAGCGAAAAGCATAGAAGTAATAATTAGCGCAAATTAATGAAAATGTTATCAGTTTAAATGATAAAAATAACTAATCGCTAAACGCTATTCGTTTTACGCTAAATAAAGGAGAACATAAAATGCAGAAGAAAATTAAAGTTGCGGTCATTATGGGTAGTAAGTCAGATTTAGAAACAGTGCAAGAAGCAGCAAATGTGCTGAAAAATTTTGGCGTTAATTTTGAAATGAGAGTTCTTTCTGCGCACCGTACCCCTAAAGATGTAGTTAAATATGTTGAAAGTTTACAGAAAAAAGGAGTACAAGTGGTTATTGCTGCAGCCGGGATGTCTGCGGCTTTAGCCGGGACGGTTGCCGCCCATACAGTTTTACCGGTTATTGGTATCCCTATAGATACAAAAACATTAAAAGGGCTGGACAGTCTGCTTTCCACTGTGCAAATGCCCAAAGGGATTCCGGTTGCTTGTATGTCGATCGGTAAATCCGGGGCGCAAAATTCCGGTATTTTAGCTGTGCAAATTTTGGCATTACAGGATAAAAGATTACAGAAACAGTTAGTCCAATTTAAAGCTGGTATGGCTGAGGAAATCCGCAAGATTAAAATTTAAATGATCCCGCCTGAGCGGGAGAATTTAAAGGTTTATGTCTCATGAATAAGAAAACAAAAATTTTCAAAATTAATCCGGAAAATCCAGATATTGAATTAATAAAACAAGCAGCGCAAATTTTAAAAGATGGAGGGCTGGTGGCTTTCCCTACGGAAACTGTTTATGGACTAGCCGCAATTACGACGCAGGATTTGGCTGTAGAAAAATTACGTTACATAAAACAAAGAAATGAGGAGAAAAAATTTTCTTTGTGTATTTATGATACAGATCAAGTTTTAAAATATGTTAAAAATGTTAGTACTTTTAAATTTAAATTAATGAAAAAATTTTGGCCCAGGCCTTTAACTTTAGTATTAAACGGCCATGATAATCAGCTAGTAGGATTAAGAATTCCGGATCATCCGGTAACACAGCTTTTGTTAAGAGAAACCAGAGATCCGGTTTATGGGCCTTCGGCTAATTTTGCCGGTGAAGAACCCGCACTTTCCGCAGAAGATGTTTTAGAATCTTTCGACGGCCGGATTGATGCAGTGATTGATTCCGGAGAATCTAAACATGGAATTTCTTCAACTGTTTGTGAAATTGATGATCAGGATCAAATTAAAATTTTAAGAGAAGGGGTGATCACTGAAGCCCAGATAGAAAAAGTAAAAAAAACAAAAAATATTTTATTTGTTTGTACGGGAAATAGCTGCCGGAGTGCAATTGCCGAGGGGTTGATGAAAAAGGTTGTTAAGGATAATGATTTGTTTGAAGTTTCCTCAGCCGGAGTTGCGGCTTATGAGGGAATGCCGGCATCGCCTGAGGCAATTGAAGTAGCGAAAAAAAGAAATGCAGATATTTCAGCGCATAAGGCAAGACGGTTAACGCAAGATATGGTGCGGGCAGCGGATTTAATTTTAGTTATGGAGCAAAAACATCAACAATATATTCTTAATTATTTTACAAAAGCAGAGAAAAAAATAATTTTATTAAAGCAGTTTTTCCCGCAAGCGAAAGGGATTTTAGACATACAAGATCCCATTGGCCGGGATTTAAATTTTTATGATAATGTGGCTGAAGAAATCGAAAAATCAATAGAAGGATTAATGGGAGAATTATAATGAAGATAGCTATTGGCAGTGACCACCGGGGAGTTAAACTTAAAGCAAATTTAATAAATTATTTGAAAAAATATGGGCATAAAGTTATGGATATGGGGCCAAGTTGTGAGGTCTCCTGTGATTATCCTGAATTTGCTTTTAAAGTGGCGCAGGCGGTTGTAAAAAAAAATGCAGAGAGAGGCATTCTTATTTGTAATAGCGGCCTGGGAATGACTATGGCCGCCAGTACAGTTAAAGGCATCCGCGCGGCAAATTGTCTTAATGTATCTATGGCGCGTTTTTCACGAGAACATAATGATGCAAATGTTTTAGTCTTAGCCGCGGGTTTCGTAAAAACTCTGCAAGCAAAAAGAATCCTGGGAGTTTGGTTAAAAACTAAATTTGCTGCAGGCCGCCATGCCCGACGGGTGAAGATGTTTAATAAGTAAACTTATCCTAAGATTGTCAAAGGTTTCATAAATACAAAAGTAATAATTACAAAAGCGAGGCTAAACACAAATGAAATATTTAAAAAAAGTTGATGCGGAAATTTATAAGGCAGTACAAAAAGAATTAAAAAGACAAAGAGAACATATTGAATTAATCGCTAGTGAAAATTTTACTTCATTTGCAGTGATGGAAGCACAAGGTTCTGTATTAACAAATAAGTATGCAGAAGGTTATCCCGGAGCACGCTGGTATGGGGGGTGTGAATTTGTTGACGAAGCTGAGCGATTGGCGATTGAAAGGGCAAAGAAACTTTTTAAAGCTGAGCATGCTAATGTACAGCCGCATAGCGGGGCACAGGCAAATATGGCTGTTTTTATGAGTGTGCTGCGTGCTAATGATACAGTTTTAGCTATGGATTTAGCTTGCGGAGGGCATCTTTCACACGGACACCCGCTTAATTTTTCCGGTGTGTTTTATCATATTGTTCCTTATGGGGTTAACAAGAAAACCGAGAGATTAGATTATGAGGAAATAGAAGATTTAGCGAAAAAACACAAGCCAAAATTGATTTTAGCCGGTGCTTCAGCTTATCCGCGGGCTATTGATTTTAAAAAATTTCGTAAAATTTGTGATAAAGTTGGGGCATACCTGTTAGCCGATATGGCGCATATTGCCGGATTAGTGGCAGCGGGACTTCATCAAAGTCCTGTGCCTTATGCAGAGTTTGTTACGACAACAACTCATAAAACTTTAAGAGGGCCGCGCGGCGGGTTAATCCTTTGCGGCAGCGAATTTGCCAAAAAAATCGATTTAAATGTTTTTCCCGGCACACAAGGCGGGCCGTTAATGCACACAATCGCGGCAAAAGCAGTTTCGTTTAAAGAAGCGTTAACCCCTGGATTTAAAACTTATCAAAAACAAATCACGGTAAATGCACGCGGCTTAGCAGAAAGTTTAAAACAAAAAGGGTTTCGCATTGTTACCGGCGGCACAGATAACCATCTGATGTTAGTTGATTTGTCTAGCCGTAACATTACCGGCAAAGATGCCCAAGCAATATTAGGGAAAGTAAATGTTACGGTTAACAAAAATTTAATTCCGTTTGATGTAAAATCACCTTTTGTTACCAGCGGCATAAGATTAGGAACTCCGGCTGTAACCACGCGCGGCATGAAAGAAAATCAAATGGGCCAAATCGCAAGTATTATCGATATGATTTTGGTCCGGCAGGGATTGCCTACTTTTGATGATATGAAAAAAGCAAAACAAAAAGTTAAATTGTTAACTTCAAAATTTCCTTTGTATGAATAAAAAAGAAAAATTAAAATTCAAAAATCAGAATATAAAATTAAATAATTGAAAAAATGAAGAGTGAAAAAATAATGAATAAAAAAAAATCACGACCCAGTTGGGATGAATATTTTTTGAGTATTGTTAGCCTGGTTGCGAAACGTTCAACTTGCTTACGCAGACAAGTGGGAGCGGTCATTGTTAAAGAAAAGCGGATCTTGGCTACAGGATATAATGGGGCGCCTTCAGGGCTGGAACATTGTGAAAAAATTGGTTGTTTGCGGGATAAATTAAAAATACCATCCGGAGAGCGTCATGAGCTTTGCCGGGCTTTACATGCAGAAATGAATGCGATTTTACAAGCAGCTCAATATGGTATTAGTGTTAAAGATAGTATTATTTATTGTAGTAATCAGCCTTGTGTTATTTGTGCTAAAATGATTATTAATGCCGGAATTAAAAAGATAGTTGTTCTTTCAAAATACCCTGATAAATTTGCCAAAAAAATTCTTGATGAAGCAAAGGTTAAGGTAACGGTAATCAAAAAACCGCGTTAATTTGTGTATCTCTGTGATAATACGCTTAAATCCGGCCTAAATCACCAAAAAACAGGTTTTTTTAGCTAAAAATAATTATTGACAAGACACTATATATAGTATAATATGCTATCGTAACTACAATATAGTGTGTATCTCCAGTCTATCAAAAAAAGGTTTTATACTCCATGAAATGCCCGTTTTGCGGTAATATTGAGGACAAAGTAGTTGATTCTCGAATTTCTTCAGAAGGTGATTCAATCCGTAGAAGACGCGAATGTTTAAAATGTCAACGTAGATTTACAACATATGAATATATTGAGAAAACAGCATTGATGATTATTAAAAAAGACGGACGGCGTGAACCTTATGACCGGAATAAAATTTTATCCGGACTTTTAAGAGCTTGTGAAAAACGTCCTGTAAGCATGGAAAAGATTGAAGGAGTGGTTGATTCAATCGAACGGGCATTACAAAAAAAGTATGATAAAGAGGTGGTCAGCTCAGATATTGGGGAACTTCTTATGCAGCACTTGCAGGATATAGATGAGGTTGCTTATGTAAGGTTTGCATCAGTGTATCGGCAGTTTAAAGATATAAATCAATTTTTAGGAGAGTTGAAGGATCTGTTGAATAAGAGGAGGGAATAAGCAATGTTGGTACGGAATGAAAAAACTTCCATGGAAGGAAAAGTTATGGACAGCGTGCAGAAAAGGGATGGCCGGATTGTAGAATTTAATAAAAGGAAAATAAGTGAAGCGATATTTAAGGCAGCGCAAGCTGTAGGAGGAGAAGATAAACTTTTAGCGGATGAGCTGGCTAATGCAGTAGTGCTTTTTTTGGAAAAACAATATAAAAATGAAGCTCCGACAATTGAGCAAATACAGGATGTGGTGGAAAAAGTTTTGATAGAAACAGGTCATGCGAGAACCGCAAAAGCTTACATTCTTTACCGGGAAAAAAGAAGGAAAATACGAGAAAATTTAAAGGTACGCAAAAAAGTAAAAGGGCGTTCTAATTCTACAGATTTAGCTCTTTTGGTAACGCCTCTATCTAAAGATGAGATTTTGAATTGGGATAAAGGCAGAATTGCACTGGCGTTACAAAAAGAAGCAAATATTGACGAAGATTTAGCTTTAGAGATTGCCTCCGGTGTTGAAAAAAAAGTTTTTAATTCAGAATTAACAAGGATTTCAACGGCACTGATTCGCGAACTAGTTGATAATGAACTTTTCGAAAGAGGCTTAGATAAATCTCTTTCGAAACAGAGCGCAATTGGTATGCCGATTTTTGATTTAGAACAATTGCTCTATTCAAAAAGTTGTGAAAATTCTAATATCGCTTCCAATAATCCGGAAGCAGTCAATCTTTCCATTGCCGAAACAATTTTAAAACAATATGTGTTACAGAAAGTTTTTTCCGAGGATGTGGGGAATGCTCATCTTACTGGTATGGTGCATATCCACGATCTAGGTTACCCGCGGGCTTATTGCGGTTCGCACTCTATCGAATATTTAAAAAAGTACGGTTTAGAATTAGGGAATCTTTTTACAACAAGCGGTCCGGCTAAATATGCCCGGACTCTTACCGGTCATTTGAATACATTTTTAGCTTCTTTGCAGGCTTATTACGCGGGAGCATTAGGGATTGGTTACATTAATATTATGTATGCGCCATTTATTGAGGGAATGAGTGAAAAAGAAATGAAACAAGAAGCGCAATACCTGATTTTTTCTGCATCCCAAAATGCATTTTCCCGCGGCAGCCAGAGTTTATTTATTGATTTCAATGTTCATATTGGAGTCCCAAAATATTTACGCAATATTCCGGCAATTGGCCCGGGAGGGAAATATACCGGACGTACATATGGCGAATATGAACAAACAGTAAGAGCCTTTGCTAAGGCAATGTTGGATGTTTGGCGTGATGGAGACCGTGATGGCCGGATGTTTGCTTTTCCTAAATGTGATTTACATATTGAAGAGCAAACTTTCGAAGATCCCCAGCAATTAGAGTTATTAGAATATGCTTGCCTGGTTGCTTCAGAAAACGGGACCCCTTATTTTGTCTTTGACCGCGGAGATGAAGCAGTTCTTTCGCAGTGCTGTCGTTTACGTCAAAAAATAAGTGATATGTATATGATTGAACATCCGGAAAGTATGCGTTTTTGCGGGTTTCAAAATATCACCATAAACTTACCCCAAGCAGCATACCGGGCGGGTAAAAATAATATTGATCTTATTTACAAGGAAATAGAAAAAGCAATGGATATTGCTGTAAAGGCTCATTTAGAGAAAAAGGATTTTATTACTCGGATTATGAATGAGCCAGGAATGCCCATGTGGGAGGTAGGTAAACCGGCCAAGGATGGTCGGCCCTACATTGACCTGGAAAAAGCAACGTATATTATCGGCTTAATCGGGCTTAATGAATGTGTCCAGTTTCTGACCGGGCAGGAATTGCATGAATCAGAGGAAATATTTAAACTGGGATTAAAAATTGTTTCCTACATGAATTATAAAATCAAAGAATACGGGGAGAAATACGGGCTTAAATTTTCTTTAGAAGAATCTCCGGCTGAATCTGCCTGCCGCCGCTTGCCCAAAGTTGATTTACGTCAGTTTCCCGAAGCGGCAAATGTGATTAAAGGGGATATTGAAAATGACCGGTACTATTATACAAATAGTATTCACTTTAAAGCTGATGCCCAGATAGATTTACTTACCAGAATTCAAAAACAGAGTAAATTCCATACATTGATTGAATCCGGGGCAATTATTCACGCTTTTGTCGGAGAACAAAAACCCGACCCTAAATCAATATTAAGTTTGGTCAAAAAAACACTGCTTAAAACGCAAACCGCACAGTTAACAATTAGTCCGGAATTTACGGTTTGTAATAGCTGCTCTAAAACAAGTCGCGGCTTAGCAGAAAAATGTAGTGATTGCGGGTCTGTAGATGTCTATAATATAACCAGAATCGTCGGATACTTTAGCCGGGTTAATAATTGGAATCCTTCAAAACTGGCTGAGCTTGAGGACCGCCGCAGCGGTAATTATAAAGTGCAGGAGGGGACAGGAGAATGAATATAAAAGTTTTTGGTAAAAAAGGCTGTGCTAAATGTGAAACAACAAAAAATAAAATTAAACATTTTGTGGCAAAATGGGAAGTAGACGATCAGGTAAAATTAGATTTTCATGATATGGATACAGTGGATGGAATGGCCGAAGGTGCATATAATGATGTTTTACAAATTCCCACAACCATATTTGAAAAGGATAACGAAGTAGTTGCCCGTTGGGAGGGAGAAGTACCGCATTCAGAAAAAATAAAAGAGCATCTTATCGAAGACGTGACTTAATTATAGAATATATTTTAATTTTTTTAGGCAAAGGACAGTTAGCATAAGAGGCTTGCTGTCTTTTTGTTTGAAATACTTGTAAAAATTAAAAATATAATTGCCGATATTAAAAAAATAAATATGGAACACTTAATTAAGGGTTTTAATCCGCATACTTTTATTGACTGGGAGGGAAAAATTGCCTGTGTAATTTATCTTTCCGGCTGTAATTTACGTTGCCCATTTTGTCATTCTAGCACTTTAATATTTAATTCCGAAAATATTCCGACTGTACCTTATAAAAAAATTGAGGAGTTTTTTCAAGAAAAGCGGGACTGGATTGATGCGGTAGTTTTACAGGGCGGAGAACCGATGCTTTATCCGCATTTAAAGGAATTATTGCGGGACATTAAGGCTAGAAATTTGCTTGTCAAAATTGATACTAACGGTACCCGGCCCCAAATGCTCCAAGAGTTAATCAATGAAAAACTTATTGATTATGTGGCTATGGATATTAAGGCTCCTTTAACTGAGGAAAAATATATTCAGCTTACCGCAGCCACGGTTGATCTTCTGGATATAAAACAAAGCATTAATTTTCTGATCGATAGTAAAATTGACTATGAATTCCGCACAACAGTAATTCCCGGTTTATTAGATAAAGAAGATATTTTAAAAATTGCGCAGTCTATACAAGGAGCAAAAAAATATGTACTGCAGCAATTTGATCCTAAAGATACACTAGATTCTAAAATGGGTTTATTAAAACCTTATTCTAAAGAAATGCTTGAGCAGATTGCTGAGCTAGCTTGTAAATTTGTTAAAAATTCTTTAGTTAGGGGGATATAAAAAAATATTGTTTAAAAAAATAATACTAGAGAACTTATGGGTACTAAACTATTTAAAGCAAGTTTTTTTAAAAAGCTAAGAAACAATGATCTTCAATGTCAATTATGCCCGCAAAATTGTATTATTATCGACGGGAAAACAGGGATATGCGGTGTGCGTAAAAACATAAAAGGAGAACTTTATTCCTTGATTTATGGTAAAACAACCGGGATTGCACTGGATCCGATTGAGAAAAAACCGCTTTATCATTTTCATCCGGGGCAGGTGATTCTTTCTTTAGGCACAAAAGGATGCAATTTAAAGTGTTCTTTTTGCCAAAATTGGCATATTTCACAAAATCCTAATATTGCCTTAGAAGACATCACTCCAGAGGAGATAATTAAAGAAACACAGCGTTTAAATATTTTGGGGATTGCCTACACTTATAATGAGCCTTTTATCTGGTATGAATTTGTGTGCGATTGTGCAAAGTTAGCTAAAAAAAACAACTTAGAAAATGTTTTAGTTACCAACGGATATGTAAACCCAGAGCCGCTGGATGAAATTTTACCCTTTATCGGAGCGATGAATATTGATTTAAAATCAATGGATAATGATTTTTACAAAAAAATTTGTCAAGGGTCTCGGGATCCGGTTTTGAATACTATTAAGCGAGCTAACCAAAGTTGTCATATTGAATTAACAAATTTAATTATTCCGGGAGAGAATGATACGGATGAGCATTTTGAGAAAATTACTGATTGGATTTTTGATAATACCGGAGCGGAAACACCGCTGCATTTTTCCCGCTATTTTCCTTGTTATAAATTAGTTACGGAAATGACCCCCCGCGCTACTTTAGAAAGGGCATTGGCAATTGCCCAGAAAAAACTCAAACTTGTTTATTTGGGGAATATATGAAAAAAATATCAGGAATTGTGTTAACTCTTGATGCTAAACAAATACATTATGATCATTACCAGGCGGGTAACCAGGCTGTAGTGATTATTGCGCACGGATTTTTCAATAGTAAAAGTTCAGATTTAATACAGGCATTAATTAAGAATCTTTACCAGTGGAAAGTTGATGTGATTGCTTTTGATTTCCGGGGGCATGGAAAAAGTGACGGGTTATTCTATTGGACTTCCCGGGAATACCATGATTTAAAAGCAATAATCAAATTTGCCCGGGAAAAATATTCTCGGATTGGATTGATTGGATTTTCCTTAGGCGCGGCCACAAGTATTATTGCTTTAACGCGTTCGAAATCAGTACACAGCTGTATTTGTATCAGTACTCCAACAGAATTTAATAAAATTGATTACCATTTTTGGGACTTGGATATTGAAAACGACATATTTTATACTTTGGCGGGAAAGGGAAGTAAAGGCAAAGGGGTTCGTCCGGGCCCGTTCTGGTTAAAAAAAGATAAACCGATTAAGCTGGTTTGCCGGCTGAATATCCCGATTTTTTATATTCACGGTGATGCAGATTGGGTGATTAAAAAAAATCACTCTGAATTGCTGTATAAAAGAACAAAATCAAAAAAACAGCTCTTGATTATTAAAAAAGGCCCACATGCTGAGTATCTCCTAAGAAAAAACGAAAAAGAGTTAATGGAAAATATTAAACAATGGTTTGAAGAAACACTTTTATAATATTTAGTTGGCTTTATGCGTTGCTTGCGGATATATAAAAAAGGCTCTCTCTCGAGAGTCTTTTTTTATAATGGTGCCGAGGGACGGAATCGAACCGCCCACGCAGGGATTTTCAGTCCCTCGCTCTACCGACTGAGCTACCTCGGCACACAATATAGTTTATTTTTAAATAAAAAGCTTTTATTACTTATTGCACAATTTCATTTTTGCGAAGTCGGTAGACTGTTAATGAGCCTATAATTTACATCAAGGTAAATTATAGGCTTTTTAAGCTGTCTGCGAATTAATCCCGCTGTATTTTGGCGGGAAGCTACCTCGGCACCTAAATCAAATATTTTAAAAAAACAATATCAGATATAATTATATTTCTTTTTCCTGAAAATTATGTTTTCATAAGATATCACAAAATAATATATCTGTCAAATATATTAATTATTTAGTAAAGCAACGATTATTTCGCACTTTTAGTTTTAAGCATTCTCTTAGGTTGTTGTATGGGCTTTAGTTGTATTTGTTGAATAAGCCCAAAAATCCAAAGATTAAGGCTTCTTTCACTTTTAAAATACCCTTGAATCTTAATCCTTCGGCGAATTTCTTCTAAAAATCGCTCAAGATGATTTGTCGTTGAAATCACACTTCTTATCTCCTTTGGAAAATCATAGAAATTAAGAGTATTATAAAACTCATCTTGAAAACATTTAATCGCTTTAGGTTCTACTTTTCGCCAAGCTTCAACAAATGTTTTAAATCTTTTTATTGCTTCCTGCCTTGACTCTGCTTTATATATATTTCTGACTTCTTTTGATATCTTGGCTCTATGTTTAAACTTATACCGTATATTCTGCAGTAAATTCCTTAATTTATGCGTGTAACAACGCTGCCTAGGCGTATATGGGTATATTGTCTTTACTGCTGATGTAATTGCTTTAGACCCGTCGAATTATCAATTCCAATACTTTACCTTGCAGCCCTCTGCGGTAAAGATCATTCAGAAAATTAGTATACTCTAGCTCTGTTTCGCCTTCTGCCAACTTAAACGCGATAATCTCTTGTTGCCCATCGGTACTTATTCCCATTGTAAATAATATCGGCCGCTTCTTAGTGTCTATCTCTTTTATGTTTACCCATATTGCGTCAATAAATATAAATCTATATTTATCTTCGATTCTCTTGTTGCGGTATTCATTTAAATCATCACTAAGATTTTGCATCAAACTTGATGCCGTCTTATGACTTACACTTGTTCCAATAAATGACCTGAAAAATCGCTCCTGTTTCCTCGTAGAAAATCCCAACAATAATGACAATACTACCATATCATCAAATTTCTTTTGCCTACGCTGATACTTATCAAATAACTCATAGTTATATTCCCGGCTTTTCTTCCTCACTTTTGGAATAAGCAAATTACAAATGCCGTATGTACTAGTAAACATTCTGTTGTAATATCCTGAACGTATATCATAGCGTTCAGCTTTTCGTTCATATCTATCCGCATGAAGCTGTTTCCTGAATTCCCCGTACACTGTTTGCTGAAAAAACTGCTCTATGATCATCCTTGCCTTTGTCTCTATATCCAAACCTTCAGTAATCTTCAATAACCCCATCTCGCGTAAATTACGCTTTACATACTGCCATTGCTTTGCTACATTACTACTATAAAAATCTACTGACTTCATGGCATAGCCTCCTTTGCTGGCCTTCCGGCCGGTTAGGTTAATAATTTCCGTTATCAACCTAAGAGGTTATGCCTTTTTCTTTACGTTGGCAATACCTAAAACGCGAAACTTATTTTACATTATCAATTATTTGAATTCTAACGGTTTTTTCGGATTAATCAGGTAATCTTCGATTTTGGCTGTATCAAAGGATTTACTTTCTAAAGCTGACCAGCAGTCCTGATCCTCCATGCATAAATATACAGGTGTTTTTTGGTCATATTTTCTAATACTGCTGTTTATGAATTTATAAATCTCTTTTCGTAGGAATTTCGGATAACGCAATTTTTTGTCAGGCCCGAGAAATAATTCACCGTAAAAGATGTTCTTTTCTGGGAATCTTACTTCTGATACATTTTTGAGTGTACGGGTGCCGCGTAATGTGCCCAGACTTATCCACATAAAAGGAGTTTTAAGGTTTTTGTAAAGTTCATCGATAACTTCCTGATATAGGCTTTGCCAGTTTTTTGTATAAATTATCGGATCAAAATGAAAAGCTAAAGAAAAACTTTTTTCTTGAATTGCTTTTGCCGCCTGGATTCGCTGCTGGAGTGTTGCCGTAAAAAATTCCTGGGAGTCAATTAAACTTTGAGGATTAACACTAAAAGAAATAATAATATTTTTAGCTGGTTTTGATTTGAGAATATTAGCAATGTTATTACTTTTTGTTTTTAATTCAAATAAAACATTTTTTTCTCGGAAAAAGTCAATTAACAGGGAAGAGTACTCTGTGATATCGTCCAAAGCCAAAGAATCGCAGAATTCTCCTGTGCCAATACGTATGGGGCGGTTAATTTTTTTGTAAAAGTTATCAAAATCTGCAAAAAAATCGTCAAAATTAGCCGGCAGCATAATCCCGGGAAAATTTGCGTACTGCTGCAGAAAACAATAAGCGCAATCATAAGGGCAGCCAAATCCCAGATTAAAAATCCAATAACCGCAGCCCAAATGGTTTTTTGTGCAGGGGCAGGGCTTGATAAAATCCCGCTGCTCTCGCACAATAAATACATAAGGTTTTTTTAAATCTTTAAGGTTAAATTTGTTTTTCTTTATGTATTCAAAGGCATAGCTAATTTCTTGTATTTTAATCCTCGGGAATTTACTTTTAAATTTTTCAGACAAATAAGAGTTTTTCACTTTTTTCTCGACAAAAATTTTTTCCGGTGTAAATAAAGCAGAGGAGATATTTTTTTTAGGAGGTATTTCCAGCGGCGGGTTAAGTTTGCTCAAAAAAACATCTTGGGTTTTTATGGGATATTGCCCTGCTGTAAGCGGAAAGCGCATTTCTATTAATAAATTTTTAATCAGAGAGAATTTGTTTTTAGCAGAAGATTTTTTTATTTTTTCAAAAAGATCTTTTTTTATTAAATTATTTATAATTTCTTCTTTTTCGGCTGAATCGCGTTGCATTATCTCGAAAATCAAACGGTCAATTTCCTGAAATTGATTTTTATTTAAAATTAAATTAAATGTTTTTTCTAAATAAATTTTCAAGTTTTTTTGAGATTTTTTCATTTTAAGTTTAACTGTAAGATTGCATTAAAGTTGAGTAAGATTCAACCTCTTTAGTTTTATTTCTTTTTTTTGCGCCTTTTATATAAATCAGGCATTTTTTCTTTAATTCTTTAATTGCATTTTCACGTTGTTCAGGCGTTAATGTAATTTTTTTAGATTTTAACAGCTTGTCGATTGCATAAATTCTGAATGTATCCATAGCAATATATTTTTTAGATAACTGGTCACTATGGCCGCCTTCTTTTAAAGTTAAAATATAAGGGATAAGTTTAACCGGATATTTAACACAGGCTCTTAGCCACAACTCATAGTCTTCACAAGCAGGCAGAGTTTCATCAAAAAGCCCTACTTCTTTAAAAAGGGATTTTTTTGTCACAACCGTTGATAAACTTATACAGCAAAGTTTAAGAGAATTTTTAAAAACAAACCCATCCGGTTTTTTATGGATTTTTTTCTGATTAAGTAGTTTTTTTCTCTGGTACCACAATTCCTCAGTGTGAAAAATTCTGATATCCGGGAATTTTTCAATATATTCTGCTGCCAATTCAAGTTTTTGGGGTTTAAACCGGTCATCGGAATCAAGAAAAGCAATAATCTCAGCCCGGGATAAAATTATACCTTGATTCCGGCTGGAAGAGACTCCTTGGTGTTCTTGTTTTTTATAAATAATGCGGGTATCTTTAAAGGATTTAACCAGGTTATAAGTATTGTCTTGAGAGCCGTCATCAATAATAATTAATTCAAAATCTTTAAAAGTCTGGTTCAAAACAGATTCAATCGCTGTTTTTAGAAATTGAGATCGATTATATGTCGGAATAATTACACTAAAGTATGGTTTTCCCATTTTTGAGATAATCGTAATCCAGAGTTTACAATATGTGATAGAAGAATTATAATATTTTAATAAGTTTCTGTAAATATATAAATATTCTGATATAATAAAAAATTATAAATAGATTACAATGAGAGGGAAAAAAAATGATTGTCGTAATTGATTATAGAATGGGAAATGTGCATTCTGTAGCTAAAGCTTTTGAGCAGGTGGGAGCAAAAGTCGAAGTTACTGCAAACATTCATAAATTAAAACAGGCCAAGGCATTAATTTTACCAGGAGTCGGAGCATTTTCTAGCGGTATGAAAAATTTGCGTAAGTTTAAACTAATCCCGGAAATCAAGGCAGCGATAGCCTGTGGTAAGCCATTCTTAGGTATTTGCTTGGGGCAGCAGCTGTTATTAACAAAGAGTTATGAGCACGGCGTTCATAAGGGGCTGGATATAATTCCCGGGGAAGTTGTGAAATTTAAGTCTAATTTAAAAATTCCGCATATGGGATGGAATACGATACAAGTCTCAAGTCGCAAGCCGCAAGCCGCAGGTAAAAACATCTTGAGTGGAATTAAAGATGGATCATATTTTTATTTTGTGCATTCTTATTATGCAAAGCCAAAGCAAAAAAAATTTGTTTCGGCCACAACCGAGTACGGGCAGAAATTTGCCTGTATTATTGCCAAAGAAAATACCTATGGGATTCAATTTCATCCGGAAAAAAGTTCTGATTTAGGATTAAAAATATTGGAAAATTTTTGTAAGATAGCGGGAGAAATAGAATAATTTCGTTAAAGTCTTACGGTCACGAAGCCCGTTTCGTTGATGGGATAGGGGTAAGGTCAGAAAATGGACAATAATAAAAAGATCACAAGTTTTCATGATCTAGATGTATATAAGAATACATATAGTCTAATGCTTAAGGTAATGAAAGAGATTGTTCCTAAATTGCCTGATTGTGAAAAATTTGATTTAGTAGATCAATTAAGGCGTGCATGCAAAACAATTCCTAGGTTAATTGCTGAAGGTTATGCCAAAAGACATCAGAAGGCCGGGTTTCAAAAGTATATTGATGACGCTATGGCAGAATGTAATGAGATGATTGTTAGCCTAAGTCAATGTAAAGATCTTTATTCTAACTTTGTAAAAATCGATTTATGTGAAGAACTTATAGATATGTATGATAAGTCAGGGAGGCAACTCTATAAATTAGGGGATGCCTGGACAAATTTTAAAAGACGTTAACCTTAACCGTAAGACGATACGGGCATCGTAGCCTTTACCGTTAAACGAGGTAACTATATGTTGGCAAAACTAATCATCCCCTGCTTGGACGAATTTTAAAAGACGTTAGCCTTAACCGTAAGCCGATACGGGCATCGTAACCTTTACCGTAAAACGAGGTAATTATATGTTGGCCAAAAGAATCATCCCCTGCCTGGATGTGAAAAACGGCAGGGTGGTTAAAGGAATAAATTTTCTCAACCTCAGAGATGCCGGAGATCCGGTTGAGCAGGCAGCGATGTATTCAAAGCAGGGAGCGGATGAAGTGGTTTTTTTAGATATTACCGCCAGTCATGAACATCGCAAAACAATGCTGGATGTGGTCAAAAGAACAGCCGAAGAAGTTTTTATTCCTTTTACAGTTGGCGGAGGAATTAGAACGCTTACGGATATTGAATTAATCTTAAGAAAAGGTGCGGATAAAGTGTCTTTAAACACAGCGGCGGTGAAAAATCCTGAACTTGTTAAAAAAGCAGCACGAAAATTCGGTAACCAGTGTATTGTAGTTGCAGTGGATGCAAAGCGCCGGACCACAGTCCACAGTCCACAGTCCACAGAGTGGAAAGGTCTCAAAAATCGTCCTTCGTCTTTCGTCCTTCGTCCTTCGTCGAAGCTTTCATGGGAAGTGTATATTTACGGGGGAAGAAAACCTACTGGAATTGATGTTATTCAATGGGTAAAAAAAGTTGAAAAATTAGGCGCGGGTGAAATTTTACTCACCAGTATGGATTGTGACGGCACACAATCCGGTTATGATCTGGAATTGACACGTGCAGTATCAAAGGCAGTAAAAATACCGGTTATTGCCTCAGGCGGTGCCGGAAGTTTAGCCCATCTTTATGCTGGTTTAAGCGCAGGATGTGCGGATGCAGTATTAGCTGCTTCTATTTTTCATTACGGCAAATATAGTATTAAGCAAACTAAAGATTATTTAAAGAAAAAAGGCTTAATCATAAGGGATTAGGTTTGATTATTCTTTTGGTGAATTAACTTACCTGGATTTTTCTTAAAAGATAAAAATGAAGCAACAGTCTCTTAAAATAAAACTTAATCATTTAAAAAAAAATATTCTGAAACTGGGAAAAGTTATGGTGGCTTTTTCCGGTGGGGTAGACAGTAGTTTTTTATTACTAATTTGTAGTCAAGTAGTTAAAAAAAATGTCTGGGCAGTTACTATTGATTCTAGTTTTATCTCCCAGTCAGAAGTTAAGGCAGCGAGAGCTTTTGCAAAAAAATATAGCATTAAGCATACAGTGATTAAAATTGATATATTAAGCGATAAAATTATTACAGCTAATCCTCGTAAGCGTTGTTATTTTTGTAAAAAGAAAATAATGACTGAATTATTAGATCTTGCCCGAAAAAAAGGATATAACCATGTTTTGGATGGATCACAGCTGAGTGATTTTAAAGTTTATCGGCCGGGTAAAATAGCATTAAAAGAATTAGGCATAATCTCACCCTTGGCCCAAGCTAAAATAAACAAATCAGATGTGCGGGCTCTGGCTCAAAAACTAAAGCTTAAAATCTGGGATAATCCCTCAGAGGCTTGTTTGGCAACAAGGTTTCCTTATGGGACTAATCTTACTAGATCTAAATTAACAAAAGTTGCTTATGCTGAGAAAATACTGAAAAATTTTGGTTTTAAGCAACTCAGAATTAGAGTGCATGGAGATATTGCTCGCATTGAGGTATCAAAAAATAAAATAGTAAAGCTAATAAAACTACTTGATAACAAATCAGTTAAAGCTCTAAATTCAATCGGTTATAGATATATTTGTGTTGATCTCGAAGGCTATCGATCCGGCAGTATGGATAATATAAAATAAGTATTATCTCTCCCCTCTAAAACCATACTACTTTAAAGAAATAGTATTTTTAACGTTAAAACTATCGTAACAACTTATTACTAAATATGTTACATCTTATATTGTTGACACGTATAACCTTTGATGATAAAATAAAACCTTATCTTTAATTATCTATATAAAATATTTACAATATATTAAATATGAAAATTAGTAATTTTATTAAAAATGCTGGGATAATGTTTTTTGCAACAACATTAACGAGTATTTTTACCCTGCTTTACCAGCTATTTATGGTTAGGTCGCTAGATCCTGTTGATTTTGGTTTATTAGATAAGTTAATGGGATTAACACTGATCACAGCTATGCCAACTGGAACTTTGCAGGCAGTAGTAACGAAGTTTATATCTAGTTTTAAAGCAGAAAAGAAATACAATAATATCCGCTCTTTTCTACGTTTATTCTTATATAAAATGGGGTTAGTCGGAGTAGGGATACTCCTTGTTTTTATTATCTTTCGCTCAAATATCAGTACTTATTATAAAACTGATAACGAATTTTTGATAATCATTGTGGGAGTGCTGTTGTTTATATCAACAATTTTACCTCTGAACCTGGGGGCTTTGCAAGGGCTGGAAAAGTTTAAAAGTTTAGGAACTGCCTCTATTGCTAATGGTTTATTAAGGGTTGGGTTAGGAGTATTGATTGTTAAATTAGGATTTAGAGTAGGAGGGGCCTTAACTGCGCTTATTATATCAGGAGTAGTAGCCTTTCTTATTGCTTTTATCCCATTACGTAAGTTTTTTTTCTTTAGACCGAATGCAAATAGTCCTGATTTTGATGAAAAACTTGATTTAAGGGGGATTTATAAATATTGTTTTCCCGCATTTATTGCTCTTTTTAGCTTTGCTTTATTAACGAATATGGATTTACAGTTAATCAGCCCTTATTTTTCGGCAAAAGATGCAGGATATTTTGCGATAGCAAGAATGATCGGCAAGATCATTCTTTATTTACCCGGAGCAATAACAATTGTTATGTTCCCAAAAATAGCTGCAGAGCACTCTCAAAATAAGGATACAACCGGTACACTTAAAAAAAGTTTATTTATTGTGGGAACAATGTCTTTTATTGCAGGTGCAATATGCATGCTTTTTCCTAACTTAATACTTAAAGCACTTGCGGGAACGGTATATCCAGAGTGTATTCCGCTGGTTATGCCTTTTGTGATTAGTATGAGTTTTTATGCATTATGTAGTGTGTTTTTATATTATCAATTGTCTGTACACAATATGAAATTCATTTATATCTTTGGAGTATTTGTTTTGCTCCAAGCGGGATTGATAAAGCTTTTTCATAATAGTTTACTTCAAGTAATGTATATTGTTTGCGGTTGTTCTATCGGACTGTTTATTATTAATACGTTAGGATTAAAAAGTGAAAGAGTATGAAGAATTTAAATGGAAGTAAAATATCTATAATAATGCCGGCTTATAATGAGGATGACCGGATTATTTCAAGCCTTCAAGAGACGATTAAAACATTTGATAATTTCAAATCAAATTATGAGATTATTGTTGTTGATGACGGCAGTAAAGATAAAACATTTAAAGAAGTAAAAGAGTTTATAACGAAAAATTCTATAAATAATGTAAATATCTATAAAAATAGAGCTAATTATGGCAAGGGCAGGGCATTAAAAAAAGGATTTCGTTTTGCCACGGGGGAATACATTATTTTTTTAGATGCAGATATGGATTTGCATCCCGGCCAAATAGATACATTTTTTGACATTATGCAGTTAACGGATAGTGATGTGGTTATTGGTTCAAAAATGCATCCCAATTCTCAGCTTTTTTATCCGTACCAGCGCCGAATTATGAGTGTGATATATTTTTTTATTATTAAAATTATTTTTGGTTTGCCGATCAATGACACCCAAACTGGTCTCAAACTTTTTAAACATTACGTATTAAAAGATGTGTTTCGTGAATTTATCAGCCGGGAATTTGCTTTTGATCTGGAATTACTTGTAAATATACACAGATGCGGATACAAAATTGCGGAAGCTCCGGTTTGTATTCAATCGCAAAGAGAGTATACCCGTATTGGATTGGGAACAGTTTATAAGATGTGTATTGATACATTGTGGATATATTTGCGTTTTGTCAGAAATAGGACAAAACGTTTAGCGGCTAAATTAAACAGGGAAAAAAGTAAAGTATAGAGTTTTAAATTTATTAATCAGAGTTTTTAATTATTTCAAAAAATAGTAATGCAAATGAGTTTTATGGGGTTTAAGCATGAATATTCTGGTTACCGGTGGTGCAGGGTTTTTAGGGTCACATTTATGTAGGCGGTTTGTTAATGCGGGGCATTGCGTGATCTGTCTAGATAATTTCATTACCGGGCAAAGAGAGAATATTGCGCCTCTTTTAGAAAATCCTAAATTTAGTCTTGTCGAACATGATATTTCAAACCCGATTTGTTTTGCCAGTAAATTAGATTGGGTTTTTCATTTCGCTTCTTTGGCATCCCCTGTACATTATATGAAATATCCGATTAAGACGTTAAAATCCGGGCTTAATGGAACACACAATTGCTTAGGGATTGCAAAAATGCATAAGGCTAAATTTTTTCTTGCGTCTACCTCTGAAATATACGGAGATCCGTTAGTGCATCCCCAGAATGAAGAATACTGGGGGAATGTTAATTCCATCGGATTAAGAAGTTGTTATGATGAGAGTAAACGCGGGGCAGAAGCGTTAACTTATGCCTATATGCGTTCACATAAGCTGAATGTGCGAGTAATCAGAATTTTTAATACTTATGGGCCTAATATGCAGATTGATGACGGACGTGTTGTTTCAAATTTTATTATTCAGGCGCTTAAAAACATTGATTTGACAATTTATGGAGATGGTAAACAAACACGTTCTTTTTGTTATGTAGATGACTTAATTGAAGGGATTTGCCGGTTGATAGAAACTGATTATCAACAGCCGCTAAATCTAGGTAATCCCACAGAATATAATATGTTTGATTTAGCAAATTTAATTATAAAATCAGTACAGTCGCAATCTAAAATAATATTTGAGCCATTACCGCAGGATGACCCGAAAAGAAGAAAACCAGATATTACAAAGGCAAAAAAAATCTTAAAATGGGAGCCTAAAATTACGTTAGAAGAAGGAATTAATATGACAGCAAAGTGGTTTTCTCGGAAATTAAAAAATATATAGATCAGGATTTAGAATTTAATAAAAATAAGGAAAAATAAAAATGAATATTGCTATCGTAGGATCTGGATATGTCGGGCTGGTTTCTGGAACTTGTTTTGCCGAACTCGGGAATAAGGTTATTTGTGTTGATAATAATGAAGAAAAAATACAGGAATTGAATAAAGGCATAATCCCTATTTATGAGCCGGGATTAGAAAAGTTAATCAAAAAAAATTGCAGAAAAAAACAGCTTTTTTTTACGACAAATATAAAAAAGGCAGTAGAAAAATCAAAAATAATATTTATTGCAGTAGGAACTCCTCCTAAGGCTGACGGTAATGCAGATTTAAGATATATCGAACAAGTTTCACGGGATGTGGCGCGCTATATGAATAATTATAAAGTCGTAGTGGAAAAAAGCACTGTACCGGTTGAAACAAATAAATGGGTAAAATATATTATGCGGCTTAATAATCACAAGATAGATTTTGATGTTGCTTCAAACCCGGAATTTTTAAAAGAAGGTTCTGCAATTGATGATTTTATGCATCCTGACCGGGTGGTTTTAGGGGTGGAAAGTGAAAAAGCAAAAAAGCTTCTAGTGAAATTATATAAACCGCTGAAAGTTCCGATAGTAGTTACAAATATTCAAAGTGCAGAGATTATTAAACATGCTTCCAATTCGTTTTTAGCGACGAAAATTTCTTTTATTAATTCTGTGGCTAATATTTGCGAAAAAGTCGGAGCAGATATAGAGAAGGTAGCCGAAGGGATGGGTTTAGATAAAAGGATAGGCAGTAGTTTCCTAAAAGCGGGGATTGGATATGGCGGAAGCTGTTTCCCTAAAGATGTTCAGGCCTTTATCCGAATTGCGGAAAAACTGGATTGTCAGTTTGATATTTTAAAAGAAGTCGAACGCGTTAATGAAAAACAAAGGAAACTAATATTTAAAAAAATTGAACATTCTTTATGGATTTTGAACGGGAAAAATATTGGTGTTCTGGGAATTGCATTTAAACCTAATACTGATGATATTCGTAGTGCTCCGGCAATTGATATTATAAAAATGCTTCAAGGTGAAGGGGCACAGGTAAAAGCTTATGATCCTAAAGCTATGGAACATGCAAAAAAACTTTTGCCGAATGTTGATTTTTGCAAAAACGCTTATGATGTTGCGCGTGGCAGCGATGCATTAGTTATTATCACAGAATGGCCGGAATTTAAAAAGCTCAATCTTTTAAAGATTAAAAAACTGCTTAATCATCCTATTATTATTGATGCCAGGAATATTTTTGAAGCGGCAAGAATGAAAAAATTAGGATTTAGATATACAGATGTTGGCCGGCCTGTTTTATAGATTACCGATGGGCAAACCTGTGTTGTTTGAGAGGTTTTAAAAAATGAATAATTTATCAGTGGCGATTATTATCCCGGTTAAACACTTTAATGTTAACCTTAAGAAATGCATTGAGGAATGTCTTAAACTTGATTATAAATCGTTTGAAATTATTATATTTCCGGATGAGCCCTTTGAAAATTTTAAAAATAAAATTAAAAGCATTCCTACAGGGCCAATGGGGCCAGCGGAAAAAAGAGATATGGCTTTAAAACATTCCCAGGCAGATATTTTTGCTTTTATAGATGATGATGCATATCCTGAACATGATTGGCTTATAAATGCTGTGAAAAATTTTCAAGATTCTAAAGTTGCTGCTGTGGGTGGGCCATCAATAACCCCTTTGGAAAGCCCGGTTTTAGCTCATGCCAGCGGACACATTTTTTCATCAGTTTTTATTAGTGGCCCGTATACTTATAGATATCTGCCTCAGAAAAAGATGCAAGTTAATGATTATCCATCATGTAATTTTATTGTGCGCAGAAGTATCTTTGAAAAATTAGGCGGATTTGACAGTTCTTTTTACCCGGGGGAGGATACAAAATTATGCCTGGATATTACAAAAAAACTAGGCATGAAAATTATTTATGACCCGGATGTTTTAGTATATCATTTCCGCCGCAATTTGGGTCCGGCGCATTTTAGACAAGTTGCTAATTATGCTTTGCACCGGGGATATTTTGCCAAAAAATTTCCGGAAACTTCACGTAAAATAGTATATTTTATTCCCAGCTTGTTTGTTTTGTTTGTTTTAATCGGAGTAGTAACAGCTTGTCTGAATACTACTGTGCGAAGTATTTATAGTTTTTGTTTATTGTTATATTTTTCCATTATATTTGTTTCTGTTTTATGGAGCTTATATAAAGATAAACAGCTAAAAATTGTGAAAAAAATTTTTCTGCTTATTCCTATTGTAAGTGGAATGTTTTTTACTCATATTTGTTACGGATTTTTTTTTCTAAAAGGAATTTGTTCTAAAAAAATGAAAGAAGAGGAAAATTGATTTGAAAATAATGATAGCTTATCCTCCATTAGACAAAACCAAAGGGGTACCTTTACTCTCTCAAAATAGGCAGTTTCAGTATTTTAAAGATCCTACATATATCTATCCTGTTGTTCCGGCGCAAGCAGCGTCTTTATTAAAAAGAGAGGGGTTTAATGTAATTTGGAACGATTGCATTGCTATGGAATGGGGTCATCAAAAGTTTTTTAATTTTGTAAAAAAAGAAAAACCTGATCTGATTGCAATCGAAACAAAGACTCCAGTAGTTAGGGAACACTGGAAAATAATCAATGATATTAAACAGCAATCAGCTATGAGCTATCAGCCGTTAGTTGTCTTATACGGCGATCATGTTACCGCTTTACCGGAAGAATCTATGGACAACTCTTTGGTTGATTTTGTGCTCACCGGAGGGGACTATGATTTTCTTCTTTTAAACCTTTGCCAGAGCTTAAAACTATCCGCTAATCGCTATTCGCTATCCGCTGATTTAGAGCCGGGAATCTGGTACAGAGAAAATGGAAACATTAAAAATACCGGAAAATTTAAATTAAATCATGATTTAAACACACTTCCTTTTATTGACCGGAAACTTACACAGTGGAAGTTATATGCTTATAAAAATGGTAATTTTAGAAGGACTCCGGGAACTTATATTATGAGTGCTAGAGATTGCTGGTGGGGAAAATGCACGTTTTGCGCCTGGCCAGTTTTATATCCTGAATTTAGAAGTAGAAAACCGGCTAATGTCTTGGATGAAATTGAATATTTAGTTAATGAGTTAAAAGTAAAAGAAATCATGGATGATTCCGGTAGTTTTCCTGTAGGAGAGTGGTTGAGAGAATTTTGCTCAGGCATGATTAAACGCGGATTGAATAAGAAAGTTACACTTGATTGCAATATGCGTTTTGGCGCTTTAAGTCTGGAAGAATACAAACTAATGCATAAAGCCGGGTTTCGTTTTTTACTTTTTGGTATTGAATCAGCTAATCAGAAAACATTAGATAAAATCAAAAAGAATCTTAGGAAAGAAACCATAATTGAATCCTGCCGTAATGCGCGCAGTGCCGGGTTATATCCGCATATTACAATTATGTTTGGCTATCCTTGGGAAAGTTTTGAAGATACCCAAAATACCTTAGAATTAGGCAAATGGTTACTAAAAAAAGATTATGCTTATACAATGCAATCAACGATTGTAATCCCATATCCGGGAACTCCTTTATTTAATGAATGCCGGGAAAAAGATTTACTGTATAGCTTAGATTGGACTTATTATGACATGAAAAATCCGGTGATGAAAATCCCGTTTCCGCAGGAAATTTTAATGAAATTAGTGCGAAGTCTTTATTCAATAAGTTTTTCTCCGGAATTTATTATGCGTAAAGTTTTAAGTATTAGAGAACTTGACGATATGAAATATTTTACACGAGCATTTTTTAAAGTAATGGGGCATATTTTTGATTTTAATAAAAAGCATAAATGCGATAACTGTTCATTATAATAGCTCTATGTTATAATCAAGATGTTTTATTTTAGAGAAACGATAAATATTATAATATTTGTGTAGCAGTTTAATCACGGCTTTTTTTAGGAGGGAGAAAATGATTCCGTTTGTAAACTTAAAGATTCAGTATGAATCGATTAAGGATGAAGTTCAACGTGAAGTAAATAAGGTTTTTGAACAGACAAATTTTATCTTGGGTGAGCCTGTGGCAAAATTCGAGGAAAAATTTGCTGAATTTTGTGATAGCAAATATTGTGTCGGAGTTGCTTCAGGTACTGATGCATTACATTTAGCGTTAAAAGCTTTAGATATCAAAGAAGACGATGAGGTTATTACTGTAGCAAATACATTTATTGCAACTGTTCTCGGGATTTCATACTCTGGGGCTAAACCAGTTCTGGTTGATATTGATCCTAAGACATATAATATGGATATAGAAAAGATAGAGGAAAAGATTAGTCCTCGAACTAAAGCGATTATCCCTGTGCATTTATATGGACGTCCGGTGGATATGGATAAACTGCAAGCTATAGCAAATAAACATAATTTAAAGATTGTTGAGGATGCCTGCCAGTCTCACGGAGCAACCTGGAAAGGAAAAAAGACAGGATCATTTGGTATCATGGGTTGTTTTTCTTTTTACCCCGGGAAAAATCTCGGAGCCTACGGTGATGGCGGGGCGATTACGACTCCAGATGAAACTCTTTACAATAAATTAAGAATGATGCGTAATTACGGCTCACCGAAAAAATATTATCACGATTTTATTGGATTTAATAGCCGTTTAGATACAGTTCAGGCCGCAATATTAGGCGTAAAATTAAAATATTTAAAACAATGGGGTGATCAGCGGTTTGCCAATGCCAAGCTCTATAATAAAAAACTAAAAGGAATCGGCGATATTGTAGTTCCGGACTTAGAAGCAGTAGAATCGCATGTTTTCCATCTTTATGTTATCCGCACGAAAAAAAGGGATGAGCTTCTAAGGTATTTACAGGAGAATAATGTGCAGTGCGGGATACATTATCCTATTCCAATATATGCTTTGAAAGCATATAAGGATTTAGGGTTAAGAGGAGATACTTTTCCGATAACAGAGCAGGTTTCCAAAGAAATTCTATCATTGCCAATGTTTCCTGAACTTACTGAGGTCCAAATAGACAAGGTTGTTAGTGTTTTGAAGAAATTTTATAATACTATTTAAATAAAGGATATTGCTATGGCTAAAATGAAAATTGGATTAATTGGTTATGGATATTGGGGGCCGAATTTTGCAAGAATTATAACTGAATCGGATGAATGCAGCTTAAAATACTGTGCAGATATAAGTGAAAAATCTTTAAACAGAGTTAAATCTAAATATTCCTCGGTGATTACAATATATGATTATCAGCAGATATTAGAAGATAAAGAAGTAAACGCTGTGGTAATTGTTACTCCGACAAAAACTCATTATAAAATAGCTAAAGAATGCTTGCAAGCGAAAAAACATGTTTTTTTAGAAAAACCATTGACTTATGAAGTGGAAGAGGCAAAAGAGCTAATTCAATTAGCCAAGAAAAATAACGTTGTATTAATGGTCGGGCATGTTTTTCTCTTTAATCCAGCAGTAAGATATATCAAGGAACTTATTGATAACGGAGAGGTTGGTCAATTAAGGCATCTGCATTTTCAGAGGAGGAATTTGGGGCCTATTAGAAAAGACGTAAATGTACTCTGGGATTTAGCTCCACATGATATATCGATGGCGCTGTATTTTATTGGGAGTTTACCGGTATCGGTTGTTAGTTCAGGACAGAGCTATTTACAAAAAGAAATACATGATGTTGTCTCAGCCAGTATTAAGTTTCCCAATAATGTCATGGTTAATGTGATTCTAAGCTGGATTGATCCTGTAAAAATTAGAGATATTGCTATTGTTGGAGATAAAAAGATGATTCTTTTTGATGATGTTAACCAATCTGAAAAAATAAAGATTTTTAATAAGAATGCTAATATTATCAAAGATACTCAGGATGTTAGCTTTGGGGAATACCAAATATCATTACATTCAGGGGATATCTTTATTCCTTCGATAGCAAATAGGGAGCCGCTAAAGGAAGAGTTCTCTCATTTTATAGAGTGTGTGAATAATAATAAAAAACCGATTACTGATGGGAAAAATGGTTTAGAGGTTGTTAAAATACTTGCGGCAATACAGGAATCACTGGAGCACGGCTCTGAGGTAATTAAAATTTAAAAATTTTTGAATTAATATGAAGATACTAAATATTGATACAGAAAAGAAAAGTATTCGTAATGTGCGTGTTGGCAAAAATGTTAAAATTTTTGATTTTGTTAACTTGTATGAATGTGAAATTGGAGATGAGACTCTTGTCGGTACTTTTGTAGAAATCCAAAAAGGGGCAAAAATAGGAAAAAAATGTCGAGTTCAGTCACATACTTTTATATGCGATGGGGTAACAATCGAAGATGAGGTTTTTATCGGCCATGGAGTTATTTTTATAAATGATAAAAACCCGACAATGAAAAAGACTCTGGAAAAGACTTGGCAGCTTGAACCGGTGTTGGTTAAGAAGGGTGCAAATATTGGAAGCGCAGCAGTTATAATGGGCGGTGTAACTATTGGAAAAGGCGCATTTATAGGGGCGGGTGCTGTAGTAACAAAAGATGTTCCGGATAATGCAACTGTGGCAGGGATTCCAGCAAAACCTTTTATTAAGAAATAATTTAAATTAAAAATAAATTGACATTAAATATATGTTAACTGTAAGTTTTATTATTCCTACTTATAATGCAGGTTTTTATATTGAAAAATGTCTTAAGAGTATAAGGGCGCAGGAATATCCTCAGGATAAAGTTGAAGTACTTATTCTTGATGGCGGATCTGTAGATAATACATTGGAAATTGCAAAAAAATATAACTGTTTAGTTTTTAAAAATGAAAAAAAGTTAGCTGAATATGGAGTACAGCTGGGCATCAGGAATGCAAGGGGTAATTTATCAGTTATCTTTGCAGCGGATAATGAGCTCGTGGGAAATTTCTGGATAAAAACAGTAACAGAAGTTTTTGATAAGGAAGAAGATGTAAATGCTCTGTGGGGTAAGCTTGTTTCAGGTAAAGACGATTCATCGCTTAATAAATATTTTGAACTTATCCAGAGTGATCCGTTGAACTGGTTTTTGAATAAGAATATTTTACTTTATAAAAATAATGCACGCAGATATAACCGGAATTGTGTGATATTTAATGTTGATCCCGTAAAGCCGCTGGTTTGGGGTGCTAATGGATTGACTTATAGAACCCAGAAAATCAGGCAGATTTGGGATCAAGAAGGGTACTTGGGTGACAATGATGCTTTTCAATATATGGTTGAAAATGGCGATAATAAAGTAGCTTATTTTGATGAACCGTTTGTTTATCATCATCATGTTGCAAAAATAGGCGATTGGGTTAAAAAATGGAGAAGAAATTTTGTCAGTCATTTACTTGATCAGCAAAGCACAAGAAACATGAATTGGGCATTTTCCGGGAATTTTAAAAGCAGATTGGTGCTGTGGGGAGTTTATAGCCTGTTGCCGGTTTTTTCTTTATCACATAGTATTTATTTAGCGATTAAGGATAAAAATGGTTACTGGCTTTATCATTCAGTGGTTAGTTTTCTGCAGTTTTTTGTATATTTGAGCATGATTATTACCACTGCAAAGGGAAGAAATTTTATTAAGGGTATTTTCTTGGGCAGGTAAACCAAAATTAGAAGGAATTATATTATGAAAGTAGTAATTTTATGCGGAGGCATGGGAACACGTATAAGTGAGGCGACAAATACAATTCCAAAGCCGATGATTGAAATCGGAGGCAAACCAATACTTTGGCATATCATGAAAATTTTTTCTTACTATGGATTTCATGATTTTATTATTTGCCTGGGATATCGTGGCTATGTGATCAAAGAATATTTTTCACATTATGTGCTTCATATGAGTGATGTGACTATCAATATGGTGGATAATAAGATGGATATTCAGAGCAGTGCTTCGGAGCCATGGAAAGTTACTTTGGTTGAAACAGGTATTAATACGATGACCGGAGGAAGGATTAAAAAAATCCAGCAATATATCGGTAAAGAACCATTTATGTTGACATATGGGGACGGAGTAGCAGATATCGATATTAATAAGTTGATTAAGACACATAAGAGAAATAAGAAACTGGCAACGTTAACCGGTGTTCTGACTGCAGGAAGATTTGGGGTTTTGGATATTCAAAAGGATTCAGTTAAGTCTTTCCTGGAGAAACCAACAGGTGAAGGTAACCGAATTAATGCCGGTTTTTTTGTGTTGGAGCCGGAAATCTTTAAATATATTAAGAAAGGCGATGCGACAATATGGGAGAGAGACCCATTGCGTAAATTAGCTGCAGATAATCAGCTGGGAGTCTATAAACACAATGGTTTTTGGAAGTGTATGGATACCTTGCGTGATAAAGTTGAGCTTGAAAAGTTGGTGGAGAAAGGGAAAGCTTCGTGGATGATATGGGAATAGCCATGAATAAAAAATTCTGGAAAAATAAAAGGGTATTGATAACCGGGCATGAAGGGTTTTTAGGGTCTGGTTTGACAAAAACATTAATTGGCTATGGGGCTCGAATTGTTGGTTTGGATATAGTTAAAAACAAGCGAATATCTATTTTAAAAGATTTACGCAAAAATATTATTTCAATAAAAGGAGATGTTGCCGATTTTAAACTAGTTAAAAAAATTGTTAATAAATATAAGCCTCAGACAATATTCCATTTAGCGGCGGAAGCTATTGTTGCTCGTGCGAATAGAAATCCGATAAAAACATTTGAATCTAATATCAGAGGTACTTGGAATATATTAGAGGTTGCCAGGATATTAAAAGCAGTAGAGGCTATTATTATGGCCTCAAGTGACAAGGCCTATGGTAGCCATGAAGTTCTCCCTTATCAGGAAACAGCGGCGTTAAAAGGGGATCATCCTTACGATGTTTCTAAGAGTTGTGCGGATTTACTTGCCTATACTTATTTTCATACCTACAATGTGCCGGTTTGTGTAACCCGTTGTGGTAATATTTATGGGCCTGGAGATACTAACTTTTCCCGTATTGTGCCGGATTCAATACGTTGTGTTTTGACCGGGGAAAAATTATTAATTCGCAGCGACGGAAAATTTACTAGGGATTACGTGTATGTCGATGATATTGTGAATGGGTATATAATTCTGGCTGAAAAGCTGCAGAAATTAAATCTGGCAGGAGAGGCGTTTAATTTTAGCGATGAAAATCCAATTAATGTTTTAAAATTAGTAAATTTAATTTATAAAATTGCTGGTAAAAATCCGGATTATAAAATTCTTAATCAAGTAAAATATGAAATAAAACATCAGTATTTAACCTCGAAAAAAGCAAAGAAAATGTTGGGATGGAAGCCTCAATATTCCTTAAGAGATGGATTAAAGAAGGCAATAGATTGGTATAGCAATGTTTTATAGATGTATACCAGCTAGTATCACGGTGGGGATTAAAATTTATGGATAAAAGTAAAATAAAGAACAAGAAAATTTTAATCACAGGTGCTACCGGATTTATTGGCTCAAATATTACTCGTTATTTTCTCAAAGAAAGCATCGAAGTTGGCGTAATTTTTCCTGAAGGTGATGATCTATGGAGGATTAATGATATTTTAGGTAAAATTTCGATATTTACCGCTGATTTACGTAATAAAGAGCAATTAAATAAGGCTATTACTAGTTTTAAACCACATATAATTTTTCATGCTGCTATTTACGGAGGGCATATTTTTCAAAAAGATGTTAATAGGATTATGCAAACTAATTTTTTAGGAACCGTGAACTTATTGCAAGCTTGCAGCCAGATAGATTATGAACTTTTTGTAAATACTGGTTCTTCATCAGAGTATGGAATAAAATCTCTTCCGATGAGTGAAGATAATCTGTTAGAGCCAGCAACTGATTATGCTGTCTCTAAATCAGCAGCGACTTTATATGCTCAAGCGCTTAACCGAAGAGAAAATAAGCCAATAGTAACACTGAGATTGTTTTCCCCCTTTGGCTATTATGATGATAATACTCGTTTAATTCCTTCGGTTATACTTTCTTGTTTAAAAGGTGATAATCCGAAAGTTTCCACACCGAAATATGTCAGAGATTTTATATTTATTGAAGATGTAATAGACGCTTATGTGAAAGTTGCAGAAAATAAGGAGAAGATTAAAGGCGAGATATTTAATATTGGATCAGGCAAAGAGTATTCTATCGGGGGAGTGGTAGATAAAATTATCGCAGTTAGTAAGTGTAAGGTTAATGCTAAATGGGGGCAAACTCCTAACTCGCGTCTTGAGCCAGAAGTTTGGCAGTCAGATATTTCTAAAGCCCACAGGCTCTTAGGATGGAAACCTAAATATAGTTTAGAGCAGGGGATAGAAAAAACTATTGATTGGTTTAAATCAAACGCGTATTTGTATAATCAGGCAGTAATTGAGAATAAAACTAAATCATGAAGTTATCAGACTATGTTATAAGTTTTTTAGTTCAACAGAGGGTTGGGCATATATTTGAAATATGCGGTGGTGCAATTACTCATTTACTTGATTCTCTCTATGGAAGGAATGATATTAAAGTTATTCCCATGCACCATGAGCAGACAGCAGCATTTGCAGCAGAAGGTTATTCACGTACCAATGGAAATATTGGTGTGGCTATGGCTACAAGCGGTCCTGGAGCAACAAATTTAATTACAGGTATTGGTAGCTGTTTTTTTGATTCAATACCATGCCTGTTTATTACTGGGCAGGTAAATACTTACGAGTTTAAATTTAAAAAGCCAATAAGACAATTGGGTTTTCAGGAAACAGATATTGTAAGTATGGTAAAACCGATTGTCAAAACTAGTGTGCTGATAGAAGACCCAAAAGAAATAAGATATCAATTAGAAAGGCTGATTTATATTGCTAAATCAGGCAGGCCGGGGCCTGTTTTATTGGATATTCCTATGAATGTTCAACGAGCAAACATTAATCCCCGTAAATTAAAAACGTTTAAAAAAAATAGTTTTAATAAATCATCTTTTAAGGTAAAAAATAATGTATTAAAAAAAGTTGTAGATTTAATTCATAATTCTTCCCGGCCTTTAGTTCTTGTTGGTGGAGGTCTTAGGCTATCGAAAGCCTCAGAAGAACTTTATACGTTCATAAATAAGACTGCAATTCCTGTAGTTTCCACTTTAATAGGTAAAGATTCTTTTGCTAATGATAATAAACAATTTATCGGAATGATGGGAACTTATGGGTTGCGTTATGCTAACTTATCTATTGCTAATGCGGACTTAATTTTAGCCTTAGGAACAAGGTTAGATACAAGGCAAACTGGAACCCGGCCGGAGACTTTTGCTCGAGGAGCAAAAATTGTACACGTAGATGTTGATCCTGCGGAATTAAATAGTAAAGTGAAAGCAGAGATCTTAATCAATTGCGATATAAAATTTTTCTTGAAACTGATCAATAAAAAAACGAAAAATTATAATAAGAAGAAACTAAAACCATGGCATGAAACCATAAAAAAATTTAAAACTGAATATCCCTTGATGCAAAAAATTTCTAAAACTGATATTGATCCCAACTTGTTTTTACAAGCTGCATCAAAATATATACCACCGGATAGTATCGTATGTGTGGATGTAGGACAACATCAAATGTGGACGGCACAATCGTTGGGATTAAAAAGGCAACAGAGATTTTTGACTCAAGGAGGAATGGGAGCAATGGGGTCAGCGCTTGCTTTTGCTATTGGTGCTTGTTTTGCAAAAAATAGGGCAGTGGCGGTGGTTATAACAGGAGATGGAGGTTTTCAATTAAATTTACAGGAATTACAGACTGTTTATTTTTATCAGCTGCCGATTAAAATAATTATGCTGAATAATTCATGTTATGGTATGGTTCGTCAATTTCAAGAACAATATTTCAGATCCCGTTTTCAATCAACAGTTGTTGGCTATAATGCTCCGGATTTTCAGAAGGTGGTTGCTTCATTCAAAATTAAACCATATAAATTAAATTTTAGAAAACAGATCACGCAAAAACTTAAAAGTTTATTTAAAGACAATAAACCTGCATTTTTAGAAGTGAAGATAAACCCTGGGACTAAAGTTTTTCCTAAATTGTCTGTGGATAAACCGGTAGAAGACCAAGAACCGCTATTATCGCGCAAAGAACTTCAGGCCAATATGCAGATTAAGGTGTTAAAGGAGCGTGAAAGTGAATTCTAGGGAAAGATTGATAAGAAAAGAAATTTTTATTAAAGTTAAAAAATTTTATCGTGTAAAAAAAAGTAAAAAAACTTTTTGTCCGGGGAAAACACCGATTAATTATGCAGGACGTGTTTATGATGATAAAGAAATAATCAATCTTGTCGATTCATCTTTAGATTTCTGGCTTACGGCCGGTAGGTATGCGCAAAAACTAGAAAAACGGTTAGCGGAATTTTTAGGAGTAAAATATTGTTTATTAGTTAATTCTGGTTCATCGGCTAATCTTTTGGCAATAAGTGCTTTAACTTCTTTGTTTTTAAAAAAGAAACGTTTAAAGCCAGGGGACGAGGTTATTACTACTGCCTGTGGATTTCCCACAACCTTAAACCCAATTTTGCAAAACCAATTAAAACCAGTGATTCTTGATGTTGAACTGGGTACATATAATGTCGATACGAAATATCTGGAAAAAGCAATTACAAAAAAAACTAAAGCGATTTTTCTGGCACATACTTTAGGTAATCCGTTTAATCTGGATGGGGTTTTAAAAATAGCAAAAAAACATAATTTATTTGTTATTGAAGATAATTGTGATGCTTTGGGTTCAAAGTACAGAGGGCGTTTTACCGGAACTTATGGCCATATTGCAACGCTGAGTTTTTATCCAGCGCATCATATGACTTTAGGGGAAGGGGGAGCGCTTTTAACAAATGATCCGATTTTAAAAAAAATCATTCTTTCTTTTCGTGATTGGGGCAGAGATTGCTGGTGTAATCCTGGCGTTGATGACACCTGTAAGAATAGATTTACCCGGAAATTTAGTAAATTACCACGAGGCTATGATCATAAATATGTTTATTCGCATATAGGTTATAACTTAAAGGTTACGGATATGCAGGCAGCTATTGGTGTTGCTCAATTAAAGAAGCTTAATTCATTTATACAATTGCGGAAAAATAATTTTAATTTTTTTCTAAAACATCTACGCAAATTTGATAACTATTTTGTCCTGCCGAAAGCAGTTCAAGGTGCTGATCCCAGCTGGTTCGGATTTCCGATACTCATAAAACAGACAGCGCCTTTTTCCCGGAATGATATTGTTGGATATTTGGAAAAAAATAAGATTGCAACCCGGATGCTTTTTGGCGGAAACCTTATAAAACAACCAGCCTATGCTGGGATAAAAATGAAGGTTGTTGGTTCTCTGAAAAATACGGATATTGTTATGAATAATTTATTTTGGATCGGCGTATATCCTGGCATTAAACAAGCGCAGCGTAAGTTTATCATAAAAAAAATAAATGAATTTGTCAGGGGATTTATTTAATTTTTTTAGGTTATGGAAAATTTAAAATTCAGTGTTTGTGTACCGACTTATAATATGGGAGATCTTCTGGGGCAGACCATAAAGAATGTTCTTTCTCAAACATATAGTAATTTTGAGATTGTTATTTCAGATAACAACTCATCGGATAATACTCAAGAAATAGTAAGGTCATTTAAAGATGAGAGAATTAAATATTTTAAGAATGAAGAAAACTTAGGCTATTATAAGAATCTATGCCTGAGTTTTGAAAGAGCAGCGGGAGATATTATCTATCTTCTTTCTGGAAAAAGTTTAATATCAAAGGATGCATTAGAAAAAACATGCAATGCTTTTAATCTGTCTGATGATATTGGTGCGGTTACACGACCTTATTATTGGTATGGTAAAGATGTAAATACTGTGGTGCGCAAAAAAGATAAAGTAGCGATTGATGAGGATTTGGTTGTTTCGATTGACGATGATCCGGAATTGATTATCAAGGTTGTACATTTATTGGATAATCCGGCAGGACTGGCTTTCCGAAAAAAATATATGAACAGATCATTCAATCAGGATGCTTTTGTCGAATTTACGTATCCTTTTATTGCGATCTGGAAAGAGCATAAAATCGTTGTGCTTAAAGATTATACTATGGCTTGTCCGGCATTTTCATACAGCGGGTCGCAGAATCCGAAAGTTTACGAAAAATCACCCATGCAGTGCTGGATTGATTTATTTGAAACAGTTTTTAAAGAAGAAAAATTTAAAAACTTAAGGGAAATATGCATTAGGGATTTTGTTGCCGTAAATTACATCGGACTTGTACAGGTGAGAAACTATGCGAGAAAGTATAGTTTTCTTATCCGTGAAATAGTTATGCTTTTGAAATACCGTTGGCAGAATATTTTTAATTTTAGATTTTGGTTTTTTAGCCTTGGGACAATGATTATGCCTCGGTTTATTCTTAAAAAAATAGTAGCGATATATAAAGCAAAAATTAATTCCCGGATAATTAAAACTCAGGGTGATAATATTTGCTTAAAACAATAGCAGTTTTTAATAATAAAATATGGAAATAAAAAATGAGAGAATGTTTTTTTGTAGGTAATAGTAGCATCGGAGATTTTGGTTTAAGCGGTGGTGATAGAATTTTTGTTGAGCTTGCCAGGAATTGGCAAAATAAAATAAAGCTAACATTGATCGGCTCGGAAGAAACAATTAGTATTTGCAAGCGTGAGGGTCTGAGTAACATAGAATTCCTTAAAACATCAGGCAAATTTCTTAAAGGCCAAGAAAAAGAAGTATTCACATTAAGAGCTATTTTTGGGAATTTCTTCATAAAACTCGGCAGAGGGATATTGTTTGTAATCAAAAACAGAAAGTTGTTTAGAGATTCGACGATTATTTATTCGGTGTCTGATTTTTATCCAGATTCGATACCGGCTTTTTTGATTAAAATTATGAATCGGAAAGTCTTTTGGATTGCCTCTTTTTATCTTTTTGCTCCTGTTCCGTGGCAAAAAGATAATCCTTATAAAGGCAGAAATGCCGGGAGAGGTTTTTTGTATTGGCTCTCACAAATTCCTATTTATTGGATCATAAATATCTTTGCGGATGTTGTATTTGTTACTTCTCTGCCGGATCAAAAAAAGTTTGTGACAAAGAAGAGGAATAAATCAAAAGTTTTAGTCATCAGGGGCGGAGTAGATATAGCTGAGTCTGAGAAGTATTTGAATAGTGATAAGATCATTGCATTTGACGCCAGAAAATATGATGCTTGTTTTGTCGGACGTTTTCATCACCAAAAAGGTGTTTTAGTTTTAGTGGATATTTGGGGAAAAGTAGTGAAACTTAAAAGTAATGCTAGGTTGGCGATGGTCGGTAACGGGTCACTCGAAGCAGAGGTTAAAAAAAAAAATTAGTAAATACGGCTTGCAAAATAATATAGAGTTATTCGGATTTTTGGATGGTAAAGAAAAATTTGAGGTTTTCAAGCAGAGTAAAATTGTTATACATCCAGCAACATACGATAGCGGGGGTATGGCTGCTGCTGAGGCTATGGCCTGGGGTTTGCCGGGTATTAGTTTTGATCTGGAAGCGTTAAAAACATATTATCCTAAAGGCATGATTAAAATATGTCCCGGGGATCTGGAAAAATTTGCTGAAGCCGTAATTAGATTATTAACGGATAAAAAATATTATCAGGAAACTGCGAGTGAAGCAGTAGATTTAATTGTTGAACAATGGGATTGGGATAAAAGAGCAAGCCAAATTTTTGAAATGGTTTTAAAAACATAATAAAAATATGAAACATTATGATATCGTTTTATTTTCGCCTCCTTCAAGGATGATCAATCATTATCGGCCACCAGTAGCTTTGATGTATGTTGGCGGATATTTGACTCATAAAGGAATGAGAGTGAAAATCATCGATGAACCGATGAAAGAACAAATAAGAACAAAAGAGTTTTTTGATAATATTGATAATGTAATCGATGATATCCACAATAAGATGATTACTGAATTTAAAAAAACAAAAACGAAAATTGTGGGTATATCATGTTACACTCCGGAATATTTTGAAGTAGTTAAAATAGCTAAGGCCATAAAAGAAATTGACAGTTCTGTGAAGGTTATTGTGGGAGGGATACATCCAACTTTTTTGCCGGAAGATTTTTTTGATGAGGAAACCGGGGTGGATATTTGTGTCTTAGGTGAGGGAGAGTTGACAACTTATGAGTTGTGCAAGAATCTTTTGAGTAGTGACAACAGTGACTTAAGCAAAATTAAAGGTATTGCCTATTTTGATAAGCAAACAAAAAAAACAGTAATAACGCCGAAAAGACCCTTGTGTGATAATCTTGATGAGATTTCTTATCCTGATTACAGTTTGATAGACATGAGCTATTATACAAACGCAAATCCTTATGCAATTAGAGGCTGTTTTTTAAGGTCGATGTATCTGTTAGCAACCAGAGGATGTCCTTCGCAATGTACTTTTTGTGTGGCAAAAAAACTGAGAGAATTTAGCGGCTGTGGCAGAAGCCGTAGTGCGGAGAGTTTAATCGGTGAATTAAAGATTTTAAAAGAAAAATATGCGGTTGACTCTTTTTATTTTATAGATGATTTATTTACCCTTGAGCAGAAAAATGTAAAAAAATTCTGTGACGTGATAAAAGCTGAAAATATAAACTTGGTCTGGGGCTGCTCTTCAAAGATTGCAACCCTAAATGAAGAGATCATAAAAACAATGGCTAATGCTGGGTGTGTACAGATAGATTTTGGCGTAGAAAGAGGTTCTGATCAGGCGCTTCGTTTGATGAAAAAAGGGCAAAATATAAAGATGATAAAAAACATTTTTAGTCTTTGCCATAAGCATGGCGTAAGGACTTTTGCTAATATGCTGACTAACCTGCCGCAAGAGACAGAAAAAGATTTAGAGGATATCCTTAAGCTGTTAGATATTCTTGATTCTGAGGTAGTTAGCATGAATATCTTCACTCCGTATCTAGGAACTGAGATATATGAAAATTCAAATTATCGTTTTAGTAAGCAGGAATATGCGATGCTTTCAAAAGATGTTACCTGGTTGATGAAAACATATCCTGAAAAGTTCAAGTATTGTTCGCATGACGTGGAACTGGGGAATTGGATCAGAGATAATTCAAGGCGTTATAATAAGGTTTTGCCAAATATTAAATTTTATTTAAGCCGAAAATATTGGCAGGTATTATGTAAATCAAAAGCAAAAATTAATTATTTTAGACAATTTGGTTTACTGGTAAGAGAGTTTATTAATCAAAAATTCTAGAAACACTGATTTTAAAAGAAGCTTCACTTTGATGAAGGAGCGAAAATAATGATGTCTAAAAATACGCCTTATTTGTCAATTGTTACACCTGCATATAACGAAGAATCACTGATCGAAGAAATAATCCATGAATGGCAGGATTATATATATAAAGAAAAAATAAATGCTGAAATTGTTGTCTGTAATGATGGTAGCGCTGATCAGACAGCAGAAGTTTTAGAAAAACTCAAAAAAAAATTTAATAATCTTGTTGTTTGTGAAAATAATCCTAATAAAGGGTATGGGTATGCTGTTTATAATGCAGTAAAACATGCGCAGGGTGAGTTGATAATGACACTTGATTCTGATGGACAGTTTGATGTTAAGGAATATGGAAAATTACATGCTAAACTAAAAGAGGGAGATTATGATTTTGTATCCGGCTATCGTTATAAGAAAAAAGATACAATAGCAAGAGTAGTTGCGGATCGGATGTTCAATTTAATTATGCGTATTGTTTTCGGTTTGAAATTCCGGGATACCAATTGTGCGCAAAAGCTATATAAAGCAAAAATCATAAAAGATATTCGGATTGAAGCCAGAGGATATCCTGCACCGACAGAAATAATGGTTAAAGCCTCAGAAATGGGAGCTAAAATAGGTGAGGTTGGGGTGGGACATTATTTGAGACATAAGGGGGCTAGCAAATTAAATATTGTCAAAACTTCAATTAGTGTTTTAAAATTCTTATTTTATTTACGTATTAAACTTTTTGTTTATAGATTAAAAATAATAAATTCTCTTTAAATTTAGGAAAGGATCGGCAATATGATAGGCATAATTTTAGCTGCCGGAAAAGGCGAAAGAATTAAACCCTTAAGCTTGGATTTTCCTAAACCGCTTTTACCAATCTGTAATAAGCCGATAATGCAATATCAGCTTGAAATTATGATCGGCTTAGGAATAAAAAAATATATATTTGTAGTCGGACATTTAAAAGAAAAAATTATTAATTATTTTGGCGATGGTTCCAGCTTCGGTGTTGAGATAAAATATGTTGAACAAAAAGAAAAAATTGGTATTGCTCATGCCGTGGGGCAACTGGAAAAATATGTGAGCGGTCCGTTTATGTTGTTCCTGGGGGATATATTTATTATTCCGAAAAATTTAAAACAAATGATTAAAATTTTTAAAGAAGAAAAAGCCGGAGCGGTTTTAGCAGTAAAAAAAGAACTAGATGTATCTTCCATAAGAAAGAACTTTACGGTTATTCTTAATGGCCACAGCAAGAGGGTAAAAAGAGTTATTGAAAAACCGCGATATTTGACTACGAATTTAAAAGGTTGTGGGATATACTTATTTAGCCAGGCAATTTTTGATGCCATAAGATGTACTCCCAGAACAGCAATGCGTGATGAGTACGAGATTACTACTGCAATTCAAATGCTTATTGAAGAAGGGTGTCCAGTTTTTGTCTGTGATGTAGTTAAATGGGATATGAATGTAACTACTCCGGATGATCTTCTCTTGTGCAATCAAAAATGGCTTAAAACCATAGGGGAAAATGCAGGAACTAAAAGTGCATTTATAGCGCCAAGAAGAAAAAGAATAAATTCAAATATCGGTAAAAATGCAAAATAAAATATCCTATAAAAATGAAAAATTGTATTCTCAGAGACAAGACTAATATAAAATAAACATCAAACACCATTTTAATAATGGTTTAATTTTTCAAAGAATTGATCATAAGACTTGAAGATTTAAAATGTAGGAAAAAATAAAAATGAAATTCAAAGAAGTATTAATTACCGGAGGGGCGGGCTTTATTGGCTCGCATCTTTGTCATAGGCTATTAAAAGCAAAAATAATTCCGGTTGTGCTTGATAATCTTTCCGTCGGGAAGAAAGAAAATGTTCCCAGTGGGTGTAAGTTTATTAAAGGAGATATTCAAGATTTTAAATTAGCGCAACAGGTGATTAAAAATGTAGATGCGGTATTTCATTTAGCGGCAAATGTAACTATAAGAGGTTCGGTGGATAAATTTCATGAAGATGCGTACACTAATATAATGGGTACTTTAAATCTTTTACGTGCTTGCCGTGTTTCTAAAAGAGTAAAAAAATTTATTTTTGCTTCTTCTATGGCAGTTTATGCCGATTGTACTCGTCCAAAATCGATAAATGAAGATTATAAGAAAGAACCGATTTCTCCTTATGGCATTGCAAAACTGGCTGGAGAAAAATATGTTCTAGTTGCCTGCGCTCAAATAGGTATAGAGAGTACTGTTTTGCGTTATTTTAATACTTATGGCCCGGGCCAGACATTTACGCCTTATGTAGGAGTGATTACAATTTTTATTAACAGATTGTTAGATAATAAATCTCCGGTTATTTTTGGTGATGGAAAACAGCGGCGTGATTTTGTTTATGTGGGTGATATAGTTGAAGCTACTTATCGGGTGCTTAATAAAAAAACAGATAGGAAAATTTTTAATGTAGGCACAGGAATTGATACATCAGTTAATCAGATCGCAAAAATTCTGATTAATAAGATTAATCCAAAATTAAAACCAAGTTATACTAAGGCAGTTGCCGGTGAATTAAGGAATTCGATCGTAGATAACCAAAGGCTAGAAAAAGCAATCAAATTCAAACCACAACAGAAACTTGAAAAGAAAATCGACGAAGTTATTGATTATATTAAAAAACAAAGGGATAAGACTCAATAAATGTATATAAAAATAATTGATTATTTAAGTAAGAAAAAAATAGCAGCAGAAGTGATATTCCTGTTAATTTTGATCATTGGCTTTTTTTTGATTATGCCACCAAGTTTAAATTATACCGATCACGCTCAATGGGGGCTAGTTTTTCAAAAGAATCTCATAGATTATATTCAAGATAAGGGCGATTTTAAAGGTGATTTTTATGAATATATGAAATTTCGTTACCAACAGTTCCATGCTGAGAAAATTTCACTGCCGGATGCGTATACTTATCATGGTATTGACCCCAACGGAGAGCCTGGTTGGATATTGAACCCGACGCATTATGCAGTTTTTGTATTATCAAGAATGAGCCAGCTGGCAATTTATTTCCTTTCTTTTAAATTATTAGGGTTGGAAGCTTCCTTAATGGTTTTTGGCTTTTTGATATTTATTTTTACATATATTTATGCTGCTAAGGTGGGCGCCGTACTGGTAAATAAGAGATTCGGGCTGATCCTTGCAGTAATAGCATCAAGTAATGTGTATTTCAATCAGTTGGATAGGTCGATGCTTTTCCCTTTTATTACAATTTTCCCATTGTTATTTTTCATGTCGAGCTATTATTTATTTTTATGTCATCGTCGTGAAAGTCAACGCAATTTGTTTGCACTTTTAGGATTATCAATAAGCTTAGCTTTATGTTTTGTGAACGGTTATCCTAATACAAATATACTTATGTTCCAAATATTGTTCGGATTTTTTACTATCTTATCGGTTAATATAATAAAGTTTAAAAATCCCGATTATACATTCATGAACTGGTATAAGTATATTTTAGCTTTAATTATTTCTCTCGTCTTAGTTCTATTTATAACCGGAATATGGGGAAAACTCTTAGGTAAGGATTTTTTCTATGGGGTTAATATTATTTTGCATGATCGTGTTTGGGGGATATTAGTCAAAAGAGGGTCTTGGGCAAGTCTTACTATGACTAATGATTTTGCCTTTTCCAAAATCCCGGAAATAGCTATAAGAACCTTTCGGGTGTTATTTATAAGCAGCGATATTAATCTTTCTCCTCATGAACCTTCATTTTTACAGGATATAAGTTTTTTTAACATAGTCGAGGCGGGAATGTTTGTCGCGGGGTTGGCATATTTAATTAAGAGAGAAAAAGAAAAACAGATAATTAAACATATCTTATTGTTATTAGGCTCTTTTTTTATTTATCGCATAGTTACAAATACTGCTAATGCGCAAATTGTGGGAAGGTATACATATGATTTTTATTTTGTATTGATTTTTTTTGCTGCTTATGGCTTATACAGTTTTGTAAAATTTTCAAGGTTAAATTCTAGGTATCCGCAGAGCCGGGTATTATATTTTTTGCTTAGTGTGATTATATTTTTAAATATATTTATTTTTAACGCAAGGTTTGTTTGGACATTTGGAGAAGGGTTGAATAAAGCATATGGAAATTTTCAGTTAAGAAAGTTTTACTATGATGAAGTAGCTAAGGATGGAAATTTTCTCATTTATGATTATTATTTACAGCCGCACGGGTATTTATATAACCTTGATGTCGTATCTTTATGGGCGGCTAAAGTTGAATATGATCTTTATGTAAAACTTTTTGTGCATAAAAGTGATTTAAAGTCTTATGAAGCTTTTAAGGCATATATACTGGATAAAGGATATAAGAACGTGTATTTTATTTTTCCGACAGGGCCGTTTAGAAGGGGAGATGAAATCAGTGAGGCAGCAAGCTATACTCCTCCGGCTTTTTTTGAAAGGTTTAGCCCGTTTTTATTTCAATATCGGCCTTATAAGGTGATAAAAAACAGAAAAGGGGAACCTACTTTTTGGATCTATAAATTTGACATGAAATGTGATGATTTATATAAAATTAAAATAACCAACTAATCTTAGCCCAATTTTTATGGAATATTATTAGTTATCGAAAGTTTTAGGGGAAAATGAAGTGTAAGTATTGTTTAAGTGAAAAAACTAAATTATTGTTTGTAGCAGAAAACAGACATGGCCGAGAGCTTTTGAGCCAAGAGGGTTTTGAAATTCTTGAATGTTTAAACTGCAAGGTTACATTTACGGCTGTTGAAATAAATAACGGATATTATGAAAAGTATTATTTAGATGGTTATTATAATACGCCAGCCTATAATTTTCTGATCAAGTCTATCTTAGCGTGGCTTTCGAATATTAGTTTTCACAGAAGATTGCAATTAATAAAACAATATCATCCTAAAGGTATGAAAATTTTGGAAGTTGGTTGTGGCTGGGGAGGCTTTTTGCACTCTTTACCTAAAACTTTCCAAAAATCCGGCATTGAAATAAACAAGCAGGCCTATCAATATATAAAAGATAATTATCAAGATATAGAAATTTATAATACTAAAATAGACAATAGTATTTGTAGCAAAAATGAATTTGGTGAGTTTGATATTATTGTTATGTGGCATGTATTTGAACATATTGATAATGTGGATAGTTTCATGAAAGGACTTTCTTGCTTATTGGCTAAAAACGGTGTCTTGATTTTAGAAATACCTAATAGAAATAGTCTCGGTTTTAATCTAACGAGAAAATTCTGGTTCCATTTGGATACTCCTCGGCATTTATTTTTTTATGGCTATGAGGGCATGAAAATTTTATTAGCTAAGTATAACTTAAAAATAGTCGAATACAAGAGTAATGCGATTGATTATTTTCAGGATCTAGCGTTTAGTTTTTATATGTGCTTTGCGGGTAAAAATCCTGTGGTGAATGGTATTTTGGCAGTTTTGTTAATACCATTTGGCTTAATTATCCGGTTGTTAATGGCATTATTTGTCCTGGGCAAAGCTGAGATTAATACTTATGTTATAAAAAAAATAGCTTTTAATCAATAATAATGTTTTATAGGATTGGGTCATGAATATAAAAAGAGGAATATGTTTTGTAATATTTGCGATTAATCTGTTCATTTTCTTGAGTGATGGAAATGCGAATGATGAAAATATTACTAATAACATAGACTTTGCCGTCAAAAAATTTATAGTTCCAACCATTCCTATGCAAATAGAAGAAATGATGGAATATGAAATTCCTAAGGCAGGAACATATTTTCGACCGGTTTTTAACTGGTTCTATTTTTATGATCCTTATTTAAATAAAGAATGTAAGGCTAAATTTAACGGTTGGTCATCGCCGCATTTCCATTCCTGGAAAAATAGATCTGTAAAATTCAATATAGAAAACGAAGATAATTTTAAATTGAAAGCTTTAGGTTCAGAAGTATTTGGATTTTGGAATATTACCGATCCTTTTGTCCCATACGAACAGGTGTTTAGTGAATTTGTAGTTTACACTCTGGCTTCACAATATTATGAACTAGTTCCGAGAACAAGATTGTTGAATGTTACAGATAGTTCAGGTAAAAGCCTGGGGCATCGCATTTTATGGGATGATAATTTTAGAAATTCTTTTACAGATAATCTGGATGTTATATGGGGATTTTTTGCCTATCCAGATTCAGAAAGGCTACTTAAATATTATTGGAAAAGTAATTTATTAAAAGGGAAAAAGGGCAAAATAAAATCGGAATTTATGGATTTATTAAGAGAAGTAGTAACGCTTTCTTCTATTCCCAGGAGTTTGCAGCAATCAATAGCTATAGATGACGTAGATTATACAAGATATTTAGCTCTTAATACGATATTTAATTCTTGTCATATGACTACGCATAATTTAATATTTGTTGCCCAAGAAGAGGAGAAAAACGAAACAACTTTTAATTTAGCTCTTAATGATTTAATGGGTATGAATTTTATCACTCAAAATCCGATTACTTATAACTTGAATTATATTTCAGAATATTTTATGCGTAATCCTTATTGGATGCATAATTATTTTCAAGATGTTCAATTTTTATGTAATGAGATTTTGGGGAAAAGAAAAATCAGTTATATCTATGATGAAATTTTGGCATATTCTCAAGTATTGCAAGAAGAATTACTGGATATTGGTTCAGTGGTGAGTGTGCCGCAGGATATTAATAATTTTATCCAATCTGTGGAACAGATTAAAAGTTTTGAAACAATAAGACAAAGTTATATTAAAGGAGCATTATCCAGCTGTACTTTAAAGTGGCAGATTTTAAATAATGAAATATCGCAGAAGATATATTTAGTTTTAAATGTACCTTCTCCAGTTGGTGTTTATCTTGATAAGGTAGAATATAAAGATAAAAATGTTACTTCAGACTGGCAGCTGAGTAATCCCCCTTGGTGGCATAAAGAAAAAAACTTATTATTACCAGAATGGATAAGGATTAGGAGACCAGCAGTGACTCAGAATATTATAGAACCGACCCGGTATTTATATTTTTATGAATACCAGGGAAAGGATATTAACAGTAAAGATAATCTTAAATTAACTCTCAGGAATGCGGTAACCGGAGAGCCAATTATTCCTGTATATGATCCAAAGCCTAAATTGATTGTGAATATCGCTGCTTCAGAGGATAATATTTTTTCAAAAAAATTGACGGTTTCTTTTGTAAAAAGTGATTCACAGAAATATCCGCAAGCTAGCATTTTGAATCCTGAAGACAGTGATTGGGATGTAAAGGTTTTTAGTAATGGTTTAAGCCGGGAAAATAAACCCGGAGAATATGTAATTGATTTTTCTGAAACAATTAAGCAGTCTCCTATACCCTTAACTTACGAAGTTGTGCTTTATTATAAGGGGATGCGTATGGATAATGTTAAGGGGGAAGTTTTTATAGAATATCAACCGCAAATTGAAAAGCCGCAGCTGACAATGAAAGAAATTCAAAAATATAAAATATCGGAAAAAAAATTAAAAGAGCTGGCAACATATACACAACTGCAAAGCATGGTCAAAAAAATGGATGACACCGTTGAGTTAAAAGAGTATTTTAATACCGATACTAAAATATACTTCATCCCCGGGAATTCGCAATTGATTGTGATGGAAGATATTATACTTGGCAAAAATGACTTACTGATTTTAGGCGAAGGGGTAAAGTTGCAATTTTTGCCAGTGAAGAAACTTGAGGCAGGATATATCTTAGCAAAAAAATCCCAGTTTATTGCGTATAACCAAATTTGGGCAGGGATAGCAGTTTTTAAAAACGTGATTTTTGATGAAGTTATTGTTAATGGGGTTGGCTCTGGAACAGGACTGGAGTTAAGAAAAGAGACTGTTTCGTTTATAAATAACTCTACTTTTGATTTAAATAATATTGATATAAAAAGTGATCCAGATTCTGTTTTAGTTATTAATAATTCTAATTTTTCCGGATCAAAAAAAGCCATAGTAATGAATGAAAATAGGGTGAAATTATCTGAGCTTACTTTTAGCTCTAATCTTTATTCAATCAAAGCCGGGAATTGTGTGGGTGAAATATCAGGGATAAAAGCAAATGATATTGCCAGCAGAATTTTTTGGTTTAAAGGAGTAGATACAAAAATGGCTTTAACTAATATTACAGTTAAAAACGCCCCATATTTTTTAATTGTGCAGGATAATGCTCAGGTTAGTACTACCAATGTTTTTTTGGAAAATATAGGTTGTGAATTGTTGGATATGGATTATGGAAAATGGCAGGATATTGGAAGCCAACCAGTGGTTATTGAACGTTTCAGGCAACAGTTAAAAAGTACATTTAATATTGATGATATCAAGGCAGAGTATTTAGTTGTGATCAAAAAGGGCGTATATACAATCGAAGAAAATCTTATTGTGCCTAAAGGATATATTTTTGAAATTAAGCCAGGAACTACATTTAAATTTAAAAAAGGAATTTCTTTAGTTTCATATGGTTGCTTACAAGTTATCGGTAGCCAATCTGAGCCAATTGTGTTTACGAATAGTGAAAGTAAAAAATCATGGGGTGTGGTTGGGCTTATTCAGAGCAAGGCTTCGGGAAATTTTGAGAATTGTATATTTGAGAATGGCAGTGAAGCAAATATTAATGGCACTTATTTTTCAGGGATGCTTTCTGGCTATTATTGCGATGTAAAAGTTGAAAATTGTATTTTCAGATATGCAAGTAAAAAAAAGGGGGATGATGCTTTAAATTTTAAATATGGAACATCAGTCATAAAAAACAGTTATTTTTATAAAAATAACTGTGATGCTGTAGATTTTGATTGCATGAAAGCAGGCAGTAGGATTGAGGGGTGTTATTTTTATGATAATGGGAATGATGGTATTGATATTTCTGGTTCAGAAACATTTATTTTTAATAACAGGATTGAAAAATCAGGCGACAAAGGGATTAGTTTTGGAGAGCAGTCACAGGATGAAGTATTTAATAATATAATTATCGGCTGTAACCTGGGAGTAGCCGTGAAAGACTTATCGCAAATACGGTTAATTAATAATACGATTGTGGAAAATAATGTTGGGGTAACTGCGTATTGTAAGAAAAGATTTTTTGGTGGAGGCAACCTGATTGTTTATAATAGTTTAGTGGTAGGGAATAAGTTGGATTTTGGTATAGAAAATAGAGAGGATAAAGGTGTAAAAAAAGAAACTTCAGTTTGTATTGTCTCAAATTCCGCTTTTGAGCTTAAAAATAAAAAAGCTAAAATTTTAATTAAAGAACCTAAGTTAAAAAACAATAAAAATAAAAAAAAGGGAAAAAGGAAAAAATATAAAGAAATAATTGAAGGAAAGGCAGAAAGTCTAAGCAGTAACGGATATGAATATGCGAAGCTTCTGGGTAATAATATTACAAGTAAAGAAGGAAATATTTCGAAAGGTTTTTTGCTTAAGAAAAATGCTAGGGGTAATTATCACATTGATAATATACTAGGTGCACTGGGAAATAAGGAAATAGTAACTGTTCTGATGGAAAAATATAAATTAAAAATGCCAATAGCGATAAAATCTATACCCATAGGGATGATGATATTGAATTCTAATTCAGAATATCTTTTAACCATGGAAAAGCCGCAGACTCAGTTTGGCATGGATATTGAGTAATAAAGGTGAGTTTATGATGAAAACGCGTTCGAGAATTGAATATAAGTATTATTTGCCGCAGCATGAAAGAGCTAATTTTATAAACGATTTGAAAAAATTTACAAAAAAAGATAAATATGGACAAGGCGAAGATTCTGTTTATCAAATTTCTTCTGTTTATTTTGAAACTTTAGGGTTAAAGTCATATTTTGATAAACTAAAAGGCGAAAGTGACAGGCTGAAACTGCGGGTGCGGTTTTATCGGCCGTTAAATGTGACTGGTCCAATTAAAGTTGAATTAAAATATAGAAGATTAGATAAGGTTATTAAAAAGACAATTCTGATGTCCTATGAATGTGTGCAAAATCTTTTAAAATCAGATTTTAACAGCAGTCAACTAGATGATACTGATCCCCTTATATCTTATTTTATAAAGTTAAGAAAAGCAGAACATTATTATCCTTTTATCCGAATTGATTATTCCCGGAATGCTTTTTTTGCTAAAAATGATGACGGTATTCGTGTTACTATTGATGCTAAAACATATTGCAGTAGATTTTTTGGAGACATACAGATAAAACCGCATATTCCGGTTTTATCTGAAGAAGTTCAGATTTTAGAACTTAAATGTCAGGATTATATTCCTTTTTGGTTTGTGTATTTGATTAAAAAGTATTCATTACAACAAAGTTCAATCAGCAAATATTTATTAAGCGCGCAAAAACAAGCTTGCAATAGTTCGCTTTTTTTAAAATAGAAAGGGTAGAAAAATGAATGTATTTTTGGAAAAATTAAGTTTAGCAGTTTCAAAAGATCTTTCGGTATTGACAATTATTTTTACATTAGCAATCTCGTTTTTTTTAGGGCTTTTTATTTGTTTTATCTATAAGCGTACGCATAGAGGCTTTTCTTCCGCATCCTCGTTTACTTTTACGCTGATAATGATTAATGTTATTGTTTCTGTTATTATGATGGTAATCGGTTCGAATATTGCTTTATCTTTAGGGTTGATTGGGTCTCTTTCGATTATAAGATTTAGGACAGTTATCAAGGATACAAAAGATATGGCTTATTTGTTCTGGGTGATTGCCGAAGGTTTAGCTGTTGGTTCGGGTAATTATTTAACCGCTGCTGTGAGCGCGTTTTTTATAGGATGTTTCGTGATAATTTTAACCAAAATAAATTTTGACAAAACAATTAATTCTGATTACATCATGGTTTTATATATTGATTTACAACTAAGTTTAAAAGCAGAAAACATGATTAGAGATTTATTTAGCCAGAAAAATATTAAATATGAACTTAGGTCAAGTTTTACAGACAGTGAATCAAAAATCAAAGAAATAACATATTCATTACACGCAAAAGTGCAGAAGGACAGTTTTGAGCAAATGCTTAGTGTTTTGAATAATATAAATGGTATTAAAAAGGTCTCTCTGCTAACTCCAGAACACAATTTTTTTGTATAAGTAAGAATTTAATAAGGATTTTTATAATATTGCTTAATTATAAATAAATTTTTTTGGGTTGAAGATTATGGGAGGAAAAAATGTAAAAGCTAAAACTGCTAGGAGTAAGCTTGACTTAACTCTATTATCTGTTAAAATCAGTAACGTATTGGTTTGATTGAAGTTTAAAAAATATATTTAGGTGGAAGATGGTTGATGTTATTCTAATACACAGTCCAATTATTCTTTATAAAGATGAAAAAGAAAAAGAAAAGTTTAGAGGCCATGGGGGAGATGAAAAATCTTTTTACCCCACAGGTATTCTTTACATGGCCGCATTCTTGGAGAGATTTGGGCATTCGGTAAAAATCATTGATGTGGCTCCGGAAGGAATAACCTTGCCGGATATATTGCAAACAATTAAAAATGAAAAACCAATGGTAGTTGGGATTTCTTCAATGACAACGAGTATTGCTTCAGCTGTTAGTTTGGCTAAAGCAATAAAGGAAAAATTCGGCGATAGTTTTCACTTAGGCCTTGGCGGGGTGCATTTATGTTGCGATAAAACATTTCTGGAAAGATTTCCTGTTTTTGATTTCGGGATTATCGGAGAGGGAGAGCATACTTTTGAGGAGATTGTAAGTAAAATTAAAAAGGGAGAGAAGGTAAGGGGACCGATAATCGGGAAAATCACAGAAGACTTAGATAGCTTGCCTTTTCCGGCAAGGCATCTGATCAAGCCGGAAATATATCTACGTGAAGAACAGATGAAGTACGAGGTTCCTTCAGCAGGGATATTAGGCTCAAGAGGTTGCCCTTTTAAATGTATTTTTTGCTGTATCCCAGTAATAGGATTTAAGTTACGCTTGCGCTCTGCAAAGAATATTGTTGATGAGATGGAGCAGGTTTATGACCAATGCCAGGGTAGTTACGGGTTTAATGATGATTGTTTTACTTTAAATAAAAAATATATCATGGATTTTTGCCAGGAAGTTATTGACCGGAAGCTTAAAATAAAGTTTATTGCATCAACTAGGGCAAGTGTAGTTGATGATGAAGTGGCAAAAGCATTAAGAAGAGCAGGCTGTTATGAACTTTATTTTGGAGTTGAGTCTGGGAATGAAAGGATCAGAAACGAAATTATTAAGAAAAAAGTTGATGATCAGCAAATTACCAAAGCGGTTGAATTATGCAGAAAATATAGGATTATGAGCAATTTATTTTTAATGGTTGGTTTTCCTACAGAGACCAGAAAGGAAATGCTAGATACGGTTAAAATCGGCAGTAAGGTTAAAGCTGATGTAATCGGGATTCATATCACCATGCCTTTTCCCGGTACAGAAGTTTTTAATTACGCGATAAAACACAAGATGATACCCGAGGATATTATCGATAAATATGCTAGCGGTGAATTAGGAAAAGGTTTTCGCGGGATTTGGCCTTTATTTATTCCAAAGGGATCTACTTTGGAGGATTTAGTAAATATTAAAAAGATGGCGTACAGAAGATTTTTTATTAACCCTATGTGGTTGTTGCGCAGAATAAGAATCTGGTTTTTAATCCCGCGAAGATTTAAAGAGGATTTAAAACTGTTTAAAATAGCTTTTTATGTATTTATGAGGGGTGGGACCAAGGGGCAGTTGTCATAAAATAAATAACAAAATGTAGGAAGAAAATGTTTTAGTGATGGGAGGAGTAATGGTGTTGAATACCGGAGAAAGGCCAATTATTAATAGGAAGTTCGAACAAGCCGATAGAGTGCATCAAATAGTTTACGAGATGTCTGCAAAATTTATAAATAAGCAATCACAAGTGTTGGATTATGGTTGTGCCGGAGGCTATGGTAGTGAATATCTTTCTCGGTTTACTCAAAATAAAGTTGTCGGCTACGATATTAATGCGAAAGTCATTAATCAAGCAGCTTTGTTTTTTAAGGATATTGGTCATTTAGAATTTACTACTGCTTTAAATCTTTCCTGTAAGTTTGACGTAATAGTTTGTTCTCAAATGATAGAGCATATAAGCCGAGATGAGGGTATAGTTTTGATTAAAAAATTTTTAAATTATCTAAAGCCGCAAGGGATTCTTTTTTTAGCAACAGTTAATAAATATATTACTTCGCATAATAAAAATAAGCCAGTTTTTCCTTTTCATAAGTATGAATATTATCCAGAAGATTTATTTGGAATATTAAAGTTACAATTTGATAATGTTTTATTATTTGGACAGTTTAATGAGGAGGAAATAAAGACTGATTTTCATGCTAAATTAATTAGCACTTTATCTCAAATAGAAATTGTAAGGAAAATTGCAAGAATCATGCCGCTACCATTAAAAAATATGATTATTGGGAAAAGGAAAAAAATAGAGACACCTTACCAAATAAGTAAGAATGTGGAATGTATAAGAAAATCTTATGTAATCATTTATCAATGCTATAAAAGCATTAGCAGGTAAAATAACCAATCGCAATTTTATATACAAAATTAAAATGAAAAGAATTAATGCCTATAATGTTTTTTTGATGCTAGGAGGAGCTATTTTTTTCCTGGCATTATTGCCATATTATTTTGATGGCTGTCTTATCCTTGGGGGAGAAGCAGATTTTGTTTTGGATTTTACAACTCACCTTAAAAATTCCTGTTTTGCTTGGTATTCTACTTTCGGTGCAGGGGTTATAAACATGTCTCCTCATGCTTTTGCTTTAAATATTGTTATTCTTTCGCTTATTGAAAAATTTACGGGTAGTGTTGTTGCCGCTAATTTTACAATGATATTTTCAATATATTTTCTGCCATTTATTGCAATGTTCATGCTATCAAGGCTATTAAAAGCAAGACCTTTTGTTGCATTTATGGTATCTTTTTTTTATGTGGTTAATCCTTTTATTTTATATCACTTGATTTGTATTAATCAAAACAATGTTTTTTCCATAGGAGTAATGCCTTTATTTTTATGGCTCATTCTAAAATATTATAATGATAATTTTAGGCTATGTTTTTTCTTCGGTTTTATTTCAGCTTGCTTTTCTTTTTCCTTTTCAAACCCGCCGCTTTTTGCGATTATATTTTTTTCCGTTTTGCTTTCAGTGGTTTTGGGTTCTTTTTATCACAACAAAAAAATTATTTTAATCCAGATAGTTAAGAAACTTGTTATTTTATTAGTATCATTTTTCGTATTTAATTCCTGGTGGATAATGACCCTTTATTTGAATCTTAAATCTGTGGGGAAGAGTATATATCCTTTATCTATAGCTAAAGACCTGTTAAATACTGTAGTAACTGATTTTTATCCTATTATTGCTAAAATGTTTTCCTTGACTTTATTGATTTCCGATGACTCATCTTATGATTTTTTTGCATATTGGTATAACACGGTATTTGCGGGGATAATTACCTTAGTGCCAATGTTTGTAATAATATTCTATTTTTTGTTTATTTATGACCGAAAAAAAAGAAATTTGCTTCCCATGGGCACATTAGGAATTTTGTTGATTGTATTATTTTTCGTAAAGGGTAATGCTGCGCCTTTTGGGGGCATTTATAATTTTTTATTTATTCATGTGCCTTATTTTAAAATTTTTAAAACACCGGTAGAAAAATTCGGCATTCTTTATGTTTTTATATTATCAATTTTATTATTATTTATAATGAATAACATTAAAGAGCGCAGGCATTATAAATTTATTTCGTTTATTTTTGCATTATATTTACTATTTTGTTCCGTGCCGCTATTGACGGGGAATATAATTCCTGAATATAAAATTAAGAATTTTGGTTATGGTTCAAGGAAATATAAAGACAAGACAGAATATAAGCAGTTTAGAGAATTTGTAAATAGCAAAAATTTTGAACAACGGATTTTAAGCTTGCCGGGGACAGCTAATTATCAGGTGTGCTTAAGTAATTATAACAATAAAAAATATACAGGATTGGATCCGGTGCTAAAGAATACTAATAAACCGTTTATTGGAACGCATCATTATTTTAATCTTTTGTACAAAGGAATAGGCTTAAGTAATTATAAAAAAGTTTTAGGTATTTATAATGTAGGGCAGGTTGTTGTGAATGAGGATTTGATCGCATGGTACGGATTCCTTGAGAAAGAAACAATTGAGGAAAAGAAGATAATATTTACCGGTTTTATGCAGCCCTATAGCCTGGGCAGCATAACGGTTTATGAGAACGAGGATGATTTTCTGCCGCGAATATATGTTTCTAGTAATTAAAATTAAAGTGGGGCAGGCTTTTAAAAGCATAAGAAGGCAAGGAAAAAGATGAAAATAAGATTTTTGGCTATAATTTTTATTATAGTAAATATTTTATGTTTTAATGTTTTTGCGGAAACTGTTTTTGTTGTAGGAAGTGATGATATTTCAGCGGAACTTACCCATACTAGATTCCTAGATAGCAAGCCAGTGATATTTTTTTCAGAACAGTTTATCGGCAGTGCTGATGTAATAGAGATTTTGACCGAGGTTGTTAATTTTGTGTTTTGTGATACGACATGGCAGGATTTAGCCGTAGAAATTGCAGCCAGATCGATTAGTTATTCACAAAAATTTAGGGTAAAAATAGAAAAAGAAGGCAATTTTGAATTCTGGTTGGATTGTTCAAATTTTGACGAAAATCAGAAAAAGAAAGAAGACTGGATCGTTAAAATTGATAACAAACAAATATTAAAAAATCAAAAAAAGGTAGTCTCCCAAAATACAACTATGTATACATATATTGGCGAAGCAGAATTAAACAGAGGAATATATCCTGTAGTGCTTAAGAATGTTTCAATGGATCTTAACGCGTTGCAACTAAAAATGCTTATCTTGGAAGAAAAGGAAAGAGAAAGTACTAGAGAAATTTTAAAACAGAAAGTAAATAGCAAAAAAACTGATTTATATTATATTTTGGAGAAGGAAAGAGGAGAGTTTTTTATAAACTGATTTTAGGATGAAAAAAAATAATTTTTGCAGAAAAATAGTACTGATTATATTATTATTCCCTGTGGTTGTATTTGCTCAGGAAACTGAACCTTATAATTTAAAAATTAAGCTAAATTCTAAATTTGTAAACTCTAGAATATATTATCAAGATAAAGTGGCAGATTGGAGAGATGAGATAAAAAACTGGGAAATTGAGTTTATTTCTAAAGAAGATATTAATTCTTTTTTTAAAGCAGGGCAGAAAACCTCTTTAAATGAATCAAAAGAATTTGTTAAATGCTTACCGCGTAAAGAATTTGCGGATATTTTATTATCGGGAGGAAATACCATTGCTTTAAGCCGATCCGTGGAAATTAATCTGGAGGAATTCCCTTTCTCAGAGATAGAAGCGGAAATTCCGAATAAAAATGATCAACGCATATATGCTAATTTGGGTATTGATTATATGGGAGATAACGATGTTGATGGCTATGTTAGAATAGATACGTTCAGCCAATATTATATTCTTGATAAAATTAAAAAAGAGTTATTATCGGTTAATGAAGTGTCGAAAGGTTTTATATTAAGAAAAATATTTTTTATTCATTCTTTTAATAAAAATATGAGTGAAATTGATAATGAAATATATATATTCAGGTTAAAAAATCTAAAATTTTATAATGAAAAGTCTATTCAGTTTCTTAAAAGGCAAAAAATAGATCCAGAATTAATGATCCAAAGCGATAATATGGGATATACCCTATTAAAACAGAACGAAAAGTTTAAAATTTTATGTTATCACGATACTGAAAGCAAACATGACCTCGAGTCCAGAACAGCTCCTAAGGATGAGAATAATCAGCTATCGGTTTATATCCAGTTTTCTGAAGAACAATTGCGAAAAATAGATTCTCTTTCCTTTGATTGTGAAGCAGCCGGACAAGAAGCCTATGATGTAAGAGTTTATGCCATCTTTCATAAGAGTGAGGATATAAGTGATAAAGTAGAGATGTTCAGCCTCTCCCCGGAGCAATACAAAAAAAACGATGACAATATAGTAATTGATATAAATAATATATTTCAGGATGATAAGTCTAAGTATATGACCTTAGTACTGGAAGTAAAACTAAAAAAACTTTTACTTGAAAAAGAATATTTTGAATTGAAATTAGGGAATTTCCAGTTGAATAGAAGCAGTGAAGGGCTCCCTTATCCTTTAAAGGCTCTTAAAACAAAAGAAAAATTTACTTCTTTGCTTTCTGAATTTAATCCTGTTTTTTTAAAAATAGATGAAGAGGAAGTTTCCCTGAATAGTTTTAAAAATTGGGAAAAACACATAGATGATCAGGAAATTATTTTGCAAAAGATAATTGATCTGAGAAAGGGAAAACATCATTATGAAAAAGTAAAAAATAGTATTATTGAAATAGAGTGGGTAATATTAGAACCAGTTGTAACTCCTAATTTACAATTCATAACTCAAGAGCCGGAAATAATCTTTAAAAAAATAAATCCGGTAAAATATTTAGTTAATATTAAAGGAGCAAATTATCCTTTTTGGCTTGTATTTAGTGAAAGTTTTCATGAACAGTGGAAGCTGTATGAGTCACAAGTTTCTATTCACAAGCCAGAGGAGTTTAATGAAATAGTAGCAGACTATCCGCATTTACATGTAAAAGAATCAAGAGGTGAATATAAATTTAGTTTTGAAGATGTAAAGTTATTATTTAAAAAGCCGTTAAAGTTACCGCACTATTTTGCTAATGGTTATGCAAATTGCTGGCGGGTAGAACCGAGTAAATTGGGTTTGAATGAAAATTTTACAATAATAATATATTTTTGGCCACAGCTGCTTTATTATTTGGGATTAATAATATTTTTTGTGGCAGTTATTGCTTGTTTATTTTATTTAAAATATCTAGATATTAAGAAAAAAGGAGCTATAGATGCAAAGAACTAGAAAAATAAGTTTAGTTTTGAGCATAATTTTTGCAACAGTTTTTACTGTGGCATTTTTTTTACTTTGCTCATCAGGGATCCATGAGAATATTGTAAAAAAAGAAGATATCTTTTTAGTAAATTCTGAAGTGTTCGAGACTATAATAAGTTTGCCAAAGGTCAGTGATTATTTGTTACAGCTTAAATTCGATGCTAAAAATACAGATGCGGAACTGGCTAAACTAAATAATAATAAACTTGAACTTAGAATTAGTAATAGTTCGGAAAATTGTATTCTGTCGCGTTATTATTATGTTCCTAAAGAAATAATGGTCGAAGGTAATAATAAGTTGCAGGTTCATTTCTATCCGAATAATCCTAAAAACTTGATGGTTCGCACGAAGAATTTTCTGGGTCAAGTGCATAATGAAAATATTATTTTGACTCTTCGTGATTCAGTCCTTCGAAATAATGATTTAAAAAAAGTTTTGTTACCAGGAATTATTTTTTTCTTTTTTATAGTAATTTTATGGTGGATTATGCTTTTATTTGAATTAATAGTATTGAATCTATCTATAAAGCAGAGTATTTTAAATAATATTTTTTCGTTTATATTTTGTGCTTTTTTCTGCTTAGTTTTGGGGTATATTTCTCTGAAAGGGCCGTATTCATTGGTGGTGCAGATAAAGTATGCTTTTTTATTTGTTTGTATCAATGTTGCATTTGCAAATATGATTGTAAATTTATTGACATGGGTGTTATTAAATAAATTAAAAGATGATATTGGAAGAAGAAATATTGGAGATAACAGTTTAATTTTCAATAAAATATTTTATATTATAAATAAGGTATTTCTTTGGATTAAAGAGCAAATAATTTGGGTTTTAGATTGTAAATTTTCTGATAAATGTCTTGTAGCATTTATGTCAGGGCTTATTTTATGCGCAATTTTGCGGAGTATTGGGTTAAAGAAATGGCTGGATACTGCCGGAACAGTTGCTTATTTTTTTTTAGTGAGTGGTATTTCAATAAAGTTTTTTCAGTCAATTTTTAAAAAAGAGTAGTATATAAAAATGTGTAAAATTTTTAATTTAATCTCTAATGAAAAATAAGATAAAAAATTTTAAAGCAGAAATTTTTATTATACTACTTTATCTATTTTTAAGTATATGCGCTACCTTTCCTGTAATTTTTCGTTTAAATTCGGCTATTTATGGCACAGCCACAGATTCGTTAGCATGGATTTGGGAATTCTGGTGGTTGAAATATTCTTACTTAAAAGGGTTGCCTTCTGATTTTATTTCTATTTTATCTTCTCCTTTTGGTTTGAATAATCCCCATCTTTATCCTGTCTGGGTAGTTTTTAATAGGTATTTAACAATTTTAATGGGAGAGATAGCAGCGTATAATATTCAGGTATTAGGCAGTTTTTTTCTTTCGGGCTTGGCGATGTATGCTCTTGTTTTTTATTTCACGAAAAATCGTCTAGCTTCTTTTTTTTCGGGATTAGTGTTAATGTTTAGCCCTTACCATTTTGCTCGTTCCTGGGAACATCTTTGTTTATCCAATATGCACTGGATGCTATTTTATATTATTTCCTTATTCAACTTATATCAGAAAAGAACTTATGGAAGCGCGTTTATTTGCGGAGTTTGTTTTGCATTAATCGGGCAGTTTAGCAGTTATTATTATGTTTATTTCATGGGTATCTTTACTATATTATTTTTTGTTTTTAATGTTGGATATGCTGTATTTAGAAAACAAAAAGTTAGGTTAAAAGAAATTTTTCAGTTCGTGAAGCTTTCAATTGCGGGTTTAACGGTTATTGCTTTGATAATGCTTCCTCAAATTTGGCGTCACCTAAAAATGGTAATTTACAGCTCAAGTAAAGCCCAAACAACCGGGATTATCCGTTCTTTTGGCCAGCTTTTTTCTGATGCTGCTCGGCCGTTAAACTATTTTCTTCCGACAGTGTATCATCCATTACTAGGAAAAATAACCAAGGTGTTTGTTGATACGCCGTTATATGGTGAAAATAGCGGGGGGGAACAGTCTCTGTATTTGGGAGTTATCCCTATTTTTCTGGCTTTTGCGGGGTATAAAAGCTGGAAAAAGAGAAGAATTAGCAGGCGATCAAATCCGGCAACGGATTTTTTAATCTGTTTTTGGGTTTTTGCTTTATTTACTTTTATGGTTTGTTCGTTTAGCCCTTATTGGGGGATTAAAAATGTTTTTTTTATCCCGTTTCCTTCATTTTTTTTATTTAAAATATTCCCGATGATTCGTAATTACGCACGTATGGGTGGGGTAGTAATGATTGCTGTTTGTGTACTTGCCGGATTTGGACTAAATAATATTATAAAAAAGCTTAGCAGTAAAAAAATGAAATTTGTTGTTGTAACCTTATTATGTTGCGGAGTGCTTTTTGAATTTTTAAATGTGTCACCGATAACAGATACCCAGAGTATACCAGAAGTCTATAATTGGTTGAGACTACAACCAGAAGATACAGTTGTTGCGGAATATCCTATAGAGGCAGATTTCCGTCCGATATTATTTTATCAACGGGTACACCAAAAAAAATTAATTAACGGGGCTATCCCGGAGACATATGCCTATGAAGTAATGCAGAAGATCATTGGTTTAAAAGATTCTTCTACAGCGGGCATATTGTCGTTTTTAGGCACGGATTATGTGCTGGTGCACAAAGATAAATATTTAAATTATGAAGGGGGAAGGGTTTTAGGTCAGGTACCGGATATAGAGAATAATCCTGGATTTAAATTCGTAAGAGATTTTGGAAATACAGCTGTTTATAAAGTGATGTCAAAACCTGTTAATCCGGACGCTGTCACTATTGATAAAGACCCGGTTATTTCCTCTCCGGATCAGAAAACGGATTTATTGCCGGCTTTAAATATGAATTTTAACTTTAAAGAAGGAGATAGTTTTGAATATATTATAAAATATATGGGGCTTATCCCGGCATTGCATCTTAATATTAAATTGGGAGAAGGCCAACCAATGGATGGCACTAGAACAATGCGGATAGAGGCCAATGTTTACCCGTCTAGTTTCTTCTCGCGTTTTTTTGATGGAAAAGCTCAAGTGCAATCCTTGTTCGACATAAACAATTTTTATAATTACAAATATGAAGAATCAATACAAGTAAAAAATAAAATTAAAGAGAAAACAGCGGTTTTTGATAGAGAAAATGGCCTTATGAGTACAAAGGACAGGCAAGTGAAGATTACGCCTTATACCCAAGACCCTATTTCCGCGGTATTTTTCCTTTCCAGTCAGAAACTGTGGCTTGATAAAAGAATATCCGTAGATTTAAATCCAGGGAAAACAAACTATCAATTAGAATTAGTTGTGGATAGAGAAGATGAAATTATGATTAATGAACAAGTTTATAAATGCTGGAGATTAAAAGGAGGAATTGTTAAAGGTAAAGATATGAATAAAAAAATTACAGACGATCAATTAGAATTAGTTGTGGATAGACAAAATGAAATTATGATTAATGAACAAGTTTATAAATGTTTGAGACGGAAAGAGGGGATTGTTAAAGGTAAGGATATGAATAAAAAAATAGCAGATATTATTTTGTGGTTTAATAAAACTGATAAACAAGAATTGGTAAAAATAGAAGCTTTTACAAAAGCCGGGCTAATTAGTTTAGAAAAACAAGACAGGTTATACAGACAGAGAGATCAATGAGAATTTTAATAACCGGCGGTGCCGGATTAATCGGCTCACATTGTGCGCAATATTATGCTGAAAAAAAAGCAAAAGTAATAATCTTAGATAGCTTAATCAGATCAAAAATATTTGGCTCAAAGAAAAAAACAGTAGAACATACCTGGAACTATTTAGGAAAATTTAAAAATATTACCAGAGTTAAAGGTGATGTACGCAATAGTAAAGATGTTTTAAAGGCAATCGGTAACGGCGTTGATGTTGTTATTCATGCTGCCGGACAGCCCGGGATTTCTCCTTCGATAAATAATCCTCAAAAAGATTTTGCAATTAATGCTTTTGGCACTTTAAATGTACTGGAATGCTTAAAAATTAAAAAAAACAAACCGTTATTTATTTATTGTTCAAGCAATAATGTGTATGGTAAAAATATCAGCGCTCAACCTATAAAAAAGCTAAAAACACGTTATGATTTTAAAAACATTAAAGGAATAAATGAAAAATTACCAGTTGATTTAAGCGGGCATACGCCTTACGGCATCAGTAAATTAAGCGGAGAAATGTATGTACAGGGATATGCAAGACTTTATGGGATGAAAGCAGCAATATTTAGAATAGGTTGTGTTTATGGCCCCCGGCAATTTGGTTTTGTCCAGCAGGGATGGGTAAGTTGGTTTATGCTAGCTAATTTGTTAGGAAAAAAAATCACTATATTTGGGGATGGCAAACAAGTCCGAGATTTATTATACGTGGATAATTTAATTTTGGCTTTTGATAAATTTATTCAAAGTAAATATGAATATAGATTATATAATATTGGAGGGGGAGTAAAAAATTCTGTATCTTTACTTGAATTTATAAAATTATTAGAACAAGAAACAGGCCGCAAGCCGTACATTAGTTTTGGCCAAGACCGGATTTGTGATCAAAAAGTTTATATTACAGACATAAAGCGAATAAAACAAGAATTAAACTGGTTTCCGGAAACTAGTGTTAATGTGGGGCTTAAAAATGTACATGCTTGGCTTAAAGATAACATCAAGCTTTTTTAAGTAACTTACTCTCAATAATATTCCTCATCATTTTAATGTAAAGAAAAGGAAATAATGAAAATCTTAAAAACAGCGATTAAAGAAAGGAATAAGAAGATGTCGTCATTGATTTTATTAATATCCGCAATTACTTTAGCTTCAGTGGGCCAGGTTTTATTGAAAAAAGGAATGGTTGTTGTCGGAGTTTTTAATGTCTCAGATGAGAGTATGATAACTTACTTTCTTAAAGCATTCACGAACATTTACATAATTATTGGTTTTTTGTCTTTTGCGGCGAGTACATTAGTTTGGCTGCTGGTACTTTCTAAATTACCGTTAAGCTTAGCGTATCCTTGCGTTGCTTTGGGGTATATTATTGTAACCATTTTATCAAAAGTTTTTTTTAATGAAGTAATTACATTTATGCGCTGGCTGGGAATTGTGGTTATTTGTATCGGTGTATTTTTAATATCAAGGTCAGGCTAGCCTAATCACTTTTGTCATAATACGATCAGTCTTTGAAAGATAAGGTTTTAATCTTCTGTTTTTTTTATGAATAAATATATTCTAGAATCTATGCGGCCAAGGCATTGGGTAAAAAATTTATTTATTTTGGCCCCATTAATATTTGGGCAAAAATTATTTGATTGGCCCTCAATCTATAAGGTAATTGCGGCATTTTTTTTGTTTTGCTTAGCTGCATCAAGTGCTTATATAATTAATGATATTTTCGATTGCGAGAAAGATCGCCATCATCCAAAAAAAGCCCGGCGTCCGATTGCATCAAATAAAATTTCTTTATCTGCTGCAAAATTAGCGGCTTTAATCCTTTTAGGAGTTTCTTTAAGCGGGGCTTTTTACTTAAACCATAAATTCGCAATAGTAATCCTGGCTTATTTTATTTTGAATATCTTTTATTCAGTTTGGCTAAAATATGTTGTGATTATTGATGTTATGTGTATTGGTGTTTTTTTTATTCTGCGCCTTGTTGCAGGATCAATAGTGATCAATCAAAACTTATCCCATTGGATCATTATTTGCGGAGGATTATTAGCTTTATTCCTGGGGTTTTCAAAACGTTATGCAGAAACATACTTACTGGATAAAAAAGCCGCGGATTATCGGCCAGTATTAGATTCATATGATTTAAAATTTCTGAGCCAGATGGTTTTGATTATTGCCTCTGCTTTAGTAATTTGTTACACGCTTTATACAATAGATGCAAGAACGTATGCAAATTTTGGTACGAAAAATCTATTATATACTATTCCGTTGGTTTATTACGGGATTTTTCGTTATTTATATGATTTATTAAAAAATAAAGTTCAATTAGATCCTACCAGTATTTTTTTTAATGATAAAAAACTACAGCTAAATGTTCTGCTTTGGATAATTGCGGTGATTATTATTATCTACTGATGAAGAGAAAAAATATTAAAAAAGTATTTTTAGTTTATCCTCCAGGGAAAGTTTATCAACGGGGAGAAGACCGTTGTCAGTCTAATATCTCAGATTCCAGTGCAACAACTCTGCGTGCCTGTAATGATTTAGGCTATATGGCTGCTGTTTTAAGACAACAGGGCAAAGCATGTAAAATCCGTGATTATATGGGGGCAAAATTAGGTTGGGATGATTATTTTCAAGAGTTAAAAGAATTTTCACCGGATGTTTTAGTGATCAGTGTTACTAACGCAACTTTACTTGAGGATATAATTGCTTTTAAGAAAGCCAAAGAATTTAATCCGGATATCATTACCATTGCCAAAGGCGCAGTATTTTTTAACTTAAAACCTGAGGTGTTTAAACATGAAAATTTTAAATTTATGGATTATGCTATTTTTGGCGAAGCCGAGACAATAATTGATAAACTTATTCAAGCTGTTGATGAAAATTATCCCCCACACTCGGTAAGGGGGATTCTTTATTGGCAGAAAGAAAAGTTAATTAAAAACAAACCCACAGATTTTCGGGAAAATTTAGATACCCTGCCGTTTCCGGCACGGGATTTGATGGATAATAGTTTATATATTCGGCCGGACACAAGGGAAATTCAAGCTACGATTCAAGTTTCACGCGGGTGTCCATCATCCTGTATTTTTTGTTTAACTCCTATAATTTCCGGTAAAAAACTACGTATGCGTTCTGTGAATAATGTGTTGGATGAACTCTATGAATGTATGGAAAGATACCATATCCGGAATTTTTTCTTTAGGGCCGATACCTTTACAATTAACGAACAGTTTGTTTTGGATCTTTGTGCGCAGATAAAGAAAAGAAAACTTGATATATCCTGGGTGGCGAATTCTAGAACGAAGCCGGTTAGTTTAGAAATGTTTCAGGCAATGAAAGCAGCCGGGTGCTGGTTGATTGCTTTAGGAATTGAAGTTGGGACGCAAGAAACACTGGATAAAATTAAAAAAGGAACAAACGTTGAGGATGCAGTTAATGCGGTAAATTTAGCAAAGCAGGCAGGTCTTAAAACTTACGGTTTTTATATGTTTGGTTTTCCCTGGGAAAAGAAAGAAGCTATGGAAAAAACATTGAAATTAGCTATTGATTTAAGTTGTGATTTTAATGAATTCCATCTGGCTGTTCCTTACGAGGGAACAGAACTGTATAATTTATGTGAAAATCAAGGTTTGATTAATGAAACAAGTTTAGAACACGATTATTTTACGAATCCGATGATCAATACTAACTATATGAGCCGAAATGAATTAATAAAATTTCGCAATTATGCTAATATTCGTTTCCACTGTCGCTTAAAATATATCTGTCAGTTGCTTAAAAATATTAAATCTTTCAGAGAACTCAAAAATTATCTAATGTTTGGTATAAAAAAGATTTTGTGATAAAATCACATTACTAACTAGAATTATTGGAGATATAAAAATAATAATTATTTCACAATTAATGTTTATAAAGGGAATATGAAAAAAATTCTTGTTACTGGTTCAGCGGGATTAATTGGATCTGAGACAGTGAAATTTTTTATTGAGCGTGGATATCAAGCAATCGGAGTTGATAATGATATGCGCAAGTATTTCTTTGGCATTGAGGCCTCTACGGATTGGCAAAGACAGGAATTGGCAAAAAGTTTTAAAGATAAATATATTCATTATAATGTGGATATTCGTGATAAAGAAAAAATTGCAGAGATTTTTAAAATTCATGAATTTGAATCAATTATTCATGCTGCGGCCCAGCCCAGCCATGATTGGGCAGTGCGTGAGCCGGAAACAGATTTTTTAATTAATGCGCAAGGAACCTTGATTTTATTAGAGGCCTTTAGAAATTATTCCCCAAATGCGAGTTTTATTTTTACCTCGACAAATAAAGTTTATGGAGACCATCCGAATACCTTACCTTTAATAGAAACCGGTACGCGTTATGAATTACCGGCTGATCATAAATACTATCAAGGGATTGATGAGTCTATGAGTGTGGATAATTCCCGCCATAGTTTATTCGGAGCATCAAAACTAGCGGCAGATATTTTAGTGCAGGAATACGGAAAATATTTTCAGCTTAATACTGGAATTTTTCGCGGCGGGTGCTTAACCGGTCCGGCGCATAGCAGTACGCAATTGCACGGATTTTTAGCTTATTTGATTAAATGCATTGCCACAGGAACTAAATATACGATTTTTGGCTATAAAGGAAAGCAAGTGCGGGATAATATTCATAGTTATGATTTGGTTAATATGTTTTGGCATTTTCATCAAAATCCCCGTAAGGGGGAAGTTTATAATACCGGCGGAGCCAGGCAGTCCAATATATCTATCCGAGAAGCGATAGCTAAAATAGAAAAAGTTTTAAGAAAAAAAGCTGTATATAAATATGTGGATGAAAACCGTATCAGTGATCATATCTGGTATATAACTGATGTGCGTAAATTTAAAAATCATTATCCGGATTGGGATTTTAGTTACAATATTGATAAAATCATTGATGAAATTTGCCAAATGGGCCATTTCTGATAGAATAGATAAAAAGCTACAAGCTGCAAGCGGCAAGTAACAGGTAAAATTAAAAATTTAATTATAAAATTTTTTAAGTTAAGTTTTTTCATTACATTTTATCCCGAATGATTGGGATCCCGAAGAAGTTTTAAAAAGTTAACTTCATGCGGGACACATAACACATTACACAATAATTGGAGAAAAATCTTGAAGGTTGCATTATTACAGCTTAATATGACTGTCGGCGATATCGAAGGCAATAGCGCAAAGATAATTGCCGCTGTAAAAAATGCCCAAACGAATAATGTTGATTTGTGTATCAGTGCCGAGCTGGCGCTTTTAGGCTATCCGCCGCGGGATTTACTGCTTAACCATAGTTTTATTCAGTCTGCGCAGGAAGCTGTAGATAAAATTTCCCAAGATATAAACCCCGGGCCAGCCCTTTTATTGGGCACAATAAGTATTGTGCCTGAAATTAAGGGGAAACCTTTATACAATTCTGCTTTACTCATTAATCAAGGAAAAGTCCAAAATGCTTTTCATAAAAGTCTTTTGCCTGCCTATGATGTTTTTGATGAGGAAAGATATTTTGAACCAGCCAAAAAGCCGGGATTTTTTGAGCTTAAGGGAGTAAAAATCGGCGTAACCATATGTGAGGATATCTGGAATCATGTCCAGGGTTATTACCGCAGGGGTTATCATGAGGATCCATTAGCTATATTTAAGGAAGCAAATATTGGATATATTATTAATCTTTCTTCTTCTCCGTTTGCAATTAGCAAACAGAAACTGCGGGAATCAATGTTAAAAAATATTGCGCAACAGTATGCAGCATATGTTATTTATGTTAATCAAATCGGTGGTAATGATGATTTAGTTTTTGATGGAGGCAGTTGTATTATTGATAAACAAGGTAATCTGCTTGCGCGGGCTAAACGATTTGTTGAGGAAACTGTGATTTATGATTTTACTAAGATTACGGCTCCTGTAACCGTGCATACTACACAGACTACTCATGAGTGTAAAGAAGAAGCGGAAGCGTATAAAGCATTGGTTTTGGGGACACGCGATTATGTGCGTAAATGCGGTTTTACAAGAGTTGTCCTGGGTTTATCCGGAGGGATTGATTCGGCTTTAACTGCAGCGATTGCTGTGGATGCTTTAGGTGCGGATAATGTCTTAGGAGTATTAATGCCATCTCCATATTCAAGCCAGGGCAGTATTGATGATTCGCTTAAGCTTGCGGATAATTTAGGCATTAAAACCAGTGTAATAAAAATAGAACCGGTAATGAAAGCTTTTGATGCGGCTTTGAAAAAATCTTTTCAGGGGGTTAAGCCGGATTTAACTGAAGAGAATATCCAAGCGCGTATCCGCGGTAATTTGCTCATGGCCTTATCGAATAAATATAAGTCCTTATTATTAACTACCGGGAATAAATCCGAGCTTTCTGTGGGGTATTGTACTATTTACGGAGATATGTCCGGCGGGTTTGCGGTGATTGCGGATGTCCCGAAAACTTTAGTTTATAAAATTGCGAATTACATTAATCAAGAAAAAGGGAAAGATATCATTCCGCAGGAAATTATTAAAAAAGCTCCTTCAGCTGAATTGCGGCCGGATCAAAAAGACCAGGATTCTTTGCCGGATTATGATGTTTTGGATAAAATTCTGTTTCATTGTATTCAGGAGCATAAATCTGCCCAGGAAATCATTGATGCGGGTTTTGAGCCAGAAAAGGTTTTAAAGGTTTTACGTTTAGTTAAAAATGCTGAGTTTAAACGCAGGCAGTTAGCCCCGGGTGTAAAAATTACAGACCAGGCTTTTGGCACAGGATGGAGAATGCCGATTGCTTGCAAACGAAATTTTTAAAAAAGCAATCATATTAGAAAGGCAGCCTATGAAAAAAATCGTTTATTTTATTATGGCTGGTGGAGAAGGCATGCGGCTTTGGCCCATGAGCCGGTCACATTTTCCCAAACAATTACATTCTTTACTCGGCAGTAAATCTCTTTTGCAGCAATCCATAGCCAGAGTTTTAAAAATTTCCCGTTCTCAGCAAGGTAATGCGGCAAATATTCTTATTGGTACCCGTAAAGACCTTTATTTCTCCATAAAAGAACAATGGCACAATTTAAAGATTAAAAATTCACCTTGGCTGATTCTTGAGCCTTTAAGCCGTAATACAGCTCCGGCGATTGCCTTAGCGGTGTTAGCGGCCCGGGAGCGTTTTGGCGAAGATGTAATTATGATTAGTTTGGCTGCGGACCATATGATTAAAAACCAGAAGCGGTTTGCGCAATTACTTAAAACCGGAATAATGTCAGCAGCAATAGGCAATATTGTGACTTTTGGCATTATCCCGACTTATCCGGAAACCGGGTACGGTTATATAAAATTAGGTAAAAAAATTTCAGCTAATGTTTTTAAAGTGGACCAATTCAAAGAAAAACCTAATCAAACAGTTGCCAAGAAATATTTAAAAAGCAAAAAATATTTATGGAATAGCGGGATATTTGTATTTGATACAGGAGTTATTGCGGATAATTTAGCTAATTTTTCACCCGGGGTTTGGAAAACAGCGCAAAATGTTTGGAAAAAAAGAAAACAAAAAACAGATAGCGTGGAGTTTAATGAAAATGATTTTGCTAAATTCCCGGCGACATCGATTGATTATGCGGTAATGGAAAAGGCACCGCGTCGTACAGTAATCAAGGCTGATTTCGGCTGGTGTGATGTGGGTTGCTGGCATATGGTGCATGAGGTTTGCGCTAAAGATAAAAACGGCAATGTATTTTCCGGTGATATTTATGGAGTAGATACTAAAAATTCATTCATTAAAAGTGAAAAGCGTTTTGTCGCGGCTGTAGGCTTAGAAAATATGATTGTTATTGATACGCCGGATGCATTATTAATTTCTGATAAAGAACGTTCGCAAGATGTAAAGACTGTTGTGGATAAATTAAAGCAGGCTAAATCTGCGTTAACAAAATTTCACACTACTGTTTACAGGCCATGGGGGAATTATACGGTTTTTGAAATAGGCCCGGGTTATAAAATTAAACGCGTGATCGTAAATCCGAAACAGGAATTATCTTTGCAAAAGCATAACCATCGCAGTGAGCATTGGGTGGTTGTTTCCGGCAGAGCAAAGATAGTTTCGGGAAAAGATTCCGTGACGCTAAATTCCAATGAAAGCGTGTTTATTGCTAAAGGACAAAAACACCGTATAACTAATCCCTTTGATAAAGAAGTAGTAATTATTGAAGTGCAGACCGGGGATTATATTGAGGAAGATGATATTGTCCGATTTGAAGATATCTATGAACGAAAATAATTTTAAAAAAAGTATGGAGAGGAGAGAAATCAATGCCGGAAAAGAAAAAAATTCTCATTGTTGATGATGAAAAGGACTTTTGTGAGATGATTAAAATTAATCTCGAAGCTACTGGGAAGTATACCGTGAGAAGTGAAATTCATGGGTCATCAACCCTTTCTGCAGTTTTAGTTTTTAAGCCGGATTTAATTCTCTTGGACATTGCGATTGGAGATATGGACGGTTCGCAAGTGGCTTATGAAATAAAAAATAGTGATTATGGCAAAGACATCCCGATTGTTTATATTTCCGGGATAATAAAGTTAGGACAGGAGCATTCGTTGCATAATTATCTTGGCGGATTTCCATTGCTTTCGAAGCCCATAGCTATAGCTGATTTGATAAATTGTATTGAGGAAAACACAAATAAGGGATAAGTAGTAGTAGGTATTAAGCTTGAAGAAAAATTTTTTAATAGCGGAAAATTTTCATTTTTTTGCTAAACAATTAATCCTAATCTTTACTACTTACTACTAAGTTGAATAAAATCGTATATTATGTTATAAGTAAACAAGGAGGTGACGTATGGTTACTAAAAAACCCCCCAAGAAGATCCAGTTATTATTAGTTGATGATGAGCAGGATTTTGCAGACTTTGTTAAGCTTAACCTTGAAAATACAGGTAAGTATGAAGTAAGAGTTGAATTGCATGGGGCTTCAGCTTTAGCAGTACTAAAGGAATACAAGCCGGATTTAATTTTACTGGATATTATTTTAGGCGATATGGACGGAACCCAGGTAGCGGCCCAAGTAAAAAAAGATTCTAAACTTAAAAATATTCCGATTATTTTTGTCAGTGGTATTGTTGACAGTGGCCATCCGAAATCCCTAGCCGATACTTATTTTGGATATCCTTTATTATCCAAACCAGTTTCTACAGAAGAGTTGCTTAAATGTATTAAAGAAAATCTTAAGAAATAGCTGCCCGCGGTGTATACGAATAAATATGCAATGGCAAGCCTTCTGTATGATACTTCAAGAAAAATCTTGGCGGGACCAAAGCCCAGAGACTTCAGATTAAAGACTAAAATTTTATTTTTGAAAAGTTTATTATGAAAAAAATAATTAAAGTAAATCTTGATGAATCAAAAACCCGCCTGGCCATACAGCTTTTAATCGGTTTTTTTGGCATGTTAAGTTATCATTTATGGGATTGTGTCTATTATCCTGATTATCGCTCGCCCTTACTTATTGTGCGTTTATTTACAATGGTTTATTGTTTTATTTTCTATATTATTATTGAGAAGATACCGGAAAAACTAGTATCTGCGGTAATGGGTTCGGCTTATATTGTGGCTGCATTCGGTATTTCATCAATGACTATGGTTGTAAATGAAGGGTTTAACAGTATTTATTTTGCCGGTAATATAGTGATTATAGTAGTTATGGCGGTATTAACCAGTAAACCATTTGTAGAGTTTCTCGTGCCTGGCTCCCTAATAATTATTTTGCACAACATATTATTATCTTTTGGTCCGAAGGCGACTTTGAGAACCATTTTAACTACTTCCGGGTTTTTATGTTATGCAGTAGCTTTGGGTTTTATTTTAAATATCCTTGTTAATAAGGTTCGTAAAGAAGTCATGACTTTAAGAACAATTCTGCCGATTTGTTCAAAGTGCAAAAAAATCCGTGATGATAAAGGTTATTGGAATCAGATTGAAAGATATATTACTGATCATTCTGAAACAGAATTTACACACGGTATATGTCCGGATTGCGCAAAAGCTTTGTACGGATTTGAAGAAGATAAGGAATGGCCGTGAGTTTTAATATAATGCAAAAAATGATTAAAACAAACCTTAATGAATTAAAAACCCGTTTGGCCATACATCTTTTAATCGGTTTTTTTGGCATGTTAAGTTATCATTTATTAGATCACATTTACTATCTTAACTTTTGGTTGCCCCTGCTTATTGTGCGTTTATTTGCCATGGCCTATTGTTTTATTTTTTATTTTGTAATTGAAAAAATACCGGAAAAATTAGTATCTGTGATAATTGCTTCGGCTTATGTTGTATGCGGGATTAGCATTTCATATATAACACTTATTGTTGGTGAAGGATTTAACAGTATTTATTTTGCCGGCAATATGGTAATTATTTTAGTTGCGGCAATATTATCCAGTAAACCATTCATTGAGTTTCTCGTGCCTGGATCGCTAATAATTATTTTTCACAATATATTATTATTTTCAGGCCCTGCGGCAACCTGGAGAACTATTTTTACTAACTTTGGATTTTTGTTTTATGCAGTTTGGTTAGGTTTTCTTTTAAATATCATTGTTAATAAGATTCGTAAAGAAGTCATGACTTTAAGAACAATTTTACCAATTTGCGCGAATTGCAAAAAAATCCGTGATGATAAAGGTTATTGGAATCAGATTGAAAGATATATTACTGATCATTCTGAAACAGAATTTACGCACGGGCTATGTCCTGAATGTGCAAAATCCCTATACGGATTTGAAGAGGGCAAGTTATGATGGGTAACCCAATTCTGACCCCCGCGGTCAGAATTGGGTTATTACCTGAGCTTGTTGCCGGATACTTGAACCCTGAAATAACTTTCATTACACTTTAAACATTCCACATCTCCCGGATTTATTTTTCCGCTTTTCGCTATCCGTTTCCTATCAGAAATTTAATCCAAAGAAACCGCTAAACTATATTTTTGCTTTGTTGCAAATAAATAAATTATATGGTACACTTTTTCAAATTATTATCTTTATATTATAAATATAACATATTACTACTAATAAAGTTATGAAAAATAAGTTAAAATTAAATATTATTGTTTTCATATTAATAGAGCTATTATTATGGACAAACCTTGTTTTTGCCGCAGGAGATTTGTCTGGTTTTAGCAAGAATCGTCATGATTGTTTATCCCCGCAAGTGCAAATTTCCCAGAATAACTTTATAGACTTATTTGCCGGATCGTTTAACCAAACAATGCGGCAGCAAGGCAAGATAAAAAGAACATTATTGAATTTTAAAGAACAACAAGAAAAGATTAAAGGTAAAGAAAAAAATTTCCCCTTTAATTTTACAGATGGTTTAAAAAAATATTTCAAGCTGTTTTGGAAAAATCACAGAGATTTTATTAAAAAGTTTTTTGAAATTTATTATTACCCGTTTTTAATGATCTGTGGTATGGCCTTTGTTATGTATCAAAAAACCGGTCTGCCTTTTGATATTACTCAAGATAGTTTCAGATGGTTTGCTCAATCATTTATCACTTTTCAGGTTTTCTGGCATATGTCTCATGTTTGGGGAGTTGGTAAGAATAAGATTTTCCGCGAAACTGTATTAGAAGATGCGTTTGGTTTAGATAAAATTTTAGTTAGTTTTTTATCCGGGGTGATATTAATTCCGGCTGTTTTTACCATAAGTTATTGTTACTGCTTTGGTTCCTTAATTTTTAATAGCTTATTAGTTGCTGCGATTTTAACCCCGCATTTACTTTTAATTAAAAAAATACAATTTCCCACGGATAGAAGAAAAAAATGGTTACTTATTGCCGGGCTTTTTCTGTCATTTAAAGCAATATTGTTTTTTGAACTTTATTATGCGGTTTTGTATAAACAATATTTTAACCTTATGCGTGCATGTATTTATTGGCAAACAGTGTTTAAAGATGAAGGTAAAAATTTATCAGGCATTAAAATGGTTTATCCCAAAACAGGTTTGTACTCTAAAACAAAAGGTTATATTTTGTTGCCTGATTTAATTTCTTTTTTGATTAATAAACAGGGATTTGACTTTAAAGCGAAAACAGCTCAATCCCGGTTATTAATTGATCTAATAAAAAAACGCTCAATTATGCCGCCAGTTTGGGATCAGGGAAATAATTTTTTAATTATTGATCCTCAAGAAAGAATTATTTATGAATATAATGATCCTTATCGAATTGAAAAATTTTCAGATGTTGACCCTTTGATCATAAAAATGCTCCTAGCTTGGGAAAATACAAAGTTATTACAACTGCTTTTTCCGGAATTGAGAGTATTTCTAGGAAAAGGAAATTATATAATTGAGGAGCGGCGTTTAGTAAACGCGATATACTCAATTATCTATAGTAATATTTCACATGATTATTATGGGAGAGTGCACGGAGCAAGTACAATTGCGATTCAGTTAGCTAAAATACTACATTCAGAAAATGGTAAAACAAAAGATTTTGAAGAAAAAATTAAGCAGCTTATACATGCCTCATTACTTTTTAGCAATGATAATCCGCAACTCGCTGCGCAAAATATATTATTGAATTATTTAAACTGGGTACCATTTGCCGGTGGGCCAAACGGTTATCTGGGGGAAGTTATTGGTTTTGGTGAGGCTTTGTACGCTTTTTACGGAATCAGTCTGACGGAACTAAATACGCAGTTAAAAGATCCGCAGTTACGGACTAAGGCTCTAAAACGAATTGCGGCCTTGATGGGTGCAATTAGAAATCCAAGCATATTAAGAAATAATGGGGGTAATGAGGAAGCAAACCTGCTTTTAAAAAAAATCCAGAGGATGGAATTTATTAGCGAACAAGAATCAAAAACTGCACAAGAAACTTATGATTATTGGAATCCGCAGAAAAAAGTTTTATTTAACGGAGTGCCTTACGGTAAAAATCGGGCGGCTTTGTCCATGCGTAATTGGATGGTAAAGCTTTTAAGAGAATCAACTCCAGAGGATTTAATTAATCTTAATACATTAAATAGGATGGATATAAGGTTGCGAGCTTCTAATGATCATTTATTGCAACAGAAGCTGTATGAAAATTTTGTACAAATGTATGATCCGTATTTTTTGCAAAAGTATTCCTTTGCCGGCAGGAAACTGATTAATTTAAGGAATAATGACATTTCTCAGTTGCGCTATAGCTGTTATGTAGTAGAAAAAGGTGGAGATGCTTCATCTGCAAATAAAGTAGTCGCACATATTGATACATTTGATGATCAGCAGTTTGACTATGTTTTAGATAGTAAGACGGAATTGGGTTCAACTGCTAAACTGCGTATTTTTTTACAATTTTTAACTATTGTTGCAGATGTCTATAATTTTCATAAATCTTTTGCCCAAAGCTCAGTGGAATTAGAAATGGCACTTGCACAAAAAAGTAATCCGATAAGCCAGTGGGTGATTGCACAGTTATATGTGAATCCTGATCTGAGTTTAAAGGATATATTAGAAAAAGCTTTAAAATATAAAGTTTCTGCAATGCCGGGTAAATTTTTTACAGCCGGCGGCTGGCAGCAAATAAATAACTATCATCCGGCACATAACTTAGAGGCTGTGAGCGTGGACAAAGCATTAATTCTATCCATTAATTTAGTTTTTGTGCGTTTAGCAGAACAAATATTTGAGTATTATGTTGAGCAAACATTTGGGTATGCAGCGGATGAGATATGTAAGAATCATAATAATCCGGTTTGGCAGGAGTATGCTACGGAGGTACTTCAGACAGAAAAGAAGCACATAGCTGAGGAGATTATAAAGTTTATTAGACAAGCAAAACAAAATAAAGGAAATATTAAAAAGACTATTGCGCAAATGAAAAATAAAACATATCAGGATTTTTTTAAAAGATTAGCTAAAAAACAAAGTAAATGGCTAAAACAGCAAATAAAATCAGGGTATCAACCTGATTCAAAACAGACAAAAATGATTATTAATAGTACAGCGGAATGGTTATTAAGTCCTGCGGCTTCACATGAAATGTATCGGAGGATTTATACAGATTTAGAAAAAAGTATTTTTTACCAGAAGATCACGCCTTTTTGGCAAAAACTAGGATATCCGTTTAAAGTTATCCCTACCTTGAGCGTGGCGCTGGGGCCTTCGGGGGATACGCCCGGAGCACTGGTGGATTTAATTAGTATTTTGATAAATAAAGGGGTTAAAAAAGATACTCAGGAAGTTGGAGAAATCCAGTTAGCCAGAGAAACCCCTTTTGCCAGTTTTCTAAATAAAATGCTCTTAAAATCAGAGCAAGTGTTATCTAAAGAAATAGCAGAGGTTGGTATAAAAGTTTTGAAACAAGTTGTTTTGCAAGGATCAGCGCAAAGGGCAAAAATTAAAAATTCTGTTTTAGCCGAACATATTAATATATTTGGGAAAACCGGCACTGGAGATAATAAAAAAAACCGGATTGCTGTATTTTTATTTGGCATAGAAGATAAATATTCTGGGATTGTAACAGTATATACAGGTGAAGATAGAGTGAAAGATTTTAATTTTACCAGTTCTTTAGCGGTAAAAATGTTTTCAAAATTAGTTATGCCGGCAATGGTACCGAAAATTATGCCGCAAATTGAAGGTCAGGTGGTAGAGGCTTTACAATCACCCAGCAATAAAAAGAGATTTGATGCGGCTGAGCTAATTCGGATATCAATCAGCTCTGGTTACTATGATTCTGATAAGCTTCTTTATAAGTTAAAATTTTTAAAGAATAAATACTTAAGGCAGTTATTAAAATGCATTAAAATAATTGATCTTAGCAAGCTAAAGGATTATGAGCAGGAAAGTGCATGTAGTTTTATTGATTCACTTGAGCGAATTATTAAAAACAAGGCAAGGCAAAAAAAAGTTGTTGAAGATTCCAAGGTTGCCATGATTGCCTTAGAGCAAATAAAAGATATTTTTTACATGCACAATATAAATCCAGAAATGTCAATTTAACCCAACTCTGACCCCCGCGGTCAGAATTGGGTTAAATCAGGATGGGGTGAATGCTAGCAGAATATTTTAATTATTATAAATAAAGCATTATTGCGATTGTTAGATTTCAGAAAAAAATAGAAGATTTAAATCAATAAATTTTATAATTATGTAACTTATTTATTTTTAGTAAGATACAGAATTTTTTTTATAAAAAACTGGCAAAATAGGCTATAATCAGGTATAATTATGATACAAGCTCTTTTATATAATTTTTAAGTTTAGAATTTTTTAACCATCACATCCGGTTAAAACAAAAATTTAGTACTACCCTTGTACAGAAAAAGGCAAACCCTGTGAAAACAGGGGGCGTCCCAAAGTTCGGATTGTATCTGGAGATAAATTGGGACCCCGAAAATTAAAGGAAAAATGTTATTATTTATAATTTTTTCGGGGCAAAGTTACGGATCTAAAAAAGGATTTTTTAGACAGCCGGGCTACCTAATCACAAAAGGGAAGTTTTCTTCAAAAATAAACCGAGCTATCTGTTCATCAGGATAGGTCGGATTTTTTATGTCTAAATTTGAAAGGGGGTGAAAGTAGATAACGCTTTAACCCAAGATTGAAAGGGGGTGAAAAAGGGAAGAGACAAGTTTTACAACTAATGAGTTATCTATATGCCTTAAATTTGAAATTAAGGTAAAAAAGAAGGGGATAAAATTGAAGTCAAAACGGGGAATTTTGACTTGACAGAAAAAAGTAATTTTGATATATATATACTATAAGGGGGTTTTAAGATGAAGAGAAAAGGTTTTACACTTGTGGAACTTTTAATGGTTGTTATCATTATCGGTATATTGGTAACAATAGCTGTACCAAGTTATTTTAGATCAATTGAAAGAACAAAAGGCGGGAAAGCAAAAGCAGGGTTACGCGCGATTACAAATGCGCAAATACAGTATAGAGCGCTTCAAGATCAGTTTACTGCTGCTTATGCTGATTTAACTGATGTTGATTTGCCTGATGATTATCTAGACGGTGATGATGGGGATTGGACATATGCAAGTGTTGCAACTCCTTCAACAGTTGTTACTACAGCATCACGAATCGCTGGTCCTTATAGCGGTCAAATGGTAACAATGGATCAGGATGGTACGTATGATAATGCAGCTGGTGCAGGCCCTCAAGAATGGAACTAAAATAGGTTTTTAATTTTGTTTGGATTAAAAAAGAGAAAGTTATTTAAAAATGATTCCACTGGTTTATTCGTTAAAAAGTATAGGGTAATGAATAAACCAGTGGTTTTTTTTAAACTTAGGAAAAGTGTTTAATTTTGTGCTTGGTTTAACTTATTAATTTAAGGAGGCTAAAAAAATGCAGATAATTGCTATTGCGAATCAAAAAGGCGGATGCGGTAAAACTACAACAGCAATTAATCTCGCAGCAAGTTTAGCGGATCTAAACCAGAATGTCTTGCTTATTGATATGGATGCGCAGGCGCATGCAACTTTAGGCCTGAATGTTAATCCAGAAAATTTGGAAAAATCAATGTATAATGTTTTGACAGATAATGAGCAAAGCCGGATGCGCTTAGATCAAGTAATAACGCGTATTACCGAAAAACTAGATTTAGCTCCGGCAAATATCAGGCTTTGCGCAATAGAACAGGAGCTTTCCGGCAAACCCGCAAGAGAAGCAAAATTGCATCAGGCAATATCATTAATGGTCGGAACAAAGACATATGATTTTGTGATAATTGACTGCTCACCGAGCTTGGGACTGCTGACCTTTAATGCGCTGCGTGCGTCAAATGAAGTTATTGCCCCGGTGGAAACAGGATTCTTTTCTTTACATGGGATCAGTAAACTTATGGAAACAATCAATCTGATTAATTCCCGATTAGATTGTAAAATAAAAGTTAAAGCCTTATTGACAATGTTTAACCGCCGCACCCGATTTGCGCAGGAGATTAAAGAACAAATATTTAAATATTTTTCAGGTAATGTATTTAACACAATCATTCGTAATAATATCCGCCTCAGAGAAGCTTCCAGCCACGGCGTTCCCATAACCAGTTATGATCAGCGCAGTAATGGCGCCGAAGATTATATACAGCTAGCCCGGGAAGTTTCTTCAATAAAAAATACAGCGAAAAATAAACAAGACGATATTTTCATTAAACGCGTTCTGGATAAAGCCAGAGCACAAGAACCGCAAATACAACAAAAGCAGGATATAGATAAAATAATACCTGAGAAAAAATTAGAAAAAGAAACAAAATTTTTTGTTTATGCGCCTGAGGCAAAAAGCGTAGAAATTGCCGGTGATTTTAATAATTGGGTAGCGCAGAACCAGAGTAAATTAGAGAATGAGGAAAAAGGGGTATGGTCTCGGGTCTATAAATTAAACCCGGGGAAATATCAGTATAAGTTTATTGTAGATGGGAAATGGATTGTTGATCCTAATAATCCAAAAAGAGTTTCTGATCCGGTGGGAAATGAGAATTCTTTAGTTGAAATCGAATAGGGGAGAAAAGATTGTGCTAGACGCATATGCAGATGAATAAGTTAAAAAAATTGGGAAAAGGATTAGAAGATATTTCTTATTTATTCCTTTCACAGGATGAAAATCAAGTTTTAGATCCTACCAAAAGTGATGCTCAAAAAGAAACCGCGGCTTATCCAGTAAAAGTTCCGACAAAAAGTGTGGGTTTAATCGGAAACAGCACTGATTTTAGAGATGCTTTTCTCGTGATTAATCTTTCCTTAGCTCTGGCCCGCTTAGGAATGCGGATTACCGTTGTGGATATGGATGAAGATTTGCCTTGCCTGAAATTTTTCTTAGGCCGGGATGTGCAAAATACAGAAATCAGTAACCCCCAGATGTTAATTAAAGACGGTCCGTTAGGCGTAAAAATAATCGGGTTAAACCAAAAAAGTTTAAGCTTTTTAGCCAGCGAAGAAAAAGAACAGGAACTAATGCTAAAATTAAAGGATATTGAAGAAAATTCAGACCTGATTTTAATCAGCGTGATGCAGCAAAATTTATTAAAAATATCCCCGGTATTTAAGGATTTAATCCGCGAGTTTTTGGTATTAGTAAACCCCGAAAGCAATAATATGATTAATGCCTATAAAGTAATGAAAATTATTTTTGCCCATAATCCGCTGGCTAAAGTCGGGGCAATTATTGCCGATATTGACCATATGTATGAAATTGATAAAATTTATAATAAACTTGCCGGTGCGGTAAGGAAATTTTTAGACAAAGAATTGTATAAATACGGGTTTATGTTTAAGATTAAACAGGAAATTGATTCGAATACAAATATCGCTTCTTTTTATGATGCGGATCTTACTGCCTGTATATCGAATATTGCCCAAATAATTGTGCTGCGCTTAAATCTGGAAGAAACAAATCCGGCTGCCGGAAAAATGTTTTTTAAGCGTATTGTTGATGAGTTTAGCGGGTTAAGGTGATTTAAGAAAAAAGTAATTTGAGGAAATAAAAAAATGGAGAGAGTATTTCAAAAACAAAAAATCCCGAGAAAAAAATTAAAAGAAATTATTCTAAAAAATCCGGAGGCTTTAAGCCCGGGCTTAAGTTTTATTGATTTGGAATTGGGTACGCAGGAAAACGGATTCATGGATTTTTTAGGCATTGATGATACCGGCCGGCTGGTGGTGGTTAACTTTGATATTGAGAGTGCAAATGAGGGAATTTTAGAGGGCACTTTAAGCCAGTTGCAATGGTTAAAAGACAATGAAACTTTGATTAAAAGATTGTTTTTTAATGAAAATATTGATTTTAACCGTGCCGCAGAAATTATTTTGGTATGTGATTGTTTTTCAAAAAAAATTCAATCGGCAGCAAAACAGTTAGAGCTGAATGATATTAAACTTATTGAAGTAAAATATGTAGTTAACCAGGATATTGAAGGAGTAATTTTTGAGAAAATATTTGATAATAAACAGCAGGGACAATTATCCGCAGTAACATTGCACAAAACAATAGAAATAGAACAAGACGAAACCTTATCCAGCCCGGGCGAGATTCCGGCTGAGAAAAAAATAACAAAAAAATTTAAACCAGCCATAGTCTCTCCGGTTTTGCAAAAAAGAACCAGCAGCGAAAATATACAGAAAAAAGAAGCACTGAGTTTAGATGATATAAATCTAACACCTGAGGAAATAGCGGAGTTTATGGATTTTAATAAAACTCATAAATTAGAAAAAATAGCAGATTGATATCGGTAAGCCCTTGCCTTTATTTTTATTCAAATTTAAGAAAATCATGCGCAAAAAAATATTATTGCCAGTTTTTAAAAATATAAAATTTACAAAGAATTATCTAATATTTTCCCCCCAATTTGAGCAAAAGCAATCAGAAAGAATTATTATCGCGTTTAGTTTAAAGAATTTTAATTATGATTTGAGGGCGGGTGAAAATAAAACCGCGCGCACAAGAATAATCAGTGCACGGCAAAGAATGTTTACAGATTTAGGGATTGATTTTAAAAAAGCAGTTTTCTTAGAGCAAGTGCATAAAAATAAAGTGGCTAAAATTAACAGCTCTAAACAGAATGCAGGAATTGTAAGTTTTGCCGAAAGTATATCCGGAGCAGATGGGGCGATTACGCAAAATAAAGGCAGGGCATTGTGTTTATTAACAGCAGATTGCCTACCGATAATCTTCTGGGATCCCGGGAAAAAAGCTATTGGCATTGCTCATGCCGGATGGCGGGGGACAAAACAGGCAATTGTACGTAACTTGTTGGAAAAAATGCAGAAACAATTCCAGTCTGATCCGGCTCAGATCAAGACATGTTTTGGCCCGGGAATCAGGGATTGCTGTTATGAGGTCGGTTTTGAATTTAAAAAAATATTCCCGGATTTTATTAGAGAAAATAAAAAAACCCGGAGAATATATCTTGATTTAATTCAGGCGAATACAGTACAAATGAAAACATTTGGCGTCAGAGAAAAAAATATTTTCGATTTAAAGTTGTGCACTAAATGCAATTCCGGCATTTTTTACTCTTACCGACGGGAAAATACGGATAAAAGGATGCTGAGTTTGATTTGCCGGCCCCCGGACCAGGCCGAGGCATGATCAACTAATTATCTTCTTGACATTTATGTATTTATGTAGTACTTTTAAATTCTACAACAGAGTATTTATAATGCAAAATTTATCTAATTTTTAGGAAAAAAAAGAATTAAAATGATTAAAAAAAAAGCAGTTATAAATAGTAAGACGAAAAAAATAGCTGATCAGAAAAAGATAATTAAATCCAAATTCAAAGAGAAAAATTTAAAAGTTAAAAATACAGTAAAGCCATCTTTTCAAACTCAAAGCGCGGTTAAAGGTAAAGCAGCGAAAAAAGCAGTTAAAACAGAAAGAAAACGGGAAAAACCTAAGCTAAAAAAAGTAACGATACAAAAGATAAAATCAGAGCCTAGGGTTAAGATAAAAAAAATTGAGAGAAAAAAAACTGTTTCTCAGCCTAAAAAAACAGTAAGAAAAAATACGGATAAAGCGAGTACCTGGCAAAAAATTATTTCCCGTCAAGCTGCCCGGAAAACAGAGGTGATGAAGATGGCAAATTCAAAAAAAACAGAAGCAAAAAAAACAAAAAACATCCAAACAGCAGAAAATTCCAAAATTAAGCTGGTTAAAAAAAATCAGAACAGGCAAACAAAAGAAAAAGATAAATCAACCCGTTTAGGGCCGATCAGTGAACTAAAATATTTGTTTACTAGCAAAAATAAAAAAGAACCAGCTTTAATGCAGAATTTAGCACAAGAGCAGATTATTGAAGAAAGCAAATTTTTTGTCAGCCCTGTGCCGGTAGAAAATGTAGTGGGGGAAAAAGAGTTTGCAGAATTACCCTTAGGCTACGGGGATAACCGCATTATTATTCAGGTCAGAGATCCTTATTGGCTGCACGCTTATTGGGAAATTACACAGGCAAAACTGAATACTGTTTATCAGGAATTTAACGGGGCTTTGGAAGATGCCCGGCGCATATTAAGAGTTTATGATATTACCAGTGTGAATTTTAGCGGTTCGAATGCAAACAATTTTTGGGATATTGATATTAATAATTTTGCCAATAACTGGTATATAAATACCGCAAATCCCGGACGCAGTTTTTGTGTAGATATTGGGTTTTGTTTAAAAGACGGCAGGTTTGTTTTATTAGCCCGTTCTAATTGTGTCTCAACTCCGATTGATGGCTCTAGCTGGGTTACGGATGAGGAATGGATGATTGTAGAGGAGGATTTTAATAAGCTTTACGGATTATCCGCAGGCCTGGGAATTGGGCTTAGTTCTGCGGATATCAGAAGACAGATTATTCAAAGAATGAGCGATATTTCTTCCGGAATATTATCTTCGCCCGGAGCCGGGAAAAAAGCGCAAAAACGTAAATTTTGGCTTAAAGTTAATACAGAATTGATTGTTTATGGAGCAACAGAACCAGACGCAAAAGTAACTGTACAAGGAAACCCGATTGCTTTAAATAAAGATGGAACTTTTAGTTTAAGGTTTGCTTTGCCGGATGGCCAGCAAGTAATTCCGGTTAAAGCAGTTTCTGAAGATGGTGTAGATACAAGAGAAATTACCCCAGTTGTTAAGAAAAAAACGAATTAATTTAAAACTAAATTTAGGTTGGGGATAATCTAAATTTAGCGGGATTTAAAAAAATGATTCTGTGCCGGAATATATAAAATTATATTCCGGTTTTTTTGTGAATTTCAAAAAAGAACAGCAGGAAATAACTTGAATTATAAATAAGGGCGTGTTAAAATATCTACATTATTTTTATAATGAAATTATCTTTTATTGTTCCTAACTAATGTTTTTATTGGTATTTACGTAATGGAGAATTTCTAAATATGGAAAAAGGATATCTTTGTTTTGTTTTACACGGTCATTTACCCTTTGTGCGGCACCCAGAGCATGAGAATTTTTTAGAAGAAGATTGGTTATATGAAGCAATTACAGAAACATATATTCCGTTATTGACTATTTTTGAGCGGCTAATTAAAGATAATGTTGATTTCCGGATTACAATCGGACTTTCACCGACTTTAATTTCAATGCTTATGGATCCATTGTTGCAGGACCGCTATACGCGTCATATTGAAAAATTAATAGAATTAGCCTCAAGAGAAGTAGAAAGAACACGTTGGCAGCCAGAATTTAATCGGCTGGCTTTAATGTATTTAAGTAACTTTAATTTAGCACGGTATTGTTTTGTTGAGCAAAATAAAAAAAATATTGTCCAAGCATTTAAAAGAATTCAGGATACAGGTAAGTTAGAAATTATGACTTGCGGGGCAACACACGGATTTTTTCCGCTGATGGATGTGTGCAAGGCTTCGGTCCGGGCGCAAGTAAAAACTGCAGTGGATCAATATAAACGTGTTTTTGGCCGGCAGCCGAAGGGAATCTGGCTGCCAGAATGCGGGTATAATCCGGGCGATGATCAGATTTTAAAAGAAAATGGGCTGCGTTATTTTTTTACAGATACACACGGGATTTTACACGGTACGCCCAGGCCTAAGTACGGGGTTTTTGCCCCGGTTTATTGTAAAAGCGGTGTGGCTTGTTTTGGCCGTGACCTGGAATCTTCAAAGCAGGTTTGGAGTGCAGTACAGGGTTATCCCGGAGATTATAATTATCGTGAATTTTACCGGGATATTGGTTTTGATTTGGATTTTGATTATATTAAACCGTATATCCATCCGGATGGGATTAGAACAAATACCGGGATAAAGTATTATCGGATAACCGGCAGAACAGACGATAAACAGCCTTATAATCCGGAGGCAGCTATGGATACAGCAGCTTCTCATGCGGGAAATTTTATGTTTAATCGGCAAAAGCAAGTCGAATATATTCAAAGTATTACGAAAAGAAATCCGATAATTATTTCTCCTTACGATGCAGAATTATTCGGACATTGGTGGTATGAAGGGCCGGATTGGATAAATTTTTTAATGCGTAAAATTGCTTATGACCAAAACATAATTAAAATGATTACGCCTTCACAGTATTTAGAAAAATATCCTAAAAATCAAGTGATTACTCCGTCAATGTCAAGCTGGGGATGGAAAGGGTATTCTGAGTTTTGGCTGGAAGGCTCGAATGATTGGATTTACCGCCATTTGCATAAAGCTTCGGATCGGATGTGTGAATTGGTCAAACTTTATCCGGAAGCGGATGGATTAAGGAAAAATGCTCTAAATCAGTCATTGCGAGAATTATTACTCGCGCAAAGTTCAGACTGGGCGTTTATTATAAAAACGGGTACGCATGTTTCTTATGCAGTGGAAAGAACCAAAGAGCATATCTTGAATTTTACGAAATTATACCATCAAATTAAGGGGAACAATATAAATCAAGCTTGGCTGGGTAAAATTGAATTTAAAAATAATATATTTCCGGACATTGATTACAGGTTCCATAGCTAAATAAAGTAGCGAGTAGCAAGAAAAAATAGATACTTAAATAAAGTGGCGAGTACAAGTGGAAATTAAAAATAAAAATGAAGAATTTTAAAATTCTATGTTTTTATCTAAACTTTAATATTTGTAATCTAGCTCGTAGTTTCTCTTGCTACTTGCTTCTCTCTACTCGTTACTTTTTGGATGGATTGAGATGAGCAAGTCACTACAAGTTCCTGAGCATATTGCTATTATCATGGATGGTAACGGGCGTTGGGCAAAAAAACGCAGATTGCCGCGTATCGCCGGGCATAAACGCGGAGCAGAAGTGGTTAAAGAAATTGTGCGAACTTGTGATAAACTGGGAGTGAAGTTTCTAACTCTTTACACTTTTTCTACAGAAAACTGGAAAAGGCCGACAAAAGAAATAAATTTTCTTATGCATCTTTTGAGTTTCATTTTAAATAAGGAAATTAAAGAACTGAAAGAAAATAACGCAAGATTATTAACAATCGGGGATATTAGTAAACTGCCGAAAAAAGCCCAGGTTGTTATTGCGCAGGCTAAAAATGAAACAAAAAATAATACAGGTTTAAGTTTAGTCCTGGCTTTAAATTATGGAGCGCGTACAGAAATAAAAGATGCCGCAGTGGCTTTGGCTCAGGATATTAAGCAAGGAAAAATTCTGAGTGAAAAAGTGACGGAAAATATTTTTGCCCAGTATTTATATACAGCTCAAATCCCTGACCCGGATCTTTTGATTAGAACCAGCGGAGAAATGAGATTAAGCAATTTCCTGCTTTGGCAGCTTTCCTACAGTGAATTTTATATCACCGATAAATTATGGCCGGAATTTGATAAAGAAGAATTAAAAAAAGCAATTAGTGTTTATCAAAAAAGAAATCGCCGGTTTGGCGCAATCGAATCACTGGCTAAAAACAAAAAATAATACACCCAGGAAAAAGGATAAGAAAAGGAAAATGGCGGATACAACAATAAAAGTTCGAGTTATTACCACAAGTTTAGTGATCTTGTCAGTTTTCTTAGGTATATTTTTTATGCCGCAATGGTTTTTTACGGCAGTTGTGGTTTTTTTAATTGGTATCGGGTTGTTTGAGTTTTACGGATTAATTGAAAAAAAAGGAATTTTTATTTATAAGTATTTTGGGATTTTTTTGGGTATTTTAATCCCTTTGAGTATTTATTTTAAATTTGAGCCGACAAAAGGCTGGGAATTATTTTTTATTGTCACAACAACCCTGATATTTTTTATGCTGCAGTTTATCCGTAAAGATAGTTCGCAGGCAATTGTGGGAATTTCTACAACTTTTTTTGGAATATTTTATGTGAGCTGGTTTTTTTCTTTTTTAATAAAAATCAGATTCATGCCCTACGGAACGCTTTTGGCGGCATTTTTGCTTTTTGTGACAAAAATGGGAGATATCGGGGCATATATTATTGGTACAGGTTTTGGCAAAAAATTATTAATAACCCGCATTAGCCCAAAAAAAACATTAGAAGGGGCTTTGGGCGGGCTATTATTTAGTTTGGCAGCAGCCGCGGTGAGTAAGTTATATTTACCGTTTATTCCCTTGGTTCATTTGTTGGCAATGGGAGTGCTGATCGGGTTTTTAGCCCAGATAGGAGATCTTTGTGAATCATTGATAAAACGGGATTGCGGGGTTAAAGACAGCGGTGATTATTTACCCGGATTAGGAGGAGTTTTAGATATTATTGATAGTATAATTTTTGTTAGCCCCATATTTTATTTTTATGTGATTTATTTTAATTTGGTGCCGTTTCTAATATAGCGTAATTAAAAAAAATATGAAAAAAATTGCAATCCTGGGTTCAACCGGTTCAATCGGAACAAATACTTTGCGGGTAATCCAAAACAGGCCGAAAGAGTATAAAGTCATTGGCTTGAGTGCATATCGCAATATGAAATTACTCTCAGCTCAAATTAAAAAGTTTTGTCCTGAAATAGTTAGCGTTAAAGATACAGCTGCAATTAAAGAACTCGCTAATATTACAGATTTAAAAGGCATAAAAGTTTACACGCAAGATACTGGCCTGATAAAAATTGCCACTGCTAATCAGGTTCAAACCTTGGTTGTGGCAACCTCAGGCACAGTCAGTTTAAGGCCGGCGCTGGCAGCGATTGAACAAGGCAAGCGGATTGCTTTAGCCAATAAAGAACCATTAGTTATGGCCGGTGAATTTTTCAGGCAAAGAATCGAGAATAGCAAAGCGGAAATTATTCCGGTTGATTCTGAGCATAATGCGATTTTTCAGTGTTTAAAAAACGAAGAAATTAAGTCGGTGAATAAAATTTATCTTACTGGTTCCGGTGGCCCGTTTCGAAAATTTACAAAAAAACAACTAAAATCTGTCAACTTAAATATGGCTTTAAAACATCCTAAGTGGAAAATGGGAAAGAAAATCACCATAGATTCCGCAACTTTAATGAATAAAGGTTTAGAGTTGATTGAAGCACGCTGGCTTTTTAATATTCCGGCAGATAAAATTGAAATTCTGATCCATCCGGAGGCGGTGATTCATTCTATGGTTGAATATTGTGACGGAGCAGTTTTAGCACAATTGGGCATAACCGATATGCGTTTACCAATTCAGTATGCTTTGGATTATCCAAAACGCATCAGCAATAAATTAAAACTGCTTGATTTTTTTAAACTAAAAAGTTTTACTTTTTACCGACCGGATGTGAAAAAATTCCCTTGTTTGGGAATAGCCCGGGAGGTTGCAGCAAGTCAGATGGGGAGTTTGGGTGCAGTTATGAACGCAGCAAATGAAGTTGCGGTAAATGCTTTTTTGGATAAGAAAATAGAATTTAGGGATATTCATAACACAATTAAGCAGGTACTAAAAAAACATAAGGCAGTGAAGCATCCCAGCCTTAATGAAATTTTCTCATTTGATGATTGGGCAAGAAGGGAGGCGCGGTTACTTTGTTATCCACAATAGCATTTATTTTTGTTTTAGGCGTTTTAGTCTTAGCGCATGAGTTTGGTCATTTTATTGTAGCAAAATTTTTAAAGGTAAAAGTTGAAGCTTTTTCCTTAGGGTTTGGCAAAAAACTTGCAGGCCTGAAATATGGGGATACGGAATATAAAATTTCTTTGATTCCTTTAGGCGGGTATGTGAAACTTGCCGGAGAGAATCCGGAAGAAGAGAGAGCGGGCAAGGCTTGGGAATTTTTGTCTAAATCAGTGGGAGAACGCGCGGCAATTGTAATTGCCGGGCCATTGTTTAATTATCTCGTTGCGTTTTTATTATTCAGCCTTGTGTTTTTTATCGGAGCGCCTAGTTTAAAGGCTACTGTAGGGGAAGTTAAAGCAGGGTATCCGGCGCAATTAGCAGGTTTGCAGATGGATGATAAAATTATTTCGATTGATGGAAAAAAAATAAAATTTTGGGATGAACTTTCATCAGTTATTCATGAAAAAATTAGCGGTGAAGAAATTGTTTTAGCCGTAGAAAGAAAGCAAGAAATCCTGCAGGTAAAGGTTGTTCCCCAAGTTGATGCAGTTAATAATATTTTTGGGGAGCAGATAAAAGTCGGCTTAATCGGGATTAGCCCCGGAGATGAAACAGAAATTGTTAAATACGGTTTTTTCAAAGCAATTGGTTTAGGAGCAAAACAAGTTGTCGGATTAACCCAAATGACTTATTTTGCGTTATCCCGGATGCTTATGGGGAAAATGTCTGTAAAAGATTCTTTGGCCGGACCAGTGACAATTTTTAAAATAACCGGAGATGCCGCAAAGTTAGGGTTTGTTTACTTAATGCAGATTATGGGAGCTTTAAGTGTGAGCCTGGCGATTATTAATTTATTTCCTGTGCCGGTACTTGACGGCGGCCATTTGTTATTTTTATTTTTTGAAAAAATTAAAGGTAAGCCAATTAGTTTGAAATTTCAGGAGATGGCTAGCCGCGTGGGGTTTTCGATTTTAATTCTTTTAATGGTATTTGTATTTTATAATGATTTAGTCAGAGTTGGGTTTTTTGAAAAAGTAGGCAATTTTTTATCGGTAAATAGAAAATGAAAATTGATCGTAAAAAAACCAGAAAAGTCATATTAAAAAACGGTACGGTGATTGGGAGCGGCAGTGCAATATCAATTCAATCCATGATTACCGCGGATACAGCGGATGTGCGTGCTTGTGTAGGGCAGATTAAACGATTGGAAAAAGCCGGCTGTGAAATTGTGCGTATTGCGGTTTTAAATCAACAAGCAGCCGCCGCTATCGCAAAAATTAAAAAACAAATCAGGATTCCGCTGGTTGCGGATATTCATTTTGATTATCGTTTAGCGCTTGCAGCTATTGAACAGGGAGCAGATAAAATCCGGCTTAATCCCGGGAATATCAAAAAGGAATCACAAATCAAAGCGGTGATTGAAAAAGCAAAAGAATATAACGTGCCGATACGTGTCGGGTTAAATTCCGGTTCAGTTAAAAGAACTCTAGGTAATAATTTAGTTAAGGATATGGTAAGCGCAGGGAAACGATATTTAAAAATTTTTGAAAAGTATAAATTTAATCAAATTGTATTTTCGTTAAAAACTCATGATATATTAACGACAATTGATGCTTACCGTCAAATGTCAAAAATAACTGATGCGCCCATGCATTTAGGCGTTACTGCAGCGGGATTAATACCGGATGGAATTATAAAATCAACCTTAGGCATAGGAGTTCTCTTACTTGAGGGGATTGGCGATACATTAAGGGTTTCTTTAACTGCGGATCCAGTGGAAGAAGTGGTAGTGGGAAAGAAAATATTGGGAATGCTCGGAATTTATAATAAGGGGATTGAAATAATCGCCTGTCCTACATGCGGACGCTGTAAAATTGATTTAATTTCTTTGGTTAAGAAAGTAAAACAAGCATTATCTATTTTTCAGGATAATTGTTTTCAGCCCAGATTAAAAGTGGCAATTATGGGCTGTATTGTGAATGGGCCCGGAGAAGCTAAGGATGCGGATTTGGGTATTGCTTGGGGCGGCAGTTCGGGTATATTATTTAAAAAAGGGAAAAAAATAAAATTGGTTAAGGAAAAAGAAATATTAGAAGTTTTAGTTTCGGAGGTAAAAAATGAAGTGGTCTAAAGTTTTGTTACCGACACTTAAAGAAGTTCCTCAGGATGCAGAAGCAATAAGTCATATTCTAATGATTCGGGCCGGCTTAATCCGTAAACTTACTTCCGGGGTCTATTCATATTTACCATTGGGAATGCGTGTGTTAAAGAAAGTGACAAAAATTATTCAAGAGGAAATGAATAACCAAGGGGCGCAGGAAATGCTTTTGCCGGCAATACAACCTGTAGATCTTTGGCAGCAGAGCGGCAGGCTGGAGACTTTAGGAGAGGATATGATTACCTTTACGGACCGCCATAAGAAGTTAAATGTACTGGGTCCGACTCATGAAGAGGTTATTACTAATTTAATCAAGAATGAAATCAGATCATACCGCCAGCTTCCGATTATTGTTTATCAGATTCAAACTAAATTCCGGGATGAAGCACGGCCGCGTTTTGGTGTGATGAGATCCCGTGAATTTATTATGAAAGATGCTTACAGTTTTGACCGGGATGAGCAAGGCTTAGATCATAGTTATAAAAAAATGTATGAAGCGTATTGTAATATATTCAGACGCTGCGGATTAAATTATATTGCGGTTGAGGCAGATACCGGAATTATGGGAGGCGATATCTCTCATGAATTTATGGTGATTGCGGATAACGGTGAAGATAAAATCATCAGATGTAAAAAATGTGATTATGCAGTGAGCTTGGATAAAGCAGAATGCTTAGCCGACTACAGACCACAGACCACAGAACACAGCTCAAAAGCTAAAAGTATGGAAGAGGTGAGTACGCCGGGAGTAAGCTCGGTTAAAGAGGTAGCCCATCTTTTAAAAGTCAAGCCGGCACAGTTGATTAAAACAATCATTTATTTAGCGGATAATCAGCCGGTGGCTATATTGATCCGAGGTGATTATGAGATAAATGAAACAAAACTAAACCGTGTTTTAAAAGCACAACATTTAATCATGGCAGATGAAGGGGCAATCAAGAAAATTACTAATGGCCCGCGAGGGTTTAGCGGCCCGGTAGAATTAGAAAATATTAAAATTATCGCGGATTATTCAATCCAGGGATTAAAAAATGCCATAACCGGGGCAAATAAAATAGACAGGCATTTAATCAATGTAAATGAATCCCGGGATTTTAAGGTTGATATTTGGGCGGATGTGCGTAATATCACAGAAAACGATTTTTGCCCGCGCTGCAAAAATGCAATCCAACTATCACAGGCAATTGAAGTTGGGCATGTTTTTAAATTAGGGACAAAGTATACAGATAGTTTTGGCGCGGATTTCCTGGATGAATCAGGGAAACCTCAGAAAATTATTATGGGTTGCTATGGAATTGGAGTAACGCGGATAATTGCTGCTTGTATTGAACAAAATAATGATGAATACGGGATTATCTGGTCAAAAGAAATATGCCCTTTTGAGGTTCTGGTAATGCCTTTAAATACAGATAATCCGGAATTAGCAGGAATTGCACACAAAATATATAACGAACTTAAAAATAATGACCTGGATGTGCTTTTGGATGATCGTGATCTAAGAGCAGGGACAAAATTTAAAGATGCGGATTTAGTAGGAATCCCGGTTCAGGTTGTGATTGGAGAAAAAGGGCTTAAACAAGATTTAGTTGAAATTAAAATTCGTAAAAATAACCAAAAAACTCAAGTTTTGGTTAAAGATGTAATTTCTAAAGTAAAGGATATTTTAGAAAAACTAGTTTAAAATTTTGACAAAGTAGTCTAACCTCTTTAAAACCCCTTGACAGACACTTCCTAATATGATAATTTAAATATATTAAGGATATGTAGATACAGAACTAAGAAAGTAAATGGATTTAAATTATGTTCTTATTTAAAAGTACAATAGGCTTGTATATTGGCCCTAAAACTGTACAACTTGCCCAATTACAAAATGTAGCCGGCAAAATACAGCTGATTAATTTTATTCATGTAGACATTTTTGAAGATAATCAAGCTGCAGGGGCAAATAAAGATGAGCTTATTTTAGCGGCGCTGGATAAAGCTGTAAAAAAATCAAAAGCTGATTTAAAAAATGTTAATAGTATCCTGATGCCCGGGATGGTATTACTGCGCTATTTTCAAATGCCGCCGATTAGTGCCGAAGAACTCGAAGAAGCAGTACGTTTTGAAGCCAGAAAATATATATATACCCTTTCCCTTAGAACAAGCAGTAACCGGGTTTTATATTCTTAAAGAAGACCAGGTTAATCGTAAGCTAGGAATCCTTTCTTTAGTTACCAAAGAAGAATCAATTAAAAATCATTTAACTACCTTACATAAATCAAAGATATATCCTGTTGCGGTTGAAACAGCTTCCTTTGCTTTGCTCCGGCTTTTAGAATATTCCGGTGAAATTGAAAAACTTAAATCAAATGCAGTTATTTATATATATGCACAGAGAATGAACCTGATTATTCTTAAAAACGGAGTGCCTTATTTTGTGCGTGATCTTTCTTTAGCAGAAAAAGAAGAATGGATCGACGATGAAGCAGCTGAATTTTTAATGGAAGGAAGTATCAGTTCATCAGATTCGCGTCAAATAACCTTGGAAAATATGCTCAGCGAATGCCGTATTTCCATGGAATATTACAAGAAAGAATTGGGAAAAGAAGAAATAAATAAGATTATTCTTTGCGGAGAATTAGAAGATTTTGATGATTTGGAGATTGTGGCGGAAGTGGCTAAAGGAATTCCAGATTGTAACTGTCCGCTGGCTGCTTACCTTCAGAAAAGTTTTGATATTCCGGTAAATACGATAGATCCGCTGAAGAATATTACCATTCCTAAATCGGTTAAGCCCCTGCCCTATACTTTCCCTATGCTTGCCGTGACGATTGGTGCGGCATTAAGAAACCAAAGCAAATCAACTGTGGAAATAGATTTATTTAGCGCGAGAAAAAAAACAAGCTTAAAAACTAAGGTTTTTATTTCGAAAATGGTGATTTTTGGATCTATCGGATTAATAATTTGTTATATTGTGATTTATTTAATTTTTTCATTTTTTGTTTCTCGCGAAAAGAAGCTTTTAGAACTGGAAAAAAGGAAAAGCCCAAAATTTATGGATCTGAGTCATTTTACGGATAATCAGCTGATCCAAGGGGAGAAAGAAATTATTACGCTTTCAAATATGATCAAAAAAACAATAAAAGACCGTAATCTTTTAACGATCAAATTAAGTGCTGTCCCCAACTTAATTCCGGAGAATGCCTGGTTAACAAGTTTAACTTATGAAGAAATTTTAAAATTAGAAAAAAGTTTAGTCAAAAAAGAAACAACATTAAAGCTCGATGGAACTGTTTATTCTGAACAAAGAGGATTAGAGATTGAAGTTGTTAATAATTTTTCTGAAAAATTAAAAGCCAGCACAGATTTTTTTGACGGATTTAAAATGATTAAAACAGGGTCAATCAATAAGGGTGATTTTAACGGGATTCCGGTAATGACTTTTAATCTAATTGCTTCTTCCGAAATTGATTCAGCGCGATAGTTTTAGAGGAATTTTATAATGTTAAAGAAAATATTAACGAAAGAAATGCAGCAAGTTTTAATGTTGGGAATATTTATTTTTTGTCTGCTGCTTTTTTTTGGCGGGAGAATTTTCTTTCAAAGAAGCCAAAAACTGCTAAAAGGGTACAGAAAAGAGATTGACCGTATCAAGCTGGAAAATAAAGTGGGTGATAAACTGGCGAACTTAAAAGAAATGCGGGAAGAGATGCAAAAAGTAGAGGGAAGTTCACGGTTCTTAGCTCATATTGCAAAAATGGCGGGAAAACTAAATCTGAAAATTATTTCAATTTCAGCGCTTCCGGCCGAAAAGAGAAATCAGTATTCAAAATTAGGCGTAACTTTATCGATCAATACTACTTATCATCAATTGGGTATTTTTATCAGTGATTTGGAGAATTCTGACCTTTTTATCCAGATAGATAAAATGAGTTTAAAACAGTCAATAGTTTTTGAAAAACAAGAGTTGAAAGAAATTAAAGTTATTGCGGATCTGAATTTGAGCACTTTAGATTATAATGACACAATTTTGGAGCAATAATGTTTAAAAAAATATTAAATTTTTTAGCGATTTTTTTTCTGGCGGTTTTGATTTTTTTCGGAAAGGTGTGTTTTGCAGAAAATGCCAGCGAGAAAGAACCGGCCTCTAGTTTACTTAAGGGAAGAATCGTGAAATATACAGGAGCCGAAGCAAAAAGAGATCCGTTTATGTTATCGCAAGAATTAGAAAGATTAATTAAGTTACCCCCTAAACAACTTATCCCTAAAGATGTGCAAATTATTTTGCCAAAGATTGAGTTGCAGGGAATTGTTTATAAAAAAGGCCGGCCTCAGGCAATCCTCAATGGCTGCGTGATCAACGTAGGCGAGTATATTGAGGAATTTGAGGTAAGAGAAATTACTAGAAACGGTATTGTCTTGTTTTATAAAGGTAAAGAATTTGAAATAAAAATGCAAGGCTATTAGAATTTAAAAACTAAATAAGGAGTAAAAAAATGAGACGGATCTTTTTATGTGTATTAATTGTTTGTTTATGCCTGGCCGGGTTTTTTAGTGCCAGTGCGGAATTAGGGTATACTCAGAATACATACGAAATAGAAGACGATGTCGAAGCAAATGAAGAAATCCAAGAGGGATTAGTTTCTTTGGATTTTAAAGATGCTAATTTAAAAGATGTTTTAAAAGTATTTTCACAGCAGTCTGGTTTAAATTTTGTTGCGGCAAAAAGTATTGAGGATCGGCAAATAACATTATACATGAATGATGTTTTAGTTGAAGATGCTTTAAATGCATTACTTGATTCAAATAATTTGGGAATTTACCAAAGCCCGGGAAGTAATATCTTAATTGTTCGGCCCAAGCCCACACAGCCGATTGAAACAATCACCCGGGTTTATAAGATAAGGTATTATTTTGGCAATATTACACCAGGGGCGACACTGACTGCAGCTAGTACCGGGGGAGAACAATCTCAAGGGAGAGAACAGAGTTTTGGCTGGAGACCGATTATTAATCCGTTATTAAGTGAATATGGAAAGTGTGTTCCCTATATGAATTTGCTTATTATTACTGATGTTCCGGAACGGTTTAAATTGATTGATGAAGTTATTAGTGAAATTGATAAACCAGTAGCGGAAGTTATGATTGAGGTTGAACTGATTGAAACAACAGCAGATTTTCTTAAAGATTTAGGCGTAAAATGGGGTAAAGAAATGGCAAGATATTACGGTCCAAAAAGAATTACTTCGATACCATTTACCCCCTGGAAGAATAGGGAATATGCAGAAGTATCTCCAATATTAGGCAAACCTTTGGGTGCAGATACTGATTATGGATCATATTTTAGCTACGGGCTTATGGATGCAACCGGATTATCATGGATATTGGAAATGCTGCAAACTGATACAAACACAAAATTTCTGGCAAAACCAAGAATATTATGTCAAGACCGGGAATGGGCACAATTAAAAGTGACTGCAGATCAGATAGTTTCTTTGACAACAAGAAGAAATGATGATGGTTCTGTAGATATAAGTGTAAACAGAATGGAAGTCGGAACTATCTTAAAACTTGTTCCGATGATTAATGAGGAAGAGGGGTTTGTATCTTTATTAATTGAGCCAAAAATTTCTAGGCCAAAAGAATCAACGTTCACTTCCAGTGAGGGGACACATTTTATTGATCCCCAAGAACGGAGTATGCGTACAGTTGTTATGGCTAAAAGCGGGACAACAATTGTTGTGGGAGGTTTTATTACAACAGAGGATGAAGAAGTGAAAACTAAAATTCCTTGGTTAGGCGATATCCCTTTTTTTGGCGCATTATTCCGTCATACTACATCGGACAGAGTGGATAAAGAATTATTAATTTTTATTACCCCAAAAATTGTAAATCCAGTGCAAACAATGGACTATTGGCATCAGCAGATAGAAACGCAAAAAGATGCAGTAATAAAAGATCAGAAAACAGTTATTATTGATGCATTAAAAGAAGGCGATCAATCACCGGCAGTTTCGGCAGGCAATGATTCTGCCCCGAAAAACGCAGCTGTACCGAAAGAATTATCGTTTCGTGAACAAGAAGATTTAGAATTAAATCTAACCCTAAATAATCCAAATTTAAATGTTGTTGATTTAGTAAAATAAAATTATGACGAAAGACTTAAAAAAATGATTAAATCAAATTTAAAGTTAGGGGATATCTTGGTTAAAGAAGGATTATTAAAAAAAGAACAACTGGATAGTGTTCTTAATGAGCAAAAAGAAGTGGGCGGCAAACTGGGAGAAATTTTAATTGTTAAAAATTTTGTTAAAGAATCTGATATTGCCGAAGCATTATCACGGCAATTAGGAATTATGCATGCTTCGAGTAAAAAAGGTTTACTGCGTCCTAACCTGCATCAAGAGCTAGAAAAAATGATCCCCATGGATTATGCGCGATACCATCGTGTACTCCCCTTATCCAAACACATTAATACGATTACTGTGGCTATGGTTGATCCGTTGGATTTAATGACAACGGATGATATTATGAAAATGTCGGGCTGTGATGTTAATGTTGTGGTTACAACTAACAGTGATTTAGAAAAAGCGATTGATGCGTTTTATCTGAGTAAAGATATGAAGAAAAAAGATATTCAAGCCCAGTTTACTTTAATGGAAGAGAGTGACGGAGAAAAAACTGAGGGAAAAGTTGATGTGCGTGATGTCTTCTCAGAATCAGAAGCAGCCCCGGTTGTAAAATTTGTGGATTTGATCTTAATGGATGCAATTGAACAAGGGGCTTCGGATATTCATCTTGAGCATTTTGAAAAAAGAGTAAGCTTGCGCTATCGGATAGATGGAGTGCTTTATGAGGCTAATGCTCCGCAGCCGAAAATGTATTTTGCGGTTGTCTCCCGCATGAAAATATTGTCAAAACTGGATATTGCCGAACGCAGATTACCGCAAGACGGGGGGTTTTCTGTAGCATTTAAGGATAAAATTATTGATGTAAGAGTTTCCAGCCTGCCTACTGTGTTTGGGGAGAAAATGGTTCTGAGACTATTAGATCAAACTAAGTTACCTTTAGAATTTGATAAACTGGGATTTGATGAATGTGATTTAAAAATTATTAAAAGTGAAATTTTTAAGCCTTACGGAATGATTTATGTCACCGGGCCTACGGGGGCTGGAAAATCAACAACACTTTATACTATTTTGAATTCTATCCGAAGTCCTCATAAAAATATTATTACCGTAGAAGATCCGGTTGAGTATAAACTTGACGGAATTAATCAAGTCCAAATTAAACCTTTAATCGGTTTGACCTTTGCCAATACATTGCGCTCCTTTTTGCGTCAAGACCCGGATATTATGATGGTCGGAGAAGTGAGAGATTTAGAAACAGCACAAATGTGTATTCGTGCTGCCCTGACCGGGCATTTAGTATTAAGCACTTTGCACACTAATGATGCACCGACAGCAGTAACCCGGCTTATGGATATTGGGATTGAGCCGTTTTTACTGGTATCAGCTTTAAGATTAGTTATTGCCCAAAGATTAACCCGCAGACTTTGTCCGGATTGTAAAGAAGTTGCAAAGATAGATATTCGTCATAAAGAATTAGGTATTGAAGGACCAGTTTATACGGCTAAAGGCTGTGATAAATGCCGGTTTACAGGATATAAAGGGCGAATTGGTATTTATGAATTATTACCCATAAATGAAGAAATTCGTAATATGATTTATTATCGAAAATCTAGCGATGAAATCAGGAAAAGAGCAGAAGAAATTGGTATGCGCAGTCTGTATAAATGTGGAATAGAGAAAGTAAAACTAGGCTTAACTACGCTAGAAGAAGTAATTGCCGTAACTGTCTCCGATTAAAATAATGGATTATTTTTATTTGTGTTCATAAATATTTTGCATTAAATAAAAAGTAATAATAGAGATTAGGATTGAGATTGCTCCTGATTACACAGATTAAAAAAGATTACACTGATTAATTTTATTCGCTTTAGCCGGCCTGTATGACGATGAGCCAGGTGAATCTATGTAATCTGTTATTTAAATCGCTGAAATCAGGTTCTTTTTTTTAACTTAATTAAGAAAAGAACATAAACTAATATTTAAAAATCTTCCTTGCTAACTAAGATTAAGGTATATTAAAATAGTAATTACATTTGTGGGCATTTTACGGAGAGAGATAGAACATGGCAGATTTTCTTTATAAAGCGCGAGATTCAGAGGGAAACCTAGTTCAAGGAACGATGATTGCGGAAGGGAAAAATGAAGTTATTGAAATTCTGCAGCGCAGAAATTTATTAATTACTTCAATTGAAGAAATTATCGTCAAAAAAAAGGCAGTAAAATTAAGCTTTAAAATACCTAAGAGATTAGGATTCTCCGGGCGGGTGAAAAATGATGATTTGTGTATTTTTGCCAGACAACTAGGAACCTTGCTAAACGCGGGTGTGCCGCTTTTAAGAAGTTTATCTGTATTAAGCAAGCAGATTACTTGTTTTCCGTTGCAAGAAGCAGTAGAAAAAATTAAAGATGATATCCAGGGAGGAAGTACTTTACGTGATGCATTAGCTAAACATCCTAAAGTTTTTACCAGTTTTTGGGTAAATTTAGTGGGAACAGGTGAAGCTTCGGGTCAGCTGCCTTCTGTTTTAGAACAAATTGCGGAGTATTTTGAAAGTAGTGGGGAGTTACAGAGAAAAATTGTTTCCGCCTTAACTTATCCGGCAATATTACTGCTTGTTTGTGCTGGAGCAATTTTAGTTTTTATGATTAAAATTGTACCAATTTTTGCCGAAATGTTTGAAGGTTTTGGGGCAACATTACCTCCGGCAACTCAAATGTTAGTGAATTTAAGTGCGATTTTAAAAAATTACTGGTTTTTATTGATATTTACTGCGCCCGGACTATTTTTTCTGTTAAAACAGATTTTAAAAACTGATAAAGGAAGATTTATTATTGATAAAATTCGTTTACAAATGCCGGTGTTTGGTAATCTATTCCGCCAGATTGCAATTTCAAATTTTGCAAAAGGATTAGGCACCATGATTTCGAGCGGAGTCCCCATTCTTTATGCATTAGAAATTGTTACTAAAACTGTAGGCAATAAAATAATAGAGGATGCCTTGGATGTGGTAAAAGATAGTGTGCGTGATGGAAAATCAATTGCAGAACCGCTTGAACAAAGCGGTATTTTTCCGCCAATGGTTGTTTTGATGGTAAACGTTGGAGAAGAAACCGGAGAATTATCCGATATGTTAAGACATATATCTGAGTTTTACGAAGAAAGAGTGGGAGTAATGGTGGAAAGGCTTTCCGCTTTGATTGAGCCGTTTATGCTTGTGTTTATGGGGGGGATAATCGGTTATTTAGTTATTGCGATGTTTATGCCCATATTTAAAATGGCAACCACTATTAAAATGTAAAAAATTAACCAAAGGAGGTTAAACATGAAAATTCATGGATTTACCTTAATTGAATTATTAGTTACAGTAATAATTGTCGCAATATTAGCCAGTGTGGCTATCCCGACTTATGTTAATACAGTCGAACGTGTGCGCGGCCGTGAAGCCAGAGCAACCTTACAGGCTATAATTGCGGCAGAAAGAACTTACTCTTCCGAACGCAGAACAACAATTACTTTAGATAATGCCGGTACAGATGCAGAATGGATCGCTGTGGGAATGGAAAATCCCAGTAATCTAGATTGGACTTATACTTTTACTAATCCTCAGGCAACAGCTGTGCGCGCCAGAGGCCCTCGCGCTACTTTAGACATTATTTTAGATATGAACGGAACAGAAACAGACAATTTTACTCCGTAATTATTAAGTTCGTAATGATTTGCGCGGTGTTTTTATTTGCGTTTAAGGAGCCAAGTTTTTGTTTAACAGTAGATAATTTTTGTTTAAGTATTTGTTTATCTTTTTGGTCCTGCCGAAACCAATTTTGTGTAAAATTACAAATATTTTCAGCAGTTGCTTGATATTGTACAAATTCCGGTACAATTTTCTCCCCCACAACAATATTAACCAATCCAATATAAGGCAGCTTAATTAAACATTTAGAAATTGCCCAAGTCAAAAAGCTGGTTTTATACACAATTAACATGGGAGTGTTTAAAATTGCGGTTTCCAATGTTGCTGTGCCTGAGCAAACCCAGGCAAAAGAGCAAATGCTGAGTATCTCGTGTCGATTTTTTTTAATAATCTTTAAATTTAAATGCTGATAATTACTTAATAATTTTTCAACTAAATCATCGGGTATGTTTGCAGCTTTAAACAATAAAAATATTAGATGAGGATTATTAAAAGAGAGTTTTTTTGCAGCTTTGAGCATTACAGGTAAAATGCGTTTTACTTCCATAATGCGTGAACCAGGTAAAATTCCCAAATATTCATATTCCGAAACTAAATTGTGTTTTTTCATGATTTCAGTTTTATCAGCTTGAGGATTGATTATTTCCAGCAGCGGATGGCCGACGAATTCAGCATTAACACCATGTTTAAGATATAATGTTTTTTCAAAATCAAAAACAACAATCATCTTATCCACAATTTTTTTAATAAGCTCGATGCGTTTTTGGCCCCAAGCCCAGACTTGCGGGCTGATATAATAAATAATTTTTACTTGCGGAAATTTTTGTCTGATTTTTTTTGCTAATCTTAAATTAAATCCTGGATAATCAATCAGCACAATTGCCCGGGGGTTTTCCTGCCTGATTTTATCGAGGGTAAGGTTAAATATTTTTTTAAAAATAGGATAGTGCTTTAAAACTTCAATAAATCCAATTACCGCATATTGACTTAAATCAGCAAAAATTTCTACCCCGGCTTCCTGCATTTTTTTACTGCCGATCCCAATTATTTTTAAATTCGGCTGAGATTTTTTTAGTTCCATAACTAAAGCAGCGGCGTGTATATCTGCCGAAGGCTCACCGGCAATAATAAAAATTTTTTTATGGTCCATTTTTTTTGCAAGTTTATCAGTTATTTTTGTGAATTTGTTTGGTGATGGCTAAAGCGATTTTTAAAGCTTTTTTGGCGTTAATGCCGCAAACAACAGGTTTTTTACCTTGTTTTATGCAGTGCAGAAAAGAATTAAGTTCTTCGACTAAGGGTTCTTTTTTTAATACAGTTATTTCCCGATGGATAATCTTTAAACCTTTTTTTTCGTAAAAATCAATTTTTTGTTGAGCATAGTCAATACTCAAGTATGAATTGTTTTGAAAAATCCTGATCTTTCTCAAAGTATCTGCGCTGATACGGCTGGCAGTTAAATTGCATACTGTACCATTAGCAAAGATAATCCGAGCATTGGCAATATCTTCAAATTTAGACAGAACTTTAACCCCGATAGCTTGAAAACTTTTAATCCGTGATTTTACTAAAACTTGAATTATGTCAATATCATGGATCATTAAATCAAGCACAACTCCTACATCTGTACCGCGTTTAGGATAAGGGCTTAACCGGTGTACTTCAATAAACTTAGGATACTTACAAAATTTCTGGATTGTTTTAATCGCCGGGTTAAAGCGTTCAACGTGTCCAACCTGAAGAATGCATTTTTTCTTTTGTGCTAAGTTAATCAACTTTTGTGCCTGTTGAGTGGTTGTGGTTATGGGTTTTTCAATCATAACGTGGATATTATTCTTAAGAAAAGCGCAGGCAGTTTTAAAATGGTTAGTTGTTGGGGTAGCAATACTTACGGCATCAACTTTATCTAATAAATCCTGGTAATTTGTAAAACTTTGCGTCCGGAAAGTTTGTGCATGAATTTTTGCTCGTTGTGCATCAATATCGCAAATACCGATAAGCTGCGCATCTTTTGATTGGGAATATATGCGGCAATGAATTTTACCCAAGTGCCCGGCCCCAATAACAGCAACCTTAACTTTTCCCCTGCAAAGATTTTTTTTCATAGCGGGATTCCTTTTGAAAGATTATAATATCAATAAATTTAACAAAATGTTAACAGGATGTCAAGTGTTCTAATTTAATAATTATAGTTACTTATATACTTAAAATATCAATCATAAATATTGACCAAAAGCTTAATTTATAGTAAGCTATAAACCCATGAAGAAGAGTAAAAATAGCATTGCAAAAATCTTTGTGTCCTGGTTTAGTGTTTTTGGGTTAAGATTTCTTTTAGTGATTGTTCGAATTTTACCGGAAAAATTGATTTATGCCTTGGGTCGAAGTTTAAGCCGGTTATATTATAAACTGGCTCATAAAAACAGAAAACTAGCTTTAAGAAATTTAAGAATTGCCTTAGGCAAACAATTAACAAAAGCTCAAATTATAAAAATTGCCAAGCAAAGTTTTAATACAATGGGTTTGATTATTCTGGATACAATTCGTTTCAAGGATTTAACTAAAGATAGAGTAAGATCTTTGATTAAAATTGAAGGAGTTGAAAATTTAGAGCAGGCTTTTCAAAAGGGTAAGGGAGTAATTGCGGCGAGTGCACATTTAGGCAGTTTTACATTGATTGGCGCACGGTTAGCAATAGACGGTTATAAAGCAGCATTTGTGGCGCGACATGCACGAAATAAAGGGATAGAAAAACTCATCATGAGTTTTTGCCGTCAAGTGGGCCAAAAAATTGTTTTTAACCAACCGGTAGTAACTTGTATGCGCCGCTGTATGAAATTACTCTCACGCAATGAGCTCTTAGTCATTGAAATGGACCAGAATTTTGGTACAGAAGGGCAAGCAGTTAGTTTTTTTAATCATCCTGCTATGGTTGCCACAGGGCCGATTAAATTAGCAATGAGCACACAAGCGGCAATTGTACCGATATTTATCATCCATAATAAAAACCAAACGCGAACAATTAGGATTGAGCCAGAAATTATTTTACAAAATACTCAAGATCAAAATAAAGATATAAAAGATAATTTACAGAAAATTATTAATATTGTTGAAAAATACATACGTAATTATCCGGGGCAATGGGTTAATTGGATTCATAAACGCTGGGAAGTCAGATAATAAATCTAGGGGGAGGGTTAAAATAAGAAAGAATCAAACAATGAGAAAAAATTGTTTTTGGTAAGGTCTGTAGTCTATTATGGTATTGACTTTTTTTGAGTATGTTATAAAATATTTTGATAAGTCGTTAAAAAATAAATATTTATAAGATTTAAACAACCTGAATAATAAAGAGGTTTGTGATGAAAAAACAAGTGATCAGATTAGGTTTGCCCAAGGGAAGTTTACAAGAGTCTACTGTTCGGATGTTAAAAAAAGCAGGTTTTTCCGTATCTGTTTCCGACCGCTCTTATTTTCCTAACGTAGATGATCCGGAGATCGAAGCTGTATTACTCCGCGCTCAGGAATTACCGCGTTATGTGGAAAACGGAGTTTTGGATTGTGGGATTACCGGAGAAGATTGGATTTTGGAGAATAACGCTAAAGTTGTTAGAGTCAGCGATCTTATGTATGCGAAGCAAAGCATGAGCACTGTACGTTGGGTATTAGCGGTTCCGGTTAATTCAAAAATTAAACAGGTCAAAGATTTAAAAGGTAAAATAATTGCTACAGAATTAGTTAATGTTACGCGGCAGTATTTAAAAAAGAATAAGGTAAAAGCAGACGTAGAATTTAGCTGGGGTGCAACCGAGGCTAAAGTTCCTCAACTTGTTGATGCCATCGTTGAATTAACGGAAACCGGATCAAGTTTAAAAGCAAATAACTTACAAATTATTGATACGCTGTGCTGGTCTACAACTCAATTTATTGCGAATAAAAATTCCTGGAAAGATATTTGGAAAAAAGAGAAAATCGAACATGTTTGTTTGCTGCTTAAAGGCGCGATTAATGCAGAAGATAAGGTAGGATTAAAATTAAACGTGCATAAAAATAATTTAGACAGAGTGCTGGCTTTGCTTCCGGCGATGCGTAATCCGACAATTTCTCATTTGAGCCGCCAGGATTGGTATGCGATTGAAATTATTGCCGAAGAAAAAGTTGTGCGGGATTTAATACAAAAACTTAAAAAAGCCGGGGCCGAGGCAATAATTGAGTATAATTTAACGAAAGTTATTCCTTAAAAATCATATTCATAAGAAAACTTTTTTTATCGCATATAATTTAAATTTAAATTAAATTCATCCGCCAGGTAAACTTATGGAAGTGGACAGTGGCGAGATTAAATTCTCCCGCCTTAGCGGGATCATTTAAAGGAGGATAAAAGATCATGCCGTGTGGAAAAAAAAGAAAACGCAAAAAAATATCTACCCATAAAAGAAAAAAAAGGTTGAGAAGAGATAGACATAAGAAAAAATCATAAAAGGCAACATTTAAAATGAAATATATTGAGAAAGATTTTTGCTGGCTTTTGCTTTTAGCCGTAATATTTTTTGTGCCAATCAATGGGTGTGCAGCAAAAAAACCGTATGTAAAAAAAATTCTTAAAGATAATCAGCCGGATAAACTGAAAAGAGACTATCCGGCGAAGAATTTAATTTCCAAAGCCTACGCACATTATTTGCGTGGGCTTTTGTATGAATATAACCATGATTTAAACGCAGCTGTAGATGAATATACGCAGGCGGTCCGTTATGATCAAAGCTCATCATCGTTAAATATAAAATTGGGTACGGCTTATTTTAGGCAGGGAAAATTTGATGCAGCAATTGACCAGCTGGAAAAAGTTTTAAAAATTGAACCGGATAATATAAACGTCAGGTTAATCCTCGGGGTAATCCATACAGCTTTAGGTGATTTTCAAAAAGCCAGTGAGTTATACCGTCAAATTATAGCATTAGACCCTAAAAATAAACAAGCCCGGCTTAGTTTAGCCGACCTGCATATTTTAGAGAGGCAATTAGAAAAAGCAATTATTATTTATGAACAGATGGCCGCAGAGGGAATACAGCTGCCTTATCTGTATTTTAATTTAGGGATGATTTATAGCCAGCTCAATAAATATGATCTGGCAATTTCGAATTTAGAAAAAACGATTGAACTTGCTCCGGATTATTTGGAAGCCTATTTAGGGTTAGGATTAGTCTATGAATTAAAAAAAGAAAATCTTAAGTCTGAACAAGCATACGAAAAAGCAATAAGTCTTAATCCGGAAAATCCTTTAGCTTATTTTCGTTTGGGGCAAATGTATGCTGAACGTGAGATGCTCGATGCGGCGCTGGAACAATTTCAAAAAGTAAAAGAATTAAATTCTCGAATTGTTGATGTTTACTTTGAAACGGCGCATATTTATTTAAAACAGGAAAAAACAGACCAGGCGATTGAAGTCTTGCGACAAGCTGAGCCGCTCTTAAAAAATAAGTCCAGATTATTTCTTTTACTGGGACTAGCACATAGTATTAAAGACGATTACGCAAGAGCAGAAGACTATTATTACAAAACTTTGGCTTTGAACCCGAACGATGAATTAGTATATTTTTACTTAGGAGCTCTTTACGAGAAACAGGGAAAAAGAGAATCAGCGAAAAAACAGTTTTTAAAAACACTGGAAATTAATTCCCAGAATTCCGATGCCTGTAATTACTTAGGGTATATGATGGTTGAAGCAGGCGAAAATATGGAAGAAGCAATTGCGCTGATAAACAGAGCGTTAGCAATCGAACCGGAAAACGGGGCGTATATTGATTCTTTGGGGTGGGCATATTTTAAACAGGGCAAGATTGATGAAGCTTTAAAATGTCTTAAAAATGCAGCAGAACTTTTGGCTGCGGATCCGGTAATTTATGATCACTTAGGTGATGCATATTTAAAAAAAGGATTAATTAATGAGGCAAAAGAAGCGTGGTTAAAATCTTTACAAATTGATCCCGATCAAGAGGAAATAAATAAAAAATTAGAACAATTAAAATGAACAGAATTGTTTTAAAAATAATATAAATCCCTAAAAACTGAGCCGGTAACAGAAAACTAAAATAAACCAAAAGGTTTATTTTCTGTTATCGTAGGTTTTTGGTTTGTGACAAAGGAGGAATAATGAAATTGTTAACGAGAAAATTAAGAATTTTTTTTGAAGACCATTGGGTTATTATTGCTATTGTTTTAGTTGCGGGGATATTGATTGTTCTTTCAGCAATCGGAATGTCTAAACTTGAATCTTATGCCAGAATTACAGCATTAGCAAATATGCCTTTGTGGATATTAGTGATGCTGGTTAGCGGTGCAATTACCGCATTTATTTATGTTTCCGTTATGTTTGGTTATATGGGACGAATGAAACAAAGTAAAGTTAATAAATCAGATGTAGATGTGAAATTCGATGATGTTATCGGAATTGATGAATCAAAAGAAGAAGCAATTGAAGTTTGTCAGTTATTACTGGATAGAACGCGGTTAAAAAATATCGGCGGAAAAATAATAAAAGGGATTTTAATGGTTGGAGCCCCAGGTTGCGGTAAAACCTATTTAGCGAAAGCCATTGCTACAGAAACCGGTGTGCCATTTTTAAGTATGTCGGGAAGTGAATTTGTGGAAATGTTTGTGGGAGTGGGAGCAAGTAGAATCCGTAAAATATTTCAGAAAGCCAGGCGTTTTGCTTATTCTCACGGAGGATGTATTGTATTTATTGACGAAATCGATGCCGTGGGACGGGTGCGGGCGTTTAGTTTCGGCGGAGGGCAGGAAACAAATAATACTTTAAATCAGCTGCTTGTTGAATTGGACGGCCTTAAAGGGGGTGCGAATATTGTAGTAATTGGTGCGACTAATGCCGCCGAAGAACATTTAGATCCAGCTTTGATGCGTCCGGGAAGATTTGACCGAAAAATTTATATTGACCGTCCGAATCTTTGGGGCCGGGAAAAGCTTTTTGAGTTTTATTTAAGTAAAGTTAAATTTGATCCGAAAATTGATGTGGGTAAGTTGGCGCGTAAAGCCGTAGGGAAGACTCCGGCGGAGATCGAAAATATTATCAAAGAAGCGGCTTTAATTGCCACACGGAATAAAAAAGAAATTGTTAGTCATAAGGAACTCAGCGAAGCAATGGAAAGAATAGAATTAGGAGTAAAGCACCGCCGTAAAATGACTAAAAGAGAAAAAGAGATGGTTGCTTATCACGAATCAGGACATTTACTGGTGCTTTATATTTTGCATCCGACGGATGATGTATTTAAAGCTTCAATTATTTCTCGGCGCAGCGCCTTAGGTGTAGTGCACCATCAGCCGCGGGAAGAATTATTTACCCACAGTGCGAATCATTTGCTCGCAAATATTAAAGTGTCTTTAGCCGGATATGTAGCAGAAAAATTACATTTTAACGTTACTTCCGACGGGGTATCATCTGATTTTCATCTGGCTATGGCAATTGCCCATACAATGGTTTGGAAATATGGCATGGGTGTATCCGGACAAATTGGTGATTTTACCGCAATTCCAGCAGAACAGCTTTCCGAATCGATGAAACATCGTTTGAATGAGGAAACAAATCAAATTTTACAAAAATGCCTTAAAGAGGTAACCGAACTGCTTAAAAAAGAAAAAAAATTATTGGACCGGTTTGCTCAGGAACTTTTAGAAAAAGAAGAACTGGAATATGATGAAATAGAGGAAATTTTTGCGGAACATGGTACGACTCCTTATCCTAAAGAGAATTCTTAAAATCCTAATTATTTTTGTTGTTTTGGGAGCTTTTTGTCTGGGCTGTGCCCCGAGTTATCCCCGGGATAAATTAATTTCTGCGTTAAAGGAAATATGTAAAAAAGAATATAATATTGATGTACAGGCAGAATTAGTAGGAAAAACAATTATTGTTTTTGTCCCCTTGGATGAATTATTCGACAGGCAACTGGATATTTTGCCAAATGCAATCGAAAAAATTGAACGTGTGATTTTGTCAACTTCACGTGTGATTTTAAGTACGGACACAAAAATTGATTTCTATAAAATTATTGCTGCAGATACTAAAACTACAGCGGCGGAAGTAATTTTAGTCCGGTTCATGGATGATGTTTATAAATTTATGTATGGCTGGATAAAGCGTGAAGATTACAGCCAAAGGATTTTATGGCAAATAAATTTTAATCCTGTTCTATTGAATAATCAGGATTATGATTTTTCCGGGGAGGAAGTTTTTTTAGCTGATTTTTTGGCCCAGCAAATCAGCCGCCGGCTAGATGTTATTTTTGCTTCGTCCTTAGTGTATAAAACCAAAGTTGCGGCAAAGTATGATGATCTGCAGAGACAGTTTAATTTTTCGGTGATCGTGGCGAGAAATGACAACTTTAAAAATGTTCAGGTGCCGATAATTTTAAAAAAAGCGAACGAAGTTCTTCAATCTTATAAATTTGATAATTTTGAACGTATTTTTATTTCGAATGAACTTTTAAAAAATTCTTATATTATTTTGAAAAAAGAACTTAAAAATTATGATTCTGTAAATATTGATGAATTATTAACTTTGCCGATTTACAATTAATCAGTTTATGTTAATATATATTGTTGTGAAACACAGGAATTAATATTTGACAAAGGAGTGTAATGTGCAGATAACAGAGTTAAAAAATAAAGCATTGCAATTACGGCGGGATGTAATAAAAATGCTAGAAACAGCTGGTTCTGGACATCCGGGAGGCTCTCTTTCCGCTGCGGATATTGTGACATGTTTATTCTTTAAAGTGATGCGTCATGATCCTAAAAATCCAGAATGGCCGCAAAGAGATCGTTTTCATATGTCCAAGGGACATTGTTGTCCGATTTGGTATGCGGCACTGGCAGATTTGGGTTATTTTTCCAAAGAAGAACTAGGTAATTTAAGGCAAATAGGCTGTCTTTTACAAGGGCATCCAGATGTTGATATCCCGGGGGTGGAGGTAGCTAGTGGTTCTTTAGGCCAGGGGCTTTCTGTTTCTTTGGGTATGGCTTTAGCCGGGAAAATAGATAAACAAGATTATCAAGTCTATTGCATCATAGGCGATGGTGAAATTCAGGAAGGGAATATCTGGGAAGCAGCAATGGCTTGTGCGCATTTTAAAACAGACAATCTTTGTGTAATTCTTGATTATAACAGAATTCAGATTGACGGCAGAGTTGAAGATATTATGGGAATTGAACCAGTTGCGGATAAATGGAAAGCTTTTGGCTGGCAGGTGATTGAAATTGATGGGCATAACATTGCAGAAATACTGGCTGCCTTTGAACGAGCGAAGACAGTAAAAGGTAAGCCTTGCATTATTATTGCGAATACCGTAAAAGGAAAAGGGGTTTCATTTATGGAAAATGTTGTGGATTTTCACGGCCGCGCTCCGACCAAGGAGGAAACTGCACAAGCGTTAAAGGAGTTATCTCATGAGTGATGAAATGCAGTATCAGCGTGATGTTTATGGCAAGACTTTAGTTGAATTAGGAGCAAAAAATAAACGGATCGTAGTTCTCGATGCAGATTTATCTGGGTCAACCAGAACAGCTTTTTTTGCTAAAGAATTTCCGGAAAGATTTTTTAATTTTGGCGTGGCTGAACAGAATATGATGGCTACAGCAGCTGGGTTAGCTAGCTGTAATAAGATAGTTTTTGCCTCTACATTTGCGATGTTTGCAACTGGCCGGGCTTGGGATCAGGTGAGGAATTCTATTTGTTATTCACGTAAAAATGTGAAAATTGTGGCCACACATGCCGGCATTACTGTTGGCCCGGACGGAGCAACGCATCAGGCTTTAGAAGATATCGCAATTATGCGGGTTATCCCAAATATGAAAGTTATTGTTCCTTGTGATGGGCCGCAAACGCGTGATGCAGTTATGGCAGCGGTAAATATAGATGGTCCGGTTTATATTCGTTTAGGCCGGTCAAAAATTTTAACTTTGGAAAATAAGGGTGATTTTAAAATAGGGCAGGCCCAAATTCTCAAATCCGGCCAGCATGCAGCAATATTTGCATGCGGAGTAATGGTAAAAAAAGCATTAGATGCACAAGCGGTTTTGGCACAGGGAAATATTAATTGTAGTGTGATAAATATACATACGATAAAACCTATCGACCAGGAAATTATTCAAAAAATGGCACAAAAAACTCAAGGGATTGTTATTTGTGAAGAACACTCTGTAATTGGCGGGTTAAGTTGTGCAATTGAGGAAGTTATTACAGAATCAAGCATCGGAAAACCTGTGGTTCGGATTGGGGTTCAAAACCGTTTCGGCCAATCAGGTGAGCCGAAAGATTTAATGAAAGAGTATCATCTGGATACGGAAGATATTGTTAATGCAGTTAAGAAAATATTAAAAAATTAGATTAAGAGTTTAAATTTGTGTTAACCCTAAAAGCTCCGGCTAAAATTAATTTATTCCTGGAAATAGTTGGTAAAAGAAAAGACGGATACCACAATCTAAATACTTTATTTTTAAAAATCAAGCTCTATGATCAGCTGAGGTTTCAAAAAACTGATAAAATAATAAAAATTAATTCTAATCATAAAGACATTTGTTTAGATAAAAGAAATTTAATTTATAAAGCAGCAGTTTTAATGCAAAAAACAACAAAGAAAAAATTCGGAGTGGATATTTATCTTGATAAAAAAATTCCGATTGGGGCAGGGTTAGGCGGAGGATCCAGCGATGCAGCAGCTACGCTGATTGCACTTAATAAATTATGGGAATTAAAGTTGCCGCAAAAAAAACTTCATGAAATTGGCAAAAAAATCGGTTCAGATGTGCCTTTTTTTTTACTTAAAGAAAATGCAGCCATAGGTCAAGGCAGAGGTGATATTCTTAAGCCTTTAAATTTTAAAAAAAAGTACTGGATAGTGCTGGTCAAACCAAAGATTTTTATCTCGACGAAGGAGATTTATCAGCGTCTTGCGCCAGACTTGACAAAGAGAAGAAATGATGTTAAACTACTTATCCGTGCCTGGAAAAATTCTGATTTGGAAACGGTAGGTAAAACTTTGTTTAATCGACTGGAAACTGTAACCCTTAAACATTATAAACAGATAGCAAAGGTCAAAAAAATAATTTCCGCCCTTGGCGTTCGGGCGGTTTTAATGTCTGGGAGTGGTTCAGTAATTTTTGGGATAGTCCAAAACAGAGAGGAGGCGATACGTATCAAGCGGAAACTTCAAAACAGGCATGAAGTTATGGCGATAAGTAGTTTATAATTTGATTAAGATTATAGCTGTGTACATCTGGGAAAGGAGATGTTCCGATGGAAGTTACAGAAGTAAGGGTTTTCCTGCGCAATAAAGATAGCAATAAAAAACTAAAAGCATATGTAACGGTAACCTTTGATAATTGTTTTGTGGTACGGGATGTAAAAGTAATTGAAGGGAGCAAGGGGTTATTTGTCGCAATGCCTTCCGCTAAAATGAAAACAACCTGTCCTCAATGCGGGCATCGTAATGTTATTCGAAGTAAATACTGCAACCAGTGTGCGGTTGGTTTAGAACAGCAGCCGGTAAAACCTGTAATAAATACTGATGAAAACCGTCAAACTGAGCATAAAGATATAGCGCATCCAATTACTCCTGAATGCCGGGAATATATACAGAAAAAGGTGCTAGAAGCATATGAACAGGAAATGGGAAAAGTTCCTGGTACGGAAGATGATTCTGGAGAAAATCTTAAAGCTGCAGATATTGATGATGCAATTTTAGATTAGTATTTTTTTGCCCGGTAGTGTAATTGGCAACACCCGAGAATTTGGATCTCGTTTTCCAGGTTCGATTCCTGGCCGGGCAGCCATAGTTTGATATTCTTAAGTTAACAGGAATCGAAGCAAGTTGAGTGCCGAGCAGGTGCGAGGAGAAGAGAGCAGGATTGTGAGCGTAAGCGAAACGGGTGGGCCTGCGCAACAAAAGTCACGATGACTTTTGCGGAGTAGGCGATTCCTGGCCGGGCAGCCATAATTATTAGATGCGTTCTGCAATTAACTTAGCAGTTGTTCACTACAAGTAGTTTGATGGCTGGTTTAATTAAGAGATTAGCTGATAATTGATGATAAAGAAAATAAATAGTAGGTTTTTGGAGAATAGGTTTTTGTGAAAAAAATGAAATGTGAGTTTTTAATTACAAAAGAAAAAGCTTCAATTAAATCCTATATCTAAATAAATCTAAATAATCTTTTCAAAATAAAAATCATGAAAAAAATAAGTACAGTTATATTAGCCGCTGGCGAAGGAACTCGCATGAATTCTAATTTGCCTAAAATACTGCATAAGCTGGGCAGTAAGCCGATGCTCGGGCATGTGATCAATAATGTAAAAAATGCGGGTATTGATAAGGTATTTGTGATTACCGGATATAAGTCTGAATTAGTGGAAAAATATGTTAAGGATCAGGCAAAATGTATTCAGCAGAAAAAACTCTTAGGTACGGCTGATGCTGTGTGGCAGATTAGAAATGAAAAAATTTTAAAAGAAAAAGATGCACGGTTACTAGTGATTTACGGAGATACTCCGCTGATTACCGCAGAAACTATAAAAAAACTTTTAGAGCAGCATTTTAAAGAAAAAGCAGTTTGTACATTGTTAACGGTTAAAACAAATAACCCCACAGGATATGGCCGGATTGTGCGCACAGAGCGAGGATCAATTACTAAAATTGTTGAAGAACAAGATGCTTCTGTCTACGAAAAAGCAATTGAAGAAATTAATGTGGGAGTTTATGTTTTTAAAGTGGACGAACTGTTTGATGCAATAAAGAAAATAAAACCGAACAATATAAAAAAAGAATATTATTTAACAGATGTTGTTGAGGTTTTAAGCCGCTGTAATCATATTATTAATGGTATTGAAATACAAGATATTGATGAAATTTTAGGTGTTAATTCTCGTGAAAGTTTAGCTTGTGCCTATGAAATCTTTCGCAAAAAAGTCTTAAATAATATTATTAAATCAGGGGTTACAGTATATGATCCGAAAACGACATTTATTGATGAAGATGTTAAAATTGGTAAAGATACTGTAATTTTTCCTTTTACTGTTATTGAAAGAGATGTCTCGATTGGCGCTAACTGCTCAATTGGGCCGTTTTGCCGTATTCGGTCAGGATCTCACATAGACGATGATGTGGCTTTGGGGAATTTTGTTGAGCTTAACCGTTCCCGTGTGGGTAAATCATCACGGATCAAACATCAGAGTTATATCGGAGATACATTAATTTCAGATAAGGTTAATATCGGAGCAGGAACAATAGTTGCTAATTATGACGGGAAAAATAAACATAAAACCATAATCGGGACTAAAGCATTTATCGGTACTGGGACAATATTGGTTGCGCCCGTTAAAATCGGTAAAGAAGCAATGACCGGAGCAGGCGCAGTGGTTACTAAAAATAAAAATGTTCCGGATAAAACGATTGTTGTCGGAATTCCGGCTAAGATTTTGAAAAAGAAAAAATAATTAAAAATTATGGAATTAAAGAGGTAATAAACTATGCAGGAAAAATTAATGGTTTTTACAGGTAATGCTAACCCTAAGCTGGCTGAGGATATTTGTAAAAAACTGGGAATCCCTTTAGGTGATGCTTTAGTGGGAAGATTTAGCGAAGGAGAAATCCAAGTTAAAATCAATCAGAATGTGCGCGGTAAGGATGTTTTTATTATTCAGCCAACATGTCCACCGACAAACGATAACCTCATGGAACTGTTGATTCTGCTCGATGCTCTTGCCCGAGCTTCCGCCGGAAGACTCACTGCAGTTATTCCTTATTATGGCTATGCACGTCAAGATCGAAAAGATCAACCGCGTGTTCCGATAACCGCAAAGCTAGTGGCAAATTTATTAGCTAATGCAGGAGCAGATAGAGTTTTAACTATGGATTTACATGCAGGGCAGATTCAGGGTTTTTTTGATATTCCTGTAGATCATCTGTTTGCGGCCCCGGTTTTTATTGAATATTTCCAGAAATTTAAAGAAAAAGATTTAGTTATTGTTTCGCCTGATGTCGGGGGGGTGAAAATGGCACGGGCTTTTGCGAAAAGATTAAATTGCCCTCTATGCATAGTTGACAAACGGCGTATTGATGGGGAAAGTGCTGAAGTTATGAATGTACTCGGTGAGGTAAAAGGGAAAACGGCAATTTTAATTGATGATATGTGTGCTACAGCTGGTTCTTTAACCGAAGCGGCGAATGCTTTAAAGATTAAAGGAGCCAAGAGTGTTTATGCTGGGGTAACACACGGTATTTTTTCCGGACCGGCACTGGAACGCCTAGATAAATGTGATTTAAAAGAAATTATTGTTACGGATACAATCCCAGTAGATGAGCGGATAAATCACCCCAAAGTAAAAACACTTACCGTGGCGGGATTATTGGCGGAAGCAATTAAGCGAATTCATAATGCCGAATCAGTGAGTTTGCTTTTTTTATAATTTTTTTTAATCAGGTAGTAATTTAAAAGGGGTCTTTTAATATATTTTATTTAGAAAGTAAATAAAAAAATTCCCCGCCGAGTATAATCAAAGAAATAAACAGGGGCGAGGCTTAAATTGTCCCGCGAAATCAAAACTATTTAAGGAGGTAAAAGTAGTGGAACGAGTAACATTAAATGTAAAATTAAGAGAAGATACAGGTAAGTCTGCAGTTAAAAAAATAAGACAAGAGGGATTAATACCCGCTGTAGTTTATGCTAAAAAAGAAACTCCGATTAACTTAACCGTTGATCGCCGGGAATTTATTAAACTTTTACATAAACAGGGTGAAAATGCGATTATTGATTTAACCTTAAGCCAGGATAAGAATTCCCCAGAAAACAAAACAGTGCTAATAAAAGATATTCAGTTTGATACTATCAAAGAAGAAATTTTTCATGTTGATTTCCAGCAAATAAAATTAACAGATAAAATTCGTGTACATATCCCCTTGCGTACTCAGGGAGATGCAGATGCCCCGGGGGTTAAAGAAGGCGGTATTTTAGAGCATATTTTACGTGAGATCGAAATTGAATGTTTACCGACTAATATTCCGAAGGAAATATTAGTTGATGTTTCCGGTTTAAATATCGGTAATTCCGTGCATGTTCGTGACTTAAAAGTTGATGCAGGGATTAAAATCATCGATGATTTAGAACAAGTTGCTGTATTAGTAAAATTTGCTGCAGAAGAAAAGGTAGAAGAAGAACAACCAGAAGAAGGCGAGCAAATTACTGAACCGGAAGTAATTAAAAAAGGTAAACCTGAAGAAGCAGCTGAGGAAGAAAAAGACAAGTAATTTATTTTTGGGATAAACCTTAGACAATGAAACTAATTATAGGTTTAGGAAATCCCGGGATCCGTTATAAAAAAACAAAACATAATGCCGGATTTTGGGTTATAGATAAAATAGCCGATACTCAGAATATAGCTTTTAATAAACGTAAATTTAATACACAATGTGCTGAATTTAATTATCATCAGGATAATGTGTTATTGGTTAAGCCGCTTACATATATGAATTTAAGCGGACAGGCTGTTAAAAATTTGGTTGATTATTTTAAGGTTCCGTTAGATAATACTTTAATTATCTTTGATGATGTGAGTTTAATTTTGGGGACCATCCGTTTACGGGAATCCGGCAGTGCCGGGGGGCATCAGGGTTTAGCCTCGGTAATTGAATATTTAGGTACAAATAGGATTAATCGGCTGCGTTTTGGAATTAAGACTCAAACACAATACAATGATTTAGCGAATTTTGTTTTGAAAGGATTCAGTAATAAAGAAGAAAAGTTAGCCGCAGAGCAAACAGTTACATTAGCCCAAGCAGCCGTATTTTGCTGGTTAGACGCAGGGATTAAAAGTGCGATGAATAGTTATAATAAAAAAAGGAGGTAAATTTCAAGTGATGAATAAGTATGAAGGAGTGTTTATTTTAAAAGCAAATTTGGATAAGGATGCCCAAGAAAAAGTGATTGAAGAGATAAAAGAAGTGGTAACAAAAAATAAAGGGGAAGTTGAACAAGTGCAAAATTGGGGCAAACGCAAGTTTACCTTTCTGATTAAAAAGCAAATCGAAGGCTTTTATTTTTTAATTGATTTTTCTTTAAAGTCAACTCACGTTAAAAAAATAGAGAATTCTTTTAAACTTAATGATTCAATTTTAAGGTTTATGATTATCCGCAAAGAATCATAGGGAGGGAAAATGGCTAACTTAAATAAAGTTCTAATCATGGGTAATCTGACTCGGGATCCAGAATTACGTTATGCACCAAACGGAACTGCGGTAACAACTTTTACAGTAGCGATGAGTAGGGTTTTTAATACTGCTACCGGAGATAAAAAAGAAGATGTTTGTTATGTACGGGTTGTTTGTTGGGCAAAATTAGCCCAAACATGCAGTGAGTATTTGTTTAAAGGGCGGCCGGTATTTGTCGAAGGCAGATTACAAAGCCGTTCTTGGCAGGCACAGGATGGTTCGAAACGTAATACAATTGAAGTTGTCGCACAGAATGTGCAGTTTTTAGGAAGGGGCAAATCACAAGAAGCCGCGCAAAAAGATTCTGTGCAAATTTCAGCTAATGATGATTTAAAAATTCCGGATGAAGGAATAGATGACTTTTCCTTTGAAACGAAACAGGATGAAGAAGTGCCATTTTAATTTTTTGTTTAAAGTATATTATTAATAAACAGGAGGAAATTTAAAAAAAGATGAATAGTGAAGGAAATTTTAAAAAACCTAAAAAAATAAGTCGGAAAAGAAGTTTTCTAAAAAAAAGAACATGTCGTTTTTGTACAGAAAAAATTGAAAAAATTGATTACAAAGATATCAATCGTTTAATTAAATTTATTACCGAACGCGGTAAAATTGTTCCTTCTCGTGTCAGTGGTAATTGCGCAAAACATCAAAGAAAACTAGCCGAAGCCATAAAAAGAGCTCGTTTTGTGGCTCTTTTACCGTATACTGCTGAGTAAAATTTCAGCAGATTCAAGCAGTGAAGAAATACCTTAAAGAATTAATTTTCAGTTAAGGTGTTTTTTTAGTTTTATTCGTTTAAAAATAAGGAGTAGAGGCGATGAAAGTAATTTTAAAAGAAAATATCAAAAAACTGGGTAATTTAGGCGATGTGATTGATGTAAAATCCGGATATGCCCGAAATTTTTTAATTCCGCAAGGCAAGGCTTTAGAAGCTAATTCCAGTAATATTAAATTATTTGAAGATTTTAAAAAAATAGAATTAAAAAAGCAAGAAAAAATCAAACATGATGCAGAACAAGTAGCTAAAAAAATTGCACAGATTTCCTGTACGATTGTCATGCAAGCACATGAAGAACAGCTTTACGGAGCAGTAACTAACGCTGATATTGCCCAATCTCTAGAGCAGGAAGGGATTACTGTTGATAAAAAAAATATTTTGCTGGAAGAGCCAATAAAAGAATTAGGAGTTTATCAAGTGCCTGTTAAACTTCATCCGGAAGTTAAACAGGAGGTCAAAGTATGGGTGGTCAAAAAATAATTTCTAGACAGAAACAAACAAAATTATCCGATATGTCATTAATTGATAAAGTTCCGCCTCAAAATATTGAAGCAGAAATGGCAGTGTTAGGTTCAATGTTACTTGAGGAAGATGCGATATCTGATGTTGTTGATATTTTGGATGAGAATTGTTTTTATAAAGAAAATCATCGCTGTATTTTTAAAGCGATATTAAGTCTTTATAATGAAAGTAAACCCGTCGATTTGATTACCTTGACTGATCAGCTAAATAAAGAGGAAAATTTAGATAAACTCGGCGGGGCAGCTTATATTACCGAGCTTGCTAATTCTATCCCTACAGCAGCAAATGTAATGTATCATGCTAAAATTGTTAAAGAAAAAGCATTGTTACGCAATTTAATCACCACCGCAACAAGTATTATTACCGAAGGATATGAACCTAACCAAGAAGTCGATGCTTTATTAGATAAAGCGGAAAAATTAATTTTTGAAATTTCCGGATCAAAAATTAAGGGAAACTTTGTCCCGGTTAAAGAATTGATAAAAAATAGTATTGAAACAATTGAAAAGTTGTATCAGAAAAAAACTCAGGTTACCGGAGTGCCAACTGGTTTTCAGGATTTAGATGTGATTACCGCAGGGTTCCAACCGGCGGATTTAATAATTATCGCCGGACGCCCTTCCATGGGAAAAAGTGCTTTGATGTGCGGATTTGCTGAACATGCAGCAGTCATGGCTAAAATTCCTGTAGCAATTTTTAGTTTAGAAATGTCTAAAGAACAATTAGTGCAAAGAATCCTTTGTTCTCATGCTGGGGTTAATATGCAGAATGTTCGGACTGGGTTTTTGGCACAGCAAGATTGGGGCAAATTAGTTACGGCTGCGAGTAAAATATCTCAATCTCCTATTTATATAGATGATACCCCCGGTGCGAATGTACTGGAACTAAGGGCCAAGGCCAGAAGACTTAAGTCTCAATATGATATCGGGTTAATAATGGTCGATTATTTACAATTAATGCAGTCAACAAGTAGCCGCAGTGAAAGCAGACAACAGGAGATTTCGGAAATTTCACGATCCTTGAAATCTCTAGCGCGTGAAGTTAATATCCCGATTATTGCGGTGAGTCAGCTTTCTCGGGCAACAGAACAAAGAGAAGGGTACAGACCGCGGCTTTCTGATTTAAGAGATTCCGGAGCAATTGAACAAGATGCGGATGTAGTTATGCTTTTATTTCGCGAGGAATATTATAATCCTACAGAAGATAATAAAGGGGTAGCGGAAGTAATAATTGCGAAACAAAGAAATGGTCCGGTAGGAACAAAGAAGTTAACATTTATAAAAGAATTTAGTAGGTTTGAAAATTATACCCAAAGGGAAGAATAACCGATGAAAAAACAAATCATCAATTGTACGATTTTAATTTTATTAGTTTTTAATAATTTTTCTTTTGCACAGGAAGAGACCCGTATTGTCCGTGAAATCAAGGTGATTGATAATAAAGTTGTTAGTGAGCCGGTAATTATTTCAAAGCTTCAGACCAAAACAAACAGAGAATATTCTTCGGTTGTATTAAGTGAAGATATAAAACGCCTTTATGCAACCGGTTTATTTGAAGATGTTCGCGCAGATGTTGAAGAAATAGAAAATGGATTAAAGATAGTTTTCCAAGTAAAGGAAAAACCAGTGTTGGAGGAGATTAAGTTTCAAGGGAATAAAAGAATAAAAGCAAGAAAATTACAAAAAGAAATGGCGATAAAAAAGAAGCAAATTTTTGACCAATTTAAATTAAAAACAGAATTAGAAAAATTAAAAAAATTTTACGCGAAAAAAGGGTATTCTTTAGCGGAATTAGAATATACAACGGAAGAAAAAGATAGTCAGGTTATTGTTACCGTAACTGTCCATGAGGGGCCGCGAGTAAGAATTAGTAATATTGTTTTTGAAGGTAATAATTCTTTTAGCGGTAAAAGGCTGCAAAAATTAATAAAAACAAAAAAGAAATGGTGGCTTAATTCGGGATTTATAAAAGACGATGTTTTAGAAGAAGATATCGAAAGATTAATATTTTTTTATCAATTAGAAGGATTTATTGATGTCGCGGTCGAATCCTTGGTCACTTATAACCAAAATAAAACAAAAATGTTTATAACTTTTAATATTAGAGAGGGAAAACAATATAAAGTTGGCAATGTCCAGATTATTGGCAACCAGATTTTTAAGGAAGACCAGTTAAAGGAAAAACTTAATTTGTCTAAAGATGTTATTTATAATGAAGAGAAACTAAGAAATGATATTTCAAAAATTCAAAGCTGTTACTTTGACGAAGGGTATATTGCTTCGAGAGTTAATGCCAATACTGTTTTAAATTCTGAGACAGGAAGAGTAGATTTATCTTATGAAATTAAAGAGGGTCAAATCGCTTATGTCGATAAAGTAAACATTAAAGGTAATGTGCGCACAAAAGATGTTGTTGTCCGTCGTGAAATTAGATTATATCCCGGCGACCGCTATAACGGAGAGAAGCTGAGAAGGTCACGGGAAAGATTATATAATTTGGATTATTTTGATGAAGTAACTTTTGATACTGCGGAAGAGCCTTCAACTTTACCGGATAAATATGATATGGATATATTTGTTAAAGAAAGAAAGACAGGTGAGTTTAGTTTTGGTGCAGGTTATAGCTCAGTGGATAAATTTATCGGTTTTGTTGATCTTACTCAGAAAAATTTTGATCTTTTAAATTTCCCCACATTTGCCGGAGCCGGGCAAAAATTACGTATGCGTATGGAATTTGGTTCAGATAAAAAAGATTATGAATTAGGTTTTATTGAACCCTGGTTTTGGGGATATCCGGTTAGTGTTGGGTTTAATATTTACAGCCGTAACCGTGGTTGGGATAAGTATGATGAGAAACGTATCGGAGGCAATGTTTTTGTAGGTAAAGAATTTGGAGAATATTGGGGGGGGAAATTAACCCATCGTTATGAATCTGTACGAATCAGTGAGGTTGCGGCTGATGCAAGCCAAGATATTAAAATCGAAGAGGGAAAAAACTATATTAGCAGCTTGACAGCTTCAATCAGTCATGATTCACGGGATAATATATATAATCCGACTAAGGGGTCTTATAATGATTTTTCCTGTGAATATGGAGGGGGATTTTTAGGTGCAGATAAGGATTTTGTTAAATATCAGACAACTGATAGTATCTATTTTCAGATAGGGCAAAAGTCTGTTTTAGAATTAAAAACAAGAGGCGGATTGGTTGAGGCTTTTGATTATTCTCAGGATGTGCCGGTTTATGAGAGATTTTATGCCGGAGGCGCTAACACGATTCGGGGATATAAAGAAAGAAGAGTCGGCCCGGAAGGAGAATACGGTGATCCTATAGGAGGAAGAATTTTAGCTGTGTTTAATGCAGAATGGACCTATAAATTAGCCAAAAACCTGAAATGGGCTTTTTTTTACGATTTAGGTAATGTTTGGCCTAATCTGAATGAATTTCATTGGGATAATTTAAAACTTAAAGCGAGTATTGGCACAGGGTTCCGGGTAAAAACACCTTTGGGGCCAATCAGGTTAGATTATGGGTATGCTTTAAATCCTAAAGAGGGTGATAGCCGAGGCAGGTTTCATTTCTCGATGAGTCATGAATTTTAGCATAAATAAGATATTTATGCTTATTGTGCAACTTATTGACAAATTATATTGATATGTTACAATAATACAACCAGAATAGGGAGGTAAAATGAAAAAATTATACTTTATGATGATTAGTATTGTAGTCCTTGGCTTGATGGTTCAGAGCGTGTCTGCAGAAGAAATGAAAATTGCTTATATAAATTTAGCAAAAATTTTTGATACTTATACAAAAGTTGCTGATTCGAATGCAGAACTGGAAAAGGTAAAAACTACAGTTAAGGCTAAATTAGATGGTATTAAAAAGTTACAGGAAGGGTTTGATACACTTAGTGATGAGGCTAAAGAAGAGAGAAAGAATCAAATATTGGCGATTCAGGAGGATATTCGGTCAAATACGATGGATATTAGAAAAGATGAAGACCGAATTTTAAGAGAAATACTCAAAGATATTGAAAATATTTCTGTAGAACTTAGGAAAAAGAAAAAACTTACCTATATTATTGACGATCGTTTAATTATTGATGGGCCAAAGGATATGGATATTACTGATGAAATTGTTGATTTATTGAATAAGCGCTATAAAAAGGATAATTAATAGTAAGGAAAAACAATGGAAAAGACCTTAAAAGAAATAGCGCAATTTATTGGCGGGTCAGTAGTTGGTGATGAAACCGTAAAAATTAATGGTGTTTGCGGGATTAAAGAAGCTAAGGAAGGCGACATCACATTTGTGGCTAATCCTAAATATATTTCTTTAATAGAAATAACTCAAGCTTCAGCTATAATTACAACTAATAATGTAAAGAAAGCAACAAAACCACTTATTCTTACAGAAAACCCCTCGTTAGCATTTGCTAAATTACTTTCTTTAATTGCTCCGAACCCGGTAACCCATTTCCAGGGAATTCATCCTACAGCGGTTATCGGAGAAAATGTTAATTTAGGCAGTAACGTGGCGATTCAACCCTATGTGGTTATTGATAATGATGTTAAAATTGGCGATGATACTGTTTTATATGCAGGTGTTTTTATCGGACACAGTACAAAAATAGGTAGTAATACTATAATTTATCCTCATGTTAGTATTAGAGAAAAAGTTACTATTGGTAATCGTGTAATTATCCATAGCGGAACAGTTATTGGCAGTGATGGTTTTGGATTCGCGACTGTGCGAGGGTTACATCAAAAAATTCCCCAGATTGGAACTGTAATTATTGAAGATGATGTTGAAATCGGTTCAAATGTAACTATTGACCGGGCTCGTTTTGATAAAACTTTGATCAAACATGGGACTAAAATTGATAACTTAGTGCAAATTGCACATAATGTTATAATCGGAGAAAATTCAATTATTGTGGCACAAGCGGGTATTTCCGGCAGTACTATTATTGGAAAAAATGTTACTTTAGCTGGTCAAGCCGGGGTAATTGGTCATATCACAATTGGAGATAATGCTGTTGTTGCGGCACAGGCAGGGGTAACAAAATCTATCCCGGAAAATACCTGTGTTTCCGGGTATCCAGCTAAACCGCACAAAAAAGCAAAAAGAATTAATGCTTGTGTGCAGAAATTACCGGATTTATACAAACTAGTGAGCAAACTTGAAGAAAAAATTACGGTATTAGAAGATGCTTTAAAGGAAAGAAATGTTAGAGAACCAGAGAACAATAATAAAAACAGTCGCGCTTAGAGGTGTTGGTTTACATACAGGTCAAAAAGTTAACGTAAAATTTAAACCTTGTCCGGCAGATCATGGGATTGAGTTTATACGTGTTGATCTTGAAGGAAAACCGTGCGTTAGGGCGCACATGTCTAATCTAATTGAAAGACCTCGCCGTACTTCCATTGGAATCCAGAATGTTGAAATCCATACCATAGAACATGTTTTAGCCGCATTAGTAGGATTAGGGATAGATAATATTATTATTGAATTAGATGCGGAGGAATTGCCAGGCTTAGACGGAAGCGCTTTGCCATTTTATGAAATTTTGAAAAGTGCGGGAATTAAAGAGCAGAGTGCACAACGTAGTTATTTTCAACCGAAGGAACCTCTTTATATGGAAGAAGGAGATTCTTCATTAATGATTTTACCAGCTAATGATTTTCGTGTTTCCTATACAATGAGTTATCCTCATCCTATGTTAAAAGCACAGTATGCATCTTTTGAGTTTACGCCTGAGATTTTTGAAAAAGAAATTGCGCCTAGCCGAACATTTTGCCTTCAGCAAGAAGCGGAAGATCTCACTAAACAGGGATTGGGCAAGGGGGCTAATTATGAAAATACAGTTGTTGTGGGTAAAGATGGTATTGTTAATAATACCTTAAGATTTGAAGATGAGTATGTCCGGCATAAAATTTGTGATCTTATCGGTGATTTATATTTGCTCGGTCATCCGGTCAAAGGGCATGTTATCGGCATAAAAAGCGGACATCCGTTAAATATAAAGTTGCTAAAAAAAATAAAACATTTACATGATCGTCAGACAAAAGCCGGGGTTGAGGCAACCGGAGAAAATTTTGATTCTGAACCGCCGTTTAATATTAATGATATTCAAAAGATTCTTCCGCACCGTTATCCGTTTTTATTGGTAGATAAAATTCTGGAATTAAAAGAAGATGCTTTTGTTGTGGGAATAAAAAATGTTAGTATTAATGAGCATTTTTTTCAAGGACATTTCCCCGGACGTCCGGTTATGCCGGGAGTATTGATTGTCGAAGCTATGGCGCAAGTAGCCGGGGTGTTAATTTTAAGTAAGCGGGGCAATCTTGGTAAACGGGCCTATTTTATGAGTATTGATAAAGTAAAATTCCGCCGTATGGTTTTACCAGGAGATCAATTAAAAATTGAAGTTTCCGTATTAAAGTTAAAGTCGAGAACAGGACAGATTTTTGCGCGTGCGACAGTTGCGGATAAACCAGTAGCTGAGGCGACATTAATGTTTTCTTTAGGTGATCAATAATTGGCCGTGTATTTTTATAATTATTAATGCCCTAAACAAAAAGATAAAAACTTAAATTTAAAGCTTGAAAGGTGTTTAGAGTTTTAAGTATCAAAATCTAAATAATTTTGATTTTTAGTTTAAGAATATCAATGTTTAGGGCCTAATTTTATCTAAATAAAAATTAAAAGTATTTAATATAATATAACTATGTTAGGATATAATCATGAAAAATAAAATTAGTGTACATCCAACCGCTAATGTTCATCATAAAGCTAGGCTGGGTACAGGGGTGAATATTGGTCCTTACACTATTGTTGGTGAACATGTAACAATAGCAGAGAATACAAATATCGGTAGTTCCTGTGTGATTACCGGGCAAACTCAAATCGGAAAACGTTGTGATATATTTACAGGTGCGGTGATTGGCAGCAGTCCCCAGGATTTAAAATATAAAGGTGAAAAAACGCAGGTGATCATTGGTGATGGTAATATAATTCGTGAATATGTAACAATTAATTTGGGGACAGTTGATAATAAAAAAACAGTTATTGGCAACAAAAATCTATTCATGGCTTATTCGCATGTAGCCCATGATTGCGTGGTTGGTGATGAAACAGTTATTGCTAATGTTGGGACATTGGCGGGTCATGTGCAAGTTGAGAGTAAAGCAATTATTGGCGGGATGGTGGCTATTCACCAGTTCTGCCGTATCGGAAAATTAGCAATTATTGGTGGATGTTCAAAAGTGATTCAAGATGTCCCGCCTTTTGCGATGGTTGATGGGCATCCGGCTAAAGTTTATGGAGTTAATAGTATTGGTTTAAAAAGAGCTGATGTATCATTAAAAAATATCCGTAATTTAAAAATAGCGTTTAGAATATTATTTAAAACAAAATTATCTATATCCAGTGCTTTAAAAAGAATAAAAGATGAAATTCCCCAAGGTCCTTATATTACATATTTATTAAAATTTATTAAAAGTTCTGAACGCGGATTATGCAAGGGAAGCTAAACGCCGGATTTTATAAATTTTTAATATTACTTAAAATTAGAGAGTAGAAAGTAAAAAATAAAAAAAGTAAGATCTTTCTGCTCTTTACTATTTATATTCTCAGGAGTGAAGTTAAATGGATAAAATCGGATTAATTGCGGGTAATGGGGCACTGCCTTTAATTTTTGCCAAGGCGGCAAAAGATTCCCAGGTAGAAGTAATTGCGATTGCAATTAAAGAAGAAACGGACAAAGCAATTGAACAAGTAGCGGACAGGACACATTGGATCAGTGCCGGGGAATTAAAAACTTTATTAAAAATTTTAAAACAAGAAAACATAAAAAAAGCCGTTATGGTTGGGCAAATCAGGCATAAATTAATTTTTAGTAATATTGCGCTAGATATCGAACTGTCTAAAATGCTTTTTAAATTAAAGGATAAGAGAACGGATACAATATTAGGGGCTGTAGCTGAACGTCTAGGGCAAATTGGAATTGAGCTGATAGATTCAACAACATTTATTAAAAATTATTTAGCTCCGATAGGAGTATTGACAAAAAAAAGTCTTACAGAAGAACAAAAACAAGATATTGAATTTGGCTTAAAACTGGCTAAAGCAATTGCCGGATTAGATATTGGACAGACAGTTGTGGTAAAAAATAAAACTGTTTTAAGCGTAGAAGCAATTGAAGGCACAGATGAAACAATTAAACGGGCTAATTTTTATTGCCAAGGCGGGGCAGTTGTGGTCAAAGTAAGTAAGCCGAATCAGGATATGCGTTTTGATATCCCGCTAATTGGAAAAAGTACAATTGAAACTTTAATTAGAGAAAGTGTGGCTGTTTTAGCAATTGAAGCAGGCAAGACTTAGTTTTAGAAAAAGATTATATTATTGCAGAAGCAGATAAACACGGGATTTGTATTGTTGGAATATAAGCAGGTAGCAAGTTTTAGGTAACATGTTGCAAGTAATTCAAATTTGGAATTTTAGTTTGCTGCCTGAAGCCTGTAGCTTGTAACCTGTAACCTGAGAGTGCCCACGTAGCTCAGTTGGTAGAGCAAGGCTTTCGTAAAGCTTAGGTCGGAGGTTCGACTCCTCTCGTGGGCTCCAAAAAATTGACAATCCGAGGAGTCGAAACAAGTTGCCAGCCTCGCCGACACAGGGAGGTACAATCGAGATGGCTAGGCGGGAACGCCGACCAGGTGGGAGGAAGAACGAGCAGGACTGCGAGTGGCAGTGAAACGGGTGGGCCTGCGCAGCAAAAAACAGGAAGTTTTTTACGTAGTAGGCGACTCCTCTCGTGGGCTCCATGCTTCGCGCTGTTAAAACAGAGCTACGGATGGCAGGCCATCAACTATTTTATGGAAGCAAAGCTATCAATCCTCCGAAGCTTAACAAAGCGAAGGGGGATGGATACAATCTTAAAGATGTGTTGCCAAAGTGAAAGGCAAGTAGTTGTTCGGTTATGAAAACTATTTTTACTTCCGCCAAAAAAATTGGCGGACAGGCATTCTCGTCTTGCTTCATGCGGGACTCCGAGCGGACCCCGCCTTGGCGAGGTGAATCCGGACATAGAAACTGTATTTGCAGTTTCTAAGATCGAGTTATGTATTTCAAGGTCCAAAAGAGTTAAACATAACCTAAAAGTGTAAACATTTCTTGGGGATAGTACAACGGATGGTAAGCCAAACTTCATAAATAGGGGAAAATCTTTTGAATAAGTTCAGTTATGTTCTTAAAGAAAAGAATTTTTTTTGTTTTTGGCTTGGCCAAATCATCTCCCAGTTTGGGGATAGACTTAATCAGATGGCCTTGATTGCCTTGATTTATAACCGTACCGGCGGTTCAGCTTTTGGTTTGGCTAAGATAATGTCGTTTACGATCATTCCCTCTTTTTTGGTCAGTCCCTTTGCCGGTGCTTATGTCGACCGCTGGAATTATAAGTACACGATGATTATAAGTGATATTATCCGAGCTGTTTTGGTTCTGCTTATTCCTCTATGGTTTGTGAAAATGAACACGCTTGTGCCGCTTTATATCAGCGTTTTTCTTGTTTTTACAACAAGCTGTTTTTTTCTTCCATCAAAATTTTCCATAATCCCTGAGTTGGTAGATAAAGAGAATCTGCTGATTGCTAATTCTCTGACAAATACAACGATGATGATTGCGGCTGTCCTTGGGGTAGGATTAGGAGGTACTTTGATAGAAAAAGTGGGGGCGAGGTCCGGGTTTTATATTGATTCATTTACTTATCTTATCTCCGGCCTGCTGCTTTGTTTTGTAAATGTAAAGAATAGAAATAAAATAAAGATCAATACAGGTGATGATACTGCAATGAAAAATGGATCCATATTTTCTGATATAAAAGAGGGAATTAAATATGTCGCAGCTAATCCTTATTTGCGGTTTGTTTTTTTTACTATTTTTATGCTTATGTCAGCTTCCGGAGCGCTTTACATCGTGGCGATTGTCTTTATCCAGAATGTTTTCAGTTCTGTAACCCGAGATCTGGGGGTATTATCAATATTTATAGGAGTCGGTTTCTTTCTGGGAGCATTGATATGCGGAAGGTTTTTTGATAAGATCTCCAAGGTTAGAATCATATTTTTCAGCCTGATCTCAAGCGGTATTTTTATCGGATGTTTCGTTGTTTTATTGAAAATGTTTTCGCAAATTTATATAGCGATGATACTTTCCGTATTAATAGGCATAAGTGTAGGGCCGATTTTTATTTCCGCCAACACATTAATACATGAAGTTATAACGTCTAATATGAGAGGGAGAATATTCAGTATTTTAGGCATAATCATGAATTTAGGATTTCTTATCTTTATGTTTGTCTCTTCAAAACTTTCAGAATTCTCAAATCCGATGTGGGTGATTTTAGTAATATCCGCTTGTTTTATATTATACGGAGTATTTGGATTGCTAAAGTTTAGGTCAAAACGTTAACATATTGTTATAAAATGTGTTATGAGCATTAAAATAATCTGATAGAATTATGGACAATGCAAGGATAAGTAGTTTTGACAATAAGTGCAGTTTATGCTAATATAGGCTCTGTCGCAAAATAACAGAGCCGCACAGATAATCACAGATGTTTGACTGATGACCGCAGATATCGCTTGTCGATGATCTGTAGTTAGTTCATGTCTTTAATTTGGGCTATTCTGTGCAGGGCTGTGTTTGGTAAGAATCACATATGTGTTGAAATATAGTAAGGTAATTAGATAATCTTTAACTCTAAAAATGGGTTATTACGGCTTGAAATAGGACAGCTTGGAAATTTAGAAAGAAGATATAATGTTTGGAAAGCCAAAATATACAATAGTAAAAATTAAGAAAAAAGATATGCCCGGCGGCTTATGCACAAAATGCTCTGGTTGCGGGCAAATCATTTTCAATAAACAGCTTAAGGAGAATATAAGCGTTTGTCCTAAATGCGATTATCATTTTATTCTAGGGGCTTGGGACAGGATGTCTCTTTTAGTGGATGATGGTACATTTAAGGAATTTGACGCTAAGATGGCGCCTGTGGATATTATCGGATTTAAGGGGCCAAAGACCTATGTTCAAAAAATAAAGCAGGACCAAAAGAATACCGGGCTTATAGATGCTGTGATTACGGGCAAGGGAGAAATTAGTAAAAAAAAGGCAATTTTTGCAGTTACGGATTCTAACTTTATTATGGGCTCAATGGGCTCTGTTGTAGGAGAGAAGATAACTAGAGCTACGGAACAGGCAACCCAAGAGAATTTGCCCCTGATCATTGTCTCTGGTTCCGGCGGCGGAGCGAGAATGTATGAAGGGATGTTCAGTCTGATGCAAATGGCAAAGACATCCGCTGCTTTGGCAAAACATAAAGAAAAAGGTCTGCTGTTCATTTCTGTTTTGACCAACCCTACTATGGCAGGGATTATGGCCAGCTTTGCCAGCTTGGGGGATGTGATCATTGCTGAACCCAAAGCTTTGATCGGTTTTACCGGCCCGAGAGTTATTGAGCAGACAATCAGACAGAAACTACCGCCTGGTTTTCAAAGCTCAGAATTTTTATTAGAACACGGACTTATAGATTCTATTGTGCATAGAAAACAGCTAAAGATTATGTTAGCTAATCTGATTAATTATTTAAGTTAACAGGCAAGTGGACAAATCCTACCGGATAAGACATAACTAACTTTTAATCAACCATAATATTTTGGGTGTTGTTTTGTAAATAATAGTTCTATTAATAAAAAAGCACAGGTAAATGTTAAAAATTGCAAAAATTCGGCGAAGTTCATGCAGTTAGGAATATATATTAAGATAAGGAGAAATCATGAATCAGGATCGGCGTAAGGTTGCAAATTGTCGCTATACAATCGGAGTTGATTTCGGAGGTACGTTTGTGAAAGTGGCTCTGGTGCGTTTTTGGGATAAAGGTTTTAAAATCGAGGGATTTTCTTCGTTTGAAACCAAGGATTATAATAAAGATGCTTTGATCGAGCAGCTGGTGATCAGGATAATAAAACTTAAAGCAGAAAGCACCTATAAAGGCAATCGTGTGCACGGAGTAGGTATTGGTGTTCCCGGCAGGGTCCATTTTGATAAAGGAATGGTTTTTGATCTGACAAATGTTCCCGGCTGGAAAAATGTGAATCTGAAAGAGGCTCTTCAACCTAAAGTAAAAATCCCTGTATTGGTTGATAATGATGCTAACCTGATGGCTTTAGCAGAAAGTAAATTCGG